>NZ_JOGB01000017.1 GCF_000719335.1 Streptomyces sp. NRRL S-87
CCACCGCACCCCCCACCGCCCCCACCCCGAAGCTCCCGGGCCCCGGCTCCCGGGCCCGGCCGCTCCGCATCGGCCCCCGCGGTGCCGCCGCCCTGGTCCTGGTCAGCCTCGTCGGCATCGCCGCCTTCGGCTGGCCGCTGCTCGCCGACGCGCAGTCCGGCCTGAGCCACTCCCGGGACGCGCCCTGGCTCTTCGCCGCGCTGCTCCCCCTCCTCGTCGGCGTCGTCGTCGCGACCCTGTCCGACGGCGGGGTGGACGCCAAGGCCGTGGCCATGCTCGGCGTCCTGGCGGCGGTCGGCGCGGCCCTGCGGCCGCTGGGCGCGGGCACGGCCGGCCTGGAGCCGATGTTCTTCCTGATGGTGCTCAGCGGCCGCGTCCTCGGACCCGGCTTCGGCTTCGTGCTGGGGGCCGTCACGATGTTCGCCTCCGCCCTGCTGACGGGCGGGGTGGGGCCGTGGATGCCGTTCCAGATGCTCGCCATGGGCTGGTTCTCCCTGGGTGCCGGCCTCCTGCCCGCCCCCGACCGACTGCGCGGGCGCGGCGAGCTCGCGCTGCTCGCGGCGTACGGCTTCGCGGGCTCCTTCGCGTACGGCACGGCCATGAACCTGCAGGGCTGGGTGCTGCTCCAGGGCATGTCCTCCGGCATCTCCTTCCACCCCGGCGACCCGCTCGGCTCGAACCTGGCGCGCTTCCTCGCCTACTGCGCCGCCACCTCCCTCGGCTGGGACCTCGGACGGGCCGCGCTGACGGTGGTCCTGACGCTGGCCCTGGGCGGCACGCTGCTGCGCGCCCTGCGCCGGGCCACGCGAAAGGCCTCCTTCGTCGCCCCCACCACCTTCGAATCACCCTAAATCGGACATTTAGAGCACCTCAAAAACAGGTCCATCCCGTGACGGAACGCGACATCCGAGGCCTCCGCCGGTGAGGCGGCCCACAGGACGTACGTCACATACGAAGCGGGTTCGTAGGGCTCCACCCGGGGTCATATGTCCTTTATGCCCCCCATGCTTGCGCCCTGACCTGTACGGATGCGCGTCACGCAGCTCCCTGGGCCTGATCCCCCGGCTCCTACCGGGGCTAGTAGGAGGGGTCGTTGCCAACCCCCGCGGGGCCGCCGTAGAACTGGATGCGTCGCCACGGCGGCCCGGGGCTCAACCCCGGGATCCCGGATCCGCAAGGGTCCACCAGGATCACCCCGCTGTAAGGCAGCCGGCCGGACCGGCCCCCCTGGGAACCCAGGGCCGGGCCCGTCCGGTAACCGGACCGCACGGCCCCCCGTCACCCGACGTGAGCGGCCCCCGCGCGTCCCCGGCCTGCCGCGACCGCCCTGCCCCCTACGGAAGGCCCCTCCGTGTCCTACGCCATCATCCGCCGCATCGCCGCCTCCAAGAAGACCCTCGCGGGCACCGTGGTCGGCCTTGCCGCCGCCGGTTCCCTGCTCGCCACCGTGCCGGCGCAGGCCGCCGCCCCGACGAGCGCCAAGGCGATCGCCCAGCAGATGATCAAGGACCCGGCGCAGTTCGCGGCCTTCAGCAACATCGTCGAGCACGAGAGCGGCTGGGACTACACCGCCACCAACGCCTCCTCCGGCGCCTACGGCCTGGTCCAGGCCCTGCCGGCCTCGAAGATGGCCTCGGCCGGCGCGGACTGGAAGACCAACCCGGCCACCCAGATCAAGTGGGGCCTGGACTACATGAACTCCCGCTACGGCTCCCCGGTCGGCGCCTGGAACTTCTGGCAGGCCAACCACTGGTACTAAGCCACCAGCGGCGAAAGACCCACGAAGGCCCCGGTGGCCGGCCTCCCCAGGCCGGCCACCGGGGCCTTCCCCCATCCCCAGGGGCCCAGAAGGGTCTCGAGGGCGCCACGGACCGCGTCACCCCGCCACGCGACCGCGGCGACGGGGCGGCGCTCGCGCCTCAGAGGCGCTGGATGATCGTCGTCTCAGAGGCGCTGGATGATCGTCCCGGTCGCCAGCGCGCCGCCCGCGCACATCGTGATCAGCGCGAACTCCTTGTCCCGCCGCTCCAGCTCGTGCAGCGCGGTGGTGATCAGCCGGGCGCCGGTGGCCCCGACGGGGTGGCCGAGGGCGATGGCGCCACCGTTCACGTTGACCTTCTCCAGGTCCTGGCCGAAGACCTTGGCCCAGCTCAGCACCACCGACGCGAACGCCTCGTTGATCTCCACCAGGTCGATGTCCTTCAGGGACATCCCGGCCTTGCCCAGCACCGCGCGCGTCGCGTCGATCGGCCCGTCGAGGTGGTAGTGCGGGTCGGCCCCCACCAGGGCCTGGGCCACGATCCGGGCCCGCGGTTTCAGCTTCAGGGCCCGCGCCATCTTCCGTGAGGCCCACATCACGGCCGCCGCCCCGTCCGAGATCTGCGAGGAGTTGCCGGCCGTGTGGATCGCGGTCGGCATCACCGGCTTCAGCCCGGCCAGCGCCTCCATGCTGGTGTCCCGCAGGCCCTCGTCCCGGTCGACCAGCCGCCACATGCCCTGGCCGGCCCGCTGCTCGTCCTCGGTGGTGGGCACCTGCACCGCGAACGTCTCGCGCTTGAAGCGCTCCTCCGCCCAGGCCTGCGCGGCCCGCTGCTGCGACAGCACCCCGAGGGCGTCCACGTCCTGCCTGGTCAGCCCCCGGTTGCGGCCGATGCGCTCGGCCGCCTCGAACTGGTTGGGCAGGTCGACGTTCCACTCGTCCGGGAACGGCTTGCCCGGCCCGTGCTTGGACCCCGAGCCGAGCGGCACCCGGCTCATCGCCTCGACCCCGCACGCGATGCCGATGTCCATGACCCCGCCCGAGATCATGTTGGCGACCATGTGGTTGGCCTGCTGCGAGGAGCCGCACTGGCAGTCCACGGTCGTCGCCGCGGTCTCGTACGGCAGGCCCATGGCCAGCCACGCGGTGCGCGCCGGGTTCATGGACTGCTCGCCGGCGTGGGTGACCGTACCGCCGACGATCTGCTCGACGCAGTCGGCGTGGATGCCGGTGCGGGCGAGCAGCTCGCGGTAGGTCTCGCCCAGCAGGTAGGCGGGGTGCAGGTTGGCGAGCGCGCCTCCGCGCTTGCCGATGGGGGTGCGTACGGCTTCGACGATGACGGGTTCCGCGGCCATGAGCTCGTCCTCTCTGCCTCTCTGCGCGGCAGCGGGCCGTCCCGGCGACCCCTGCCTTCAAACTAGTACGCGTTCTAGTTCTCCCCGCAGTCTTATGACCGGAACCCCCGCTCCGCAAGGGTCTTGCGCGGGACTCGCACAGATTCCGCACGCGCACGCGCCTGGCGTGACCCCTCGCGCGGCGCAACAGTTGACGCCGGAGGCCTTGTCACTTCTAGAACTCGTTACTACCTTTCGAGCCAACTTCTGATGGACCGTCAGAATGAAGGCAGCGACCGTACGGACTGCACGGATCCATGACGAGTCGGACTTTGGAGTTGCCGATGCCCTGCCCCGCGCTTCCCGAGGGGTTCGACGCCACCGACCCCGACCTGCTCCGAGCCCGCGTCCCGTACCCCGAGTTCGCGCTGCTGCGGCGGACCGCTCCCGTCTGGTGGTGCCCGCAGTCCCGCGGCGTCACCGGCTTCGACGACGAGGGCTACTGGGCCGTCACCCGGCACGCGGACGTCAAGTACGTCTCCACGCACCCGGAGCTCTTCTCCTCCCGCACCAACACCGCGATCATCCGCTTCAACGAGCACATCCAGCGCGAGGCGATCGACGCGCAGCGGCTGATCATGCTGAACATGGACCCGCCCGAGCACACCCGGGTCCGCCAGATCGTCCAGCGGGGCTTCACCCCGCGCGCCATCCGCGGCCTGGAGGACGCGCTGCGCGAGCGGGCCCGCCGGATCGTCGCGGGGGCGCGCGCCGCGGCCGGGGACGGCGACTTCGACTTCGTCACCCGGGTCGCGTGCGAGCTGCCGCTGCAGGCCATCGCCGAACTCATCGGCGTACCGCAGGAGGACCGCTCCCGGATCTTCCACTGGTCGAACCAGATGGTCGCGTACGACGACCCCGAGTACGCCATCACCGAGGAGGCCGGCTCCAACGCGGCCGTCGAGCTGATCGGTTACGCGATGAACATGTCCGCCGAGCGCAAGCAGTGCCCGGCCAAGGACATCGTCACGCAGCTCGTGGCCGCCGAGGGCCAGGGCAACCTCAGCTCCGACGAGTTCGGCTTCTTCGTCCTGCTGCTGGCCGTCGCGGGCAACGAGACCACCCGGAACGCCATCAGCCACGGCATGCACGCCTTCCTCACCCACCCCGACCAGTGGGAGCTGTTCAAGCGCGAGCGCCCGGCCACCGCGGCCGAGGAGATCGTCCGCTGGGCCACACCCGTGGTCTCCTTCCAGCGCACCGCGACCCAGGACACCGAGCTGGGCGGCCAGAAGATCCGGGCCGGCGACCGGGTCGGACTGTTCTACTCCTCCGCCAACCACGACCCCGAGGTCTTCGCGGACCCCGACGCCTTCGACATCACCCGCGACCCCAACCCGCACCTGGGCTTCGGGGGCGGCGGACCGCACTTCTGCCTCGGCAAGTCGCTGGCGGTCCTGGAGATCGAGCTGATCTTCAACGCCGTCGCGGACACCCTGCCGGACCTGCGCCTGACCGGCGACCCGCGGCGGCTGCGGGCCGCCTGGCTCAACGGCATCAAGGAGCTGCGGGTCAGCCACGGGTAGCGACGCCCGGCACGTCGGGGTCGGCCGGCGCGGGCCGACCTCCGTGTCCCCCAGGTGTCCGGGTCGGACCGCGCTCCAGGGCAGCCGGCCGGCCCGGGTCCCGGGCGGCAGGGGCCGCTCTCCTCCCACGCTCCGGCCCCTGCCGCCCATCCGGGTGGCGGCCCGCCCCGATCGGGGCCATCCTGACTGGACGCGGCGATCCACCCGAAAGGGCGCCGGGGGCACCTGTGGTGCACCCCGGCGCCCTTTCGGCCGCGAGCCCGTGCCGCTGCGCGGCGGGGGGCCGGCCGCTCCTCGGCGGCCCCGGCGGGCTACTTCGTGAGCGCGCGCTCGGGGCGGCCGGCGTCCCGCTGGGCGGGCGGCTTGGGGCCGCCGGCCGACTCCCGCAGGGCCTCGTCCCGGGGGCCCGCACTCCGTACGTCCGCACCCCGTGCGGGCGCAACGCGTCCGTCCGCACCGCGTTCGTCAGCACCCCGTAAGGCCGCACCCCGTACGGCCGCAGCGCGTTCGTCCGCGCCGCGTTCGTCCGCACCCTGCACGCCCGCGCTCCGCGGCCCCGACAGGACGTGCACGAGCCCGAAGCCCGCGGCGACGACGGCCGCGCCGCCGACCGCGTCCAGCACCCAGTGGTTGGCGGTGGCGACGATCGCGCACACCGTGACCAGCGGGTGCACCAGCCCCACCGCCTTCTGCCACCGCCGGCGGGCCAGGACGAAGACGACCACCCCGCACCACAGCGACCAGCCGAAGTGCAGCGAGGGCATCGCCGCGTACTGGTTGGAGATCGCGGTCATGGCGCCGTACTGCGGGTTCGCCAGGTCCTGCGGCCCGTGGACGGTGTCCACGAAGCCGAGCCCGGGCATCAGCCGCGGCGGCGCCAGCGGGTAGAGCCAGAAGCCCACCAGCGCGATGACGGTGGCCAGGCCCAGGGAGGCGCGCGCCCAGCGGTAGTCGGCGGGGCGGCGCCAGTACAGCAGGGCCAGGATCGTCAGCGGCACCACGAAGTGGAAGGAGGTGTAGTAGAAGCCGAAACCCCCCTTCAGCCAGGGGTGGCCCACCACCCACCGGTTGACGCCGTGTTCGATGTCGAGGCCGAGCGCACCCTCCAGGGCGTGGATCTGCCGGCCGTGGCCCTCGGCGAGGGCCCGGCCGTTCGGGACGGCCGCCCGGATCAGCGAGTAGATCGAGTAGCCGACCCGGATGAGCAGCAGCTCCAGCAGGAGGTTCGGGCGGCTGAGCGCCCGGCGCCAGAAGGGCGGCAGCGGTATTCGCGACCACCTCGCGGGGGTGGCGGCGGGGACGGCGTACCGGGTGGGGACGGGGCGGCGCCAGTGCGGGGACGTGCGCCTGACGAACGGCACGGCGCAGGCGGCGGCGAGGGCGGCGACGAGCAGGGTGTTGTCGCGTACGGGGGCCAGGGCGTCGAGCTGGGGCAGCAGCATGTCGCCGGGCAGGGTCACGACCAGCGCGACGGCCACCGGCCACACCGCGCGGTCGGCGGCCCGGGTGCCGACCTTGCCGACGGCGGCGAGGAGCACCCACAGCAGCTGGTGCTGCCAGCCGGTGGGCGCGACGGCCGCGGCGACGCAGCCGGTCAGGGCGACGGCCAACAGGTGCTGGCCGTCCTGGGCGTACCGCACGGCCCGGCGCAGGCCGAGCCCGCAGACGACCGCGGCCGCCACCGCGAACAGCGCGGCCGCCGCCGGGCCGGTCAGCCCGAGGCGCAGCAGCGCGCCGTGCAGGGACGGGTCGGTGAGGGGGCCGGGGCGGCCGCCGGGACCGGTACCGGCGAGGTGCTGGATCCCGTACGCCCACGGCCCGTGCGTCCACGGCCCGTGCGTCCACGGCGCGTGCGTCCACGGCCCGTGCCTCCACGGCGCGTGCGTCCACGGCCCGTACGCCTGTGCCGCCCAGGCGAGGCCGGTGCCGGCGGCGAACGTGACGGCGGTCGCGCGGGCCGCGCCGCGGCGGCCGGTGGACCACAGGAGCGGGACGAAGAGCAGCAGGGCGGGCTGGAGGGCGGCGGCGCTGCCGACGAGGGCGCCGGAGCCGCGCTCGTCGGGCACGCACAGGCAGCCCAGGAGGACGAGGAGGACGAGGAACACCGGGACCGCGCCCGTCCGGTCCAGGAGGAAGGTCCCGGGGCCCGGCAGCACGACCAGCAGCAGGCTCGCGCCGGCGAGCCCGAGCAGGACGCGGGCGGCGGGCAGCCGGTCGGTGGTCGGGGAGCCCGTCGCACCCGCCCGTACGCCTATGACCCGGGCGCGTACGGTCGCCGCTTCGCTGTGCTCCGCCGCATTCGCCACGCGCCGTCGGCCTCCCGCCGTACGCCCGGCCCGCGTGCCTCCGGGCGCCGCGGACCACGGCAGCCGCGGTCCGCCCGGCTGCCGCTCCGGATCTACCCGGACGACGATAGTGCGGAGCCCGGGCGTCCCGGGCCAGGCTCTCTGCCGGGTCCGGACCGGTTCGCGGCGCGAGCGGACGCCCCCGTTCCGGGGCGGGTCCGGCCGGAGCGGGCGGAACGCCCCGTCACGGTGGGGCTGCGGCCCCCGGACGGGGCGGGGACGCGGGTGCGCCGGGCGCGGGGGCCGGCCCGGCGCGCGGGCCGGCGACGTCCTCGCGGACCATCCGTTCGGGTGCCCCGCGTTCCGGAACTCCCGCTGCCGCGCTACTGCTTCGGGGCGGCCTGCTGCACGACCTCGAACGACCAGAGGGTCGAGCCCGACGCGGCGGGCTTCGGCCGCTCGCCGCCGCCGTGGCCGCCCTCGCCGCCCGCCGCGCCCTGGTGCGCGGCCTTCATCGGCCCCTCCATCCAGGCCTGGAACGCGGCCTCGTCGCGCCAGCGCGTGTACACGAGGTACTGGTCGGTGCCCTCGACCGGCCGCAGCAGCTCGAACCACTCGAAGCCGTCGGAGTTCTCCACGGAGCCGGCGCGCGCGGAGAAGCGCTTCTCCAGCACCTCACGCTGCTCGGCCGGCACGGTCAGCACATTGATCTTCACGACGGACACGCAGGACACCTCTCGGGAGACACCGGCCGGGCCCGCCCGGGCCCGGCCTTGATCAGGTGCCAGCAGTCTCCTACATCTCCCGGTCAGGGCGCCGTGAGGACCGGCCCGCGCCGGCGGGCGGCGGGGCCTGCGGGGCCGACGGGGCCGTCAGGCGACGGCGGGGGCCGCCGGCGGAGGCCGCGGGTCGGGGGCCGCAGGCACGTGCGACACGTCGGGGCGGCGGGAGGCCGGGAGCGTCAGGCGGCGGCCGGGCCCCAGAAGGCGTTCTCCTCGTCGATGTCCTCCGTGCACTGGTCCATGTCCGTGATCTTGCCCCCGACGATCGTGAAGAAGATCCCTTCGCGGATCTCGATGCCGCGGTCGCCGCGGTCCGCGCGCACGGTGTGGAAGGCCATGACGTGCCCGCGCCCGTCGGCGAGCACCGACTCCAGCAGCACCTGCATGGTCCCGTTGGTCTCCTGGCCGAGCCGCCGGTAGAAGTCGAGCACGTGCTCGCGGCCCTTGTGGTGCCCGGAGAACTGGTTGTCGCCGGGGACGTGGTGGATGACGTCCGCGGTCATGAGCCGCGAGAGTTCGTCCATGTCCCCGTTGGAGAAGGCGAGGTACCCGCGGCGTACGAGGGCGGCGTCCGGATGCTCCGACATGGCGGTTCACACCCCTCAATCCCTGGAATTGACGGTTTTTCCTATCATCCGTCCGTGCCTGTGGATATTCCACGTGGCGGGTCGGCGAAAGTCGGCATCATGGCGGCATGACCGCACAGCACACCCAGAACACAACCCTGACCTGGACCGTTGCCCCCGAACCGCTGACGGGTCCCGACGCGGGCGCACTCGCCCGGGACTACCTCGCCGAGGTGGCCGGCCGCTACTGGAACCGGCCCGTCACGGAAGCGGAGCTGGACGAGTTCATCGCCGACGACCCCGGCTCGGAGCTCGTCCGCCCGACCGGCGAGTTCCTCGTCGGCCGGTACGGCGGCGAGCCCGGCGCGTGCGCGGGACTCCGGCTCCTCGACGCCCGGACCGCGGAGCTGACGCGCGTGTACGTACGCCCCGCCCTGCGCGGCACCGGCGGCGGCGCCGCCCTGATCACCGCCCTCGAAGAGGTCGCCAGGTCCCTGGGTGCCGAGCGGATACGCCTGGACACGCGCACGGACCTGGTGGAGGCCCGCAACCTGTATGCGAAGCACGGGTACGCCGAGATACCGGCGTACAACGACGGCCCGTACGCCCAGCACTGGTTCGAGAAGCGGCTCGTCTGACACCGCGGCGCACGCGGCCGTGACACCGCGGCCGCACGCGGCCCGTGACACCGCGGCGGCACGCCGGCCGGCCGTGCCCCGTGCAGGCGCCTGCACGGGGCACGGCGGGACCGGAGCCCGCCCGCGCCTCAGGGCGCGCGCCTCAGGGCGCGGCGTGGTCCCGGGCGGACAGGGCGTCGTACGGCTCCTCGGCGTCCGACCCGCACAGCTCCCGGTTCAGCTCCTCCACGAGCCGGATCAGGTCCGTCGGGCGGTCCGGGCCCCACCAGTCGCCCAGCAGCTCCGCGAGGGACTCCTGCCGGGCGGCGGCCAGCCGGTCGGCGGCCACCCGGCCGGCGTCGGTGAACACCAGGGGCAGGCCCTCGCGCACCGCGAGGCCGCGCTCCTCCAGCTGCCGGGCGGCGTCGGTGATCACCCGCAGGGGGACCGAGGTGCGCTCGGCGAGCACGGCGGGCTCCGCCGAGCCGTACTTCCGGATGCGTAGCAACAGCCAACTGGAGGCGGGCAGCAGGTCGTAGCCGGCCTTCGCGGTGACCTTCTCGTAGATGTGCTTGCGGCCCTGGTGGGTGCCCAGGACCGAGAGCGCCCGGGCCACCTCGTCGTGGGAGGAGCGCTGCACGGGATTGGAGGCGAGCGTCTCGCTGACGTCCGGGGCGGTCACCGAGGCCCGCAGCGTGTCCTCCTTCAGGAACCAGGACACGGCGAAGGCCACGAGCACCACCGGCACCGCGTAGAGGAACACGTCGGTGATGGCCGTGGAGTAGGCGTCGAGCACCTGTGGCTGCAGGTTCGGGGGGAGGAGGGAGATGGCTCGCGGGTCGGCCTCGAGCTGCGGGGTTCCGGTACCCGGCGGCAGTGTCTGGCCGGCCAGGGTGCGGGCGAGCGTGTCGTCGAGGCGGTTGGTGAAGACCGTTCCGAAGATCGCCACGCCGAAGGAGGCCCCGATCGACCGGAAGAAGGTGGCTCCCGAGGTGGCGACGCCGAGGTCGGCGTAGCTGACGGCGTTCTGCACGGCCAGTACCAGCACCTGCATGACCAGGCCGAGGCCCGCGCCGAAGACGAAGAAGTAGACGCTCATGGTCCAGGTCGAGCTGGTGCGCTCCAACTGGTGCAGGAGCAGCAGGCCGACGGCGGTGACGGCGGTGCCGGCGATGGGGAAGACCTTCCAGCGTCCGGTGCGGCTGACGATCTGTCCGGAGGCCGTGGACGTGATCAGCATGCCGAGCACCATCGGCAGCATGTGCACGCCGGACATGGTGGGCGAGACGCCCTGGACGATCTGGAGGAAGGTGGGGAGGTAGACCATCGCACCGAACATCGCGAAGCCGACGATGAAGCTGATGACCGAGCACAGGGTGAAGGTGCGGATACGGAACAGCTTCAGGGGGAGCACCGGTTCGGCGGCGCGGCGCTCGACGAGGACGAAGGCCACCAGCAGGAGCACGCCCACCACGGCCAGCGAGACGATCATCGGCGAGCCCCAGCCCCAGTTGCCGCCGAGGGAGGCGACGAGCACGAGGCAGGTGGCGACCGAGGCGATGAGGAACGTGCCCAGGTAGTCGATGGTGTGGCGTTCGGAGCGCACCGGGATGTGCAGCACCGCCGCGATGACGACGAGGGCGACGACCCCGATGGGGAGGTTGATGTAGAACACCCAGCGCCACGACAGGTGGTCCACGAACAACCCGCCCAGCAGCGGGCCGAGGACGCTGGTCGCGCCGAAGACCGCACCGAACAGGCCCTGGTACCGGCCGCGTTCGCGCGGCGGGACGATGTCGCCGACGATCGCCATCGAGAGCACCATCAGCCCGCCGCCGCCCAGGCCCTGGAGCGCGCGGAAGCCGATGAGCTCCGCCATGTTCTGGGCCAGTCCGCACAGCGCCGAGCCGATCAGGAAGAGCACGATCGCGCCCTGGAACAGCTTCTTGCGCCCGTACTGGTCGCCGAGTTTGCCCCAGAGCGGGGTGGCCGCGGTGGAGGCGAGCATGTACGCCGTCACGACCCAGGACAGATGGTCCATGCCGCCGAGGTCGCTGACGATGGTCGGCAGCGCCGTCGAGACGATGGTCTGGTCGAGCGCGGCGAGCAGCAGGCCGAGCAGCAGGGCTCCGATCGCGACCATCACACTGCGTCGGGTGTGCTCGGCCGCGGGTCCGTCGCCGGGGTCCAGGGTCGTGGGGGCCACTTCCTGAGCCATGGACTCCTCCTAGGGGCGCCGATGACATTTCCATCCTGGGGGGTCTGTCCGGTTATGGCCTGTCGGGCGGTTGGGCGGACCGCCGCGGGTCTGCATAATCGCTGGCAGTTCTCAGGGAGGGGATCCATCGGTGAGCGACGAGCGCTGTCCGGATTGCAACGCCGCACGGTCGGCGGGCTGCGCCTGCGCGCCGACGACCGGCTTCGACCCGCTGCGCATACGCCCGTACGTGACGCGCCCGAACCGCCCGGCCGGCGCCTCCGACTGGTCCCCCACCGGCACCGGCCGCACGGAGCACGGCTCGACGGGCCCCGCGGCCCCGGGTCCCGGCACCGCCGCGCCCGGCACCCCGGGCTTCGGCGCGACCGGACCGGGCCTCGCCGGCCCCCACGGCACGCCCGACGCGGGCCGGAGCGAGCCGCACCCGGTCCTGGGCGTGGTGCAGCCCCCGAACGCCATGACCCAGCCCTTCCCCGCCTACGGGACCCCGGAGCCGCCCCCGTACGACCCCGCACCCCTGCCGTCGGCGGACGTCCACCCCGCGGGCGCGCCCGGGAGCCGTCCGGAGCGGAGCCCCTACGACAGCCCCACACCCCCGCCGCACCCGGACGCCCAGGCCCGGCCGGCCGCGCCGGGCGAGGAGTACGCGACCCAGCCCCTGCCGGTCACGCCGGAGGCCACGGAGCACGACCCCGCGCACGAGCCCGGCGGGGACACGATGATGCTGCGCGCGGTGGCCCTCCCGCACGGCCCCCAGGGCGTCGACCCCCAGGCCCCCGGCCCGCGCGCCGCAGGCCGGGGTCAGGGCCGCGGGCGGCGGTCCGGCCGGGAGGGCCGGCCCGTTCCGCTGATGGCCGGCGCGGCGGTCGCGGTGCTCGCGGCGGCAGCCCTGGTGGCGTTCATGGTGCCGGGCGACGAGGACGGCGACCGGGCGGTGGCCCGCACGCTGCCTGGGCGGACCTCGGGGGCGAACGCCTCGACGGACGCCGACTCCCCCGGCGCCTCCGCCTCCGCCGCCGCCCCGTCCGCGGACCCGGAGGCCTCCACCTCGCCGGAGGCGTCCGCCACGCCCTCCCCGAGCGCGTCGGCGGCCCCGACGGAGAGCCCGTCGGCCGACCCGAGCACGCCGGCCACGACCCCCTCCCCGCGCCCGACGCGCTCCAAGGCCGAGGACCCGGGAGGGCCGACCCTCAGCACCGGCGACGCCGGCGCCGAGGTCACCGAGCTGCAGCGCCGGCTGGCGGAGTGGGGAACGTACCGGGGCCCCGTCAACGGCCACTACACGTCGAAGCTGAGGTCGGCGGTCGCCGACTTCCAGGACTCGGCCCACGTCTCCGGCGACCCCAGCGGCGTCTACGGCCCCGCCACCCGCCAGGTCCTCGAGAAGGTCACCCACGAGCCGTAGGAACCCCCGGAGGGGCCACGCCCCCGGAGGGCCACGCCCCCGGAGGGCCACGCCCCCGCACGCCCCGCCGCCACGCGCGGGGCGGGCGGGGGCGTTCGCATGCCGCCCCGACGACGCCCGCGGCGCACACTTCCCGCCCGGACGGCCGGCTGAGAACCCTGCCGGAGCCCGAAGAGGAGACCGACTGGCGCAACCCGACCCCGGTTTTGTATCGTGTGGGAACAAAGTGGTTCCGTCCGTACTCCCTGACCGGCGGACGGAACCGCTCTGTCCTCTTTCCGCGCCCCGGAGCCTGGAGCACACCGATGCCGGCCAGCACCACCGCCCCCGAAGCCGCCCCCGCCGAGCCGGTCGTCCTGACCGCCAAGGCCCTCCTCCTGGACATGGACGGCACCCTCGTGAACTCGGACGCGGTGGTGGAGCGCTGCTGGCGCGACTGGGCCGAGCGGCACGGCCTGGACCCCGACGAGGCCCTCGAGATCGTCCACGGCCGCCAGGGGTACGCCACGATGGCCATCCTGCTCCCGGACCGCCCCATGGAGCTCAACCACGCGGACAACGCCGCGATGCTCGCGCGCGAGACCGCCGACATGGACGGCGTCGTCCCGGTACCGGGCGCGCCCACCTTCATGACCGCGATCGCGGCCCTTCCGCACGCCCTCGTGACCTCGGCGGACGAGGCCCTCGCCACCGCCCGCATGGCCGCTTCGGAGCTGCGGATGCCCGAGGTGCGGGTGACCGCCGAGCACGTCGGGGCCAGCAAGCCGCACCCCGAGGGGTTCCTGAAGGGCGCCGCCGAACTGGGCGTCGACCCGGCGGACTGCGTCGTGTTCGAGGACTCCGCAGCCGGCATCGCCGCGGGCCGGGCGGCCGGCATGCGGGTGGTGGGCATCGGCCCCCGCGCGGGCGCCCACGGGCCCACCGTCCACGTCGCCGACCTCACCGAGGTCGAGGTCACGCCGACCGCCGACGGCACCATCCGCCTCACGGTCCGCCCGTCGCACACCGCACCCACCGCCGCCTGACACCTCAGCGGCCTGTGCCACGGCGGCGAGGCAGCCGCGCCCACCACTCTTCCGATCCGGGACCGGAGCCCCGGCGACCACCTCCGGAAACCGAGGGCTCGGCGGCGACGGGGTTCCGCCGCGACACCCACACCCACGCTCCGACGGACGCGCGCCACCGGATCAGCCGCGAACCGGCCGCGCGGCACGGCCCCGGGCGGCCGCGGGCGTCAGGCGACGGCCTCGTACAGGCTGAAGGCCGCCAGGGCGCCCATCACCACGGCCGCGACCTTCGTGACCAGCCGCAGCGGCACCCGCTTCATCAGCGTGCGGCCGCCCAGGATGCCCAGGCCCGCCACCGCCCACAGCGCCAGCACCGCACCGATGCCGACCGAGACCGGGTCGTCGTACCGGGCGGCCAGGTTGGCGGTCATGATCTGCGTCAGGTCGCCGAACTCGGCGACCAGGATGAGCATGAAGCCGGCCGCGGACACCTTCCAGAAGGACTGGTCCTTCGGCGCCCTGACGGCCTCCTCGCCCTCGCCCTTCTTCAGCAGCAGCATCGCCGCACCGATCAGGAAGAGCACACCGACGAACGCCTGCACCAGCCGGTGCGGCAGCAGGCTCAGCACGCTGCCCGCGGCGATGGCGAGGCCCACGTGCACGGCGAACGCTGCGGCGACACCGGCGAAGACGTACGAAGCGCGGTAGCGGGTGCCCAGCATGAGCCCGGCCAGCGCCGTCTTGTCGGGGAGCTCGGCGAGGAAGACGACGCCGAAGGCGATCGCCAGGATGCTGAAGCTGATCACGGAGTGGAACCTCAATCGGTCGGGGCGGGACGCCACCGGCCGAGAGACCGGACCTGCACTGTTCCAGGGGTCGCTTCGGCTCGACAGCGCCCCGTACGCAAGGACAGACGAAATACGTACGCGGAACTGTGGCCGAAGGTCTCGCTGGCCGACCCGGCACCCGTGCCGTGGCCTGCCTCCGGGCGCCGGCTGGGACTGGCCCAGCAGTATGTCGACGCTCCGGCGAAGAGCTACTCCCCTTCTGCTCCCCCCAGCATACGGGACGCCGAATCCCCACCCTCAGGGACTTTGGTCCCGAACCGGCCGCCCGTGCCCGACGCCCCCGCACCCGCCCACTCCCCGTCCGCCACGAACCGCCCCCACCCCGCGCGCCCACCGACGCGCACCCACCCCACCCACCGACTGCACCCACCCACCCCCACCCCACCCCACCCACACATCACCAGAACTCCATAAATCACCAAAAAGCACCAGACAGACCGTCACTTTCCGGCCAGCAGAAGCGTGTTCAGCATCTTGTTGTGACGTGGCCATGTCGCCACCCTGTTACCTGGCGCCCACCGCCGGGTAACCCCGCGGCGCCACCATGACCCGGGCCCCCGCAAGGGGCCGCCCGGCCATCCCCCCGCATCAAGGAGCTCTCATGTCCGGTGTCTACGCGCGTCGATTTGGCATGCTCGCGGCAGCAGCCACGGTCGCCGTCACCGCCCTCATCAACGCTCCGGCCGCCCAGGCCGCGCCCCCCGCCCCGATCAGCGCCGCCGCAGCCCGCGCCTACCTCGCCACCGTCACGCCGAAGGCGGACGGCTCGTCCAGCGGGTACAGCCGCGACCTGTTCCCGCACTGGAGCACCGTCTCCGGTACCTGCAACACCCGCGAGACCGTCCTCAAGCGCGACGGCGTGAACGTCGTCACCGACTCCAGCTGCGCCGCCACCAGCGGCTCCTGGTACTCCGCGTACGACGGCGCCACCTGGACCCTGGCCTCCGACCTCGACATCGACCACGTCGTGCCGCTCGCCGAGGCCTGGCGTTCCGGGGCGAGCTCCTGGACCACCACCAAGCGCCAGCAGTTCGCCAACGACCTGACCCGCCCGCAGCTCATCGCCGTCACCGACAACGTGAACCAGGCCAAGGGCGACCTCGACCCGGCCAAGTGGATGCCGTCCCTGGCCTCGTACCGCTGCACCTACGCCCGCATGTGGGTCAACGTGAAGCAGTACTGGGGCCTGAGCATGGACTCGGCCGAGAAGACCGCGCTCGTGAACACCCTCAACGGCTGCTGAGACGAACCGTTTCAGCTACGTCCGCCACGACCGGTCGTCGCGTTCCCGGATCCGGGACGCGCGCCCGGCCGCCCAGGACACCGGGGCCCGGGCACCAGGAAGCCCGGGCCCCGGCCCCTCCCGGCGCGCCGCGGCCGCACTCCCAGGGCCCGCCGGCCCCCACCTCCCCCGACACGCTCGCGTGCCGGATTCCGGTCACTGCGGCCGAGCCGGAACCACACTCCCCCTTCCGGTCGTAATTTCTCCGAGGGGCTTCGGAAGAGGGGGAGTTGCGTGACCGGGTTGACTGGGATGCCCGCATCCAACGACAGGACCGACACAGGGACGGGCACCGGGACCACGGCACGTCCCCGACCGGAAGCGGCAGCCGAACCGCCCGTCCCCACCACCACCGACGTCCCGACCACGGACGCCCCCACCCTGGACGTCCCCACCCCAGACCTCCCGGCCTCGGACGCCCCCACCCTGGACGTCCCGATCCTGGACGCCCCGACCCTGGACCTCCCCACCCCAGACGTCGGCACGCTGGACCTCCCCACCCCAGGCGCCAACGCCCCCGGCCTCCCCGCGCTGCGGCTGGGCCCGCTGCTGCGCCACGTCGACTGGGCCACCGGCACGACCGCCACCGTCTGGGTCGAGACGGACCGCCCCGGCGCCGTCGAAGTGCGGTGCGCCGACGGGCCGGCGACCGGCACCGAGCGGACGTTCACGATCGCCGGGCACCACTACGCCCTGATACCGGTGACCGGACTGAGGCCGGGGACCACGACGGCGTACGAGGTCCTGGTCGAGGGGCACCGGGTGTGGCCGCTGCCCGACAGCCCGTTCCCGCCGAGCACCATCACCACGCCCCGGCCCGCCGCCCCGGGTCGCCCGGCGCCGCCGGTGCGCGTGACGTTCGGCTCGTGCCGCCAAGCCGCCCCGCCCGTGGCCGACGCCCCCCGGCCGTCCCCGACCCCCCACGCCCGCGACCACGCAACACCCCACCCCCCTGCCGCACCCGACCACCACCAGCACCACCAGCACCACGAACACAACGAACACGACGAACACCGCCTGCAGCACCTCCACCGCGAGCGCGCCCAGGGCCAGGGCCCGCACGGCCCCGACGCGCTCGACGCGCTCGCCGCACGCCTCGTCGCCCGTCCCGACGCGCCACGCCCCGACGTGCTCGTGCTCCTCGGCGACCAGGTGTACGCCGACCAGGTCACTCCCGCGACCCGCGCCTGGCTGGCCGCCCGCCGGGACCTCGGCGTACCCCCGGGCGCGCAGGTGGCGGACTACGAGGAGTTCACGCACCTGTACTACGAGTCCTGGCTCGACCCCGAGGTCCGCTGGCTCCTCTCCACGGTCCCCAGCTGCATGATCTTCGACGACCACGACCTGATCGACGACTGGAACACCAGCGCCACCTGGCTGGCGGAGATGCGGGCCGCGCCGTGGTGGCGCGAGCGCGTCCTCAGCGGCCTGATGTCGTACTGGGTCCACCAGCACCTGGGGAACCTCTCCCCCGCCGAACTGTCCGCCGACCCCCTGTACGCGGCCGTACGGGCCGCCGACGACGCCACGGCGGAGCTCCGCCGGTTCGCCGCCCGCGCCGAATCGGCCCCGGGCGACGTGCGCTGGAGCTACCGCCGCGACTTCGGGCGCACCCGCCTCCTGATGGTGGACACCCGCGCCGGCCGCGTCCTCGACGAGCACGCCCGGGCCATGATCGGCCCGGCCGAACTCGCCTGGCTGCGCGAGAACGCCCTGGAGGGCCACGGCGGTTACGACCACCTCCTGTTCGGCGTCTCGCTGCCGTGGCTGCTGCCGCCGCTGATCCACGACGCGGAGGCGTGGGACGCGGCGCTGTGCCGCGGCGTACGGGGGCCGCGCTGGGCCCGGATCGGCGAGGACCTGCGGCGGCGCAGCGATCTGGAGCACTGGGCGGCGTTCCCGCAATCCTTCACCGCCCTCGGCGACCTGGTCGAACAGGTGGCGACGGGGCCGCGGGCACCCGCGACGGTGTGCGTCCTGTCCGGGGACGTCCACCACTCGTACGTGGCCGAGCCGCGGCTCGCGACCACGTCCGGGGTGTTCCAGCTGACCTGCTCCCCCGTGCACAACTCGGTGCACCGCCTGGTGAACCTCGGCTTCCGGTTCGGCTGGAGCCGGGCGGGACGGTCGCTCGGCCGGATGCTCAGCCGGCACGGCCGCACCGGCCGGCCGCCGCTGACGTGGCGTCGCACGGGCGGCCCGTGGTTCGGCAACCAGCTCATGACGCTGGTCCTGGAGGGGCGTACGGCCCACCTCACCCTGGACCGGGCCGCCGGCACCGGAAGGTGGCGGCGCCGCCGCCCGGAGGGCGCCGCCCGCCTGACCACGGTCGCGCAACGCTGGCTGGCGGCGTCCGGCCCGGACCCCGAGCCGCTGGTCCCGGCACAGACCCAGGGGACGGCCTCAAGGGGCCCGGTCCCGGACACGACCGGCCGCCCCGGCTGACGGACCCACCGGAGACCGCCCGAACCAGCTCCCCTCGAACCACCGCACCCCGACTGACGTGCGAGGGTGTCCCCGCAGGGGCGAAGCACCGCCCGGCTGACACGCGGGGACCCGGGCAGACGCCGGTCGAACTCCGGGCGTACGCTGTATGGCTGTCAAGCCGCCCCTGCCGCTCCCCCGCGACGTCGCGGCCTGTGGCCGAAGTACACGCGCCGGAGCCGGGGAGTCCCGTTTTGCTTGAGATGGTGGGGTCGTTGACCGCGTCCCCCTGGATCTACGCCCTCGTCGTCCTCTCCGTACTCCTGGACGTCTTCCTGCCCGTCCTGCCGAGCGGCGTCCTCGTCATCACCGCCGCGGCCGCGGCAGCCGCCGCCGGGGCAGCCGTGGGCGGCGCGGGGGCCGCCGTCGCGGGAGCCGGGACCCGGGTCGCGCCGCCGGGGCCCGACATCCTCCTCCTGCTCCTCTGCGCGGCCACCGCATCGGTCCTCGGCGACCTGGCGGCGTACCGGCTGGCCCGGCGCGGCGGGCCCCGCCTGGACCGCGCCATCGCGCGCTCGCGCCGCCTGACGAAGGCCCAGGAACGACTCGGCCTCGCCCTCAGCCGCGGCGGCGGTGCCCTGGTGGTGATCGCCCGCTTCGCACCGGCGGGTCGCTCGGTGGTGTCGCTGGGTGCGGGAGCGGCGCGACGCGAGATCCGGAAGTTCCTGCCGTGGTCGGCCCTGGCGGGGCTGGCGTGGGCCGGCTACAGCGTGGGGCTCGGCTACTTCGGCGCGCAGTGGCTGGGGGCGACCTGGCTCGGTACGGCCGTCTCCCTCGTGGCCCTTTTCGCGGCGGGCGGCCTGGCCGCGTACCTCATCCGCCGCCCCCGCCGCACGCCGGCGACCTCCTGAAGCGACGATCCGAGGGGACGCACCCGGCGGACCCGCGGACCTACGCCCCACCCGGCGACCCACAACCCGTGGACCACGGACCACGGGCCCCTCGCCCCCACGAAGCGCACGCCCGCCCACCCCCGCGCCCCACCAGCTCCCGCGACCCCCACCGCTGCCACCGCCGCCACCGCCGCCACCTCCCGCACCCCCGCCACCACCACCCGCACCCCCGCCACCACCACCACCCGCACCCCGCCCCCCACCTCCCCCACGACACACCGCCACCTCCCCCACCCGGCGTATCGCTCTCACCCGTTCACTCGACCCCGATCGCCGCGCGGCCCCGCCGCTCCTAGCGTCCAAAGCACGGTGCGCAACCGAATCCCGCGTCACATCCGTGCCCTGGCCGCACCGTTCCCGAGGAGTTCGGGGAGTACGAGGAGTGCGAGGAGTTCCGCCATGCGTCTCAAGAAGGCCGCGGCCGCCACCGTCCTGACCGCCGTCACCGTCATGCCCCTGGCCCTCGGCCTCGCGGGCCCGGCCGCCGCCGACGACCCCTTCGACCGGGGCGAGCAGAGCGACCCCTTCGACCGAGGTGAACGGGGCGACCCGGACCCCGGCCGGGACCCCTTCGACCCCGGCAACGGCCGCGACCCCGACAGCGGCCGGGACCCCGTCGACCGCGGCGAACAGGGTGACCGGAACGACTGGGACAACTGGAACAACTGGAACGACCCAGGCGACCGAGGTGACCGGGGAGACCGAGGGGATAGGGACGACCGCGGTGAACGTGGTGAACGGGACAACCGCGGTGAACGCGGTGACCGGGACGACCGCGGTGACCGGGACGACCGCGACAACGGCCGGAACGACAACCTCAGCCCCATCGCCAGCGTCTCCCCGAGCACCGCTGCCCCGGGCCAGCGCGTGACGCTCAACATCAACGGCTGCGGCACCCGCACCGGCACCGCCACGTCGAGCGCCTTCGGCACCTCGCGGCTGTCACCGGGCGGTCGCGGCGCCGACGACCTCACCGGCACCGCCACGGTCTTCGCCAACCTCACCCCCGGCTCGTACCCGGTGACGTTCCAGTGCGACGGCCTGGGCGGCCGCCGCGTCACGATCACCCTGCGCGTCGGCCCGGGCGCGGCCCGCGGCGGGCTCGGCGGCAGCATCGGCGAGCTCAGCCCCGGCCGGATCGCAGTCGGCGGCGCCCTCGTGGCCGGTGCGCTCGGCGCGGGCGTCTGGTACTTCCGCCGCCGCGCCGGCAGCACGTCGTAGCCGCGCGGGGCGGCACTCGGGGCGCCCCGTACGCTCGCGGGCATGCACACCACTCTGACGGAGCACGCCCGCTGCCTCTACGGCGACGAGTACGGCCCGAAGCCCGTCTGTGACGGCGAGCATGCCGAGTTCTACTTCGCCGAGGAGCTGACGTTCGCCGACGCGGACACGATCCTCGCGATGCTGGACGCCTTGTGCCCGCAGATGGTCGACGGATTCCTCCCGGTGTGGATCCGCAACCTCGCCTACCGACTGGTCCTGCTCCAGCGGCCCGACGAGCCGGCGCTCATGCGGCGGGCGGCGCTGAACCTGGAGCTGTACGGGCCGTCCTGGGACGACATCGCGGCGGACCTGTACGCCCGGGCCGACGCCGTCGAGGCCGCCGGCCACCCCGCGGCGGCCCCGCCCGCGAACCCTCCCGAAGCCCGAGCCCCGACCGGGGTACCCGACGGCCCCCGGACCGGGCAGCCCGGCGACGACCCCAGGTGATCGGCGGGCCCCCGGACCGGGCAGCCCGGCGACGACCCCAGGTGACCGGCCCGACACCCCCCGGAACCCCGGGCGCCGACCCACCCGCGGCAACATTCACCGCCCGGCCTGGCCGTAACAACAGCTCGATGCCCGGCCTGGCCGTACCCACAGCGCCGTCCCCCAGCCCGTCGCGTAACCCCAGGTCAAGCTAAGCCGACGCACTGGCGACAGCGGCTACGGAGGCGTCCCCGTGGGCGTGAGCATGCCCATCGCCCGGGGCCTTCTTCGCGCCCCGCACTTCGATCCCGTCCAGCAGGTCGCGCGTGGCCTCGGCAACGGCCTCCACCGCACGTTCGAAGACCTCGCGGTTGTGCGCCGCGGGCGCGCGGAACCCGGACACCTTCCGTACGTACTGCAACGCGGCCGCTCTCATCTCGTCCTCGGTGGCCTTCTCGGGGATGGCGGGCGGACGCAGCGTCTTGATACTCCGGCACATACTCCGATTGTGCGCCCGGGCGGAGGCGCCCGGGGGGCGAACCGACCCGACCGACCCAGCCGCCCGCGAAAGCCACCCCTCAGCACCTCGCAACCTCAGGCCCTCACAACCGCAGGCCCTCGGGCCACTCCCGTCCGCCTATCGAGATGCCCGGCCCGCGCCCGAGCCCCCGGCCGAGCCCCCACCCGAAGGAGGCTCGTGCCACATACCCATCCCCTCCACCGCCCGCATCTCCGGCGTGCGGTGCCGGCCCTCCTGCTCGGCCGCCTCGGGGTGGCGCGCCCGCCAGTACGGGTTGTCGTGCGGGAGCGCGCTGCCCACCCGCCCGTACATCCCGAACCACATCAGCATCACGCCCACCACGAAGCTGAACAGCACGTTCTGGATCTTGAATGCCAGGAAGTTCAGGCCGGTGTCCAGCAGCGCCAGGTTGATGAAGCCGCTCGCGATGAAGGCCAGCCCCAGCACGATGTTGAGCGACGAGGCGAAGTTCCCGCCGATGAACATGCCCACCATCAGCAGCAGCCCCACACAGATCGACAGCACGCTCAGCGCGCCGTTGGTGTTGAGGCCGACGACCTTGTCGCCGCCCGTGCTGAAGAAGCCGATGTTCTGGGTCAGCCCGAGCACCCCGAAGACGATCAGGAACAGGCCCATGAGGCCCGCGCCGACCCGGTAGACCATGCTCAGTTTGTGGTCCATCGGCAGGTGCTCGTCGAGCCGGGCCCCGATGCCGATCGGGCGCCGGATGCGTACCGCGTGAGTGGCCATCGCGGCCTCCTCGGGTCGGGCCGCCGTTCGGGCGTACGTACGTCGAGTCGTACGGACCCCGGCGACGCGCCCCGGCGCGCACCCGGCCCGTACCCGCGGCGGAACCACCGCACCTCCCAGCATCCGCCGCCCACGCACCCCGTACAACCGCGCCGCCCCGGCACACCGACGCAGAACACCGGAGGTAGAAGGGTCCAAGACCAAGGGACCGGGCACGAACAGACAAGAAAGACCAAGAACCGCAAAACCCGAAGGGAACCCGCCCTAACGCCCCGACGGCGCCGGGCCACCCCTCTGGGACCGGATGTCGTTCACCACCCGCCCGACCGCCTCCCGCACGGCCTCCGTCTCCCGAAGGAAGTGCCAGTAGTCGGGGTGCCGGCCGGTGAGGCCCGCCACCGCCCGGTCGAGCCGGGCCACGGCGTCGTCGAGGGGACGGGCGTGGCGCGCGTCCGGGACGCTGCGGCCCTCCATCGCCAGCCGCTGCGCGTCGCGGACCACGAACCGGGTGCGGTCGATCTCCTCCTGCGGGTCCTCGGCCACCGCGTCGAGGACCCGCAGCCGCTCACCCGCAGCCGAGACCGCCTCGTCGACGGAGTCGAGGAGCGCCCGCACCGTGGCGAACAGGGCCGTGGCCTGCGCCCAGTCCTGCGCCTGCCGCGCGACCCCCGCCTCGGCCAGCCGCTCCTCGGCCTGGGCCACCTGCTGCGCCGCCGCGTCCGGCACGTGCTGGAGGTCCTGCCAGCAGGCGGCACTGAAACGCCGCCGCAGCTCGCTCAACACCGGGTCGACCCGGTCGGCGCGGTTGCGCAGCGCCTGGGCGCGCGTCCGCAGACTGACCAGCCGGCGGTCCATCTCCGCGGCCCGCTCCGGCAGCCGCTCCGCCTCCGCCTTGATCGTCCCGGCTTCCCGCGCCAGCCGGTCGGCGCGCTGCACCGTCTCCTGCACCCCGTGCCGGGCCGCACCTTCGTTGAGCAACGTCAGCTCCGGGCCCAGCGCGGCCAGCCGCGCCGCCAGGTCATCGGCCCGCATGCCCGTCGCCCGCACTGCGTCGAGGGCCTCGCTGGCCCCCAGCAGCGCCGCCCGCGCCCGCTCCCGCGCCGGGGCCACCAGCGCCAGCTGCGACGCCGCGTGCTGCAGCAGCGGCTCCAGGCCCTGCGCGAAACGGTCCAGCTCCCCCTTGACCCGTACGAGCTCCTCGCGCGCCCGCTCCAACTCCCCGCGGGCCCGGCCGGCCACCCCGGCGTCCAGCTCGGGACGGTCCAGGTCGTAGCGGTCGACGGTCTCGATGTAGACGTGACTGACCTGGTCGATCCGCTGCCCGAGCGCCTCGAACCCGTCCCGGGCCTGCCGCGCCGCCGGCGACCCGTCCGCCGCGGCGATGGTCTCGATGGAGATCCGCAGGTCCCGCTGCGCGGTGTCCAGCTCGTAGAAGGCCGCCGCGGCATCGTCCTTGGCGGCCTGCGCCGCGGCCCGCCGGCTCTCGTCCCGCCCACCGAACCACCGCCGGGATGTCGCCGTCACAGTCCCTCTCCCGTACGCCTCCGCCATGCCCGGTTCATTCTCCCTCACCAGAACGCGTTTGCGTCAGGGGCGTACGGGCCCTGTAGGCTGTCTCCTCGTCCACGGGTGCGTAGCTCAGGGGTAGAGCGCTGCTCTTACAAAGCAGATGTCGGCGGTTCGAAACCGTCCGCGCCCACCAGCACAAAGGCCCCTCGCCGATCATGGCGGGGGGCCTTTGACAACCATTTTTGACAACAACGGGGGCGGATCAGGGGCGGGGTCCTCGCCCAAGCAGCCGGTCCATCCGCCCGACCGCTTCCCGCTGTGTCTCCTGCACCACGTGCGCGTAGACGTTCATGGTCACCGCGATCTGCGAGTGCCCGAGGATCTCCATCACGACCCGCGGCGGCACCCCGGCGGCAGTGAGCAAGGTCGCCGTCCCGTGCCGCGCCCGCCGCCCAGCTCGCCGCCCGCACCCACCGCTGCCGCGTCCGCTGACCCGCCGCACCGCTGAAGGAGAACTCCGTCCTCGCCTACTGCACGAGATCTCGGATGAGGCTCCTGAGCTCTTCAGGAATATCCTCCTCCTGCATAAGAGAAGCGATTTCGACACCATCGCGCTTCTTATTGAAGCGCAGGCCATGCCGAATAAAAACCCCGTCGAGGATCTCGTCTCCTGGGATTAGCTCAGACTTCCTGAGCCCCCATTCCGCCTGAATGCTCGACCTTGCTTCTTCCATAAGACGCGGGATGGACTCTGAAAGTTCGCTCAGCCGTCGGATTGAATCATCAAGTTCAGACTTGATGGAGTTTTCAAACAGCTCTCCGTCCGCACGCTTGAGGATTAGCTCTCGTCGCGGAATAACTGGTCGACAGGCATGCTTCAGAACATTGCGCTCGACTGCCAATTCGAAGAGCTGCTCACACACTTCATTGATTGATGATGCCACGTCGAGCGGGGAAACGTCCACCGCGCCCTTAGATTTAACCTTTAGACACCTTGAGATAGCCGCAGGGCAAAGCAAATAGTTCTCCATTTCGCGACGGCGAAGAACCTTCACTTCACTCATCCCCTCGACTCTGCTCTTCAAGGCATCAATATCACCCCCGTCACGCTCATCCCTATCCAGAACGAACACAGTTCGCACGTTCCGCTTACGCAGAAACGACAGGGTGGAGGCAGTGGCGTAGTGAGTGAAGTTTCTGGCTCCACCGGTTGTCACAAACCCTAGTGCAGCCTGCCCAAAACTAACTCCCATGGCTGACGCAAACAAGCGAAGGATGTGCTCATCCGACGGACCTTCAACGAAAGCCAGCCTGTCGAACATAAACAGGGAGCTCAGTCGCAGTCCGAGCTCTTCCGGGATGGCCGCTTCAGCTTCATCCACATCGACACTTTGAACGCACGTCTCTTGCGTTTTGCGAATAAGGTAAACATTTTCAAGCGACCCGACGTCCAAAAAGTTGGTCGAGTGAGTGGTGAGGAATATCTGACAGTCGCTACTGACTTCCTTGAGGTATTGCATGAGAGAAATTTCAAGAGCCGGGTGCAAGTGCACCTCCGGCTCCTCCACAAGCAGGATGTCAGGACGTTCAAACTCGCGGTCCAGGATGAGACGCAATGCCTCGCGAATGCCGGACCCATTAAGCTGCACCAGGAAATCGTCTACGTCAAGCTCCGCCGGCATTCCATCATTTCGCCGAGAAGAAGGCAGTGCACGCCGCGCCATTTGTGGGTCATCCGCACTGAACGCATCAATCTGAACTCCGAGAAGGCCAGAAACGACCGATTGAATCCCTCGGAGGACGGCGCCTTGACCGCGGCTCGTTTTCAGCTTCAGGATGCGACTTGCCTCTACTTGACCGATAGGAGCCCTCTGCTCTGCAAGCACGTGGACATTCAGCCCTGAGATTTTTTTCAAGAACGAAGTAATGTAACCAGGAACACTGGTTGCACTTCCGGAGAATGTAGAGATGGGATGCTCGAAGGGTGACGTGCTCGCCTTTTCTCGCCTTTCCGCAAGCTGCTGGGAGCGATTGCGGCAAATTGCCTGGAATTCGGAGAAGCTTGAGGAGGCCCTGGCGTACTTGAGTAGAGATTCTGGAACCTGGGGGCCACCGCCGAGCGTTCTTGTAATCCGGGCGGACGGGGGCATATACCCCCGCTCTCTCACCCGCTTCCAGTCATCCTCATCGAATTCACTCAAAACCGAGTCCAGCAAAGCAAATTCTTCAGAGTATGCATCCAAAGAGGCGGAAGTTTGCGCCATTTCGATCGCACTATCCCGACTTACGGACAGGATCTCTCCATCTTCCGCACCATGCGCCCCGAATGCAATCTTTGAGACGTAGGCAACCATCGGGGAAGCGGGGAGAAACTTCAAGTCGACGGTGACAAGATGACTGAGTTCGGCACCTGCGAGAGCGTTCCTAACCTGGGGAGTTTCAGAGACAATCGAGTCGCGCAGATCTTCAATTTCGAGCTCACCAAGAGCTAGAGTCACCGAAATCTCTATGGATGACGATGTGTTTTTGAGGTACCAGTCACTCGGTTCCCTCATATCCGGTGAGAGCGTGGCCACCTTACCGTCGGCTGCCGCGAAGTGCGCGAAGAACTTCTTGATGGCAGCTAGCAGGTTAGACTTCCCGGAATTGTTTTTCCCGATCAGGACGTTTAGATTTCCGCACGAATCTAGTGAAGTACCCTTAATGCTACGAAATCCGGCAACTCGGACTGAATCGATGTGCACGTCTCCACCCCTCCCAACCCGTTAGGTTGCAGAGGGTAGTCGAGTGAGAATCTCTGTGCCACGACTCCGGCCAAGGTCCTCATGGAGCGCATGCGCTCCTCTCGAAGCGCGCGTCCGTCGTCGCCGTGCGGACTACCCGTGAAGCTGCCCGAAGTCGGCAGGAAGCAGACCGAAGCCCTGATCAACGTGATGCTCGATACCGGCGCTGGCATCGGCGGTCGGGACGATGCATCAATGGATCTCTACGAGGCGGATGACGAGTGTGCACGCCGAGCGCTTCCTCCGGGTGGCTAGCAATAATCAGACGCCCTGGGCGGTCCCGGCGAGCGAGGCCGAGTCGCTAGTCGGGCAGACTGCTTCGAGGGCCGGGTACCTCCTGTCGGGGATGGAGCAGGCGCGCCTAGTGCCCGTTTCGCGGCAAGAAGCGGCAGGAATACGACACCCTCTGCCTGCCCGTGACAGGCAGCCTTCGGCGTCTACCGCTTACAACCACCACCGTGGATGAGGACAGGAGACCACGTGCGCTGACATGTGCCTCCGTTGCGCCTCACATGCTCCCTTCTAGTGTGAGGCATACGCCGTTACGTTCCGGTGTGCATGAAGGGCTTCGGGAAGTACTGGGGATGGGCTGTCTTCGCAGTCCTGTTGGCTGGTTGGCTCACGTCCGACTTCGGCCCAGGCCTGCTGTTGGCGTTATCCGGTGTGTGCACGGTCTACTTTTTCTTTCTCGCTCCGGCCTGGTGTGGGGCGCTTGGGCGAGACGGCGCGTGCAGAAACAACAGCAAGGGCGCCATGATGGGCTGCCACATTCGGCAGCACAAGTGGCAGAAACTCCAGGGCGTTGTAGTTAGAAAGCGATGGCGTGATCTGCGGCGTGAGCTCTTCCCGAACGCCACTACAGCTCTGACGACCCTGGGCGGAATACTTGGGCTACTGTCGGCCGTAGCAGCCTCGCTTCAGCCCATCTTCGGTGGCGGCTGGTAGAAGGCCTGTGCCTCCACGCACTATTCGCGGACGGCGAGCCGTCCATGAAGACCCAGATGGCCTCCGACTAGCAGAAACGCGTGAGACACACGGGGCCTGCGGAGCCGCGTGCCGAACAACCGAAGGCCCCCGTGCAACTGAGGGCCTTCGGCATGGGTGCGCGATCTGTCAGCTTGGTGGCGGCTCCGATGGGCCAACGCCCTCTGCCCAAGACGGGCAGGGCGGTAGGTCTGGAGGCGGCAAGCGGTGGCCGCGGCTGTGGGCGACCGTGAGGGTCTTGGACAGGGAGTGCGCCAAGCCCGTCGCCAGGAGGCGGAGTTCCTCGAGGTCTGCCTCCTCGTCGGCCAGGACCTCCGAGGCGTACTCCGTGAGTTTGGCCGCGACGCCCAGCTCCACCGACTCGATGGCGTCCGCCAGGCGGGAGAGGCGGCTGCTGGCGTTGTCGGCGCTCAGATAGCAGGGCTTGTCGTCGGGGCCCGACCACGGCAGGAGCCGAAGATCCTCGTGCGCTGTCATTTCGGGGCGCTCCTTTCGCTCGTGGTGGCCGAGCCCCGGCGGCGCGTGCGAGTGGTCCGTTCCTCAGCGCGCGAGCATCGCGAGGAGTCGCCGTTTCGTGCAGACATGCTGGCGGCAGGGAAGCGGGGCGGCTGGGAGAGCCGGACCGAGGCCAAGGTGCCGGCACCGGCCGAGATCGCGGCACGGCTCGGCATCGGCGAGGGCGAGCTGTGCGTCCGCACCGCGTACGAGTTTCTCGCCGACGGCAGGCCCGTCCAGTTGTCCACGAGCTGGGAGCCGTATGACCTGACGGCCGGGACGCTCGTTGTCCTGCCGGAGGGCGGGCCCCACGCGGGGATCGGCGTCGTGAACCGCATGGCCGAGATCGGGATCGTCGTCAGCCACGCCGTGGAGCAGCCGGAGCCCCGGCAGGCGACCGCAGAGGAGGTGTGACTCCTCGGGATCCAGAAGGCCTCGCTTCCCTCATATCCGACGGACGTACTACAGCGATGAGGGCCGGCCCGTGGAGACGGCGGACATCATTGTGCCCGCCGCCCTTTGCGAGATCGTTTACGAGGTTCCGATCAGTCGGTAGCCGGGAGGCCCCTACTGCGCGCCTTCTCGTGGGCAGCGAACTCGTCCGAGGTACCGACGAACGCTGGGCCGCACTGCGGTGGCAGGCGGTCGATGACCATGGCTACTGCGGCCACGGCGCTGTCCGTCTCCGCGATCCGCGGGCTGCTTCGGTGCGGCCCCTCGACGTAGTACCGGCCGTCGCCCGTCGTGCCGATGTAGGGGAGGTCCCAGGTCCACCGCTTCTCCGTGCAGCGGCTGAAGTGCAGCTCCCACATCCCTGTCCAGGGGTAGAGCTGACGGAGCAGCGGCTCTCCGCGTGCCACCCGGACCAGCTCGGCGAAGCGTCCCGCAACGAGTGATTCCCCCTCCCGGGTCCGTCCCTCGGCGACGGTGAACATCTCCTGCCAGGCGGCCTCGACTACGTGGGTCATGCGGTGATTATTCAGGTCCGACGGCGCCCCAACAACGTGCCGGGAGGTGCGCTCACTGACAACCAAATCTGACAACAACGAGGGTGGACGCGGGCGGTTGCCAGCGTGTCCTGCAGAGCCTTCGCCTCGCAGGTCAGGGCCCCTGCGCCGCCCCTCCGGGCGAGCTTACAAAGCGGATGTCGGCGGTTCGAAGCCGTCCGCGCCCACCAGTGCAAAGGCCCCCAGCCGATCACGGCTGGGGGCCTTTGGCACTGTCGTATAGGGCTGGCGAAGCCGAGGTCGGGGAGGGTGGGGGTGGGTCCGGACGGGCCGGTAGGGCGGGTGTCGGCGGGGCGGATCCACTGCGGGCCTTCCCGTCTCCGAGCCCGAAGACGCGGGATCGGGTCCGAACGGTGATGTGCGCGGCGGTCCGGTCGGCGCCCGGCGGGCGCATACTGGGCTCAATGACAAAGCCAGCTGCACCGAAGCGTCATCTGCCGAGCAGCCCCTTCAAAGTCCCGACCGCACCACCCCCCAAGCACTTCGTGGTGGGTGACCAGGTCACACACGATGTGTACGGACTCGGCCGAGTGATCGGCGTCGAGGACGGAATCGCGACGCTCGTCGATTTCGGCTCGGCACGAGAACGGATCCTGAGCCCGTACGCCAAGATGATCAAGCTCTAGCACCGTTGTCCCGGACCGCTCGTCGCCAGCCCCGATGGGGGCGGGCAACGCAACAGTCGGCACGTCCACACCGTCCGCACCCACCAGTGCGAAGGCCCCCAGCCGAGATCGGCTGGGGGCCTTCGCCATCCGCTTTCGACATCAAGAGGAGCGGAGCCGACGAGCGGGCACGTCGCTCTGCACGGCGGGTGCGGGGCGGCGGCCCGCGGCCGGCCCGACCGAGGTCAGGGCTCCGTCCCGAGGGTGTGTAGGGCGCCCCGGCCACCTGTGGCGTGCTCGCGCACCGCGATCCGCGCCAGCTTCGTGAGCATCATGCCGTTGCGGACCGCGACGACGTAGTCCACGGGCAGGCCGTGCATCCGCGTGCCGGGGCCCCGGAGGGGGTGCCAGTCGAGGGTGAACAGGGTGTTGGCGCCCCACGGGGTCAGCTTCATGGCGATGCGAGCTGCGCCGAAAGGTCCTGCCTTCGCTTCCAGTTGGAGGCGGTGGGGCGGTTCGGAGATGCGGACGACGCAGGTGTCGTCGAGGGTGAGGGGGCCGGCACCGACGCGCACCCTCAACCGAGCGCCGACCTCTGGCCAGTGCGGGTCCACGGCGAGGACCTGCTGGGTCCCGGTCACCCACTCTCCGTAGCGGTGGCCGTCGGACAGCAGGTGCCAGACTTCGGACGGCGGGCTAAGGATCAAGCGGCGGTTCCGGGCCATGGTCACGCTCCTCGTCTCCAGCGTCATGGCGAGCGCGCCGGTTGGACAGTCCGAGCCGTCCAGACGGGTGAGGTTCCGGCAAGCGTCTCGTCTTCGGGGGGAGAGAGGGGCGGGGCACGGACGTAGGGCGAGCCCCCGAGGTGAGGTCGTCATCGAGGCTCATCGGGGGCGCCGGGCCGTCGGGGAACCCGGCGGCGAGGGCGGCGACGAGCGGCGGCTCCTCGGTGGGGGGACGAGCGTTCGCCCGGCTGGGCGGCGTTACCAGTGCACGGCCCTGAGCTGCTGAAACGATGCCGTCGATGCTCTGCGTGCGCTCTTGCGCACGTTCCGTTCCCGGGAGGGGCGTGGCGCCCCCATACTTCCCTTCGGGTGACCGACTCGCGGGCGAGGGGGCTGTGCATGCACCGGCAGGGGGACACGGTGGACGGGCGCTACCGGCTGGAGAAACCGCTCGGCGCCGGCGGGATGGGCGAAGTCTGGAAGGCGACGGACCTCAAGCTCGGGCGGAAGATCGCCATCAAGCTGCTCATCATGCCCCGGGACGCCGACGACATCGACCCTGCGGTGAAGCGGTTGGGCAAGGAGGCGCGCGCCCTCGCCCTCGTGGGCCACGAACACGCCGTCACCGTGCACGACTGCGGCGGCGGGGCCGGGGTCTTCTACATCACGATGGAACTGCTGCGCGGGGAGACCCTCCAGACGGTGCTGGAGAAGGCACGCAGCGAACTGGCAGAGGGAAAACCGCTCGACGCGTCCCTCCCGGCGCTGAGCGACGTCGTCGCCTGGGCCGATCAGATCTGCGACGTGCTGGAGAGCGCGCACGCGAACGACATCGTGCACCGCGACATCAAACCGTCCAACGTGATGGTCACGCAGCGCGGTGCCGTACGGGTGCTGGACTTCGGCATCGCGAAGCTGCTGGAGGAGAGCGGCCAGACCAGGCCGGGAACGGTCCTCGGCACACCGGCGTACATGTCCCCGGAGCAGTTCCGTGGAGCCGCGGGCCGGCAGTCCGACCTCTACTCGCTCGGGTGCCTCATGTACGCCCTGGTGACCGGCTGGCCCCCGGAACGCGGAGACGGCGTGGGGGTACCCGAGCCGGGACGCCTGCGCCCCGGGCTGCCCGCCGCGCTCGACCACCTGATCGTCCGCCTGCTGGAGACGGATCCCGCGGAACGGCCGCGGGGCGCGGGAGAGGTGCGGCGGATCCTGGAGGCGGTACTGGTCCAGCCGGGGGCCGGCCCGGCCACACCGGTTCCCCTGCAGGTGCCGGTGCAGGGCCCGCTACCGACGTCGGTGCCAGCGCCGGGGCCGCCGGTGCCAGCGCCGGTGCCGGTGCCGGTGCCAGCGCCGGTGTTGCCCGGTGATCGCGGGCCCGCGCCGGTGGAGCCGCTGTACGAAGCCGAGTTCGAGCTGGTGGAACCGTACGACCCCGAGTTCGAGCCGCCGGACGAGGACGGGGAGCCGAAGGAGTCGGGGTGGTGGGAGGCCCTCTACGCGCCGCAGCCGGAACCTGAGCCGCGACCACAGCCCCAGCGGCAGCCGCAGCCCCAGCCGGCGCACGTCGCCCGACGCCCCCCACGCCGCGACCTCCCCGCTCCCCGACCCGTCACGACCCCGGCCACCGCGATCGAGCGGCGGGAGCCGGTCCGTCACGAAGGCCTCGAGGCGGTCACCACCGTGCTCCTCACCTGGGGGAGCACCTTCGGGCTGGTCCGGAGCACGACGGAGCTGGGCTTCGTCCTCTCGGCACTGTGCGGGGCGACCGCCGCGGGACTCGCCATAGGGGTCCTCATCGTCGTCGACGAGTTCGAGCTCTACGCGCACGGCTTCCGGGGCGGGTACTCCGCCAGGCACACCAAGGGCGAGGACCTGGCGGCCGGGGCTGCGGTCACCGCCTCGTTCATCGTCCTGGGCGGCTGCATCTGGCTGATGGTCTCCCAGGCCGACATCCCGTGGTGGGCCGACCTGCTCGCCGGCGCCGGCGAAGCGCTGGGCCTGATCGCAATCGCCTCCGCCGCCTTCTTCTCCATGCTCGAGGACGGGAGCTTCAGGAACCCGGGCCAGGTCCTCTTCAACGGCACCATGCTCGGCGGGATCGCGTTCGGGCTCTTCCTCGCGGTACTGGACATGGCCTGGTGGACGTCGATGATCGCCGCGGTGGGCGTCTGGGCGGCCATGTCGTTCGTGAGTGCGCTGCTCGATGCGGCACTCGCCATGCGCAGGGCTTAGACCGGGGCGGGTCGGGTGGATAGCCTGGGGGCATGCCTCGTTACGAATTCCGCTGCCGTGCCTGTGGTGACTCCTTTGAGGTGAGTCGGCCCATGGCCCAGTCCTCCGACCCCGCCGTGTGTCCCCAGGGCCACGAGGACACCGTCAAGCTGCTGTCCGCCGTCGCAGTGGGCGGGTCCGCCGCCGCTCCCGCGCCGTCGGGCGGGGGGTGCTGCGGAGGCGGCGGCTGCGGTTGATCCACGGCTGTTGATCCACGGCTGTTGATCCACGGCTGTTGATCCACGGCTGCTTATCCCCGGCTGCTGATCCACGGCTGCTGATCACCGCGGCCGGATCCCCGGGCCCGGATCCCCGGGGGTCGGCCGCCCGCCGCGGCGGCGGTGTCAGCGTTTGCGGGAGAGGGTCAGGCCGTCCGAGATGACGGTCAGGACGCTGTCCATGCGCGCGTCCCCCGCCACGTGGTCGTTGAACCTGCGGATGCCCGCCACCGCGCCCGTCGCGTCCGGGTCCACCACGCGCCCGTGGAAGAGCGTGTTGTCCGTGACGATCAGGCCGCCCGCCCTGATCCGGGGCACCAGCTCCTCCCAGTACGCGACGTAGTTCTCCTTGTCCGCGTCCAGGTACGCCAGGTCGATGTGCGGCTCGTCCGACATCGCCCGCAGCGTGTCGAGCGCGGGCGCGAGCCGCAGCTCGATGCGGTCCGCGACCCCGGCGGCCTCCCAGGCCTCCCGGGCGACCGCCGTCCACTCCTCCGAGACGTCGCAGGCGATCAGCCGCCCGTCCGGGGGCAGCGCCTGCGCCATCGCCAGGGAGGAGAAGCCCGTGAACGTCCCGACCTCCACGATGTGCCGGGCCCCCACCATCCGGACCAGCCACGCCAGCAGCGGTCCCTGCTCCTCTGCCGACTGCATGCCGGCGGAGTCGGGGTAGCGGGCGTACGTGGTCGTGACGACCCCCCGCTGCACCGGGTCCAGCGGGGGGTTGTGGGCGAGCATGTACGCGTACAGCTCGTCCGTCATGCGGGTCGTGTTCCCCTTGCTCATACGGTCAGTCTGCCCGAATCGGCCGTCCGCGACGGGCGAACTGCCGGACGATCTCCTCCCCCGCCAGCACCCCGGCCACCCCCAGCGCCGTCACCCCGGGGGCGGTCCAGGCCGCGTCCGCCAGTTCGCCGTGCCCCGGCCGCCAGGCCCGGTCCGCAGCCAGCAGCAGGTCGGCGTCGAGGAGCGAGTCGCCGGCCGCGAGGGTCGTGGCGGCACCCGTACGCCGGGCCACCTCGCGCATCGCCGCGCTCTTGGTCAGCGGCCGCGGTACGGCGTACACCTTGCGGCCCTGCAGCGACACCGTCCAGCCGCGCGCCTCGGCCCACTCCGCGAGCGCCTTGAGCCAGTCCTCGGGCAGCAGCGCCCGCTCGACCACGAGGTACGCGAAGAGGTCCTCGGCCACCCGCTCCTTGCGCAGCCACGCCGGGTCGGCGGTGGCGAGCAGGTGCGCGCGTACGTCCTCCAGCGGCGCGCACTCGGCTTCGAGCCGGCGCGCGACCAGGCGCCGCCAGTCGCGGTCGGCTTCGCCGTCGACGAGCAGCTGGCCGCCGTTGGCGCAGATGGCGTAACGGGCCGGGGGTCCGGGGAAGCGGATGCGCTGGTACTGCTTGCGGGTGCGGGTGGTGGTCGGGACGAAGACCACCTCCGGGTCCGCGGCCAGCTCGGCGAGCAGGGCCGCGGCCGTCTCGGTCATGAAGGAGAGCGGCTTGCTCTCGTGCACCTCGACGCAGAGGAGGCGGGGCGCCCGCGGGTCGGGCATCGTCAGGCCGAGGGCGGCGGCGGAGTAGATGAGGGTGCGGTCGAGGTCGCTCGCGATGAGGACCGGGCCGGAGGCCGGGGCGGGGGCCGGGGCGGGGGCCGCGGTGGGGGTGGGAGTGGGGCTCGGACTCGGGTTCGGGCTCGGGTTCGAGCTCACGTGGGAGATGGGTGCCCCTTCGGGTGCGGGTGCCGATTCGGGTACGGGCGCAGGTGCCCTGCCGGGCGCCGGTGCCGTGCCGGGCGTGGTCACGGTGCCGTCACCGCCTTGCCGTCGGCGCCCGTGGCCCCGCGCGTGTAGTGGGGGTGGATCAGACCGACGCAGGTGTACGGCAGCCCGTCGACCTCCTCCACCGGTACGCCGCGCTGCTCGGCGAGCAGGCGTACGTGCCCCAGGTCGGCCCCGGCACCCCGCTTGGCCAGGATCTTCCAGGGCACCCGGCGCAGCAGCACCCGGGTCGTCTCGCCGACGCCGGGCTTGACCAGGTTCACGTCGTGGATGCCGTACTCCTCACTGATCCGCTCGACCGCGGCCCAGCCCTCCCAGGTGGGCCTGCGGTCCGCCGCCAGCAGCTCCTTGACCTCCGCGTCGACGGCCTCGGCGACCTCGCCGAAGTGGGCCGCCACGGTGTCGACGAACTCCGCCGAGACGTCGGCCCCGGCCAGCGCGCGGTAGAACTTCGCGCCGTGGAAGTCGTCGGGCCCGACCAGGTCCGCACGCAGCACGGTACGCGATATGAGGCCGGAGACCGTGGAGTTGAGGCATGCGGAGGGGATCAGGAAGTCCTCGCGCGTGCCGTACGTGGCCACGCAGCCGCCGGGGTCGGCGAGCACCACGATGTTCGGGTCGAACTCCGGGAACTCCGCGAGTGCGGCGGTCAGTTCGCGGGTGATGGCGCCCTTGCCGGTCCAGCCGTCGACGAACACGACGTCGGCCGGGTCGTGGTGGGCGGCGAGCCAGCGCAGGGCGTTGGCGTCGATGCCGCGGCCGCGCACGATCGAGACGGCGTAGTGCGGCAGGTCGAGGCCGTGCCGGTGGCCGGCCCAGCGGCGCATGAGGACGCCGACGGGGGTGCCGGCCCGGGCCAGCGACACCAGGACGGGGCGCGGGGAGCGCTCGGCCAGCACGGTCTCGGTGACGGTGCCGACCGCGCGCGCGACGCGGGCGGCGGAGGCGGCCAGAGCGGCCTGGTAGAGCTCCTGGTACTGGGCGCTGGGCTGGTACTCGACGGGCAGCGACTCGGCGTAGTGGGCACCGCCCGCCTGGATCGCCTCCTCACGCTCCTCGGTCGGGGCCTCCAGCGCGACGTCGGACAGGTCCTGGAGCAGCCAGCCGACGTCGTCGGCGGCGTAGGAGGAGAACGCGGGGCCGCGCAGGGGCTGGGGAAGGCCCGCGGGCGGTCCCTGGTGCTGCGGCTCGGACATGATCGGCTCCTGCCGGTCGTCGGTGGCGGGGCGGTGCGGGGGGTTCGGCGCGTGGGGGTACGTGCGGGGGCGTGGGTGCCCGTGCGGGTGCCCTTGCGCCTGCGCCTGCTCCGGGGTGGGTTCGGTGCGGGTCGCGCAGGCCGGTACGTACGCCGGTACGACGGCCAGCAGGACCCGGCCGGCCTGGGCGGCGAGGTGGGCCAGGAGGCCGTCGGGGGCGTGGAGTTCGGGGGTGTCGCCGGCCGTGTCGACGACCGCGACGACGGCGTCGAAGCCGGCGCCGGCGACGTTGTACGCGTAGCGCTCGCCGGGGCCGTCGGCGGGGTCGTCGTGCGCCGGGAAGACCAGGCGGGTGCGGATGGCGTAGCCGGGGTCGTCGACGGCCAGGACGGGACTGCGGGTGGTCGTGGAGTACCTGACCAGGGCCGCGGGGGGCTGGGGGGTCCGGGGGGGCTGGTCGGACCCGGGGGCGTCGAGCGCTTCGGGAGTGGAGGCGTGGGGGTGGCGTGCCGCGAGTTGCCGTTCCAGTTCGCGGGCCAGGGCCAGGGGGGCGTACATGAGCTCCTCGGTGCCGAGTACGAGGACCCGGCCCGGGGTGTCGCCCAGGGCCTCGGCCAGGCCGGCCGCCATGGCGGGGAGGGCCGCGGCGAGGGTCTCGCGGTGGGCCGGGGTGAAGCCGTGGCGGCCGCCGTCGGGGACGCCGGCCGGCCATGCGAGGGCGACCCGGGTCACGCCGGACGCCCCGGGGCTGCGCCCCGCACCCCGCGCCTCGAACGCCGGCGGGGCCGGAGCCTCCGCACCCCGGGTCGGCGGAGCCGCAGCACCCGCTTCCTGGGCGGCGACCAGGGCCTGGCCCTTGGCGAGGACGTCCGGGGGCAGGGCCACCGTGCCGGTGGCCAGGGCCACGAGGTCCACGCGCGCGCCCAGCGACGCGGCGAAGGCGGCCAGGGCCTCGCGGTCGGCTGCGGAGCGCATGTCGACCAGGGCCACCACCACGTACCAGTCGCGGGGGTGGCGGGCGTGCAGGTCGCGGATGGTGTTGCGGACGGTGTTGCCGGTGGAGAACTCGTCGTCCACCAGCACCAGCGGACCCGGGCCGGCGAGCAGCTTCGGGTCCTCGGGCAGGAGCAGGTGGGAGGTCGCGTGCGAGTGGGACTCCTCGAACCCGCCCGCGGTGTTCACGCCCGGCACCGGTCGCCGCGTCGAGTGCAGGTACGGGGCGCTGCCGAGGCCGTCGGCGACGCAGTGGCCCAGGGCGGTGGCCGTCTCGGCGTAGCCGAGGACCACGGCGCGGGCCGCCTCGTCCGGGCCGAGCAGGTCGCGCACGCGCCGGCCGAGACCGTAGCCGGCGTCGTAGACGGTCGACGGGGACTGCGGGACGTGCTTGCCGAGGACGTTCGAGACCAGGAGGTGGGCCCGCTTGGGGTTGCGGCGCAGGGCGAGGCCCAGGAGGTCGCGCAGCGCGGGGGCAGGGGCCGGGGCGGAGGCCGGGGCGGAGGCCGGGGCGGCCGCTGCCGGTCCGGCCCCGGCGCCTCGGTCGGGGTCACGGGCGGCGTCGGAGGTCGCCTCGGAGGCGGTGTCGGGGGTCGGACGCGCCTCGGGCCGTTCGTCCCGCCCGCCGTCGTCCGGCGGTCCGTCCACGAGCTCCACGCCGAGCCGTTCCGCGACCCAGGTCCCGGACCACACCACGTCCTCCACCACTCCCTCTGCCGTTCCGCCGGCTGTTCCGTCGGCGGTTCCGCCGGCCGTCTCGTCCACGGTCCCGCCCGCCGTTCCCTCGTCCAGGGTCCCGCCGTCCGTCACCCCGAGAGCCCCGCCGTGAGGAGGTCGACGAAGCCGACGTCCTCACGGGCCACGCCGAAGACCTCGGCGCGCAGCATGGTGCGCTCGGCCCAGGCGCGGTGGGGCTTCACCTCGTTCATCTTGTTCGTGTACGCCGAGCGCATGACGCCGCCGCCGCCCCGTTCGGGCCGCAGGATGTCCTGGGCGTCGCTGAACTCCTCGTGGGAGACCACCGACAGGGCGTGGACGGGGGTCACGTGCGCGGGGTGGATGCAGGTCTTGCCGAGCAGGCCGTTGGCGCGGTCGAGTTCGATCTCGCGCAGCAGGCCGTCGAGGTCGTGCTCGATCAGGGCGGTGCGGAGTTCCTCCGCCTGCCCGTCGAGGAAGGGGCTGCGGCGCAGCTGGGGCTTGAACTTCCGCTCCTGGTGGCGGAAGTACTCCCAGACCGGCCCGGTGACCGTGAAGCCGGTGCCGTCGGCCCGCGAGAGGACGTTGACGACGTCGGCGATGACCCCGGCGACGATCTGGACGTCGTAGGCGGTCATGTCGGGGGTGCGGCGCAGCCCGTACGCCGAGCAGAAGTCGGTGACGCCGAGGCGGAGCGCGAGCACGCGGTCGCGGTACTTGTCGACGGTGCGGGCGATGCCGGCGAGTGCGAGGGGCCGGGTCTCCAGGTGGAGCAGTTCGGGTGATTCGAGGACCGGCATGGCGAAGAGCCGCTGTCCGGAGGCGGACTCGGCGCGCGCCACCGCGTCGAGGAACGCGACCCCGCGCTCTTCCGTGAACTTGGGAAGTACGAATCCGGCCAAATGCCGGACGGAGGCTCCGAGGCGGGCGACGAGGTCCGGGATCTGCTCGGGCAGCCGCACCCGGATGAAGAGCAGCGGCAGCTCGCTCCCCCCGTCGGCGGCCTCCCGGTCGAGGTCGGCGAAATGCCGGACGAGGTTCTCCTCGCCGGCCGTGACGTCGCCGTCGCTGATGGAGTCCTCCAGGCAGATCACCATGGAGACGACGCCGCGGGCGGCCTGCTTCCGGATGTCGTCGGCGAGCCGGGGCCGGGTGGCCGGGCTGTAGAGCGTGGCGCCCAGTGCCGCGGAAAGGACGCGGGCCGGGGACGCGAGGGTGAATTCCGCGGGCTGCTGGTGGAAGAGGTGCTCACGGACCGCAGGCGAAACGTGCCCGAAATGACGCATGTGCTTCCCCCGTACTGCCTTGGCGGCCCAACTGACGTGGCCGGTAATAGTACGTACGAATGAGTGTCAAGAGTTCCCCAAGCCCATGAATTTCAGGTAACCCTCTTGCACCATGCCCAGGCTCCGCCCCGCCGACAAGAGGCGGCGCACGGGTCCGGCGGACGATGCGGCACGCAACCGGCAAAGGGGGGCCGCATTGTCCCGCTCCGCCCGCAGGGGGCAGGATGACGGGCATGACGCACGCGATGCAGAAGGGTTCGAACATCCCCGTGGCCACCTCGGCGGTACGGGCGGTGCTGCGCTGGACGGACGGACCCGACGTCCCGGACGTGGACGCCTCGGCCCTCGTCCTGGGCCCGGACGGCCGCGTGCGCTCGGACGAGGACTTCGTCTTCTACAACCAGCCCCGGCACCCTTCGGGCGCCGTGTGGCGGCTGGGCAAGAAGCGGCTGGCCGGGGACGCGATCACGGATGCGGTGCAGGCCGACCTGACCGCCCTCGGACCGGCCGTCGACCGGGTGCTGGTGGTGGCCTCCGCCGAGGACGTCCCCTTCGAGCACGTCCCGGACCTGCGGATCCTGCTGTACGACGCCTCGCCGGCGGCCGGCGGCGACCCGCTGGCCTACTTCGACGTACGGCCGGAGACCGGCACCGAGACGGCGATGATCTGCGGCGAGCTGTACCGGCGCGGCGAGGGCTGGAAGTTCCGCGCGCTGGGCGAGGGCTACTCGAACGGCCTGGAGGGCCTGGCCACGGACCACGGCATCTCGGTCGACGAGAACGCCGCGGAGGCCGCCGAGGGCGGCGCGCCGGGCGAGGACCGGACCCAGGCGATGCGGCAGCCCGCGCCGCCGGTGCCCGCGGCACAGCCGCACACCCCGGCCCCGGCCACCCAGGCGCCGCCGACCGCACCGCCCGCGTACGGCTACCCGCAGCCGGTCTCCCCGCCGCCCGTGCCCGTACCGGCCCCGGGCGGGGACCCGGCGTTCCGCCTGCCGCCGCAGGGGCCGCAGTTCATGCGGCGCTGACCGGCTCCGGCGGGCCGGCTCACGCCTTGGTCGTCTTGTACCCCCGCCCCCACTGCAGCCCCCATCCGTAGAGCCGGTCGAGCTCCGCCTGGAAGCCGTACACGAACTTCACCTCGCGGCGCACGATCAGGTCGCCCTTGACGTTCTCGATCGTCAGCACGGCGCAGGAGCGCGCCTCCGGCGCCCGCTCGTCGAGGGCGATCTCGATGCGCGGGCCGGTGGCGGGGTAGAGCGTGACGAGGGCGTGCGTGCGGTCGAAGGCCGGCGTCTGGTCGTAGATGTAGACGAACACCAGCAGCCGCTTGATCTCCTCGGCGTGGTCGAGGTTGACGAAGAGCGTCTCGCCCGAGGGCGCCCCGAACCGGTCGTCGCCGCTGAGCTTCACGTACGGCGGGGTGTTGATGTCGCCGAGGAAGTTGCCGAGCGGCTGGACGACGCCCTTGCTGCCGTCGGCCAGCTCGTAGAGGCAGCCGATGTCGAGGTCGACGTTGACCATGCCCTGGGTGTGGGCCTGGACGATCTCGGGTTTGAACAGCTTGAACGGATGGCGCAGCAGCTGACTGCTCTGGCCGGACGGGCCGCCGATGTCCGAGGTGCGCATCCGCCAGGACAGGTTCACCCGCAGGTTGCCGCTGACCGCGCCCTGTTTGGTGAGCGAGATCGTGGGATGCCGCCGGGTCAGCTCGATCGCGTTGGACGAGGCGCTGCCCGAGTCGAACTGCGCCGCCCGGCCGCCCCTGAGGCCGTCGAAGAACCCCATGTCTACCCCCCATGTCGTGTGGCGAGGCCGCGGAGGCGGCCGCACGTGCCGCGGGGCGGCCGCCGGGTCCGTTGGAACCCGTCCGGCCGCCCCGCTGAGAAGCGTTCCGCATTCCCGCCCGGATCACACCCCGGACGGGACCTCCGCCTTCTCGCCGTCGCCGGCCCCGCCCTCGGCCGCCAGCCGCTTGTTGCGGCGCACGGAGGACCAGAAGGACCAGGCGATCAGGATGACGCCGACGAGGCCGGTGACGACCTCGTTGATCTCGTACTGGATGGTGACGAGCAGGATCACGGCGAGGGCGCCGATGGCGTAGTGCGCGCCGTGCTCCAGGTAGACGTAGTCGTCCAGGGTGCCCTGGCGGACCAGGTAGACCGTGAGCGACCGGACGTACATGGCACCGATGCCGAGGCCGAGGGCCATGAGCACGATGTCGTTGGTGATCGCGAACGCGCCGATGACGCCGTCGAAGGAGAACGAGGCGTCGAGGACCTCGAGGTAGAGGAACATGAAGAAGGCCGCCTTGCCCGCGAGGGCGACGGCGGAGACCTGCTTGCCGCTGCGCTTGGCCTCCTCCTCGGCCTCGTGCTCGGCCTCCTCCTCTTCCTCCAGCTTGTTCTCGAAGTAGCCGGACAGGCCGCCCACGATCAGGTACGTGATCAGGCCTGCGATGCCGGAGACGAGCACGGTCTGTGCCTTGTCGACGTGGGCGCCGCCGTGCTGGTGGGCCTGGGTCGCGAAGGTCATCGACGTGATCAGCAGGGCGATCATGGCGATGCAGACGGACAGCATGTCGACCTTGCCGAGCTTCGCCAGGGGGCGCTCCAGCCAGGCCAGCCACTGGATCTCGCGCTCCTCGAAGATGAAGTCGAGGAAGATCATCAGGAGGAACATCCCACCGAACGCGGCGATCGACGGATGGGCGTCCGTGACCAGTTGCTCGTACATCTCCTTGTCGTTCAACGCGAGGTTGACGGCGTCGATCGGGCCGATCTTGGCGCTGATGGCCACGATCACGACGGGGAAGACCAGGCGCATGCCGAACACCGCGATGAGTACACCGACGGTGAGGAAGATCTTTTGCCAGAAGGCGTTCATCTTCTTCAGGATTCCGGCGTTGACCACGGCATTGTCGAAGGACAGCGAGATCTCGAGAACGGAGAGGATCGCCACGATCCCGAAGGCGGTCCACCCCCCGTAGAGCACCGCTGCGGCGAGGCCGAGCGCAGTGACTGCGAACGACCAGCCGAAGGTTTTCAGAACCACAGGTACCTCATCCGGACGCGGCTTTACGAAACGTTGACCCCGAAGTCTAGAGCGATGCCCCGGAGACCCGACGCGTACCCCTGTCCCACCGCCCGGAACTTCCATTCGCCGTTGTAGCGGTACACCTCGCCGAAGATCATCGCGGTTTCGGTGGAGGCGTCCTCGCTGAGGTCGTAGCGCGCCAGTTCCTGGCCGTCGGCCTGGTTCACGACGCGGATGAACGCATTGGTGACCTGCCCGAACGTCTGGCGGCGGGCGTCGGCGTCGTGGATGGAGACCGGGAAGACGATCTTGTCGACCTCGGCCGGCACGAGGGTCAGGTCGACGAGGATCGACTCGTCGTCCCCGTCGCCCTCACCGGTGAGGTTGTCGCCGGTGTGTTCGACGGAGCCCTCGGGGCTCTTGAGGTTGTTGTAGAAGACGAAGTACGGGTCCCCGAGCACCCGCCCGTCGCGGCACAGCAGGGCGCTGGCGTCGAGGTCGAAGTCCGCCCCCGTGGTCGAGCGCGCGTCCCAGCCGAGCCCGATCATCACGCGGGTGAGGTTCGGTGCGGCCTTGGAGAGGGAGACGTTGCCCCCCTTGGCGAGTGTGACGCCCATGTTCGTGGTCCTCCCCGGACTTCGGTGTGGTGACAAAGCCGTCCGGCGCCGCACACACGGGGTGCGCGGCGCCGGACGGAGGGTGCTTCGGGCTGCGCCGGCGGCAGGCCGGCGCGGGACGTCGGTCGTACGGCGACGCCGGGCGACGGTCAGACCTCGACGCCGGGCGTCGGTCAGACGTTGACGCCGAAGTCCTGCGCGATGCCGCGCAGGCCGGAGGCGTAGCCCTGGCCGATCGCGCGGAACTTCCACTCCGCGCCGTTGCGGTACAGCTCGCCGAAGACCATGGCGGTCTCGGTCGAGGCGTCCTCGCTGAGGTCGTAGCGGGCCAGCTCGGCGTTGTCCGCCTGGTTCACGACGCGGATGTAGGCGTTGCGGACCTGGCCGAAGCTCTGCTGGCGGGTCTCGGCGTCGTAGATCGAGACCGGGAAGACGATCTTGGCCACGTCGGCGGGCACGCCGGTCAGGTTGACCTTGATCTGCTCGTCGTCACCCTCGCCCTCACCGGTGATGTTGTCGCCGGTGTGCTCGACCGAGCCGTCCGGGCTCTTCAGGTTGTTGAAGAACACGAAGTTCGAGTCGTTGGTGACCTTGCCCTGATCGTTCGTCAGCAGGGCGCTGGCGTCGAGGTCGAAGTCGACCCCTGTCGTGGTGCGAGCGTCCCAGCCCAGGCCGACGATGACCGCCGTCAGGTTGGGGGCGGCCTTGGTCAGAGAGACGTTGCCGCCCTTGCTGAGGCTGACTCCCACGGGTCCTCCAGTGGTTTGTGTGGGGCGGGGCCCCGTCGTGCGTTGCTATCCGGATCAACGCTTGGATCCTAGTGACGGGTTCCCGTCCGCACCGGATTTTCCCGGGTCGCCGTGGCCTGATTCCCACCCCTGCGGGCGTTGAACCGGCCGCGCGGCGGTCGTTCGGCAGTCGTTCGGCAGTCGTTCAGCGGTCGTTCGGCGGCCTCAGAGGCTCTCGAGGGCCTTGATGTACTCGTTCAGGTCGCGGGCGTCGGGCAGGCCGTTGACGACGGTCCACCGGACGATGCCGTCCTTGTCGACGATGAAGGTGCCGCGCACGGCGCAGCCCTTGTCCTCGTCGAGGACGCCGTACGCGCGCGAGGTCTCGCCGTGCGGCCAGAAGTCGGACAGCAGCGGGTACTCCAGGCCCTCCTGCTCTCCGAAGACGCGCAGGGTCGGCACGGAGTCGTTGGAGACGGCCAGCAGCTGGGTGTCGTCGTTGACGAAGCGGGGCAGCTGGTCGCGCAGCTCGCACAGCTCGCCGGTGCACACGCCGGTGAAGGCGAAGGGGTAGAAGACCAGGACCACGTTCTTCTCCCCGCGGAAGTCGGAGAGCCGGACGGTGGCGCCGTGGTTGTCCCTGAGTTCGAAGTCCGGGGCCTTGGTGCCGACCTCGATGGCCATCGCTCGCGTCCCTTCGTTGGGCTGTTCGGGGCTGTTCGGGGCTGTTCGGGGCTTTGGGAGGCTCCCAGCCTATGACGGCCGCACGGGCCCGCCGCACGGCCCGGCCGGACGGCCCGGGAAAACCGCGGGACCCCCCGCCGACCGTGGTCGGCGGGGGGTCCCGTCCGCTGGTGCCGCCGCGCGCCGCGCGGCGGGGGGCGCCGGGATCAGCGCTTGCCGGACTTCGCGGCCTTGGGGGTCTTCAGGCGCTGGGCCGACCACTCCTTGCCGATGCTGAAGCCCTTGCCGGGCGTCAGACCCGCGGTCTTGGCGGCCTCGCTGATGTCGCTGGCCTCCACGAAACCGGCCCGGCCGGTCTTCGGAGTCAGCAGCAGGATCAGCGCCTCCTCCTCGACGAGCTCCGTGGCGTCGACGAGCGTGTCGGTCAGGTCACCGTCCTCGTCGCGGAACCACAGGAGTACCGCGTCGGCCACATCGTCGTAATCCTCGTCGACGAGGTCATTGCCGATGAAGCCCTCGATCTCCTCGCGGAACTCCTGATCGACGTCGTCGTCGTAGCCGATCTCCTGGACCACCTGGTCGGACTGGAAACCCAGCCGGGCGGCCAGGCTGCTCTCCGCGTGGTCCGCGGTCGCGCTCACGGGGTGCCTCCTGCTCATGTTCGGTGAATGTCTTCTGGCCGCGCGTGCACGCGCAGCATTGGGCGTAGTCCACACGGGAGCGGCGGATCGCGCAAGTACCCGGCCGCCGAGACCGTCGAAACGGTGACGATTACGGTCGTCTCGCCGCAAGTCCAGGCATGCTCCTGCCACTCCTCCGGTGATCCATGCCACACCATTCTCGGGTATTCGGAAGCTCTTGATGACTTTCCTACCTCTTTGAGGGACGAACGGCCTTACGAACCTCCTAAACCTCTTGGGCGTAAAGTTGCGAGATGTCCGGACCTGTCCCCCACGGGTGACGGACACTCGCTCGAAGTTCCACCGGTTACCGTGCGGTAAAGGTGAAGATCCGGACCCCGCGGTACACGATGGGAGCCGGTGTGACCCATGGCACGAAGACTCCCCCGAGAGTGAAGGAACAGCGTGGCTTCCGCATCCGATCGCAACCCGATCATCATTGGCGGCCTCCCGAGCCAGGTTCCGGACTTCGATCCGGAAGAGACGCGGGAATGGCTGGACTCCCTGGACGCAGCCGTCGACGAGCGCGGCCGTGAGCGGGCCCGCTACCTCATGCTGCGCCTGATCGAGCGCGCCCGCGAGAAGCGCGTGGCCGTGCCCGAGATGCGCAGCTCGGACTACGTGAACACGATCGCGACCAAGGACGAGCCGTTCTTCCCCGGCAACGAGGAGATCGAGCGCAAGGTCCTCAACGCCACCCGGTGGAACGCCGCGGTGATGGTCTCGCGGGCCCAGCGCCCGGGCATCGGGGTCGGCGGCCACATCGCCACCTTCGCCTCCTCGGCCTCCCTCTACGACGTGGGCTTCAACCACTTCTTCCGGGGCAAGGACGAGGGTGACGGCGGCGACCAGATCTTCTTCCAGGGCCACGCCTCGCCGGGCATCTACGCCCGCGCCTACCTGCTCGACCGGCTCTCCGAGCAGCAGCTCGACGCGTTCCGCCAGGAGAAGTCGAAGGCCCCGTACGGCCTGTCGAGCTACCCGCACCCCCGGCTCATGCCGGACTTCTGGGAGTTCCCGACCGTCTCGATGGGCCTGGGCCCGCTCGGCGCGATCTACCAGGCCCGGATGAACCGGTACCTGGAGGCGCGCGGGATCGCGGACACCTCCGCATCACACGTGTGGGCGTACCTCGGCGACGGCGAGATGGACGAGCCGGAGTCACTCGGACAGCTGTCGCTGGCCGCCCGCGAGGGCCTGGACAACCTGACCTTCGTCGTGAACTGCAACCTGCAGCGGCTCGACGGCCCGGTGCGCGGCAACGGCAAGATCATCCAGGAGCTGGAGTCGATCTTCCGCGGGGCCGGCTGGAACGTCATCAAGCTGATCTGGGACCGCTCCTGGGACCCGCTGCTGGCCCAGGACCGCGACGGCATCCTCGTCAACCGGATGAACTCGACGCCCGACGGCCAGTTCCAGACGTACGCCACCGAGACCGGCGGGTACATCCGCGAGCACTTCTTCGGCGACGACCACCGGCTGCGCGCGATGGTCGAGAACATGACCGACCAGCAGCTGCTCCACCTCGGGCGCGGCGGCCACGACCACAAGAAGATCTACGCGGCGTACGCGGCGGCCAAGGCACACAAGGGCCAGCCGACGGTGATCCTGGCGCACACGATCAAGGGCTGGACGCTGGGGCCGAACTTCGAGGGCCGCAACGCCACGCACCAGATGAAGAAGCTGACGGTCGACGACCTCAAGGGCTTCCGCGACCGCCTGCACATCCCGATCACCGACGCGCAGCTGGAGGGCGGCCTGCCGCCGTACTACCACCCGGGCCGGGACTCGGAGGAGATCCAGTACATGCACGACCGCCGCAGGTCGCTGGGCGGCTACGTGCCGACCCGCGTCGTGCGCGCGCGGCCCCTGCCGCAGCCGGAGGACAAGACCTACGCGGCCGCCAAGAAGGGCTCGGGGCAGCAGTCGATCGCCACGACCATGGCGTTCGTCCGCATCCTGAAGGACCTGATGCGGGACAAGGAGATCGGCAAGCGGTTCGTGCTGATCGCGCCGGACGAGTACCGCACGTTCGGCATGGACGCGTTCTTCCCGAGCGCCAAGATCTACAACCCGCTGGGGCAGCAGTACGAGGCCGTCGACCGCGACCTGCTGCTGGCGTACAAGGAGTCGCCGACCGGCCAGATGCTGCACGACGGCATCTCCGAGGCGGGCTGCACGGCCTCGCTGATCGCGGCGGGCTCGGCGTACGCGACCCACGGCGAGCACCTGATCCCGGTGTACGTCTTCTACTCGATGTTCGGTTTCCAGCGCACCGGTGACCAGTTCTGGCAGATGTCCGACCAGCTGGCGCGCGGTTTCGTCCTGGGTGCGACCGCCGGCCGAACGACCCTGACCGGTGAGGGCCTCCAGCACGCCGACGGGCACTCGCAGCTGCTGGCCTCGACCAACCCGGCCTGCGTCGCGTACGACCCGGCGTACGGCTTCGAGATCGCGCACATCGTCCAGGACGGCCTGCGCCGGATGTACGGCCCGGAGTCCGAGGACGTCTTCTACTACCTGACGGTGTACAACGAGCCGATCCAGCACCCGGCCGAGCCCGCGGACGTGGACGTGGAGGGCATCCTCAAGGGCCTCCACCGCTTCAGGGCCGGCGAGGCCGGCGCGGTCCCGGCGCAGATCCTCGCCTCCGGCGTGGCGGTCCCCTGGGCCCTGGAGGCCCAGCAGATCCTCGCGCAGGACTGGAACGTCCGGGCCGACGTCTGGTCGGCGACGTCCTGGAACGAGTTGCGCCGGGACGCCGTGGAGGCCGAGGAGCACAACCTCCTCCACCCGGAGGAGGAGCAGCGCGTGCCCTACGTGACGCGCAAGCTGTCCGCGGCGCAGGGCCCGTTCGTGGCGGTCTCGGACTGGATGCGCAGCGTCCCGGACCAGATCGCGCGCTGGGTGCCGGGGTCGTACACCTCGCTGGGTGCGGACGGGTTCGGCTTCGCCGACACCCGCGGGGCGGCCCGCCGGTTCTTCCACATCGACGCCCAGTCGGTGGTCCTCGCGGTGCTCACCGAGCTCGCGAAGGAGGGGAAGGTCGACCGTTCGGTGCTCAAGCAGGCGATCGACCGCTACCGGCTGCTGGACGTGGCGGCGGCCGACCCGGGCGCCGCGGGCGGCGACGCGTAGGGACCGACCCGTAGGGCCGACCCGTAGGACCGTACACGGCACCGGAGGACGCGCCGCGGGCGCGGGGGCGGGCCGCCCCTGCGCCCGCGCGTGCCCCGCGGTGCTCCACGGAGGAGCGGGTTCCGGCGGGGCCGGGGCCCGCTCCGCCGCGTCCGCGTCCTTACGATTCCGGACATGAAGGAAGTCCCCCCGCAGGTCCGCTGGGAGCGGCGGACCCAGAATCCGCTGCTCGCCCTCGCGGTGCTCTTCGCCGTGGCGTACGCGGTTCCGATCGTGCTGCCGGACGCGAGCCCGGCGCTCCACCGGGCGTGCACGCACGCCGAGTGGGTCGTGTGGGGGGCCTTCGCGGTGGACTACCTCGTCCGGCTGGTGCTGGCCACCGACCGCCGGGTGTTCGTCCGCACGCACTGGCTGGACCTGGCGGCCGTGGTACTGCCGCTGGTGCAGCCGCTGCGGCTGCTGCGGCTGGTGGCCACGCTGATGCTGGTCGGGCGGCGGGCCCGGATGGCGCCGCAGGTGCGGCTGACCACGTACGTGGCGGGCGCCGTGGTGGGGCTGCTGATGTTCGGCTCGCTGGCGGTGCTCAGCGTGGAGCGGGACGCCCCGAACGGGAACATCAAGAGCCTGGGCGACGCGGTGTGGTGGTCCTTCACGACCATGACCACCGTCGGGTACGGCGACCACTCCCCCACCACGGGCCTGGGCCGGGTGCTCGCGGTCGGGCTGATGCTGTCGGGGATCGCGCTGCTCGGTGTGGTGACGGCCAACATCGCCGCCTGGTTCATCTCCCGCTTCGAGCGCGACGACCAGGAGGAGCGGCGGCAGACCGCGGCGATCGCGGCCCTGGCGGACGAGGTGCGGTCGCTGCGGGCGGAGGTGGCCCGGCTGTCCGCGGGCGCGCCTCCCGCGGACACGGGCGTCGTACGGCCGGAGGCCGCCGGGTCCACCGGGTCCGCCGGGCCGGAGGGCGTACGACCGGAGGACCCCGGGCCCGCCGGGCCTGCCCGCGTACGCCCCGGGGTCGCCGCGCCCGCCGACGTGCTGCCGGGGCCGGACCCCGCGCGGGATGCGGCCCCGGCGGACCTCAGCGCTCCCAGACCTTGAACGCGCGGACCTGGTGGGGCGATTCGGGCAGCCAGACCCCGTCCCCGGGATAGGTCTGGAACTCGCCCGTCTCCGCGCACTCGGCCGACTCGTACGTCGTCACCGGCCGCCGCATCCGGTTGGCGAGGGCCTGCACGGTCTTCCCGGCCGGCAGCGCCACGCAGCTGTCGACGTCGACGGACTTCAGCTCGTGGACCTGCCGGGCCCCCTGGAAGCCGGCCCGGGCCCACAGGCAGAGCTGCCCGGGATCGCACCGGCCGAGGGCGGGCGGGGGCGGGGCCGCGGCCCGGGCGCTGGCGGGTGCCGCGGCGGGCAGCAGCGCGCTGCCGGCCAGCAGGGCGGCGGCCAGGGCGGTGGTGGCGTACGTGCGCATGTTCATCACTCCCGTGGGTCGGCGCGTGGCCCGTACGGGTGGCCCGGTCGGACCAGCGGCCCGTACGGAGCGCCGCACCCCCACGCTGACCTGCGGCGATGCCGGGGCGGAAGGGGCTTCGGCAGGGTCCACCCGGATAGGCGACGGCCCCGCCGGATGCGTGCGGCGGGGCCGTCGGGGGGCGCGGGGTTGACGCCGGTGCGCGGTGCGGTCGTACGGGCGTGGGGGCGCCGCGGTCCGGGTGCGGCCCGGGTCGGACGTGCCCCGTCCCGGCCCCCGCCCCGGCGTTGGCGCCGCGCTCGGTCAGGGCCGCGACGGCGGCGGCGAGCAGGGCGACGGTCCCGGCCACGGTGACGGCGGGGCCCATGCCCGACACGAACGTGTCACGGACCACCTCCGCCACGGCGCGGGTGACGGTCGCGGGGGTGCCCTCGGGGGACGGCGGGGCGTAGCCCACCTCGACGCCCTTCTTGTATTTCTCCAACGGGTCAACGGGTTGGCTGCTGTTGCCTGCATCACAGGTATCGTGGGCCAGCTCCGGCCGGGAGAGAGGACATACCGGGTGATGACGGAACCGCGCACCGCCCCGGGCGTCACGCCCGGCCTGCGGGAACGCAAGAAGCGGCGGACCAGGGACGCGCTGCTGCGCGCCGCGCTCGTGCTGTTCACCACCAAGGGGTACGAGCAGACGACCGTGGACGAGATCACCGAGGCCGTCGCCGTCTCCCAGCGCACGTTCTTCCGCTACTTCGCCAACAAGGAAGAGGTCGCCTTCGCCGTCCAGGACGTCGTCGAGTCGCACTTCGTGGCCGCCCTGCGGGCCCGGCCCGCGGAGGAGAACCCCTTCGCCGCGCTGCGCGCCGCCGTGCTCGACGCCTGGGACACCATCGAGGAGGCCATCGCCGACGTGGTCCCCGTCGACCTGCACATGCGGACGTACCAGCTCATCGAGTCCACGCCCGCCCTGCAGTCCGTCCACCTGCGGCGCTCGACGGAGCTCGAGGAGGAGATCGCGCGGCTTGTCGCCGGGAGGGAGGGCCTCGACGTGGACCGCGACCCGCGCCCGCGGGTGGCGGTCGCCGCCTTCTCCGGGGTCATGCGGATGACCGGCCGGATGTGGGGCAGGGGCGAGGACACGAGCGTCGAGGCGATCCGGCGCATGACCGTCGAGTACCTCGACCACCTCGCGCCCGCCCTGGCGTCCGACTGGCGCTGATCCGCCGCCCTTCCCCTCCTCGCGCGTGCGCCCGGGGAGCGGTGCGCCACCACGGCCCACCCGCGCCGGAGGGCGCCGCGCGCTCCTCACACCGGCCTCCGGCCAGCGGTGAGTAACGGGCGGCGGACGCGGTGTCAGGAAGCCGCCCCGGGCGCCGTGAGGCTGCTCACGCAGAGGGCCACCCGGCGTGCCCCGGGGCCCCAACGCCTCCTACAGTGTCCCGAAGTGACCTCCACCGACACCCCCGCCGGCACCCTCACCGCCGTGCGCGCCCTCCTCGCGCTCACGGTGGTCTTCATCATGCTCGCGACGACCGGCTGGACCACCCTGCACCAGTCCGGCCGGGAGCCCTCCGCGCGGGTCGCCGCCCTCGCCCTGTGGGCCCGCGGCACCGTCGACGGGCGTCGGCTGCCCACCGCCGAGACCCCGGCCCCGGGCATCAGGGCCTTCTTCGCGACCCTCGACGGTGCGCAGCGGGCCCGGCTCGCCGACCGCTACCCCCTCGTCGTGGGCAACCTCGACGGCGCCCCCGTCACCCTGCGCTACCGCGCCAACCGGCGGGCGATGGTCCAGGCGCGCGCCGCCGAGCGGGCGCGCGCCAAGGACTACCGGCTCGCCCCGGCCGGGCGCGACGAGGCGTCCCGCCGGGCCCACCGGCTGGACTCCCTGCTGACCCCGGACCGCCGGATCCTGGCCTTCGACCCGGCCGGCGGCGGCCGGGTGGCCGAGGTCTTCGGCGATCTCGACACCGCCCGCCGCGTCTCCGTGGTCGTGCCCGGCGTGGACACCGATCTGCTCACGTTCGAGCGCACCCAGCGCCGCTACTCGGCCCCGGTCGGCATGTCAGAGGCCCTGTACGAGGCCGAGCGCGCGGCCGACCCGGCGTCCCGCACCGCCGTGATCGCCTGGGCCGACTACACCACTCCCACCGGGGTGGGCATGGACGCCGCCACCGGCCGGCTGGCCGCCGACGGCGCCGTCCGGCTGCGGTCGATGGTCGCGGGGCTGCCGGGGAACTCCCGGGTGGAGCTGTTCTGCCACAGCTACGGCTCGGTGGTCTGCGGCGTGGCCGCGCACGGGCTGCCCGCACGGGTGACCGACATCGCGGTGGCCGGCAGCCCCGGCATGCGCAGCCAGTCGGCCGCGGGGCTGGGGACGACGGCCCGGGTGTGGGCCATGCGCGACCCCGGGGACTGGATCGGGGACGTGCCGTACCTGGAGCTCGGCGGCCTGGGCCACGGGGCGGACCCGGTGTCGCGGGGCTTCGGTGCGCGCGTGCTGTCCTCCGCCGGCGCCCAGGGCCACACCGGCTACTTCACGCCGGGCACGGTCGCGCTGGCCAACCTCGCCCGGATCGGCGTGGGTTCGTACGCCTCGGTGGTCTGCCGGACCGGTGGAAGTGCCTGTTCGGAGCCGGTCGACGGGACGGATGGGGCCTGACCGGTCCGAAGTGCGGGAAATTCGCCCACGCAGCGAGGGGACGCCGGAGCGGGCGCCGCTTACGATGAGCCGCATGGGTGACGTACTGGCCGGAAATCATGCCGTCTGGGAGTTCGGTTCGGACTCGGTGGTCATCCGCTTCGAACGGGGGATCAGGACACCGCGCCTCTGGGGCGCACTGGGCCAACGACGCGTGCCCTACGCGGCGTTGTCCGACGTCACGCTCACTCCCGGGAAGCGGGACACGCTCGTGTGGCGCGCCGTGCCGCGTCCGGGTGCCGATCCGCTGGTGGAGGCGGCCGCGGGCCAGCTCAGGGAGACGGGCGACCCGTACCGGCTCGTGCTGCCCGCCGACCGGGCCGAACCGGCGGCGGGACTGGCCGAGAACCTGCGCTCCGCCCTGGGGTCCGACCGGGACGAGGCGACGAATCGTTTCCTCGTCGAACCGCCCGAGGGACCCCGGCAGTTCAAGGGGTACGACGCACGGGCCGCGTTCGACGGCTCCGCCGTGACCCTGCGCTGGTCGCGCACCGGGGCCTCCAGCACCAAGTGGAAGGCCGGCGACCAGTACGTGCCGCTGGAGGCGCTCTCCGGCGTCGAGTGGCGCTCCCCCGAGGCCCCCGGCGGGCACCTGCGGCTGGTCCGGCGCGGCGGTCCCGCCGCCGGGGACGCCACCGTCCCGCCCGACCTGGACCCGGACACGGTGCTGTTCGGGATGGGCGGCGGGGCGGTGCACGAGTCCCTGCCGTTCGCCGCGGCGGTGCTGCACGCGGTACGGGCCAAGGGGCCGGCGCTGCCGGTGGCGGCGGTACGCCCGGGGCGGGGCGACCCGGCCGACATCGCCGACCGGATCCGCCACCTCGGGGACCTGCACCGCGCGGGGCTGCTCACGGACGACGAGTTCACGGCCAAGAAGGCGGAGCTTCTCGCTTTGATGTGAGGGGCCGGGGATCCGGGCGGGCGGACTGGCCGGGTCGAGGGGGTCAGCCCTGCTCGCGCGCCAGGGACGTGAACGTCATGTCCGGGTAGCGGGGGCCCGTGACCTGGTCGGCGACGGGCTCCAGGAGCGCCAGCTCCGCCGCGCTCAGCGTGATGCGGGTCGCGGCCGTGTTCTCCAGCAGGCGGGTGCGCTTGCGGGTGCCCGGGATCGGTACGACGGCCAGTCCGTGCACCTGCGCCCGCTGCTGCACCCAGGCCAGCGCGATCTGCGCCGGGGTCGCCCCGTGCGCGGCGGCGACGGTCCGGACCGGCTCGAGCAGGGCGGCGTTGGCCTTCGCGTTCTCCCCCGTGAAACGCGGCTGGCTCCGCCGGAAGTCGCCGGCCGGCAGCTCGGTGCCGGCGTCGGAGAAGGAGCCGGTCAGGAAGCCCCGGCCGAGCGGCGAGTACGGCACGAGGGCCACGCCCAGCTCCGCCGCCGCGCCCACCGCGCTCAGCTCCACGTCCCGGCTGAACAGCGACCACTCCGACTGCAGCGCGGCGATCGGGTGCACGGCGTGCGCCTCGCGCAGCTCCGGACCGGTCACCTCGCTCAGACCCAGGTGCCGCACCTTGCCCTCGGCCACCAGCTCGGCCATGGCCCCGACCGACTCGGCCAGCGGCACGGCGGGGTCGCGGCGGTGCATGTAGTAGAGGTCGATGGTGTCGGTACCGAGCCGCTTCAGGCTGGCCTCCACGGCCCGCCGGACGTACGCCCGGTCGTTGCGGACGCCCCGGTACGCGGGGTCGTCGGCGCGGCGCTCGATGGCGAACTTGGTCGCCAGCACGACCTCGTCGCGGTGCGCGGCGAGGAAGGGCGCCAGGAACTCCTCGTTGGCCCCGAGGCCGTAGGTGTCGGCCGTGTCGAAGAGGGTGACCCCGACCTCGAGCGCGGCTTCGAGCGTGTCGCGGGCGGCGGTCTCGTCGGTGTCTCCGTAGAACTCGCTCATGCCCATGCAGCCGAGTCCCTGCACGCCGACCAGCGGGCCGTGCGCGCCGAGCGCGACCCGGCCGATCCCGTTCTGCTCCATCTGCTCCATCTGCTCCGTCCGCTCCATCAGGGCCGTGCCTTCCCGTAGATGACGTCGATCTTGTAGTCGAGCGAGGCGAGCGCGTCGGTCAGCTCCGCGATGCGCGCCGTGACGTCCCGGCGGGTCCGCTCCAGCAGTTCGCGCCGCTCGTCGACGGTGTGCCCGCCCTGGCGGACCAGCTCCGCGTAGCGGACCATGTCGGCCACGGACATGCCGGTGGCGCGCAGCTTGCCGACGAAGGCGAGCCAGTTCAGGTCCTTGTCGGTGAACCGCCGCTGCCCGGAGTGGGTGCGGTCCACGTGCGGCATCAGGCCGATGCGCTCGTACCAGCGCAGGGTGTGCTGGCTCAGTCCGGTGCGCTCGGCCACCTCGCGGATGGTGTAGCGGGCCTCGGTCAGGCCGGCACGGGTCCGGGTCGGGCTGGGACGGGTCTCGGTCGGGCTGCGGCGGGTCTCCGTCAGGCTCATGGCTTCACGCTAGATCCCTAGAGCGCACTCCAGGCAAGTGCCACCGGCGGGGGATCGGGCGGGACCTTGCGGGCGCGGGCGAGGAAGTAGGCTCGGCGCCATGGAGAGCCTGCGCATCATCGACACCTGGCCCGTGCCCACCGCCGCCGCGGCCGTCGTCCGGGCGGACGGGACCGTGGCCGGTCGGCACGGACCGGTCGACCACCGCTTCCCGCTGGCCTCCGTCACCAAGCCGCTGGCCGCGTACGCCGCGCTCGTCGCGTACGAGGAGGGGGCGATCGAGCTGGACGAGCCGGCCGGCCCCGAGGGCTCCACGGTCCGCCACCTGCTGGCCCACACCAGCGGCCTGGCCTTCGACGAGCACCGCGCGATGGCCCCGCCCGGAACGCGCCGGCTGTACTCCAACGCCGGCTTCGAGGTGCTGGGTGACCACATCGCCAAGGCCACCGACATCCCCTTCGCCGAGTACCTGCAGCAGGCGGTGCTGGAGCCGCTCCGCATGACCGCGACGACGCTGGACGGCTCGCCCGCGAAGGACGGCGTCTCGACGGTGTCGGACCTGGTGCGCTTCGCCGCCGAGCTGCAGGCCCCGCGGCTGCTGGACCCGCGGACGGTGGCCGCGGCCACCACCGTGGTGCACCCGGGCCTGAAGGGCGTCCTGCCCGGCTACGGCAGCCAGTCCCCCAACGACTGGGGCCTGGGCATGGAGATCCGCGACGGCAAGTCGCCCCACTGGACGGGCGCCGCCTCCTCGCCGCGCACGTTCGGGCACTTCGGCCAGGCCGGCACCTTCCTGTGGGTGGACCCGGACGCGCGCGCCGCCTGCGTGGCGCTGGCGGACCGGGCCTTCGGCCCGTGGGCGGTCGAGGCCTGGCCGCCCTTCACGGACGCGGTCCTCGCCGAACTGCGCTCCGCGGCGCGCTGAGGCGGTACGCCCGCGCGTGCGACGGTCCGGCGCTCCACGTCACGGTGACATAGTTCACACGGTCATCTCCTGACGGTCTGCCGGGTTCCGCCGGAAAAGCCCCATTGCCGCCCACCGACGGATCGCTAGATTCCGGTTCTCATCAGCCACCCCCCACTGGCCGAGAGAAAGAGAACCGGTGCGCACGCGCAGAATCTGGATGACGGCCGCGGCCGTCACGGCAGGGATCACCGGCGCCCTCACCCTGTACGGGGTGACCGGCACGGGCGGACTCGACGAGGGGCCCGCGGACGCGCGGCCGCCGGTCACCGGGCCCGTGGTGTCCGAGGTGCGCACCTCGGCCCTGACCGTCTCGGGCACGGAGGCGTCGTACCGGGACGAGGACACCGCGCCCTTCTCGATGCTCGCGGTCTCCTGGGACGACCCGCACCGCCGGGTCCCGGGCACCATCAGGGTCCGCGCCCACTCCACGCGCACCGGCCACTGGACGAAGTGGCTCACCCTCGGTTCCGAGGACGGGGCCGCCTCCGACGGCGCCGGCCGCCCCGGCCTGCGCGGGGTCTCCGAGCCGGCCTGGACCGGACCCTCCGACGGGGTCGAGGTCCGGGTCGCGGGCCGCGGCGGCGCCCTGCCCGCCGGGCTCCGGCTCGACCTGGTCGACCCGGGCAGCTCCCGCGTCGTACGCGCCGAGCCCGCCGCGTACGCCGTGGACACCGTGGACACCGTGGACACCACCGGCGACCCGACCGCCCCGCCGACCGCGGACCAGCCGACCGCACCCACTCCCGACGCCACGGAGACCGCCGGGGCCACGGAGCCGCCCGGGGCGACCGCCTCCCCCACCGCACCGGAGCCCACCGCGCCCGGGCCGACCGCCACCACCGCGGCGCCCGGCGGCAGCCCGACCCCGACCGCGTCGGCCCCCATCCCCAGCCCCACGCCCACCGCCCCGGACTCCACCGCCCCGCGCCCGGACATCGTCACCCGCGCCCAGTGGGGCGCCGACGAGACGATGAACGACGAGGCCCCGCAGTACGGCTCCGACGTCAAGGTCGTCTTCGTCCACCACACCGCGCAGACCAACGACTACGACTGCGCCGACTCCGCGGCGATCGTCCGCGGCCTGCACACGCTGCACGTGAAGACCAACGGCTGGAAGGACCTCGGCTACAACTTCGTGGTCGACAAGTGCGGCACGGTCTTCGAGGGCCGCAAGGGCGGCGCCGACCTCCCGGTCATCGGCGCCCACACCTACGGCTTCAACACCGACACCACCGGCATCGCCGTGATCGGCAACTACACCGACGCCGACGCTCCGTCCCCCGCCAAGGAGGCCGTCGCCCGCATCGCCGCGTGGAAGCTCGGCCAGTACCGCCACGACCCGCTCGGCACCACGACCATCACCGCGGCCATCGACAACGGCAAGTTCAAGCCTGGCACGAACGTCGTGTTCCAGCGGATCTCCGGCCACCGCGACGGCTTCGCCACCGAGTGCCCCGGCACCGTCCTGTACGGGCAGCTGCCCGTCGTCCGCACCTGGGCCGGGGGCCCCGTGGCGGGCCTGGCCGTCCGCTCCGTGGGCGGCGCGAACCTTTCGGGGAGCACGTACTACACCAGGGGGCAGGTGACGGTCGGCTGGTCCGCCACCACCCCGGCCGCCCTGGTGTCCGGCTACGAGGTGCTCGTGGACGGCAAGTCCGCCGCCGGCGCGCCCGGTTCGGCCGCCTCCGCGGCCGTGGCGCTGGCCCCCGGCAGCCACCAGGTGCAGGTCCGCGCCACCCACCTGTCGGGCCGGACCTCCGTCTCCGCCCCGGTCACCGTGGTCGCCGAGACCACCGCTCCGACCTTCCCGACCGCCCCGTCCCTCGCGCTGCGCACCGGCACCGTCAACACGACCGCCGTACCGCTCACCCTCGCGTGGAAGGCAGCCGACGACGCGGCGCTGCGGTACGTGAAGCTGACCGCCCCCACCGCCGTCACCTACCTCCCGACCACCACGAGTTCGGCCCGCACCGCGCCGGCCGGCACCGCCACCACGTTCGCGATGACGGCGTACGACCGGGCCGGCAACACCCGCACGGCCTCGGTCGCCGGCACCCCGGTCGTCCTCCAGGAGACCGCGGCCGTGAAGTCCGGGAGCTGGAGCAGCCGCGCCAACTCCTCCTACCTGGGCGGCACCTCGCTCTCCTCGGCCACCCCCGGCGCGAGCCTGAGCTGGACCTTCACCGGCCGTTCGGTGGCGTGGACGGTCTCGCGCGCCACCGGCTCGGGCCAGGCGTACGTGTACGTCGACGGGGTCAAGGCCGCCACGGTCGACCTGCGTTCGGACACCGTGAAGTACCGGGACGCGCTCTACACCAGGTCCTGGGCCACCAGCGGCACCCACACCTTCAAGGTCGTCGTCGTGGGAACCGCCGGCCGCCCGACCGTCACCACCGACGGCATCGTCTACCTGAAATGAGCCCCCGGGCTGAAACGAACCCCCGGGCCACCCCCTAGGGAAGCTCCCAGACGAGCAGCTCCCCCGCGGACTCCGCCACGATCTCCAGGCCCTTCCCGCCGGTGATCCGCGCGGAGTCCCCGGGGCCGAGCGGCTCACCGCCCAGCCGGTGCTCCCCGCGCACCACGTGCACGTAGGCGCGCGGGGCGTCCGGCACCGCCGTGCGCTCGCCCGCCGCGGGCCGCCGCACGTGCAGCACCGCCCCCGCCGCCGGCACGGGGTACGGCGTCCCCTCCGCGAGGCCGCGCTCGACCGCGTACGAGGGCTCGCCGCCCGGTACCTCGGGGGCGAGCCACATCTGCACGAAGACCAGCGGAGATTCACCGTCGTTGCGCTCGACGTGCCGCACACCCGCGGCCGAGCCCAGCCGCTGCACGTCGCCCGGGCGCACCTCGGTGGCGTGCCCGGCACTGTCACGGTGCGTGAGCACGCCCTCGACCACCCACGTCACGATCTCGGTGTGGCTGTGCGGGTGCTCGTCGAACCCGGCGCCCGGCGCCAGCCGCTCCTCGTTGCAGGCCATCAGGGGGCCGAAGCGGAGGTTGTCCGGGTCGTAGAAGCCTCCGAAGGAGAAGGCGTGCCGGGTGTCGATCCCGGCCTCCCGGTCCCCGCCCGGATACCGTTCCGCACCACGTCGCACATCAATCATGGGAGCACCGTAGACCCCGGGGCTCCGCCCAGGCGTCCGGATAAGGCAGTCTTGTCCCGTGCCAGAACCCGAGCGTGAGCATCTCCCCGCGCACCCCGCCCATCCCCACGCCGCGACGCTGCGACGGCTCGAGAAGTCGTCCGGCCGCCTCGCCGCGAACGCGATCGCCCGCATGGACGAGACGCTGCCGTGGTACAGGGCCATGCCGCCGGAGAACCGCTCGTGGATCGGTCTGGTCGCCCAGGCCGGCATCGCGGCCTTCACCGAGTGGTTCCGGCACCCCGAGACCCCGCAGGCCATCTCCACCGACGTCTTCGGCACGGCTCCGCGCGAGCTGACCCGGGCCATCACGCTGCGCCAGACCGTGGAGATGGTCCGTACGACGATCGAGGTCATGGAGGCCGCGATCGAGGAGGTCGCCGCCCCCGGGGACGAGTCGGTCCTGCGCGAGGCCCTGCTGGTGTACGCCCGCGAGATCGCCTTCGCCACCGCCCAGGTGTACGCGCAGGCCGCCGAGGCACGCGGCGCCTGGGACGCGCGGCTGGAGTCGCTGGTGGTCAACGCGGTGCTGTCCGGCGAGGCCGACGAGGGCGCGCTGTCCCGGGCCGCCGCACTGGGCTGGAACTCGCCCGAACACGTCTGCGTGGTGCTGGGCACGGCGCCCGACGGGGACAGCGAGCTGACCGTCGAGGCGATCCGGCGGGCCTCCCGGCACGCCAAGCTCCAGGTGCTCACGGGCGTGCTGGGCGACCGGCTGGTGGTCATCGCGGGCGGCAGCGACAACCCGCTGCAGGTGGCGAAGTCCCTGATCGGCCCGTTCGCGGCCGGTCCCGTGGTGGCCGGCATGGTGGTGCCGGACCTGCTGACGGCCACCCGCTCCGCGCAGGCCGCGGCCGCGGGCCTCAAGGCCTGCTCGGCGTGGCAGGACGCGCCCCGGCCGGTGTTGGCGGACGATCTGCTGCCGGAGCGCGCGATCGCCGGAGACCCCTCCGCGCGGGAGCAGCTGGTGGAGGAGATCTACAGACCGCTGGAGGAGGCCGGGTCCGCGCTGCTGGAGACCCTGAGCGTGTACCTGGAGCAGGCGAGCAGTCTGGAGGGAGCCGCGCGGATGCTGTTCGTGCATCCGAACACCGTGCGCTACCGGCTCCGACGTGTGACGGACGTCACCGGGTGGTCGCCGTCCGATGTACGTTCGGCGTTCACGCTGCGGATCGCCCTGATCCTCGGGCGTCTGGCCGAGGGCGACGCCCAACCCTAGACTTTTGTTGAACATCAACAATTAGCCCATCGGTTCTTCGTCCCTGTCCCCACGGGCGGCGGGGACCGTCGACAAGAGAGAGTGTGAGAGTGCTCGTACTCGTCGCTCCCGGCCAAGGCGCTCAGACGCCCGGCTTCCTGACCCCCTGGCTCGAACTGCCCGGCGCCGCCGACCGGCTCGCCGCGTGGTCCGAGGCCATCGGGCTGGACCTCGCCCACTTCGGCACGAAGGCCGACGCGGACGAGATCCGCGACACCGCCGTGGCCCAGCCGCTGCTCGTGGCGGCCGGCCTGCTCTCGGCCTCCGCCCTGGGCACCCTCCAGCCGGGCGCGGTCGCCGGCCACAGCGTCGGCGAGATCACCGCGGCCGCTTACGCGGGCGTCCTCGACGACACCACCGCCCTGCGCCTGGTCCGCACCCGCGGTCTGGCCATGGCCGAGGCGGCCGCCGTCACCGAGACGGGCATGGCCGCGCTGCTCGGCGGCGAGCCCGAGGTCGTGCTCCCGCACCTGGAGAAGCTGGGTCTGACCCCGGCGAACGTCAACGGCGCGGGCCAGATCGTGGCCGCCGGCACGGCGGAGCAGCTCGCCGCGCTCGCCGAGGACAAGCCGGAGGGCACCCGCAAGGTCGTCGCCCTCAAGGTCGCGGGCGCCTTCCACACGCACCACATGGAGCCCGCGGTGGCCGCGCTCGACGCCGCCGCCAAGGAGTTGGCCCCGGCCGACCCGCGGTTCACGTACGTGTCGAACAAGGACGGCCAGGTCGTGGCCACGGGCGCCGAGGTCGTCGCCCGGCTGGTCGGCCAGGTCGCCAACCCCGTCCGCTGGGACCTGTGCATGGACACGTTCAAGGAGCTCGGTGTCACCGGTCTCCTGGAGGTCTGCCCCGGTGGCACCCTGACGGGTCTGGCCAAGCGCGCCCTGCCGGGCGTCGCGACGCTGGCGCTGAAGACCCCCGACGACCTCGAGAAGGCCGCCGCGTTCGTCGCCGAGCACACGGCCTGAGACAAGGAGCCCTCACCGCATGTCGAAGATCAAGCCTGCCAAGGGCTCCCCGTACGCCCGCATCCTCGGTGTCGGCGGCTACCGACCGACCCGTGTGGTGTCCAACGACGTCATCCTCGAGAAGATCGACTCGTCCGACGAGTGGATCCGCTCGCGCTCCGGCATCGCGACCCGGCACTGGGCCTCCCCGGAGGAGACCGTCGCGGCGATGTCGGTGGAGGCCTCCGGCAAGGCCCTGGCGGACGCCGGCGTCTCGGCGGACCAGATCGGCGCCGTCATCGTCTCGACCGTCTCGCACTTCCGGCAGACCCCGGCCGTCGCCACGGAGATCGCCGACCGGATCGGCGCCCACAAGCCGGCCGCCTTCGACATCTCCGCCGGCTGCGCCGGCTTCGGCTACGGCCTGACGCTGGCCAAGGGCATGGTCGTCGAGGGCTCGGCGGAGTACGTACTCGTCATCGGCGTGGAGCGGCTCTCCGACCTGACCGACCTCGAGGACCGCGCGACGGCCTTCCTGTTCGGTGACGGCGCGGGCGCCGTGGTCGTCGGCCCCTCGAACGAGCCTGCCATAGGCCCGACCGTCTGGGGTTCCGAGGGCGACAAGTCCGAGACCATCAAGCAGACCGTCCCGTGGGACCAGTACAAGACGGGCGACCGCTTCCCGGCCATCACGCAGGAGGGCCAGGCGGTGTTCCGCTGGGCCGTCTTCGAGATGGCCAAGGTGGCCCAGCAGGCACTGGACGCGGCCGGTCTCACCCCGGACGACCTGGACGTCTTCATCCCGCACCAGGCAAACATGCGGATCATCGACTCGATGGTGAAGACTCTGAAGCTGCCGGAGCACGTCACGGTCGCCCGTGACGTGGAGACCACCGGCAACACCTCGGCCGCCTCGATCCCGCTCGCGATGGAGCGGCTCCTGGCGACCGGAAAGGCGAAGAGCGGGGACACTGCTCTCGTCATCGGCTTCGGGGCGGGTCTCGTGTACGCCGCCACGGTCGTTACTCTCCCCTAGGCACTCCGGATCTTCCGGACTCACGCCACCGCACCACCCTTTTCACACCAGCTAATTCGAAGGAGCGCCAAATGGCCTTCACCCAGGACGAGATCGTCGAGGGTCTCGCCGAGATCGTGAACGAGATCGCCGGCATCCCGACCGAGGACGTCGCCCTCGAGAAGTCCTTCACGGACGACCTGGACGTCGACTCGCTGTCCATGGTCGAGGTCGTCGTGGCCGCCGAGGAGCGCTTCGACGTCAAGATCCCCGACGAGGACGTCAAGAACCTGCGCACCGTCGGCGACGCCGCGGACTACATCCTCAAGCACCAGGCCTGATCGAGCGCGCTCGTCGCCACCCGGCGGTGACGCCGGGACAATTCAGCACCCCAATACACGTGGAGAAAGAATTCCTGTGAGTCCGACCAATCGCACCGTGGTCGTCACCGGTATCGGCGCAACCACTCCGCTGGGTGGCGACAGCGCGTCGACCTGGGAAGGCCTGCTCGCCGGCCGTTCCGGGGTCAAGCCCCTGGAGGGCGAGCGCTTCGCCGACCTGCCGGTCCGCATCGCGGCGCCGGTGGCCGTCGACCCGGGCGAGGTTCTGCCCCGCCCCGTGGCCCGCAAGCTGGACCGCTCGGCGCAGTTCGCGCTGATCGCGGCCAAGGAAGCCTGGGCCGACGCCGGTTTCACCGCCCCCGCGGGCGAGGACCCGGCCGTGGTCCCCGAGCGTCTGGGCACCGTCATCGCCTCCGGCATCGGCGGCGTGACCACCCTGCTCGACCAGTACGACGTACTGAAGGAAAAGGGTGTGCGCCGGGTCTCCCCGCACACCGTCCCCATGCTCATGCCGAACGGCCCGTCCGCGAACGTCGGCCTGGAGGTGAACGCCCAGGCGGGCGTGCACACCCCGGTCAGCGCCTGCGCGTCCGGCGCCGAGGCCATCGGCTACGCCGTCGAGATGATCCGCACCGGCCGGGCCGACGTGGTCGTCGCCGGCGGCACCGAGGCGGCCATCCACCCGCTGCCCATCGCCGCGTTCGCCAACATGATGGCGATGTCCAAGAGCAACGACGAGCCGGAGAAGGCCTCGCGCCCGTACGACAAGGGCCGTGACGGCTTCGTCCTCGGCGAGGGCGCCGGTGTCGTGGTCCTGGAGTCCGCGGAGCACGCGGCCCGCCGCGGTGCCCGCGTCTACTGCGAGGTGCTCGGCCAGGGCCTGTCGGCCGACAGCCACCACATCGCGCAGCCCGAGCCCACCGGCCGCGGTGTCGCCGCCGCCGTGCAGAACCTGCTCGACAACACCGGTCTGAAGCCGTCCGAGGTGGTCCACCTCAACGCGCACGCGACCTCCACCCCGCAGGGCGACATCGCCGAGATCAAGGCCCTGCGCAAGGTCTTCGGCGACGACCTCGACCACGTCGCGATCTCGGCGACGAAGTCGATGACCGGCCACCTGCTGGGCGGCGCCGGCGGCATCGAGACCGTCGCGACCGTGCTCGCGCTGCACCACCGCCTCGCCCCGCCGACCATCAACGTCGACGACATCGACGAGGACATCGACGCCGACGTCGTCACGGGTGAGCCGCGCAAGCTCCCCGAGGGCCAGATCGCCGCGATCAACAACTCGTTCGGCTTCGGCGGCCACAACGTGGTCCTCGCCTTCCGCACGGTCTGATCCGCGTCCACACGCGCAGAAGGGGCCCCGTCCGGCACTCGCCGGGCGGGGCCCCTTCGCACGTCGTGGGGCCCGGGCGGGTCAGACCACCTGGTGCAGCCAGCGCACCGGGGCCCCCTCGCCCGCGTACCGGAAGGGCTCCAGCTCGTCGTCCCACGGCTTGCCCAGCAGCCGGGAGATCTCCGCCTCCAGGACGGTCTCGCCGCCGGCCGCCCGGACGAGGGCGGCGCGCAGCCGGTCCTCGGGGATCAGGATGTCCCCGTGGATGCCCGTGACGGCGTGGAAGATGCCGAGGTCGGGCGTGGAGCTGTAGCGCTCGCCCTCCGCGGTGGCGCAGGGCTCCGCCGTCACCTCGAAGCGCAGCATGTGCCAGCCGCGCAGGGCGGAGGCCAGCTTGGCCGCCGTACCCGGTTCGGCCTCCCAGGAGAACTCGGCCCGCCAGGTGCCCGGCGAGGCGGGCTGTCTGATCCAGTCGAGGTTCACCCGCACCCCGAGCACGCCCGCAACCGCCCATTCCACGTGCGGGCAGAGCGCGCGCGGAGCGGAGTGCACGTACAGAACTCCACGTGTCGTCACCGGGACCTCCAGTGTGGGACGAGGTTCGCCTTCCCCAGCGGCCTCGTGCCGGTGCCGCTCCCGAGGTCACCCATAGTAAACAGCATCGGGAGTGAATCTCCTGAAAACGGACAGTATGTGACGTGATGTAATTTACGGAACCGCTCGGGCGTCGCGCCACTGGAAGCTGCGGCGGACTCGCCACTGGGGAAAAGCTACCGTGCGCCGGGCACCCAGGTGTGACGTACGGTCGGTCCAGGAGCCCGGAAACACCGAGCTTTCACTCAGCAGGACGCCCGCGGAACGCCGTACGCCGGCGGGGGAGGGGAGCACCGCATGCGCAGTCCCGAACGGACCCGGAACGCCCGGAGCGCTCTCGGCAGAGCCGCCGCGGGGGCGCTCGTGCTGGTCGCGGCGGTGTCGGGCTGCTCCGTGCCGGGGGACGGGGACGGTTCGGGGGCCGGTGGCAGGAGCGCCGCGCGGCCCAGGCCGAAGGCCACCCCTGAGTGGAAGGCGAATCCTTCCTCCATCGCCGCTGTGGGTGACTCCATCACCCGGGGGTTCGATGCGTGTTCGGTGCTGGCGGACTGCCCCGAGGCCTCGTGGGCCACCGGGAACGACCCGTTGGTGCACAGTCTCGCCAGCCGGCTGCTGGGGGACGCCCGTGCGGCGGGCCGCAGCTGGAACTTCGCCCGGACCGGCGCCCGGATGGCTGACCTGCCGGGCCAGATGGAGGAGGCCGCCCAGCAGCGCCCGGAGCTGGTGACGGTGATGGCCGGCTCCAACGACGCCTGCCGGGCGACCGCGGGGGCGATGACGCCGGTGTCCGATTTCCGGACCGGGTTCGAGCGGGCGCTCAAGGAGCTGCGCGCCCGGTCGCCCAGGACCCAGGTGTACGTCTCCAGCGTGCCCGACCTGCTGCGGCTGTGGGAGCAGGGGCGGGGCAGCGCGCTGGGGCGGCGGATCTGGAGCCTCGGGGTGTGCCCGTCGATGCTGGCCGATCCCCAGGCGCTGGACGCGCCGGCGGTGACGCGGCGCCAGAGGGTGCGCGAGCGGGTGGTGGCGTACAACGACGTGCTGCGGGACGTGTGCGGGAAGGACCCGCTGTGCCGGTACGACGGCGGAGCGGTCTTCCGGTACCCGTTCACGGCGGAGCAGCTCAGCCGCTGGGACTGGTTCCATCCGGGCAAGGACGGGCAGGCGCGGCTGGCGGAGCTGGCGCACCGGCAGGTGACGGCGGCCGCGCCGCCGAAGCCGTAGCGGGGAAGCCGGGGCGGGTGTCAGGGCCCGCCCCGGCTTCCGGTCTCGGGGGTCGGCTACGCGATGTCGATGCGGGCGGTCAGGCGGGCGTCCGCGAGGGAGTGGGCGGCCTGGATCTCGTACGCCCCGGGGATGCGGGTCCAGGCGTACGCCTCCTCGTCCCAGATCTCGAACGTCCGGGCCGGCAGCGGGATCTCCACCTCGGCGCTCTCGCCTGGCCCGGCCTCGACCCCGGCGAAGGCGGCCAGCCAGCGCGCCGGGCGCTCGACCGGGTCTCCGACGGGCGCGGCGTACAACTGGACCACCTCGCGGCCGGGGCGGCTGCCGGTGTTGCGGATGCGGACCCGGACCGCCGTGGCGGTGACCTCCAGGGACTCGTACGCCCAGGCCGTGTAGCCCAGTCCGTGCCCGAAGGGGTACGCGGGCGCGGTGCCGGTGCGGTCCCAGGCGCGGTAGCCGATGAAGAGGCCCTCGGCGTAGTCGAGCCGGCCGCCGGTGGGGACGGCCCCGGTGACGGGCGCGTCGGCGAGCGCCACCGGCCAGGTGGTGGGCAGCCGGCCGCCGGGCTCGGCGTCCCCGAGGAGCACGTCGGCCAGCGCGGCCCCGCCCTCCTGCCCGGGGAACCAGCTCAGCAGCACCGCCGCGACGTCCTCGCGCCAGGGCAGTTCGACCGGGGAGCCGGCGTTGACGACCACGACGGTGTTCGGGTTCGCGGCGGCCACGGCACGCACCAGGTCGTCCTGGCGGCCCGGCAGGCGCAGGTCGGTCCGGTCGAAGCCCTCGGACTCGACGCGCTCGGTGGTGGCGACGACCACGACGGCGGTGTCGGCGGCCCGGGCGGCGGCCACGGCCTCGGCGATCAGGGTGTCGGGGTCCTGGCGCGGGCCGAGGTGCAGCAGGGAGAACATGAGGGCCTTGAGCGGGGCTCCGGACAGGTCGGGGGCCTGGTAGCGCAGCGAGACCTCGACGGGCTCGCCGGCGGTGAGGTGCAGCCGGGCACGCTCGCTGGGGGCGCCGAAGAAGGCCTCGAAGGGGTCGGCCTCGTCGCCCATGAGCTGGACGCCGTCCCACAGTTCGGTGCCGTCGACGGTCAGGGTGAAGGCGCCGAGCCCGCGGGTGCCGAAGGCGTGCTCGCCGCTCTCGCGGGGCACGAAGGTGCCGGTGACCTCGATCTCGGCGAGGGTGGCGTACGAGACGCCGGCCGGCAGGTCGTCGCCGATCCACTGGACCTGGCCGCTGGGCAGGGAGTCCTCGCCGAGCACGTTCCCGGCGGCGTCGCGGCAGACCGCGCGCAGTTCGAAGCCCTGGTCGGCGGGGGCGAGCTCGTCGCTGGGGTCGGCGCCGACGGCGAAGGTCAGGGCCCCGTCGGGCAGGGCGGCGGTGAGTCCGTCGAGCGGGGAGACCACGCGCGCGGGGAAGACCGTGGCGGAGCCGCCGCCGAGGACGCGGGCGTCGCGGGCGGCGGCGCCGAGCAGCGCGACCGTACCGCCGGGGGCCAGCGGGAGGGCCTCGCCCTCGTTCCGTACCAGGACGAAGGAGCGGGCGGCCAGTTCGCGGGCCAGGGCCTCGCCGTCGAGGGCGGCGGGCGGCTCGGCGACCACCGGTGGGGCGCCTTCCAGGGCCCCGACGCGGGCGGCCAGCCGCAGGACGTTGCGGACGGCGGCGTCGACCTCGGCCTCGTCGGCCTCGCCGGCGCGGACGGCGGCGGCGAGCGCGGGACCGTAGACCGTCTGCGGGCCGGGCATGGCCACGTCGAGGCCGCCGGCGAGGCCGCCGGTGGTGGAGCGGGCGGCCATCCAGTCGGAGACGTTGAAGCCGTCGAAGCCCCACTCGCCGCGCAGGACCTCGTTCACGAGGTGGCGGTGCTCGGTCATCGTGGTGCCGTTGACCTTGTTGTAGGCCGTCATGATGCCCCAGGGGTGGGCGTTCTCGACGATGGCCTCGAACGGGGCGAGGTAGAGCTCGCGCAGCGGGCGCGGGGCGATGGCGTTGTCGACGGTGAAGCGGTCGGTCTCGGCGTCGTTGCCGACGAAGTGCTTGACCGTGGTGCCGACCCCGCCCTCCTGGACGCCGCGGACGTAGCCGGTGCCGATCAGGCCGGTGAGGTACGGGTCCTCGGAGTAGCACTCGAAGTGGCGGCCGCCGAGCGGGGTGCGGTGCAGGTTGACGGTGGGGGCGAGCAGGACGTGCACGCCCTTGCGGCGGGCCTCCTGGGCGAGCAGCCGGCCGGCGCGGCGGGCGAGCTCGGGGTCCCAGGTGGCGGCCAGGGCGGTCGGGGAGGGCAGGGCGACGGAGGGGTCGTCGGCGGTCCAGCGCACGCCGCGGACGCCGATGGGGCCGTCGGACATGACGACGGAGGCGAGCCCGATCTCGGGGAGGGCGGGCAGGCTCCACATGTCCTGGCCGGCGAGCAGCCGGGCCTTGGAGTCGAGGTCGAGCTCGGCGAGGGCCGCTTCGACGGCGTCGGTGCGGGCCTGATCGGCCGCGGCCTGCGCGGCTGCAGGGGTCGTGGGGTGTGCGGTGCCGGCCACGGGTCGTACCTCCTCGTTGGCGTCCTGGTGGTGGCCCCCATGGTGCAGCGATTACCTGTAGACCGGTAGGTGACGTCATCATTCCGTGATCTTCGGGATGCCGTACGGTCCTCCGTGACGGACGGACGGACGACGGGAGCGGGGACGATGGCCAGGGCCAGGAGCGAGGAGCGGCGCGGGGAGATCCTGCACGCCGCCGTCGAGGTGATCGCCGAGCGCGGGTACCGGGGCGCGTCGCTCGGTGCCGTGGCCGAGCGGGTAGGGCTGACGCAGCAGGGCGTGCTGCACTACTTCCCGACCAAGGAGGCGCTGCTGGTGGCGGTCCTGGAGGAGCGCGACCGCTGGGACACCGGCGGCGGTACCCGGTCCGCGGGCGCGTGGCGACTGGACCTGCTGGCCTCGCTGGTGGACTACAACGCGATGCGGCCGGGGATCGTGCAGACCTTCTCGGCGCTCCTCGGCGAGAGCGTGACGGAGGACCACCCGGCCCGGGAGTTCTTCACCGAGCGGTACGGGCAGGTGCGGGCCGAGATGGCGACGGTGCTGCGCGCCGAGTTCGGCCCCCGGCTGCCGTCCGGCCTCACCCCCGAGCAGGCCGCCCCGCTGCTGGTGGCGGTGATGGACGGCCTGCAGTACCAGTGGCTGCTGGACCCGGAGTCGGTGGACATGCCGGGGGCGTTCCGCAGCTTCCTGGTACTGCTGCACGGGGGCGGGGCGGGGGCGGGCTGACCGCCGGGGACGGCGGTGCGGGGGGACGGCGGGGGCGGGCGTCGCGGACCCGGCGCGACGTCAACCGGGCAGGCTGAATGAGAGCTCGAACTTCCCCTCGTGGCCCGGGATCTTGCTGCGGAAGACGGCCGTCTGCGGGATCGTCGATTCGTTGTGCAGGACGGCGAGCTTCAAGGCGTCGTGGAACTCGATGTGGAACGGGTCCACGATCTCCTCGTACAGGAAGTTGCGGAACGGGCCGGTGGGGTTTCCCAGGCCGTCGATGTCGCTGGTCCCCAGCTCGACCTTCATGGTCACGATCGGCATCCTCACGTCGACCTCGAGGGTTTCGCCCGGCCCGATGTTCCCGTTGAAGATCACTTCCTCTTCCACGCGGAGGACGATCGGTTCGAACACGGCGGCCATGCCGGGACAGTGCACGCTCCAGAACTTGATGTGAGTCATCTCGGTTCTCCTGCGCCCTAGAACTCCGCCGGATGGAGTGGAGCGTGGATCCTGAAGCATGCGGACTGGAGGTCGGAAATCGTCACCAGCGGCTCGGCGAAGAGCTGGAAGCCCCTGTGCCGGATGAAACGGTCCGGGAACTTGACGGACCGGAACGAGGCCTGGTTCGGGTCGATCTCCGCCGCTTCGAAGGTGAAGGTCGACTCCTCGATGACCTGCGCCTTGACCTGGGGGTCCGTGATCCCGGTGAAGAACTTGGTCTCGATGCGGAAGTCCTCGAACGTCGCGATGCGCAGACAGAACCCCGGCGGGGCCACCGCCCGCACCAGCATCCCGGTTCCGCCGAAGGTCGCCAGACTGGGGCCGGTCCACTGGAACGTGGCGTCACGGCGGTCCTGTTCGGTCTCGATCTTGGCGATGTCGGCGAAGCCGTCGCGGTCGATGATGAAGAAATCGGGGAGGTCGTTCGAGAACAGCGAAAGCTTGAGAACGGCCACGATTCCGCCCTTCCGTGATGCGTCCGCCTGCGTGCCCGAGGGGGTGCACCACTCGATCCAGCATCAACCACCCCATGCGGGGGACGGGCGCGAGAGCCGGGAAGGGCCGTCGCGTTTCAGCGTCCATGGCGGTGGGAGCACTTACGTCCATCATGCGCCGCCGGACGGGTGGCTGCCACTGCTCCCCGGCGGTTACGGCTTCAACCACACGACGGCGTCGGGGTGTTGTGCGGATGCCGGCGCTACGGGCGGACGGCGATCGCGCTCGGAAGGCGCGGACATGCCATGCGACAAGCGGATGTCTAGCATGGCGGCCATGCCCGAACCGCATGCACCGCACGGCCTGTACGAGGTCTTCCTGCGCGTGGCCCAGGACGGCTCCTTCACCGCGGCCGGCCGGTCCCTCGGCTACACCCAGTCCGCCGTCTCCCGGCAGATCCAGACGCTGGAGGACGAGTGGGGCTCGACGCTCTTCGACCGGCTGCCGCGCGGGGTGCGGCTGACGGCCGCGGGCCGGGCCCTGCTGCCGCACGCCGAGGCCGTGCGGGACCGGATGCGGGCCGCCCGGGCGGAGCTGGACGCGCTGCGCTCGCTGGGCGGGGGCGTGCTGCGGGTCGGGGCGTTCGCCGCGGCGGACATGACGCTCGTACCGCGGGCGGTGGCGCAGTTCCGGGAGCGCCATCCGGACGTCTGCGTGCAGCACACCGAGGGGCCGACGGCCCGGCACGTGGCGCTGCTCGCGGAGGGTCGGCTCGACGTCGCCGTGGTCAGCGCCCCGGCCGGCGGGCCGCTGTCGGGGCCCGAGCTGCACCCGCTGCTGGAGGAGCCGATGTACGTGGCCCTGCCGCGCGGGCACCGGTTCGCCGGGCGGCGGGCGCCCCTGCGGCTGGCGGAGTTGGCCGACGAACGGTGGATCGAGGGCGACGTACGGCCCGAGCAGACCCTCCTGGCCCCGGCGCTGGCCGCCGGTTTCCGCCCCGCGGTGGCCTTCCGGGTCAACGACTGGACGGCCAAGCAGGGGTTCGTGGCCGCGGGGCTCGGCATCACGGTGCTGCCCGCGCTGGCCGCCGCGGCCGTGCGGCCGGACCTGGCACTGGTACGGGTCTCGCGCCGCGACCTGCCCTGCCGCCACGTGTATGCCGCCACCCCGCGCGGCCCCTCCCCCACCCCGGCCGCGGAGGCCCTGCTGGGCATGCTCCGGGAGGCAGCTGCCGCGCTGGTGCCGTAGGGCGGCCGTCGCGCAGGACGGGGCCGCGCCGGCGGAGCACGGCGGGGCGCAGCACGGCAGGGCACGGCAGGGCAGGGCAGGGCAGGGCACGGCACGGCACGGATCATGACGCGAAGACGCCTGTCGCCGCGGCCCGGCGCTCGTTACGCTCGGGGCGGGCGGCCCGCCGACCTCGGGGTCCGCCGCACGAGGGGGATGGCATGACGGAGATGATCGTGTTCTGGGGAGTCCTGGCGGCCGTGTCCGGGGCGGCCGCCGCGGTCCTGCTGCGCCGACGGAACGGGCGCACGCGCAACGCGGACGGCCTGCTGGTCGAGCGCGCCGCGCGGGACGCGGCGGTGGACTACCGCTCCGCCGACAACGGCCTCGCGGTGCACCGGGTCACGCCGCCCATGGGCGACGGCTTCCGCGGCTGAGCGGCCGACCGCCCCGGGGAGACCTACTTGCGGCCGGCCGGGTCGAAGGAGGCCGGCGGCGGACCGAAGGCGGACGGGGGCGGGCCGAAGCCGGCGGCCGGGCCCGCGTGCCCGGCCGGGGCGGGGGCCCCGGCATCGCCGGCGGCGGCGTCGCTGTCGGAATCGGCGTCGGAACCGGTGTCCGCGTCCGGATCGGCCGTGAGGTCGCGGACCATCAGCGTCGCGCCGGCGACGGCTCCCGGCATCAGGAACACGGCGACGAGCGGGACCAGGAACGCGAGGACCAGCGGCACGCCGAAGCCCAGCGCGAGCATCCGGTGCCGGCGCATCAGGGCGAGCTGCTCGGTGAGGCCCGTGCGGCGGCGCTGGAGCGCGACCGCGGTCAACTCCTGGGTGAGGAAGTACCCCGACACGCAGAAGCCGATCGCCGGCACCACGGTCTGCCCGATCACCGGTACGAACCCGAGGGCGAAGAGCAGGATCCCGTACAGCGCCACCCGCGCCAGGATCCGCAGGCTGTCCCGGGCCGAGATCCACAGCTCGCGCCACAGCGGCAGGCCGGACTCCGGCACCTCGCCGCCCTCGGCACGGTCGACCTGCTCGGAGAGCGACTCGTAGAAGGGCTGCCCGATGAGCAGGGTGACCGCGGTGAAGGTGATCACGGCCAGGAACAGGCCGAGGGCGATCACCAGGAAGGTCATGAAGCCGCGGAAGAGCCCGATCCAGGGCGAGGACCAGTCGTCGGCGAACGGCGTGGCCCAGGCGACCAGGTCGTCGGCGCCGAAGCCGAGGCCGGTCAGCGCGCCCGCGTACACCGCGAGCGATACCAGTCCGGGCAGCAGCCCGAAGCCCAGCCACCGGCCGTGGCCGACGACCCAGCGCTGTCCGGCCGCCAGGTACCGGAGTCCCCCCACAAGATCTCGCATGGGCCCAGGGTAGCGAGGGGGTGGGACAGGCCGGCGACCGAGGGCGGCGTCCCGGAGGGGCGGACGACCGGGGGCCGCACCCCCTGGACGGGGTGCGGCCCTCGGATGGGACGCGGGGATCAGACCGCGAGCTCGACCGTGATGTTGCCGCGGGTCGCCTTGGAGTACGGGCAGACCTGGTGGGCCTTCTCGATGAGCTCCTTGGCCTTGGCCTCGTCCACGTTCGGGATGGTGGCCGAGATCTTGACGATCAGGCCGAAGCCGTCGTCGTTCTTGCCGATGCCCACCTCGGCGGTGACGGTGGAGCCGGAGATGTCGGCGTTCTCGTTGCGGGCGACCACGCCGAGGGCGCCCTGGAAGCAGGCGCTGTAGCCGGCCGCGAAGAGCTGCTCCGGGTTGGTGCCGGCGCCGTTGCCTCCGAGGGCCTTGGGCGGGTTGACGACGACGTCGAGCTGGCCGTCGTCGGTGGCGACGCGACCGTCGCGGCCGTTCTCGGCGGTGGCGACGGCGGTGTAGAGAACGTCGGACTGCTGGATGGACATGAAGCCGTGATCCTTCTGGTCGGCGCCGCGACTCGCGCCCACGATTCGCGACGGTCTGCGGTGAGCCTACCGGGTGAAGGAAACGATCATCTTTCCGGTGTTCTCGCCGCGCAGCATGCCCAGGAACGCGTCGACGGCGTTGTCCACGCCCTCGACGACCGTCTCGTCGTACGACAGCTCGCCCGAGCGAAGCCAGCCGGAGACGTCCTTCACGAACTGCTGCTGGAGTCCGAAGTACTCGCTGACGCGCATGCCCTGCAGGCGCAGCAGCTTCACGATCGCGAGCGCGAGGTTGCGCGGGCCGGGGGCCGGGGTGGTGTCGTTGTACTGGGAGATCGCGCCGCAGAGGGTGGCGCGGCCGTGCACGTTCAGCGCGCCGATCGCGGCCTCCAGGTGCTCGCCGCCGACGTTGTCGAAGTAGACGTCGATGCCGTCGGGGGCGGCTTCCTTGAGCTGCGGGGCCACCGGGCCGTTCTTGTAGTTGAAGGCGGCGTCGAAGCCGTACTTGCCGGTGAGCGTCTTGACCTTGTCCTCGGAGCCGGCCGAGCCGATCACCCGGGAGGCGCCCTTGATGCGCGCGAACTGGCCGACGAGGCTGCCGACGGCACCGGCGGCGCCCGAGACGAAGACCGCGTCGCCCTCCTTGAAGGAGGCCGTCTCGAAGAGGCCCGCGTACGCCGTCAGGCCCGGCATGCCGAGGACGCCGAGGTAGTACGAGAGCGGAGCGAGGGAGCCGTCGACCTTGGTGGCGCCCTTGGCGTCGAGCTCGGCGTACTCCCGCCAGCCCAGACCGTGCAGGACGTGGTCGCCCACCTCGAAGCCCTCGGCGGTGGAGGCCACGACCTCGCCGACCGCGCCGCCGTCCATCGGGCGGTCGAGCTGGAACGGCGGGATGTAGGACTTCACGTCGTTCATGCGGCCGCGCATGTAGGGGTCCACGGACATGTGGAGGTTGCGGACCAGGATCCGGCCGGGCTCGGTCGGGGCGGCGAGGGGCACCTCGCGCAGGGCGAAGTCCTCGGCGGTCGGCCAGCCCTGCGGGCGGCGGACCAGGTGCCATTCGCGGCTGACGGCGGGGAGGGCGACGGTCTCGGTCATGATTATTTCATCCTCTGAATGGTTTCCGGATGAATGGTTTCCGGTCTGAAACAACCATGCGCCTAGATATTTCAGGTTGTCAAGTAAACCGGTACGCTGGGTGCCATGGCCAGTTCCACAGACCCCCTCACCCTCGAGGTCGTCGAGCTCATCGGCTCCGTCGTGGCCCGCTACCACGACGAGTACGAGCACGCCGCCGCGAACCACCAGCTGACCGGCGCCCAGGCGCGGGTCCTCGGGCTGCTCGCCCGCGATCCGATGCCGATGCGGCACATCGCGCAGAAGCTCAAGTGCGAGCCCTCGAACGTCACCGGGATCATCGACCGCCTCGAGGGCCGCGGCCTCGTCGAGCGGCGCCCGGACCCGGCGGACCGTCGCGTCAAGCTCGCGGCCGCCACGGAGGAGGGCGCCCGGACGGCGACCCTGCTCCGCGAGTCCCTCGACTTCGCGCGCGAGCCGCTGGCGGCCCTCACGACGGAGGAGCGCACGACGCTGCGGGACCTGCTGCAGAGGATGGTGGGCTAGCCGCAGGACGCCGCCGCCCTTCCGGGGCCCCGTGCACCGGAAGAGCCGTGCCCGGGCCGGGGCCTGCGCAGAGCAGGCCCGGACGGTCCGGTCTCGGAGGGGGTGCGCGCGCGGGCGCGCCGGGACAGTCGCGTCCGGACGGCCTACCGGCCGCGGAGGCGACCGCCGCGGGGCGCCGTCAGAAGCACCAGAACAGGAAGCAGTCCTCCGTCGGCGACGGGTCGGGGCTCGGGCTGGGCGAGGGGCCCCCGGTCCCGCCGCCGCTCGACGGTCCGTCGCTCGGCCCGGGGGTGGCCGGGCGGCGGGTCGAGCGGGGCTTCTTGCCGGTGTGCCGGGGCGCGGGGGCCGTGGCGTCCGGGGCCACCGTGTCCGTGGGACCGGGGTCCGGCTCCTCCGTCGTGGGGTCCGCGTCCGCGGGGGTGGGGTCGCCCGTGGCCGCGGGACCGCCGGAAGCCTGCGGCTCGCCCTCGCCCGCACCCTGGGCGGAGCCGCCTCCCGAGCCGGACGCGCGGCTGGGCAGGGCCGACGGGGCGGCAGCGCCCTGCGTGTCGTCGGTGACGGGCTGGTCGGCGCCCAGGTCCTGCTGCTGGACCACCGTGGAGGCGCGGGCGGCGGGGCGGTCGTCGGAGGTCAGGCGGGCCAGGACGAAGGTGCCGGCGATCGCGCAGAGGAGGCCCGCGCCGGCCACCAGGGCGGTACGGCGGCGCCTGCGGTCGACGGACCTGCGGCGCCTGGCGGCGCGCGCCTGGTGGTCGCCGAAGGAGTACGCGCCCAGCTCCGGCGCGTCCGGGTCGGTGGCGGGAGCGGACGCGCCGGGGCCGTACTCGTCAGGGGCGTACCCGTCCCGGCCGTACCCGCCCGGGCCATACCCGGCCCGGCCGTACCCGTCCGGGCCGGATCCGTCCCGACCGGACCCGTCCGCGGAGAGGTCGGCGGCCGGGCTGCCGCCGGGGCGCATGAAGGCGGCGGCGGGCACCTGGGGGGCGTCCGTGTCGGAGGCGGCGGCCGCCCCGGGGCCGGGCCAGGCCGTGGAGGCGTACGGGGTCCCGTGGGCGGGGGCGGTGCCCGGGCGCATGAACGCTTCCGCACCGGGCGGCGCGAACGCTTCCGCGCCCGGCCGCATGAACGTTTCCCCGCCGGGTGGCGCGTAGGCCTCCGACCCGGCGGGCGGGGGTGCGTACCCGGCCGGGGACCCGGTCGCGTACGCGCCGGACGGTCCAGGGCCGTACACCCCGGTGGACGACGGCTGCGCCTGGGCCTGCGGGGGCGGCTGCGCGGCGCGGTCCGCAGGGCTGGGGGTGAGGTGCTCGGCGGGGGTCCCGCAGCCGGCGCACGCCAGTGCGCCGTTGAGGTGTCGTCGGCAGGCGTTGCAGTAGTCCATGGCTGCCGCAGGCTATGCCGCCCGCGGCAACATCGGAGTCCCGGACCTGTAAGGATCCTGTGTGGAATTGCCTGCTCCGGGTCGGCGCGGGCGCTCGGCGGCGTGGCGGCCCGTCCGGTGCGGATGGCAGCCTGTCCGGCATGAGTGGCATGACCCCGTTCGGCCCCGCCGCGTTCCAACTCGTCCTGCTCCGCCGCATGGCGGACTTCCAGCCCGAGCTCGTCGAGGAGGCGCGGCGGGCCCTCGGCGCGTCGCTCGCCGACCAGCGCGAGGCCAACAAGCGCTGGCAGGCCATGGTCCGGTCGCCGCGGGCGCGCGGGGCCCTGGCGCGGTACCGGTCGGTGCTGGGACCGCCGGAGTCGACCGGCCGGCGACGGATCGGGGACCTGGAGTGCGAGGCCCTGCTGTGGCCGGTGCCGCTGTGGCCGACGCTGCGGTTCGAGGTGCTGGCCGCGCCGGACGGGGCGGTGTGGAACGAGTGGCTGGTACGGGCGCCCGGCGAGGCGGGCCCGGAACTCGACGGCCTGGCGGACCTCACCCCCTGGTCGTGCACCGTGGACGAGGTGGCGCGGGCGTTCGCGCCGGTCCGCCCCCTGGAGGGGACGGCGCCGACGCGGTGGCGGCTGGACTTCCGCGGCCGGGACGCGGCGGGGGCGGAGCGGCGCTGCGTGGCGGAGTTCACGTGGGGGCTGCTGCAGCGCCTCTCCTTCCCGGACACCGCCTAGCCAGGCAGCGCCCCGCCTTCCCGGACACCACTTAGCCGGCCAGGCAGCGCCCCGTCTTCCCGGCCACCGCCTAGGACGCCAGGAACTCCTGGACGCCGCGGGCGACCGACGCATCGCCCAGCAGGTCGTTGTGCTTGAGGCAGCCGACCGCGACGTTCGTCGCGCCCGTGAGCGCGACGCTGCCGTCCGGGTTGACGACCTCGTCGCAGTCGGACCAGAAGGTGGCGTACGCGACCGCGCCCGGGGTCTCGTCGCCCTCGGCGAGGTGGCCGACCACCCATGACCCCGGGGTCATGTCACGGCACGCCTGGTCCCACAGGGCGCAGGCCCACGCCGTGGAGGTGCCGTGGTTGGGGCCGGCGAGGGAGACCCAGTGGCCGACCGTGGCCGTGCCGCCGCCGAACTTCGCGTACCAGCGCGCAACCAGGGACCCGAAGGAGTGGGACACCAGGTCGACGCGGGCGGCGCCGGTCTGCCGGCGGACCTGGTCGACGTACGAGGAGAGGCGGCCGGAGAGGACCTCGTTGACCGACTGGTGCGTGTCGTAGCCCCACGAGAAGAGCTCGGCGTCGGTGTAGCCGGCGGTCTTGAGGCGGCCGCGCAGCGTGCCCCAGACGCCGGGGTCGGCGTTGTAGCCGTGCACGAAGACCACCGGATTTCGGGATACGGCCTGGTCAGCGGCGTGCGCCGGGGCGGGCGCGAGGAGCTCGGCCAGCACGGCGACCGGGGCGAGGAGGGCTGCCAGTTTCTGGCGGGCCGTCAGCATGGGGGACCCCCTTACCTTGTTACGCGCGAGTAGTGGGGGCATGGTGCGGCCCGACACGGCAGAAGACCACCCTTGTGCAGCACCCCCCGACGGCTCAGCCAGAGATGGCGGATGTCTTAAATGCCCGAGAAAGTATGAATTGTGACCGACACTCGGCCGGTCACCTTGCGCCAGCGCACTCGGGAGGACCTGCCGTGACCGTCAGTCTTGAGCAGTTGCGTCGCTGCCACGTCGCCGTCGATCTGGGGGCGGCCCGGACGCGCGTCTACGTGAAGGGGCAGGGCCTCGTCGTCGACGAGCCCAGCGTCGCCGCCGTGAACACCCGGACCGGTGCCCTGATCGCCGTCGGCTCGTTCGCCGAGCGGATGACGGGCCGCACGCCCGACTACATCAGGGTCGTCCGCCCCGTCACCGGCGGCACCGTGGTCGACATCGAGATGGCCCAGCGCATGCTGCGCCACCTGCTCGGCGAGAAGCTGCGGCGCGCACTGCGCCGCAAGCCCCGGCTGCGCGCGGCGGCCTGCACCCCGCACGACGCCGACCCGCTGGCCCAGCGGGCGGCGGTGGAGACCATGGTCGGACTCGGCGCCCGGCGGGTGGAGCTCGTCGACACCCTGATCGCCGCGGCCGTCGGCTGCGGACTTCCGGTCGAGCAGCCGACCGCGACGATGATCATGGTGTGCGGGGCCGCGGCCACCCAGGTCGCCGTGCTCTCGCTGGGCTCGATCGTCACCGCCGAACGGGTGGCGGTGGGCGGCGACGCGGTGGACCACGCCATCGTCCAGCACCTGCGCCACCAGCACGAGCTGATGCTGCCGAGCCAGGCCGTGCGCCCGCTCCAGCTGGCGCTGCACGGCAACGGCATCACCGCGAACGGCCCGGCCGTCACCGAGATCCACGGCCGCGACGTCGCCACCGGCCTCGCCCGCTCGGTCCGGGTGGACACGGCCGCGGTGCGCAACGCCATCCACACCCCCCTGACCGCCGTGCTCGACGCGATCGGCAAGGTGCTGCGCGAGTGCCCGCCCGACCTGGTCGCGGACCTGACGGACCGGGGGATCATGATGGTGGGAGGCAGCGCCCTGCTGCCGGGGCTGGACCAGATGCTGCGGGACGCCACCGGGATGCCCGTCGCCATCGCGGAACGGCCCGACGTGTGCGCCGTGATGGGTCTCGGCGCCATGCTGGAAGGGAAGATCGCCCCGATGGTCCTCAACCCGCTGTCCGAGTGAACCCCGCCCCGGGCGGCGCGGAAGCCGGCGGCACCGAGGAGGTGCCCCAGCTCCCCGCGCTGCTCGAAGCGGTCCTCAGCGTCGGCTCCGAGCCCGAGCTGCACGCCACCCTCCAGCACATCGTGGACTCCGCCACCGAACTGTGCGACGCCCGCTACGGCGCCCTCGGCGTCATCGACCCCGACCGCGAACACGGCAGCCGGGTCACCGACCTGTTCACCGCCGGCCTGACCGACGAGGAGCGCGCCCGCATCCCGTACCTGCCCGACGGCCGGTCCGGCGTGCTGGGCGCGCTCCTCAGCGACCCCCGCCCGGTGGTCCTCGACGACCTGGCGCAGGACCCGCGCTCGGCCGGCTTCCCGCCCGGCCACCCGCCGATGAAGAACTTCCTCGGCGTCCCCATCCGGGTCCACACCGAGATCTTCGGCAACCTCTACCTCACCGAGAAGCGCGGCGGCCCGTTCACCGACGAGGACCTCGCGCTGCTGCGGGTGCTGGGCTCGCAGGCCGGGATAGCGATCGGCAACGCCCGGCTGTACGAGACCGCGCGCCGCCGGGAGCGCTGGATCGAGGGCGCGGCCGCGGTGACCACCACCCTGCTGGCCGGCCGCCCGGCCGCCGACGCGCTCATGTGCGTGGCCGAACGCGCCCGGCTGCTCGCCGACGCCGCCGCCGGCGTCGTCCTCCAGCCCACCCCCGAGGGCGGCATGGAGATCGTCGCGGCCTCCACCCGCGACGACCCCGGCGATCTCGTCGGTACGACGATCGCACCGGGCAGTGCCGTTCTGGAGCAGCTGCTCGGCGGCGAGCCGGTGTTCATCGAGGACTCGGCCACCGACCCGCGCATGACCACGCACGTGCGCAAGCGCTTCGGGCCCAGCATGATGCTGCCGCTGCAGAGCGGCGGCCAGCTGATCGGTACCCTCGCGCTGCCGCGGCACCGCGGCGGCCGCCCGTACGACGCCGTGGACCGGCTGCTGGCAGGCCAGTTCGCCTCGCAGGCAGCGCTGGCCCTGGTGCTGGCGGACGCTCAGCACGACCGCGAGCAGCTCGCGGTGTACGAGGACCGCGACCGCATCGCGCGCGACCTGCACGACCTGGTCGTCCAACGGCTGTTCGCCACCGAGATGATGCTGGACGCCACGCGGCGGCGGTCGGCGGCGGCCGCCGTGCCGGACACCGTCGGCGACGAGCTGGGCCGGGCCGTGGACGAACTGGACTCCACCATCCAGGAGGTCCGCACCGCGATCTTCGCCCTCCAGCAGCCGCCGACCGACGCCCCGGCCACCTTCCGCGGCCGGGTGCTGCGCGAGACTGGCGGTGCGGCGGTGCTGCTCGGCTTCCAGCCCTCGGTGCAGTTCGCGGGGGCGGTGGACGCGCTGGTGCCGGAGGACGTGGCGGGCGAGCTGCTGGCGGCGCTGCGCGGCGCGCTGGCCGCGGCGTACCGGCGTACGGAGGTGGGCGCGATCGAGGTGGAGGTGGACGCGCGGGCGGACGAGGGCCTGGTCCGGCTCACCGTCACGGACGACGGCCGGACGGCGGCCGGCGACCGCGGTACGACGGTGACGTGGGAGTCGCCGCTGTAGCCGCGGCCGGGGCGGTCGCCCGGCCGCGGCCCGCGACCGTCAGACCGGCGCCGTGCACGCCTTCGCCGCGGCCCGGTCGCAGCCGGGCGCGGCGACGGAGCGGTACGCGCCCCAGCCGGAGTCCACCGTGCGCTTCCGGGCCGCGAACGGGGTCGCGCCCGCGCCCGGGTGCAGCCACGGGACGCCGGAGGCGTCGCGCCGGCGCTTGACGGCGGGGCGCTCGGGGTCGCCGGTGCCGTCCGGCTCCACGGGCCGGCCCGACCGGTCGCGCGCGTACGGCCGGTGCCGGTCGCGGACCTTGCGGAGGCTGTCCACCCGGAAGGAGGCCACGGCTGTGGGGTTGCCGTCGCCGGTCGTCCATACCTGGTACTCGGCCCGGGCGTCCAGGTGCCAGGCCTGCAGGTCACGGTGGCCGGTCACGGTGTAGGCGAGGGTGTAGTCGCCGGGCCGCTCCACGTCGCACGCCAGGCCCGGTCCCCGGACCGAGTGGAGTTCGCAGGACAGTCCCGGGTCGGTCTCGGTGTCGCCGACCGAGTAGCGGAGTTCGAGGAACTCGGCGCGCCGCTCGGTGGCGGGCAGGGCGGACTGGCCGATGTCGACCAGCAGCCGCCCCGGGTCCCCGGCGTGCAGGGTGACGGTGTGCTTCACCGCGGCCCCGGCCTTCACCCGGGGCGCCGAGAGGGCGACACGGCTGCGCGCGCCGTGCTCGGGCGTGCGCACGGTGACGGTGCGGGCGGCGTGGCGGGTGTCCGCGGGGCGCGACCCGGCGGTCCGCGCCTCCCGCACGGCCTCGTCCACGTCGCCCCCCGGCGGTACGTGGACCACGGCGTAGTGGACGGCGGCGCCGTCGGCGGTGTCCGCGGCCGCCGCCAGCCGCGGCGACGGGACGTAGCCCAGACCCTTGCCCGAGCACACGACGACGTCGGTGCTCCGGGGCGGGCGGGTGCAGTCCATGAAGGTGTCCGGCGACACGGACAGCCCGGCGGGCAGTGCGGTGGTCCCGCCCTGCGGGTCGGTGAGCGGTGCGCCGCTCAGGGCGTAGACGAAGGTGCCGTCGCTCTCGCCGCCGAGCCGCGTCTCGGGCGAGAGCCAGGTGGCGCCGCCGGGCTTGATGGCGAGGTCGGCCACCCGCTCGAACTCGAGCGGCCACCCCGCGGCGCCCGCGGGGCCCGGGGTGGCGGTGGCGATGGCTGCGGTCAGCGTGCCGGTGGCGAGCAGGGCCACGGACGTGCCGAGCGCGGTGAGGATGCGCGTACGCATGGTCGGTTTCAGTTCCCCCAGAATGAACGGCCTGGTCAGGGCCGGAAGTTCAGGACGCCGCCGTCCCCCGTCGGCGCCGTTTCGGAACCTACACGACAGTCCGGGCGATCAGGACTTCAGGGGCGCCGAGGTGGCATCAGGGGCACCGGCCCTACGGCTGGGTGGGCGGCCGGGTCGCGGCGCGCAGGGCGATGCGGGTGTTGGAGTGCGCGACCCCGGCCTCCCTCTTGAGGCGGCGCAACAGGGCGTCCAGGGCGGCCGGGTCCGCCGCCCGCGCCCGCACCAGGTAGTCGTGCTCACCGGTCACGTGCACCACCTCGGTGATGCCGGGGAGCCGGGCGACGGCGGCCTCGAACTCCTCGTTGGTGGTGTCGAGGCGGAGGGTCACGTCGATGAAGACCACCAGCCCGGCGCCGGAGTCCGCGGCCGGGTCGACCAGGACCGTGAAGGCCCGGATCACCCCGTCGCGACGCAGCCGGCGCACCCGGTCGGCGGCCGCGTTGGCGCTCAGCCCGACCCGCACACCCAGGTCGCGGTACGAGATCCGCGCATCCCGCTGCAGGATGCCGAGGATTTCCCTGTCGAGCCGGTCCATGCCGCGATTATCGCGGTCGCGGCCGGTATCCGCTGCCGGTGCGGGGCGCGGGCGGGCGAGAGTCCCGTCCATGAGCGAAATGCTGACGACGGCCGTATCGGGTGCGGCGGCGGGCCTGGGCGTGGCCATGCCGGTCGGGGCCATCGGCGTACTGCTGCTCCAGGAGAGCATGCGGGCCCGACGCCCCGCGATCGCCGCGGCGGCGGCCGTCGCGACGGTCGACCTCGGCTACGCCGCCCTGGCCACGGCCCTCGGCCCCCTGGTCGCCACCGCCCTGACCCCGGTCGAGGCCTGGGTCCGCCTCGTCGCGTCCCTGATCCTCCTCACCCTCGCCGCCCACGGCCTGTGGCGCTCGAGACCTTCGACTTCCCGGGCGGGAGACCACATTCCGGCCCCGCTGGCGCTTGCGGGCCACACTCCAGCCCCGCCGGCGCTTGAGGCGCGGGGCCACACTCCAGCCCCGCCGGCGTTTGAGGCGCGGGGTCCGGGGCGGAGCCCCGGGAAGGCCGGCGCGGAGCGCCCGGCGGGGGTCCGGGGCGCAGCCCAGGGAAACGGTGAAAGGGCGGGGAGGGGACCGGCCCCGCAGGGCAACGGCCCGCACCCGGCGGACGGCGGCCCCACCCGCACAACACCTGCACCCGCACCCGCACCGGCACCGGCATCCGCACCGGCACCCCGCCCGACCAACACCACCCCCACCACCCCCACCCGCACATTCCTCCGCTTCGCCGCCCTCACCGCCGTGAACCCCGCCACCGCCCTGTACTTCGCCGCCCTCACCACCGCCCAGGGCCGCACCCTCGCCCACGGCACGACCGGCGCCGTGTTCGTGGCCGCGGCCGGCCTCGCGAGCCTCGCCTGGCAGCAACTCCTGGTGTTCGCAGGCTCCTTCGCCGGCTCGCGCATCTCGGACACGGCCCGCGCCTGGACGTTCCGAGCCGGCTACGGACTGGTCGCGCTCTACGCCGTGAAGATCGCCCTGCCCCTCCCGTGAGCCCGTAGGGTACGCGCGTGGCCACCCTCTTCCCCGCGCTGGAAGCGCCCTCCGACCGCACCGCCGCGCGCAGCGGCGACCGCACCCTCAGCTACCGCGAACTCGCCGCCGCAGCAGGCGGGCTGGCGGCCCGCGTCAAGGACGCCGGACGGGTCGCCCTGTGGGCCACCCCCACCCTCGAGACCGCTGTCGGGGCGGTCGCCTGCCTCCTGGCGGGCGTACCCGTCGTACCGCTGAACCCGAAGACCGGCCGGCAGGAACTCGCGCACATCCTGACCGACAGCACACCCTCGCTCGTACTCGCGGAGAGCGACGCTCGACTCCCGCTCGAACTGGCCGCGCTGCCCCGCATCGACGTGACGGCCGACGCCCGGCCCCCCGCGGAACCCCACCCGCACCCGCACCCGCACGCCGACCCCGACATCCCCGACGAGGCCCCGGCCCTCGTCATCTACACCTCCGGCACGACGGGCCCCCCGAAGGGCGCCGTCCTCCCCCGCCGCGCCGTCGCCGCCACCCTCGACGCGCTCGCCGACGCCTGGGGCTGGACCGCCGCCGACACCGTCGTGCACGCGCTCCCCCTCTTCCACGTCCACGGCCTGGTCCTGGGCACCCTCGGCCCGCTCCGCCACGGCGGCGCCTTCCACCACCTGGGCCGGTTCTCGGCCGAGGCGGTGGCCCGCGCCCTCGGCGAGCCGGCCGTGCCCGGCGGTACGACGATGCTGTTCGGCGTGCCGACGATGTACCACCGGCTCGCGGAGGCCGTGGCCGCCGACCCGGCCCTGGCCAAGGCCCTGGCCGGCGCCCGGCTGCTGGTCTCCGGATCCGCCGGGCTGCCGCTCCACGACCACGAGCGGCTCGCCGCCGCCACCGGCCGCCGCGTCATCGAGCGCTACGGCATGACCGAGACCCTGATGAACACCAGCGTGCGCGCCGACGACACCACCACCGCGCCCGGCACGGTCGGCGTCCCGGTGCGCGGCGTGGAGCTCCGCCTGGTCGACGAGTCCGGCGCCGAGATCACGGGCCCGGCGGCGTACGACGGCGAGACGATCGGCGAGATCCAGGTGCGCGGGGCGAACCTGTTCACGGAGTACCTGAACCGCCCCGGAGCCACGGCCGACGCTCACACGCCGGACGGCTGGTTCCGCACCGGCGACATGGCCACCCGCGACGCGACCGGCCAGGTGCGGATCGTGGGCCGCAAGGCGACCGACCTGATCAAGAGCGGCGGATTCAAGATCGGCGCGGGCGAGATCGAGAACGCGCTCCTCGACCACCCCGGGGTGCGTGAGGCCGCCGTCACCGGCGAGCCCGATCCCGACCTCGGGGAGCGGATCGTGGCGTGGATCGTGGCCGCCGACGAGCAGGCGCCGCCCGCCGCCGAGGAACTGGCCGACCACGTCGCCCGCCGACTGGCCCCGCACAAGCGGCCGCGCGAGGTCCGCTTCCTGGCCGCCCTCCCGCGCAACGACCTCGGCAAGATCATGAAGCGCGCCCTGACCGGCGCCACCGCCGACCGCACCGAACCCACCGCCGCACCCACGCCCGCGCCCACCCCCACAGCCGCGCCCCGAGCCGAACCCGCCGCAGCCACGGCCGGAGCCGGACCCGATGCGGCACCCGCACACCCCCTCGCCCCCGCACCCCCCACCCGCCTCACCGCCCGCGAGGCCGTCGCCGCCGTCGCCGACCCCGACAGCTTCGCCGAACTCCCCGTTCCCGCCCGGACCGTACGCCCCGACGGCCCCCTCGCCTGGCAGGGCTACGACGACGCGCACGCCCGCGCCGCCCGCCGGACCGGCGAGGCCGAGTCCGTCGTGTGCGGCACCGCGCGCGTGCGTGGCCGCGAAGCCGTCCTGATCTCCTTCGAGTTCGGCTTCCTCGGCGGTTCCCTCGGCGAACGCACCGGCGACCGGCTGGAGGCGGCGTACGCGTACGCGCGCGAGCACCGCCTCCCGCTGGTCTCCCTGATCGCCACCGGCGGCTCGCGCATGCAGGAGGGCATGCTCGCACTGACCCAACTGCAGCGCGTGGCACGCCAGTCGGCGCTCACCCGGGCCGCCGGGCTGCCGCAGCTGGCCGTGCTGCGCGATCCGACCACGGGCGGCGGCTGGGCCACGCTCGGCGCCGGTGCCGACGTGGTGCTGGCCCTCCCGGGCGCCCAGGTCGGCTTCGCCGGCTCCCGGGTCCGCCCCGCCGACGCCGATCCCGCCGCGTACACGGCGGAGGGTCAGTTCGCGGCCGGTCACGTGGACGCGGTGGTGCCGGCGCCGGAGCTCCCGGAGGTCCTCGGCGGCTGGCTGCACCTGCTGTCCGGCGTACCCGCCGCCGCAGGAACCACAGGGACCGCAGGAACCGCAGGAACCGCAGGAACCGCAGGAACCCCAGTAACAGCAGGCACCGCAGAAACCACAGAGACCGCACCCGCCCCATCCGCCCCACACCCCGACACGGCGCCCACCCCCGCCGACGCCCTGCCGGCCGGCCGGGATACGGACGCCCCGGCACCCGTGGCCCCCGCCGAACCCCCGGCCGCCCTGGCCGCCGCCGACCCCGCGCCCACCGGCTGGGACGCGGTACGGCGGGCCCGCGACCCGCGCCGGCCGCGCGCGGCCGCCTACCTGGACGCGTACTTCGACCTCCGCCTGCCGCTCTCCGGCGACCGGGCCGGCGGCACCGACCCCGGCATGCTCTGCGGCTTCGGGCTCCGCGGGGGCCGGACCATCGCGTACGCCGCCCAGTGCGGCACCGCCACCCGCCCCGCCGGCTACCGCACCGCCGCCCGGCTGGTCCGGCTCGCGGACCGGCTCGGCGTCCCGGTGCTGACCCTGGTGGACACGCCGGGGGCCGCGAACGACGCCGCCGCGGAGCGGGCCGGCGCGGGGGCCGCCATCGCGGAGACCTTCGCCGCCGTCGCCGACGCGACCGTACCCGTGACGACGCTCGTGGTGGGCGAGGGCGGCTCGGGCGGCGCGCTGGCCCTGGCGGCGCCGGACAACACGTGGGTGACGCCCGACAGCTACTTCTCCGTCATCGCCCCCGAGCTGGCGGCGGCCATCCTCAAGCGCCCCGCGGACCAGGCCCCCGCCACCGCCGACCAGCTCCGGCTGCGCCCGCAGGACCTGGTGGACCTGGGCGTGGCCCGCGGCATCGTCCGCCCGGCGGCCGACCGGGGCTGATCGCGGAACCGCGATCCCCCGCCGGACACCGTCCCGCCCCGCACGCGCCGAGCGCCCGTACCGCTGATCGCGGTACGGGCGCTCAAGCGCTCAAGCCGTCGGCCGGCCCTCAGGCCCCCAAACCCTCAAGCCTCGGAGCGGATCAGCCCTCCGACCCGCCGAACCGGGTGCGGTAGCCCTCCAGGTCCTCGTCGGCGATCTTCGCGAAGAGCACCGGCGGAACCGTGAACGGCGTGCCCGCCGGCACCGCGTCCAGGGCCTTGGCCTGCTCGGCCGTGACCCAGCTCGCGGTGTCGTCCGCCAGCGTGAAGGCACCGCGCATGGCGGCGGCCGTCGCCGGGATGAACGGCTCGGAGACCACCGCGTACAGGTGGATGAGGTTCATCGCCGTGCGCAGGGTCAGGGCCGCCCCCTCCTGGTCGGTCTTGATCTCCAGCCAGGGGGCCTTCTCCTCCAGGTACGAGTTGCCCGCCGACCACAGCGCGCGCAGCGCGGCCGCGGCCTTGCGGAACTGGAGCGCGTCCATGTGCTCCTCGTACTCGGCGAGCAGGCGGGCGATCTCCTCGCCCAGGCGCGCCTCGGCCTCGCCGGCGGGGTTGCCGGCCGGGACCTCGTCGCCGAACCGCTTGCGGGAGAAGGACAGCACGCGGTTGACGAAGTTGCCCAGCGTGTCGGCGAGGTCCTTGTTGACCGTGGCGGTGAAGTGCTCCCACGTGAAGGACGAGTCGTCGGACTCGGGGGCGTTGGCGATCAGGAAGTAGCGCCAGTAGTCGGCGGGAAGGGTCTCCAGCGCCTGGTCGGTGAAGACGCCGCGCTTCTGGGAGGTGGAGAACTTGCCGCCGTAGTACGTCAGCCAGTTGAAGCCCTTGACGACGTCGACCTTCTTCCACGGCTCGCGCACGCCCAGCTCGGTGGCCGGGAACATGACGGTGTGGAACGGGACGTTGTCCTTGGCCATGAACTGGGTGTAGCGGACCGCGTCGTCGGCCTCGTACCACCAGGACTTCCAGTCGCGGGTCTCGCCGTCGGCGGCGGCGTCGGCCCACTCCTTCGTCGCGCCGATGTACTCGATGGGCGCGTCGAACCAGACGTAGAAGACCTTGCCCTCGGCGGCGAGCTCCGGCCAGGTGTCGGCCGGGACCGGGACGCCCCAGTCGAGGTCGCGGGTGATCGCGCGGTCGTGCAGGCCCTCGGTCAGCCACTTGCGGGCGATGGAGGAGGACAGCTGCGGCCACTGGTCCTCGTGGCGGGAGACCCACTCCTCGACCTCGTGCTGCAGCTTGGACTGCAGGAGGAAGAGGTGCTTGGTCTCCCGGACCTCGAGGTCGGTCGACCCGCTGATGGCGCTGCGCGGGTCGATCAGGTCGGTCGGGTCGAGCACGCGGGTGCAGTTCTCGCACTGGTCGCCGCGGGCCTTGTCGTAGCCGCAGTGGGGGCAGGTGCCCTCGACGTAGCGGTCCGGCAGGAAGCGGCCGTCGACCGGCGAGTAGACCTGGCGGATCGCCCGCTCCTCGATGAACCCGTTGGCGTGCAGCTGGCGGGCGAAGTGCTGGGTGATCTCGCGGTTCTGCTGCGAGGAGCTGCGGCCGAAGTGGTCGAAGGACAGCTCGAAGCCGTCGTAGATCGCCTTCTGGGCGTCGTGCGCCTGCGCGCAGAACTCGGCCACGGACAGGCCGGCCTCCTTGGCGGCGAGCTCGGCCGGGGTGCCGTGCTCGTCCGTCGCGCAGATGTAGAGGACGTCGTGGCCGGTCTGGCGCAGGTACCGGGCGTACACGTCCGCCGGGAGCATGGACCCGACCATGTTGCCCAGGTGCTTGATCCCGTTGATGTAGGGAAGCGCGCTGGTTACCAGGTGTCGAGCCATCCTTGGATGCTCCATTTCGTACGTTCGGCGCCGATGGCGGTGCCACGGCGGGCCAAGTTCGATGAGGCCGCAGCCGGTCTCCCGCCCGTCGCTCACGGTGACGGGCCGGGGACTGCGGACCGCCGTTCATCGTAGCGAACAGCACCCCCTCCCCCGCGATCCGTTTCCCCCCTCGGACACCGACCCCCTGCACTCTCCACCCGAGCCCCCCGGGCCGAGCCCCCGACGAGCCCCCGCCCGCGGCCCACGCAACCCCCCGCCCGGGCGCATCCCGCCCCACCACGAGCGCCCCGTGGTCAACAGCCTCCCCCGGATCACCGGGTCGGGCCGACCTGCCTGCGCACCGATAACCGACCGCGGCACGACCCGGTCGTCAAAGGGACAGGAACTGCTCATCGGAAGGTCGGAACATGACCATGCGACGCGTCTTACGCTTCGGAACGGCCCCCGCCGCGGCCTGCGGCCTGACGCTGGCGGGCGCCACGCAGGCCGCCGCCGGCGCCATCGGCTCGACGCCTGTACAGAGCTTCGAGTACAGCGTGGGCGGGGCGACGGTGAAGATCCCCACCGGCTGCATGTTCACGCACGCCATCCGGGGCGAGGGCAAGCGGATCACGTACCAGAACGCAGGAGTGGACTGCGCCTTCCTGGGGGCGCTGAGCACCGGCTTCTGCAACTGGCGGATCGACTTCACGTACGCCGACACCGAGAACCGGACGTACCGCACCTCGCGCGGCGCCACGCACAACGAGTGCGAGATCCACCCGATGCGGAACAACGCTCCCCAGACTTTGCCCCGTTACGGAAAGGCCTGCGCGCACCTGCATGTGAACGGGGTGCGGCGGGTCAGTCAGTGCCACAGCATCACCAGGTGAGGGGCGGCATGGACGAGCAGGAACCGTCGGTGGCGGCGGCCGCGCGGGTGCGCCGGGAGGAATCGCGGCCTTCGTCGGCGGTGTAGTAGTCACCCTCGCGTTCTTCGGGTACTGGCCCGGGCTGCCGCACGTCATCGACTGGGGGGCCGTCCTCGTGGCGCTGGGGGTGGGGGCGATGGCCCGCTGGTCCTGGCGCGCCTGGGCGTCTCGGCATACGAGCGGCTAGCCGTACGACCGGCCCGGGTCGGCCCGGGTCGGGGCTGCCCCCGCGCCCCCGCTCGGGCGCGCCGCCGTCTGCGACGGCTGACCCCGGCCGGGAGCAGCGCCGACCCGGGCGGCGTCCAAGGATCCGTCCTGGGCCGGGCCGGTCAGGGGCCGCCTCCGACGGGAAGGCGAGCCCGGACCGGCCCGGTCGGGTCGACGGGCCCGGCCCCGGACAGGGGCGAACCGGGGCGGATCAAGGAACCCGGAGCAAGGGATCCGGCCCAAGGAATCCGGCCCCAAGGGATCCGGAGCAGGGGAGCCGGATCCGGGCCCGGTGGGGTCACGGGGTCGGGGTGCGGGAGTCGTAGCGGGCGAAGGCGGGCCAGCGGAGGGCCAGGAGGGCTACGGCGGCGACGCAGGCGAGGCCGCCGCCGGTGATGGCGAGGGCCGGGGAGGTCAGGTCGGCGACGGTACCGGCGAGGAAGTCGCCGGCCCGCGGGCCGCCCGCGACCACCACGATGAAGACGCCCTGGAGCCGCCCCCGCATGTCGTCCGGCGTCGCTGTCTGCAGCATCGTCGTGCGGAAGATCATCGATACCGTGTCCGAGGCTCCGGCCAGGGCGAGGAAGAGCAACCCGAGCCACAGGTTGCGGGTCAGGCCGAAGACGGCGACCGCCGTCCCCCAGGAGGCCACGGACAGGAGTACCGCCAGCCCGTGCCGGCGGATCCGGCCGAGCCAGCCCGAGAAGAGCCCGCCCAGCAGCGCCCCCACGGCCGGGGCCGCCACCAGCAGGCCGACCGTCTTCGCGTCGCCGCCGAACCACAGCCCCGCCACCGCCGGGAACAGCGCCCGCGGATGGGCGAGCACCATCGCGCACATGTCGGTGAAGAACGTCATGCGGACGTTCGGCGTGGTGGCCAGGAACCTGAACCCGTCCACCACCGGGGCCCGCCCCCGCTTGCCCTCGTCCCGCTCGGGACGCATCGCCGGCAGCCGCCACATCGCGTACAGCGCGGCGCCGAAGGTGACCACGTCGATCAGGTACGCCGCCTGGTAGCCCCACAGCCCGACGAAGAACCCGCCCAGCATGGGGCCGACCATCGCGCCGGAGGTGTTGGTCATGGAGGTCAGGGCGTTGGCGGCGGGCAGGTGCTCGGCCGGCAGCAGCTTGGGGATCATGGCCGAGCGGGCCGGCGAGTTCAGCGCGAAGCAGACGGCCTGGAGGGCCACGACGGCGTACAGGAACCAGACCCGGTGGTAGCCGGCGAAGGCCGCCGCCGCCAGCGCCACCGACAGCAGGCACGCGCCGACCGAGCTGTAGAGACCGAGCTTGCGGCGGTCGACGGTGTCCGCGATGGCACCGCCGTACAGGCCGAAGAGGACGAGGGGTACGAGCGAGAACACCCCCACGAGGCCCACCGAGAAGCTGGAGCCGGTGATGTCGTAGACCTGGAGGGAGATCGCGAGGGCGGTCATGGCCTGACCGAGCCAGGAGATGGTGCTGCCGAACCACAGCCGCCGGTAGTCGGCGGAGATCCGCAGCGGGGTCAGGTCCGCGAAGATCCGCCGTTTGGCAGGGGGATCACCGGGGGCCACGCCCTCCCGGTCCGGTTGCTCGTGCTGCGCTTGCGAGGCTGTTCGGGTCACACGGGATGCTAAATCGTTTCTCGTTGTACCGACCACGGATTTCGTCTGGCGGACACGGCCGGATACCACCGCCCGCCCCCGGATCCCCGCGGCGCGCGGGACCGGCGGGCGCACGCGGCGGCACGCCGCGGCACGGGGCCGCGCACGGTGGCACGGGGCGGCACGCGGCGCCCCGCGGCCGCACCTGCCCAGGCACTGCCGGACACCCGTGCCCCGGGCGCCCCACGGGGGCGCCGGGCAGGGGCGAGTACCCGCCACGCCCGGCCCGTTCACCCGCGATTGACCGAAAGGACGTTCGCCACGCCCCCGCGGGTCGGCCCACCATGAAGGCGACTCGTATGTCCGGGGAGGCGTAGTGATCGAACCTGGCAAGAGCACTTCGGGCACATCGCGCACGTGGTCCCCCGCGCCGGACGACGGCGACCGGGGCACCGTTCCGGGACCCCTGCTCACCCTCGGAGTCGAGGAGGAGTTCCTGCTGGTCGACGCTCGTACGTGGCGGGTCGTCCCGGCCGCCCCGCAGGTGCTGTCGGCCGTCGCCACCCGGCCGCAGGTGCACGCGGAGGGCACCCGCTACCAGGTGGAGATCGCGACTCCGGTGGCCGACACGGCCGACCGGCTGCGCGACGAGCTGGCCGCGCTGCGCCGCATGCTGGCCAAGGAGGCGCGGGCCCAGGGCTGCCGGCTGCTGGCCAGCCCCTCACCCGTCCTGCCGGTCCGGACGCCACCGCACCTGAACGACGACGAACCGCGCCAGCGCGAGCAGTTCCGGCGGTTCGGCGCCCTGACCGACAACCTCGTGGGCTGCGGGCGGCACGTGCACGTCGGCACCCTCGACACGGACACCGCGGTGGCCGTGGCCAACCGGGTGCGGCCCTGGCTGCCGACCCTCATCGCCATCGGGGCCAACTCGCCCTTCTGGAACGGCCGGGACACCGGGCACGCCAGCTGGCGCGCGATGGCGTGGGGCACCTGGCCGTCCGCCGGGCTGCCGCCGCACTTCGCGTCGACCGCGCACTACCGGAACGCGGTCGAGCTGCTGCTCACCTCCGGCGCCGCGCTCGACACGAAGATGGTCTATTGGGACATGCGGCCCTCGGGGACGTGGCCGACGCTCGAGATCCGGGCGCCCGACATGTCCCCGGAGCTGGACGTGGCGGTGCTCCAGGCGGCGCTCGGACGCGCCCTGGTCGCCGCCTCGCTGCACGCCCTGGCGGCCGGCGAACCGGCCCCGCAGGTCTCCGACGACGTGCTGCGCCTGGCCCGCTGGCGCGCCGCGCACGACGGCCTGGAGGGCTACGCGATCGACCCGTTCACCGGTACGGAGCTCCCGGCGGCCACCCTCGCCGAGACCCTGCTGGACCTGCTGGCCCCCGAACTCGCGGCGGCCGGCGACCTGGAGCACACGTCGGCCACCCTGACAGCCCTGTTCCGCGACGGCTCGGGCGCGCATCGCCAACGCGCGATCTTCGCCCGCCGCGAGAACCTCTCGGACGTCCTCCACCACCTGGCGGACGCCACCGAGTCCGTCTGACGCCCCGACCCGGCCCGGCCCCAGAGCTGCCCCGCCGAAGCCGCAGGTGCACCACCCCCGCGCCTGCGGCCGCGGCAGCGCCGGTCAGCGCCGTGCCAGGTACGCGCGCAGCCCGGCGTCGTCCGTTCCCTCCAGCTCGGCGAGCCGGCCCAGCCCGGCGAGGAAGCCGACGAACTCCGTCAGGTACCGGCGGTCGTCCAGGACGCAGAGCGCTTCGGCGAACCGCCGTGACCGCCATCACACCACGCCTTCGGGCACGGTGCCCCGGAAACAAAAAGGTGCCCGGCCCGTCAACTCCGGGCGGGGCACCGAGTGGGCTGGTCGCATCGTTTCTGCGTGCCAGCCCTGCGGTGGGGCGGGTGGGACTCGAACCCACGGCCGACGGATTATGAGTCCGCTGCTCTAACCGGCTGAGCTACCGCCCCCAACGGCGCGTCGCGCACATTTGTGCGCGCCGTCTGCCGCAGCATAGCCGCTCATACGATCTCCTGCTCCGGATGCCTCGCGTGATCGGCTTCGCTCGTTCATGGAGACCGCGCCGCACGCTGCCCGGTTCCCGATGACGCCCGCGAACACGCGAAAGAGGACCCACCTGGGGTCCTCTCTCGTCTGGCTCCCCCGGCTGGACTCGAACCAGCAACCCTCCGGTTAACAGCCGAATGCTCTGCCAATTGAGCTACAGGGGATCGCGCTCCCCCGACTGGACTCGAACCAGTAACCTGCCGGTTAACAGCCGGCTGCTCTGCCAATTGAGCTACAGGGGATTGCTGCGTTGCACCGAACAGTCTCACCACCGGCCTTGCCAGGGGGCGACCGCCCGTTGCGAGACATACATTAGCGCAAGCAGGGGGGTGCTCCGCCAATCGGTATCGCCCCGGGTGCTCCCGGCCCCCCAGGCGGCCGGCAAGGCACCGACGCAGCAGGCAGACAGCGACGCGGCACCGCGACGCAGAGCGATGCAGAAGGGTGGCAGGGATGCGCTACAGGATCACGTTCTTCGCCGGACTGGCCATCGGTTACGTCCTGGGCACGGCCGCCGGGCGGGAGCGCTACGAGCAGCTGAAGAAGTCCGCCAACCGGGTCGCCCAGAACCCGGCGGTGCGCAACGCCGCCGAGTCGGCCGCGCAGCACGGGCGGCAGTACGCGGGCAAGGCGTTCGTGGCGGTGGGCGACCACCTGCCCGAGCGCCTGCACCGGGTCATGGGCAACGGGAAGGGCTCCGCCTCCGCGGAGGACGACTGGGGCACCAGCAACACCTGAGGGACGCCCGTACGCCACGCGCCGTTCGCCCGGCGCCCGCCCGTCCCGTGACCTGGCCGCATGTGCGGCAGAATCGTTCCCATGGGGATAGTCGCCGGGCTGGACAGCTCTTCCGCCTTCACTCGCATCGTCGTCTGCGACACCGACACCGGTGCCGTACTGCGCCAGGGGTACGCGGCCCATCCGCAGCCCGCGGGCGAGGCGAAGCCGACCGAGACCGACCCGCAGTCCTGGCTGCTCTCGCTGGGCGAGGCGGCCGGGGGCGGGCTGCTGGAGGGCGTCCAGGCGATCGGCGTCTCCGCCCAGCAGCACGGCCTGCTCCCGCTCGACGCGCAGGGCGCCCTGGTGCGCCCCGCGCTGCTGGGCAGCAAGCGCGCCCAGGTGGCCGCGGCCGAGCTGATCGACGAGCTCGGCGGCCGGCAGGCCTGGGCCGAGGCGGTGGGCTGCGTACCGCAGTCCGCCCAGCCGGTCGCGAAGCTGCGCTGGCTGGCGAAGAACGAGCCCGAGGCCGCCCGCCGCACCGCCGCGCTCATGCAGCCGCACGACTGGCTGGTCTGGCAGCTGCTGGGCCGCCCCGCCCGCCGCACCACCGACCGCGGCGCGGCCTCCGGCACCGGCTACTGGTCGGCGGCAACCGGATCCTGGCGCCCGGACCTCGTCGAGCTGGCGCTGGGCCACGGCGCCGCGCTGCCCGAGGTGCTGGGCCCGGCCGACGCCGCGGGCACCACGCCCGAGGGGCTGCTGATCTCCGCCGGCACGGGCGAGACCCAGGCGGCCGCGCTCGGCCTCGGGCTGGGCCCGGGCGACGCCGTGGTCTCCCTGGGCGCCTCCGGGTCGGTGATGGCGGTCCACCACGAGGCCCTGTCCGAGCCGAACGGCCTGATCACCTCCCTCGCCGACGCCGCCGGCATGCACCTTCCGGTCGTGTACACGTCGAACGCGGTACGGACCCTGCGCGGCACCGCCGAGCTCCTCGGCACCGACCTCGAAGGCCTGAACGACCTGGCCCTGAAGTCCACCCCCGGCGCCCACGGCCTGGTGCTGCTGCCCTACCTGGAGGGCGAGCGGACCCCCGCGCTGCCGAACGCCGCCGGCACCCTCACCGGCCTGCGCCGCGACTCGATGAAGCCCGAGCACCTGGCGCGGGCGGCGTTCGAGGGCATGCTGTGCGGGCTCGCGGACGCGCTGGACGTGCTGCGCGGCCGCGGTGCCGAGATCCGGCGGATCTTCCTGCTGGGTGCGGCCGCCGAGCTGCCCGCCGTGCAGGCGGCGGCCCCGGCGCTGTTCGGCACGCAGGTCGTCGTCCCGCAGCCGGCCGACTACGCGGCGCTGGGCGCGGCCCGGCAGGCCGCCTGGGCCCTGGGGGTCCAGCAGGGCACGCTCGCCCCGCACACCCCGCCGGCCTGGCAGGGCGCCGTGGCGCAGGTCTTCGAGCCGGGCGACGATCTCGCGGCCGGCCGGGCGGTGCGCCAGCAGTACGTCGCCACGCGGGAGCAGGTCCACCCCGGCGCCTTCTGAGGCGCCCGGGAAGGGCGCCTGCGGACGCCGGCGGACGCCGGCGGGTGGCGGTGGAGGTCGGTTGCGGCGGGTCCTAGGACCATCGGCGACCGACCTCCGGCTTTTGAAGCGCTTTTACGAAAACCGGTGGGGATCACCCCATGCGGTGACGCAAGATGATGGGTCGACCCCCCCGATCTTGCGACCCGGAGCCTGCGCGTGCTCATAAGACTTCTACGGACCCACCTCGGCCCGTACCGGAAACCCATCGCCCTGCTGGTGCTGCTCACGCTCCTGCAGACCAGCGCGACCCTGTACCTGCCGACCCTCAACGCCGACATCATCGACAACGGTGTCGTCAACGGGGACACCGGCTACATCCTGACCTTCGGCGCCCTCATGCTGGGGATCAGCCTCGTCCAGCTGGTGTGCAACATCGGCGCGGTGTACTTCGGCGCGCGCACCGCGGCATCCCTGGGCCGGGACGTCCGGGCCGCCGTCTTCGCGCGCGTGCAGAGCTTCTCCGCGCGCGAACTCGGCCAGTTCGGGGCGCCCTCGCTGATCACCCGGACGACGAACGACGTCCAGCAGGTCCAGATGCTGGCGCTGATGGCCTTCACCCTGATGGTGTCCGCGCCGATCATGTGCGTGGGCGGCATCATCATGGCGCTCTCCCTGGACCTGCAGCTCTCGCTGGTCCTCGTCGCGGTGGTCCCGGTGCTGGGCCTGGCCGTGGGGGCGATCGTCTGGAAGACGCGGCCGCTGTTCCGGTCGATGCAGACCCGCCTCGACACCGTGAACCGGGTGCTGCGCGAGCAGATCTCCGGCAACCGCGTGATCCGCGCCTTCACCCGCGACGCGTACGAGCAGAAGCGTTTCGGCCGGTCCAACACGGAGCTGACCGAGGTCTCGCTGTCCGCCGGGCGCCTGATGGCGCTGATGTTCCCGACCGTGCTCGTGGTCATCAACGTCTCGAGCGTGGCGGTCATCTGGTTCGGCGCGATCCGCATCGACAGCGGTGGCATGGAGATCGGTGCGCTGACCGCGTTCCTCGCCTACCTGATGCAGATCGTGATGTCCGTGATGATGGCCACCTTCATGTTCATGATGGTGCCGCGCGCCGAGGTCTGCGCCGAGCGGATCCAGGAGGTGCTCGGCACCGAGTCCTCGCTCACGCCGCCGGCCGCGCCGGTGCGCGAGCTGGCCGGCCGCGGCTCGCTGGAGCTGCGCGGCACCGACTTCCGCTACCCCGGCGCCGAGGCGCCCGTACTCCACGGCGTGGACCTGGTGGCCCGCCCGGGCGAGACCACCGCCGTCATCGGCTCCACGGGCAGCGGCAAGTCGACCCTGCTCGGGCTCGTGCCCCGGCTGTTCGACGTGACCGGCGGCGAGGTGCTGGTCAACGGGGCGGACGTGCGCCGCATCGACGAGGCGCTGCTGGCCCGCACGGTCGGCCTGGTGCCGCAGAAGCCGTACCTGTTCTCCGGGACCGTGGCGACGAACCTGAGGTACGGGCGCCCCGACGCGACCGACGAGGACCTGTGGCGGGCTCTGGAGGTGGCCCAGGCGAAGGAGTTCGTCTCCGCGCTGGAGGGCGGCCTGAACGCGCCGATCACCCAGGGCGGCACGAACGTCTCCGGCGGCCAGCGCCAGCGCCTGGCGATCGCCCGCACGCTCGTCCAGCGCCCCGAGATCTACCTGTTCGACGACTCGTTCTCGGCCCTGGACTACGCGACCGACGCGGCGCTGCGCTCGGCGCTGTCCCGGGAGACCGAGGACGCGACGGTCGTCATCGTCGCCCAGCGCGTGTCGACCATCCGCGACGCCGACCGGATCGTGGTCCTGGACGAGGGCCGGGTCGTGGGCGTCGGCCGCCACCACGAGCTGATGGCGGACAACGAGACCTACCGGGAGATCGTCCTCTCCCAGCTGACGGAGGCGGAAGCCGCATGAGCGGGCCCGGCGGACGGATGATGATGGGACCGACCCAGCGGTCCATGGACTTCAAGGGGTCCGGGAAGCGGCTGCTGGGGCAGCTGGCCGCGGACCGGCCCCGGCTGTGGGGCATGGTCGCCGCGGTCGTGGGCAGCGTCGCGGCCAGCGTCCTCGGCCCGAAGATCCTCGGGCAGGCCACCGACCTGGTCTTCGCGGGCATCGTGGGCCGCAGGATGCCGGCCGGGCTCACCAAGGAGCAGGCCCTGGAGGGCCTGCGCGCACGGGGCCAGGGCGGCACGGCCGACATGCTGGCGGGCACCGACTTCACCCCGGGGCAGGGCATCGACTTCGCCGCGGTGGGCCGGGTCGCACTGCTGGCGCTGGCGGTGTTCGCGGCGGCGGCCCTGCTGATGCTGGTCGCCACGCGGCTGTCGAACCGCGTGATGAACGGCATGGTCTTCCGGCTGCGCGAGGAGCTGCAGGCGAAGCTGTCGCGGCTGCCGCTGTCGTACTTCGACCAGCAGAAGCGCGGCGAGGTGCTGAGCCGGGCGACGAACGACATCGACAACATCGGGCAGACGCTCCAGCAGACCATGGGGCAGCTGCTGAACTCCCTGCTGACGATCGTCGGCGTGCTGGTGATGATGTTCTGGATCTCGCCGCTGCTGGCGCTGGTCGCGCTGGTGACCGTGCCGCTGTCGGTGGTGGTCGCGACGAAGATCGGCAAGCGGTCGCAGCCGCAGTTCGTGGCGCAGTGGAAGTCCACGGGCGCGCTGAACGCGCACGTGGAGGAGATGTACTCGGGCCACACGCTGGTGAAGGTCTTCGGTCGCCAGAAGGAGTCCGCGGACCTCTTCGCCGAGCAGAACGAGGCGCTGTACAGGGCCACGTTCAGGGCGCAGTTCGTCAGCGGCCTGATGCAGCCGGTGATGCTCTTCATCTCGAACATCAACTACGTGCTGGTGGCGGTGGTCGGCGGCCTGCGCGTGGCCTCCGGCACCCTGTCGATCGGCGACGTGCAGGCCTTCATCCAGTACTCGCGCCAGTTCTCGATGCCGCTGACGCAGGTGGCGTCGATGGCGAACCTGGTGCAGTCCGGCGTGGCCTCCGCGGAGCGGGTGTACGAGCTGCTGGACGCGCCCGAGCAGGAGGCGGAGCCGGCGGTGCCGGAGCGGCCCGAGGAGCTGCGCGGGCAGGTCACGTTCGAGAAGGTGGCGTTCCGGTACGACGCGGACAAGCCGCTGATCGAGGACCTGTCGCTGGCCGTCGAGCCGGGCAACACGGTCGCGATCGTGGGTCCGACCGGCGCCGGCAAGACCACGCTGGTCAACCTGCTCATGCGGTTCTACGAGGTGACCGGCGGGCGGATCGCGCTCGACGGGGTGGACATCGCGAAGATGACGCGCGAGGAGCTGCGTTCGGGCATCGGCATGGTGCTCCAGGACACCTGGCTGTTCGGCGGCACGATCGCGGAGAACATCGCGTACGGCGCCGCGCGCGAGGTGACCCGGGCCGAGATCGAGGCGGCGGCGCGGGCCGCGCACGCCGACCGGTTCATCCGGACCCTGCCGGACGGCTACGACACGGTGCTGGACGACGAGGGCCAGGGCGTGAGCGCGGGCGAGAAGCAGCTCGTCACGATCGCCCGGGCGTTCCTGTCGGACCCGGTGATCCTGGTGCTGGACGAGGCGACGAGCTCCGTCGACACCCGTACCGAAGTGCTCATCCAGAAAGCCATGGCGCGGCTGGCGGCCGGCCGGACCTCGTTCGTGATCGCGCACCGGCTGTCCACGATCCGCGACGCGGACGTGATCCTGGTGATGGAGAGCGGCGCGATCGTGGAGCAGGGCACGCACGAGGAGCTGCTGGCGGCGGACGGCGCGTACGCGCGCCTGTACGCGGCCCAGTTCGCGCAGGCGGTCGCCGAGGTCGACTGAGCCGGGCGGCAGGCAGGAGGGCCGCGGCGCGGACTCCCCGGGAGGGAGGCCGGTGCCGCGGCCCTTCGCGTTCCGTCGGTCGTGTCCCGGTGGCCGTGGCCGCCTTCGGGCGGTCGCCTTCGCGGTGGCCGTGTTCGGGTGGTCGCCTTCGCGGTGGCCGTGTTCGGGTGGTCGCCTTCGCGGTGGCCCTGTTCGGGTGGTCGTGTCCCGTCAGTCGAGGTAGCCGCGCAGCTGGTCGGCGAAGGCGTGGTCGCGGAGCTTGTTGAGGGTCTTGGACTCGATCTGGCGGATCCGCTCGCGCGTCACGCCGAAGATGCGGCCGATCTCCTCCAGGGTGCGCGGCCGCCCGTCCATCAACCCGTACCGCAGTTGGACGACCTTGCGCTCGCGCTCGCCGAGGGTGGACAGCACCGCCTCCAGGTGCTCGCGCAGCAGGAAGAAGGCGGCGGACTCCACGGGCGAGGCGGCGTCCCCGTCCTCGATGAGGTCGCCGAGGGCGACGTCGTCCTCCTCGCCGACGGGCGCGTGCAGGGACACCGGTTCCTGGGCGAGCCGGAGCACCTCGCTGACCCGCTCGGGAGGCAGTTCCAGGTGGCCGGCGACCTCCTCGGCGGTGGGCTCGTAGCCGCGCTCCTGGAGCATCCGGCGCTGCACGCGGATGACGCGGTTGATCAGCTCCACGACGTGGACGGGGACGCGTATGGTGCGGGCCTGGTCGGCGAGGGCGCGGGACATGGCCTGCCGGATCCACCAGGTGGCGTAGGTGGAGAACTTGAAGCCGCGGGCGTAGTCGAACTTCTCCACGGCCCGGATCAGGCCCAGGTTGCCCTCCTGGACCAGGTCGAGCATGGTCAGGCCGCGGCCCACGTACCGTTTGGCGACGGAGACCACCAGCCGCAGGTTGGCCTCGATGAGGCGGCGCTTGGCCATCCGGCCCATGACGACCAGCCGGTCGAGGTCGTGGGCGAGCTGGCTGTCGAGGTCGGGGGTGCTGCCGAGCTTCTCCTCGGCGAACAGGCCCGCCTCGACGCGGCGCGCGAGCTCCACCTCCTCCTCGGCGGTGAGCAGGGGTATCCGGCCTATTTCGCGCAGGTACTGGCGGAACAGGTCCGAGCCGGGCCCGCTGCCGTCACCGCCGCCACTGGCGCGCTGCACGGGGAGGGCGGCCTCGCCGTAGGGTGCGTCGGGTCCGTCGAGAGCCCCGCTTCCGGCCGGCCCGTCGGGCCCGCCCGGCTCCTCGGCACCGCCGGGTCCGTCCGGCTCGCCCGCCTCGTCGTACACCGCTGCGCCGGGCTCGTCGCCCGGCGTCCCGGGACCCGCTTCGTGGTGCTCCTCGGCCCGGCTCTGCGGGGACACGGCTTCACTCAGGGTCTGGGTCTGCACGGGGGCGACCTCCACGGCTCCGAATCCTCAGGCACCGCGACTCAGTGTGGGGTACGACACATCACCGCCACGAGGGGCGTGCGAGCACTTTTTGAGTCCGGTGCGTGACCGGATGGTTACCCCCCGCCGGAGTGGGCGAAGCAGATCGCACGCATGTCCGGCCGCGGAGGGGCCCTTCAGAGCGCCGCGGCGCCGTTGTTGCGCAGGGACTGGCGGTACTGCTGGAGGACCCACAGCTCCTGCTCCACCGCCGCGATCCGGTCCGGCGGGGCGTGGCCGCCCATGCGGGCCATCGAGCCCTGGACCTCGTGGATGCGGCGGTCGACCGCGCGCAGCCGGACCTGGACGAGCTGGATGCCCGCGTAGGTCTCGTCCACGGTCTTGGCGCGGATGGCCTCCACGGCCAGCTCGGTGACCAGGGCGCGGACGGTGTCGTCGGGCGCGGCGTCGCGGACCTTCGCGAGGTAGTCGTCCCCGCCCTGGGCGGCGCCGCCCGCGTCGGAGATGGCCTGGCGGACGGTCGCGTAGGGCGGGGCCGTGAACTCGTCGACCCCGTACGCGTCGAAGGTCGGCGAGACCAGCTCCGGCCGCTGGAGGGCGAGTTTGAGCAGTTCGCGCTCGGTCAGGTGGACCGGGTTGCGCAGGTTCAGCGCGGGTCCCGGGGTGCGTACGGCCGGCGCGGGCACGTTCTCGTACGCGGCCTGCGCGTTCCGCGGGGCGGACTGCGGCTTCGTGCCGCGCTCGCGCGCCCAGCGGGCCAGCTGGGCGACCCGCTTGACCACGAACTGGGTGTCGAGGATGCCGAGCATGCCGGCGAGCTGGACCGCGGACTCGTGCTGGATGGCGATGTTCTTGATGTTCGCGACGACCGGGGCGGCCTCGTCCAGGGCCGCGGCCCGGCCGGCCGGAGTCTCCAGGTTGTGCCGCTGCACGATGTGCCGGAGGGCGAACTCGAAGAGCGGGGTACGGGACTCCACGAGGGCGCTGACGGCCGTGTCGCCCTCGGCGAGGCGCAGCTCGCACGGGTCCATGCCGCCCGGGGTGATGGCGATGGAGGTCTCGGCGGCGAACTTCTGGTCGTCCTCGAAGGCCCGCAGGGCGGCCTTCTGGCCGGCCGCGTCGCCGTCGAAGGTGAAGACCACCTCGGCGCTCGCGTTGTCCATCAGGAGGCGGCGGAGGATCTTGATGTGCTCGCCGCCGAAGGCGGTGCCGCAGGTGGCGATCGCGGTGGTCACCCCGGCCAGGTGGCAGGCCATGACGTCGGTGTAGCCCTCGACGACCACGGCCCGGGAGGTCTTGGCGATCTCCTTCTTGGCCAGGTCGATGCCGTACAGCACCTGGGACTTCTTGTAGATCGCCGTTTCGGGGGTGTTGAGGTACTTCGGGCCGTTGTCGTCCTCGCGCAGCTTGCGCGCGCCGAAGCCGACGACCTCGCCGCTGATGTCGCGGATGGGCCACATCAGGCGGCCGCGGAAGCGGTCGATGGGCTTGCCGCTGCGGCTGTCCTGGGCCAGTCCGGAGAGCAGCACCTCCTTGTCGGAGAAGCCGCGGCCGCGCAGGAAGCGGGTGAGGTGGTCCCAGCCGGCCGGGCTGTAGCCGACGCCGAAGTGGGCCGCCGCGGCCTGGTCGAAGCCGCGCTCGGCGAGGAAGCGGCGGGCGATCTCCGCCTCGGGGCTCTCCAGCTGCTCGACGTAGTACTGGGCGGCGGCCTTGTGCGCCTCGACCAGCCGGATGCGCTCGCCGCGCCCGCTCTGGCCGGGGGTGTAGCCGCCCTCCTCGTAGCGCAGGGTGATGCCGGCGAGGCCGGCGAGCCGCTCGACCGCCTCCGCGAAGGAGAGGTGGTCGATCTTCATGACGAAGTCGAGGGTGTCGCCACCCGCCTGGCAGCCGAAGCAGTGGTAGAGGCCCTTGCTCGGGCTGACCTGGAAGGAGGGGGACTTCTCGTCGTGGAAGGGGCACAGGCCCTTGAGGTTGCCGCCGCCGGCGTTGCGCAGCTGGAGGTACTCGGACACCACGGCGTCGATCGGGACCGCGTCCCGGACCGCCTTCACGTCGTCGTCGTTGATCCTGCCTGCCACGCGTGAAGTCTACGGCCGGGGTCGGACGATCCCCGCAGCGGTGGCACCCGTCCGGATCCTTCCCGGCGCGGGCGGGGACGGATCCGGACGGGACGGCCTACGCGACGCGGTGACGCCGGGGGCGCCGGGGGCGCCGGGGGCGCCGGGGGCGCCGGGGGCGCCGGGGGCGCCGGGGGCGCCGGTGACGCCGGGGGCGACGAACCGCCGGTGCAGGGGTGGAAGGCGCTCTCCGGCCGGCCGGACAGCCGGGCCTTCCGCGGGCCTCTGCCGTCCTCCCGAGCGCTCGCCTAGCCCTCGGTCGGCGGGACCAGCGAGGTCAGCGGTACGGACGGGTCGGCCAGGGCGGTGCGGTCGGGCCGGGCGCCGGTCCTGATCAGGGTCTGGATCGGCTCGACGACGTCCCACACGTTCATGTTCAGGCCCGCGATCACCCGGCCCCCGGCGAGCCAGAAGGCGACGAACTCGCGCTTGGCCGCGTCGCCGCGGATCAGCACCTCGTCGTAGGAGCCGGGCGGGGCGTACCCGGAGTACTCCATGCCCATGTCGTACTGGTCGGAGAAGAAGTACGGCACCCGGTCGTACGAGACGTCCTGCCCGAGCATCGCGCGGGCGGCGGCCGGGCCGCCGTTGAGGGCGTTGGCCCAGTGCTCCACGCGCAGCGGGTGCCCGAGCAGCGGGTGGTGGGCGGCCGCCACGTCGCCGGCCGCGTGGATGTCGGGGTCGGAGGTGCGCAGGCCCGCGTCGACCGCGATGCCGCCGCCGTGGCCGCGCTCGGCGAGGGCGAGGCCGGCCGCCTCGGCGAGGGCGGTGCGCGGGACGGCGCCGATGGCGGCCAGGACGGCGTGCGCCGGGTGCTCGTCGCCGTCGGCGGTCCGGGCGGCCAGCACCATGCCGTCCTGGCCGACGATCTCCGCGAGCTGCGCGCCGAACCGGAACCGCACGCCGTGCTCGGCGTGCAGGTCGGCGAAGACCTGGCCCAGCTCGGGGCCGAGGACGGCGTACAGCGGGGTGGGCTGGGGCTCGATGACGGTGACCTCGGCGCCGTACCCGCGGGCGGCCGCGGCCACCTCCAGGCCGATCCAGCCCGCACCGGCGATCACCAGGTGGCCGTTCTCGCGGCCGAGGCCCGTCAGCACCCGGCGCAGCCGCTCGGCGTGCGCGAGGCGGCGCAGGTGGTGGACGCCGGCCAGGTCGGTGCCGGGGATGTCGAGGCGGCGCGGTTCGGCGCCGGTGGCCAGCAGCAGCTTGTCGTAGTGGACGACCGTGCCGTCGCCGAGCCGGACGGCCTTGCCGGCCCGGTCGATGTGGACGGCCGGCTGGCCGAGGTGCAGCTCGACGTCGGCCTGCGCGTACCAGGCGGGCTCGTGGACGAAGACGCTGTCGCGCTCCTCCTTGCCGGTGAGGAAGCCCTTGGACAGCGGTGGCCGTTCGTAGGGATGGTCGCGCTCGTCGCAGATGAGGATCACGCGCCCGGTGAAGCCCTCGGACCTGAGAGTCTCGGCCGCCTTGGCCCCGGCCAGCCCTCCGCCGACGATGACGAACGTCCGGTGTGCGTCGACCACCTGATGCCTCCTCATTACCTCTGCGCCATGTGCGGCCTCCTGCGAGCCTCCCGCACCGAGCCGGGCTCGGGAAGAGGGAGTGGCCCGATCAGCCCACCCGGCAGGATGCGCCGACCGCCCGCACGCCGGGGGCTTTTCGGCCACTTTCGTCCGGCGGGTGGGCGGGTCCGGGCGTTCCCCTCCGCTCCTGCCCGGTCGGCACGGTTTCAGACGGCCCGGCCGCCCGCCCCGCGGCGCATCGTGAGCCGGGCGTGCAGCGACAGGGCGGAGGCGTCGGTGAGCGACGCGATCTGGTCGATCACCGCGCGCTTGCGGGCCCGGTCGTCGGGGGCCGCGTCGAACAGGGCGCGGAACTGCGGGTCGAGGCCCTCGGGTGCCCGGGCCAGCAGCGCCCCGGCGAGCTCGGCCAGCAGGACGCGCTGCTCGGCGCGCAGCCGCTCCTGCGCGGCGCGCCGCATCACGTAGAGGTCGGCCACGGCCTTGAGGACGGCGCATTCGTTGCGGGTGGCGCGCGGGACCACGAGCTCGGCCGCGTACCGGGTCAGCCGGTCGGGCCCGTACGCCTCGCGGGTGGCCGTCTCTGCGGCCAGGCAGAACCGGCCGATGAGCTGGCTGGTGGCGTCCTTCAGGCGGGCCTGGGCCACGGCGGAGCCGTCGTACCCGTGCGGCCACCAGTCCTCCTCCATCAGGCGGTCGAGGGCCTCGCGCAGCTCCTCGGGGTCGGTGCCGGCGGGCACGTACCGGCCGACGGCGACGGCGAAGATGTCCCGGCGCTCGGGCTCGGCGAACAGGAGGTTGGGGTCGAGGTGGCCGGCGTGCAGGCCGTCCTCGAAGTCGTGGACGGAGTACGCCACGTCGTCGGACCAGTCCATGACCTGGGCCTCGAAGCACTTGCGCTCGGCGGGGGCGCCCCGGCGCAGCCACGCGAAGACGGGCAGGTCGTCGTCGTAGACGCCGAACTTGACCGAGTGGGGGTCGGTGGGGTGCCGGCCGCGCGGCCAGGGGTACTTGGTGGCGGCGTCCAGGGCGGCCCGGGTGAGGTTGAGGCCGACGCTGACGGGGGCGCCGCCGGCCGGGTCGGCCACGAAGCGCTTGGGTTCGAGGCGGGCGAGCAGGCGCAGGGACTGGGCGTTGCCCTCGAACCCGCCGCAGTCGGCGGCGAAGTCGTTGAGCACCTCCTCGCCGTTGTGGCCGAACGGCGGGTGGCCCATGTCGTGGGCGAGGCAGGCGGTCTCGACCAGGTCGGGATCGCAGCCGAGGGCGGCGCCGAGCTCGCGGCCGACCTGGGCGCACTCGAGGGAGTGGGTCAGGCGGGTGCGGGGGCTGGCGTCCCAGTCCTGGGAGCTGCTCCCGGGGGTGACGACCTGGGTCTTCCCGGCGAGTCGGCGCAGCGCGGCCGAGTGCAGCACGCGCGCCCGGTCGCGTTGGAAGGCGGTGCGGCCGGGGCGCTTGTCGGGCTCGGCCGCCCAGCGTTCGGTGGCGGAGGGGTCGTACGTGTCGTGCGCGGTGCCTTCCATGCCTCGACGTTAACCGGACAGACCGACAATCCGGGATCAGGCGGACCGACAATCCGAGTTCTGTCCGGGACGGGTGGGCCGCGGCGGGCGGGGCGGGACCGGCACGGGGGCGACCGGCGGAAGGGCGGGTCGGGCGAAGGTGGGGCGGTGCAGGGGCCGGGGCGAGGGCCGGCGCCGGTGTGCGGTCAGGCGGTGGCGAGTTCCGGCCGGGGGGTCGGGCAGGGGCGCGCCAGGGCCTGGTCGTAGCGGTGCAGGACGAGCCGGGCCAGCGCCGGGTGGTCGCCCAGCGGCTCGGCGGCGATCCCCGGTGCGTCCGCCGCGCTCTGCGCGGCGAACCGGCCGGGAGCGGTGAAGTACGAGGCCACGGCGGCCCGGTGGTGCCCGCGCGCGGCGAGGGCGCGGGCCGCCTCGGGCACGGTGGGGGCGGCGGCGGAGGCGTACGCGGGGACCACCGGGACCCCGCCGAGCCGCTCGGCGAGCGCGGCGGCGGTACGGCGGGTGTCGGCGGTGGAGCGGTGGTCGAGGGAGCCGGCCGCCGCCAGCACGACGGCCGTGCCCGGGGTCCAGCCGGCCTCGTCGAGCCGGTCGTACAGGGCCTCGACGAGCAGCGGGTGCGGGCCGAGCGGGTCGGCGGTGTGCACCTGCAGGTGGGCGGCGGCGACCGCGGCCCGCGGCAGGTCGTGCGTGACGTGGTAGCCGCGCCCGAGCAGCAGCGGTACGAGCACGGCCGCGCCGCCGGCCGGCAGCCCGGCGAGGACGGGGTCGAGCAGCGGCTCGCTCAGCTCGAGGTGGGCGAGGCGGGCGTCGAGGCGGGGGCGCAGCTCGCGGACGCGTCGGAGGAGGGCTTCGGCGGTGCGGCGGGCGCGCGGGTCCCGGCTGCCGTGGGCCACGAGGACGAGGGTGGGCATGGGCGTGCTCCGGAAGGCCGGGCCCTCGGCGGACGCAGGCCGCTGAGCCGGGTGCCGAGCTGCGCGGTGATGGTGCCGAACAGGTCGGCCGCGGTGCCGAGGGGCGGGGAGGGGGGTGGCGGGGCGGGGAGGGCGCCGGGAAGGGCACCGCGGGAGGCGTCGGGAAGGGCGCGGGCAAGCGTCTGAGGAAGGACGCGGGGGAGGACGTCGGGGAGGGGCAGGGTCTCGGGAGGGTGCACCGGCTCCGTCATGGACCGATCCTGACGGGCGTACGTTGCCGGGCCGTTGCGCGGCGGTGACGGCTGTTTTCCAGCCGCTCACCCCGGGGCGTCACCCGCACGTCAGGGGCGGAGGGGGAACCTCCGGACCGGCTCCGCGCGTCTGATCTTGCGTTCGAACGGTCACGGCGGCGGCGGACGCGGCCACGACGAGCACGGCGGCGGGGGAAGGGGACGGCATGCGCACGTGGCGGCGGATGACCCAGCGGGGGCGGCGGCGGGCCGTACAGCTCCTGATGGCGCTGTGCGTGGTGGCGCTGCTGCCCGCGACGTGGACGCACGCGGCGTCCGCCGGGCGGCTGCGCGACACGGCCGACGCGCCGCCCTCGGACGTGGCGGTGGTCTTCGGCGCGGGCCTGTGGAAGGGCCGCCCCACCCCGTACCTGGCCCGCCGGCTGGAGGCGGCCGCGGAGCTGTACCGGACCGGCAAGGTGAAGGCCGTGCTGGTCACGGGGGACAACAGCCGTGTCGAGTACGACGAGCCGAACGCGATGCGCGCGTACCTGGCCCGGCAGGGCGTACCGGACCACCGGATCGTCAGCGACTACGCCGGCTTCGACACCTGGGACTCCTGCGCCCGGGCCCGCCGGATCTTCGACGTCCGGCGGGCGGTCCTGGTCACGCAGGGCTTCCACATCCACCGCGCGGTGGCGCTGTGCGAGGCGGCCGGCATCGACGCGTACGGCGTCGGGGTCGACGACGTGCACGACGCCACCTGGTACTACGGCGGCGTCCGCGAGGTCTTCGCGGCGGGCAAGGCGGCGGTGGACGCCGTGCTGCGGCCGGACCCGCACTTCCTGGGGCCGAAGGAGCAGGGCGTCACCACGATCCTCGCGCATTCCTGAGCCGGTTCCGGGCCGGCGGACGTCCCGCCCCTGACGGGATATGACGATCAGCCGTATCGCCGGTAGCGGTGGAGAGTAGGCGCCGCCCCCGAGAGCCTCACCGTGCCCGCCCCCGGGCTGGGAGGTCGGCGTACCCGGGGCGTAACCCGGGGCCGCGACCAGGCGTAACAGCCCCGCCGCAGGCTGGACGGCATGCACCCCGCGACGGCGACCCCGACCCACTGCCCGTACTGCGCCCTGCAGTGCGGCATGAACCTGGCCCCCGGCCGGGGCGAGAGCCCGCTCGCCGTCGAGGAGCGGGCCGACTTCCCCGTCAACCGCGGGGCGCTGTGCGGCAAGGGCCGCACCGCACCCGCCCTGCTCTCCTCCCGGGTCCGCCTCACCGAGCCCCTGATCCGATCCCACGCCACGGGCAGGCTCGAACCGGCCACCTGGGAGGAGGCCCTCGACACCGTCGCCGAGGGCCTGGACCGGAACCGCCGCGCCCACGGCGCGGACGCCGTCGCGGTGTTCGGCGGCGGCGGGCTGACGAACGAGAAGGCGTACGCGCTGGGCAAGTTCGCCCGGGTCGCGCTCGGCACGAGCCAGATCGACTACAACGGCCGCTTCTGCATGTCCTCGGCGGCCGCCGCCCACCAGCGGGCCTTCGGCCTCGACCGCGGCCTGCCGTTCCCGCTCGCCGACGTCCCCAGGACCGGCTGCGTGATCCTCGTGGGCTCCAACCTCGCCGAGACCATGCCCCCGGCCCTGCGCTACCTCACCGAACTCAAGGAGAACGGCGGCACCCTGATCGTCGTCGACCCCCGTCGCACCCGGACCGCCGAACAGGCCGACCTGCACCTCGCCCCGCGCCCCGGCACCGACCTGGCGCTGGCCCTCGGCCTGCTGCACCTGGTCGTCGCGGAGGGGCGCACGGACGAGGAGTTCATCGCCGGGCGCACCACCGGCTGGCCGGCCGCCCGCGCCGCCGCCATGGCCCACTGGCCCGAGCACGTCGAGCGCGTCACCGGGATCCCCGTGCCCAAGCTCCGCGAGGCGGTACGGATGTTCTGCGCGCCCGAGTCGGCCATGGTGCTCACCGCCCGCGGCCCCGAGCAGCAGTCCAAGGGCACCGACACGGTGGGGGCGTGGATCAACCTGTGCCTGGCCACCGGCCGGGCCGGCCGCCCGCTGTCCGGATACGGCTGCCTCACCGGCCAGGGCAACGGCCAGGGCGGCCGCGAGCACGGCCAGAAGGCCGACCAGCTGCCCGGCTACCGCAAGCTCACCGACCCCGCCGCCCGCGCGCACGTCGCCGAGGTGTGGGGGGTGGACCCGGACACCCTGCCCGGGCCGGGCCGCAGCGCGTACGAGCTCCTCGACGCCCTCGGTACGGACACCGGGCCGCGCGCCCTGCTGCTGATGGGCTCCAACCCGGTCGTCTCCGCCCCGCGGGCCGGCCACGTCGAGGAGCGGCTGCGCGCCCTGGACTTCCTCGCGGTCGCCGACGTCGTCCTCTCCGAGACCGCGGCCATGGCGGACGTGGTGCTCCCGGTGACCCAGTGGGCGGAGGAGACCGGCACCACCACCAACCTGGAGGGCAGGGTGCTGCTGCGCCGCCGGGCGCTGACGCCCCCGCCGGGGGTGCGCAGCGACCTGGACGTGCTGCACGGCCTCGCCGCCCGGCTCGGGCCGGGACAGGGCCACCCGGACCTGGAGAAGAAGTTCCCCACCGACCCGGCGGAGGTCTTCGCCGAGCTGGGCCGCGCCTCGGCGGGCGGCCCGGCCGACTACGCGGGCATCGACTACGGGCGCATCGCCCGCGAGGACGGGGTGTTCTGGCCCTGCCCGACCCCCGGGCACCCGGGGACGCCCCGGCTGTTCCTGGACCGGTTCGCCACCGAGGACGGCCGGGCCCGGTTCGTGCCCGTCGAGCACCGGGCGGCCGGGGAGGAGGCGGACGCCGCGTACCCGCTGCTGCTCACCACGGGGCGGGTGGTCGCGCAGTACCAGTCCGGGGCCCAGACCCGTCGGGTCGACGAGCTCAACGCGGCCGCGCCCGGGCCGTTCGTGGAAGTGCACCCGCGGCTCGCCGAGTCGCTGGGCGCCGTGGAGGGGCAGCCGCTCGCGGTGGTCTCGCGGCGCGGGCGGGCGGTGGCACCGGCCCGGATCACGGACACGATCCGGGCGGACACGGTGTTCATGCCCTTCCACTGGCCCGGCGAGGGGCGCGCCAACACCTTGACGAACCCCGCGCTCGACCCGGTGTCGCGGATGCCGGAGTTCAAGGTGTGCGCGGTGCGGGTGGAGACGGTGGACGCGGCGGGGCGGGACACCACGCCGTCGACGGGCGCCGAGACGGCGGACGCCGCCGCCTGAGCGACCGGTGCCTCAGCGACCGGCGCGCGAGCAGCCGGCGGGCGAGCAGCCGGCACGCGGGCGACCGGCGCCCGAGCAGCCGTGTCAACAACGCTCGTGGTCAATAGAGCTAGCGGTCCAGCCAGTCCCCGCTGGCTATCAGCCGCCCGGAGGCCCGCAGCCGCCGGGCGAGCGGCTCCGCGGCGAGGTACACCCACGCCTGTGCCGTCGTGCCGTCGGCGCGCACCGCCGGCCGGGGCAGCCGGTCGTACACGTTCTGCGGACGGCCCGGCCCGTAGTAGTCCTCCAGCCGGTCCAGTACGTCGAGCAGCTCGCCGTACAGCCCCGCCGCGGGCGTGATCAGCGCGCCCACCACCACCGGCCCCGCCGGGTCGTCGGCCGCCGCCTCGACGGCGTACGGCCAGCCCGGACCCTCGTACAGGACGGCGCCCGGCAGCCGGGCCGGCACCTCGGCGGCGGTGCGGCCGGCCAGGTAGCGGTCGTGGTTGTACTCGCCCGGGCGCAGCGTCCCGTAGACGAAGAAGGGCAGCTCCGTTCCGGTCACTCGCCCCGGACCTCCGCCGCCGCCCAGGCCCGGTAGCCGGCCGCGGCCCGCACCACGGGGGTGGCGATGACCTCGGGGGTGTCGTACGGGTGCGCGGCCAGCAGGTGCGCCTCCAGCGCCGGGTACGCGTCCTCGGTCGTCTTGAACACGACCTGCCACTCCTGGGCGGTCTGCACCTCGCCCTCCCACTGGTAGACGGAGGTCACCGGCGCGCCGATCTGGGCGCAGGCGGCGAGGCGCGCCCCGACCGCGCCCCGGGCCAGTTCCTGTGCGACCTCCGCCGAATCGACGGTGGTGAGCACGGTCAGGATGGGCCGTTCGACCGGTGTCACGGGGTGCCTCCCTCGGTTGTGGTGCGGCAGTGGCGCGTCCGCGGAGTCCGCGGGCGCGCGGAAGCCGGTGCCCCTCGATTGTCGCGGTCGCCCACCCGGACCCGGCACCGGGATCCGCCCCCGCGCCCGGCACGAGGATCCGGCTCCCGGACCGCGGCTGCCTCGACGACTCCGCGGCCCCCGGCCCACCGCCGGGGGGGCCGCCCGACGCTCCGTCACCCGCCCGGGCGGGGCGCACCGGTCGCCGTCACCCGGTTGGGGCGGGCCTCCCCGGGTTGGCGGAACGGGACGTCGGGAAGCCTCTGACGTGCAGGTATGCGGCGAGGGGCGCGCGACACGCCGAGGTCACGCGACACGGTCGGCCCGGCTCGGCGGGCACGGACGCTCCGGCCGTCCTTTCCTCGGAGGTGACCCACCGCGGCCCCGAGGAGCGACATGCGCAGCCCCCGCCTCATCACCGGCACCCTCATCGCCTTCGCCCTGCTCGGCCCCGCCGGCGCCGCGGCCGCGGGGGAGTTCGCCGATCTGGAGATCAGCCCCCGGTCCGCCGAGCCCGGCGCGACCGTCACCGTCAACACCACGGCCTGCGGCCCGGGCGGGACGGCGGACGGGGACGCCACCACGGTCGGCGGCGGCCGGTTCCGGCTGGCCGCGACCACGCACAAGGAGGACGTGGTCGGCCAGTTCAAGGTCGGCCGCGACACCCCGCCGGGCACCTACCCCATCGGAGCCACCTGCACGAACGGCAAGTTCGCCACCGGCGACCTGGTCGTCACGGCGGCCAGCCGCGACCCGCAGGGCCACAACCAAGGGCAGGGCCACAACCAGGGCCACGACCAAGGCCAGGGCCACGACCAGGGCCAGGGACGCGACCAGGGCCAGGGCGGTCACGACCAAGGCCAGGGCCGTGACGAGGGCGGCGGCCGCCTCCCGCACGGCCACGTCGAGACCGGTGTCGGCGGGGGCACCACCACGGAGACCGACCCCGCCAAGATCGCGGCAGGCGCGGCCCTTCTGGCCGCGGCCGCCGTCGGCGGTGCCTGGGTCCTGCGTCGCCGGGCGAGCGGCACGCGGACCTGACGCGGCGGAGCGGCACCGGACCCGCGCGGCCCGGCCGGACCCGGCACGGCCGTCCCTGCCCCAGGACAGGGACCGCCCCGCCCCCGGCCCGGCCCGCGGCCCCACGGACCGCTCCCCCGGCACCGTCCCCCGCCGCCCCGCTCCCGTGCGCGTCCCCGCCGCGGGGGCCGGGCGGCGGCCCAACCCGCCCACCTCATCGAGGCCTCACCGAGGGGGTAGGCCCCATGCACCGCGATCCACGCACCGCGCGCCGCGGCGGGCTCCTCGCCATCGCCGCGTGCACCGGGCTCTGGCTGATCAGCAGCGGCTCCGCCGAGACCGTGTCCCCGCCCCAGCCCGCGCCCGCCGAGGCCCGCGGCTCCGACCCGGCCGCGGCGGCATACGGCCGGACCGTCGCCCCGCTGCCCGCCTCCCCGCCGCTGCGCATCCGGATCCCGGCCATCCGGGTGGACGCCGCGCTGACCGGGCTAGGGCTGCGGCCCGACGGCCGCCTCGAAGTACCCCCGCCGGAGCGCCGCGACCTGGCCGGCTGGTACCGGGACGGGACGGCGCCCGGGGCGGCGGGCGCCGCGATCGTGGCCGGCCACGTGGACGACGCGCGCGGGCGGTCGGTCTTCTACGACCTGGGCGCACTGCGCCGCGGCGCGGCGGTCGAGGTGCCGCGCCGGGACGGGCGTACCGCGGTGTTCACGGTCTACGCCGTCGAGGTGTACGACGCCTCCGCCTTCCCGGACGCGCGCGTGTACGGGCCGGTCCCGCGCGCCGAGCTGCGCGTGATCACCTGCGGCGGCGGCTTCTCCCCGCGCACCGGCTACCGCGGGAACGTGGTGGTCTTCGCCCGGCTGACGGGCACGTACTGACGCACCGACGGCCGCGTCAGCGCCCCGGCACACCCCCGGCGACCTCCGCCGGCTGCCATGCGACCCACTGGTCGTGCCCCAGCTTGACCACCAGGACGCACACCACCGTCAGCAGCACGACCCGCACGAACCCGCTGCCCTTCTTGAGGGCCATCCGCGCCCCCAGCATCCCGCCGCCCAGGTTGAACACCGCCATGAGGGCGGCCAGCTTCCACAGCACCACACCCTGGTACGAGAACATCGCCAGGGCGCCGAGGTTGGTGCAGACGTTGACGATCTTCGTGGTCGCGGAGGCGGTCACGAGGTCGAGGTGCAGCAGGGCGGTCAGCGCGAGCACCAGGAACGTCCCGGTACCCGGCCCGAACAGCCCGTCGTAGAACCCGATCCCGCAGCCCGCGAGCAGGATCGCCAGCAGGATCCGCCGCCGCGTCACCGGCCCGCTCGCCGGGGCGGTCCCGAAGGCCGGCTTGAAGATCACGAACCCGGCGACCAGCACGAGCACCACCATCACCGCGGGTCTCAGCACGTCCTTGCTGATCCCACCCGCGAGCAGCGCCCCGGCCGCCGACCCGAGCAGCGCCGCACCCCCGATGCGCACGGCGAGCCGGACGTCGACCGGCGCCTTCCGCACGTACGTGATCGCCGCCCCCGTCGTCCCGACGACGCTGACGGCCTTGTTGGTGGCCAGGGCGTAGGTCGGCGCCAGGTTCCCGGGCAGCCCCACCATCAGCGCGGGCAACTGGATCAACCCGCCCCCGCCGACGACGGCATCGACCCAGCCGGCTCCCGCGGAAGCCAGGCACAACAACACGATCACGCTCAGCGATATGTCGGGCATGACGCGACCCTAGGAAGCAGATGCGTGCACGGTCCATCGATTTGCGCGAGTCTTGAGCTTCGCCGCCGCCACCCACGTCACCCCCATCCTTGGCGGTGCCGGTGAGTCCCGCGGTGTGCGTCCGCTCCCACCCCCGGCCACGTGTATGTCCGCCTCCACCACCGTCCCCGAGGCGTGTGTCCGCCCCTACCACCGTCACCGCGGCGTCCGTCACCCAGGTCACCACATCCTTGGCGTTGCCGGGTGGGTCCCGTGGTGTGTGGGGGAGGCGCTTGACAGGGGTGGCAGGCTGGCTCGGAGGCAGGCCCGGGCCGAGGGTGGCCGCAGGCCAGGGCGAAGCC
>NZ_JOGB01000018.1 GCF_000719335.1 Streptomyces sp. NRRL S-87
TGCCCCAGGGGTGGGCCTGCCGCAGGGCCTGCAGGCCGCCCCTGTCAAGCGCCGAGGGGACCCACACACCACGGGACCCACCCCCGAAGCGAGCCCACCCCGACACCGTCGGCCTCACACAATCCCGCCGACCCCGCCGCCCTTGCCCCACCACCAGGCCCACGGGTCCAACGGGTCCAACGGGTCCAACAGTCAGGGATCACATCACCCGCACCCGCACCCTCGCCCACCCGCGACACCCGCGACACCCGCGACACCCGCGACACCCGCACCCGCACCCTCACCCACCCGAGGGACGGGAAAACCCCACCCCGCGCGGACGCTTGACGCCCCCTCGCAGCAGGAGAACACTCCAGGAACCGCTCGCGGCCCGTACCCCAGTCGGCGGGGGTACGGGCCGCGGCCTTCACCTACGTTTCGCCTCAGGCGCGAGTCGTCCCAACCTCACGCAGGAGCCGGCTCCCGCCGGTTCCGCGCCAGCGCCAGGGCGTGCTCCACGACCCCCGCCAGCACCTCCTTGGCCGAGGACCGCTCGCGCGCGTCGCACAGCACCACCGGCACCTCGGGGTCGAGGTCCAGCGCCTCCCGGACGGTCTGCGCCGCGTGCCGCGCGGCCCCGTCGAAGCAGTTCACCGCCACCAGGAACGCGATCCCGCGCCGCTCGAAGTAGTCCACGGCGGCGAAGCAGTCCTCGAGCCGCCGGGTGTCCGCCAGCACCACCGCACCCAGCGCGCCCTGCGCGAGCTCGTCCCACAGGAACCAGAAGCGGTCCTGGCCCGGGGTGCCGAAGAGGTAGAGCACCAGGTCCTCGCGCAGCGTGATCCGCCCGAAGTCCATGGCCACGGTGGTGGTGGACTTGCCCTCCACGCCGTGGGTGTCGTCGACCGGGCGCCCGGCCTCCGAGAGGTCCTCCTCGGTGCGCAGCGGGCGGATCTCGCTGACGGCTCCCACCAGGGTGGTCTTGCCGACGCCGAAGCCGCCGGCGACCAGGATCTTCAGGGTCAGCGGCTCGACCGCCGCGGGGCCCGGCCGTCGGGCCGGGCCGTCGGCGGTGCGGCTAGAGCGCCCGAAGGCCATCGATCACCTCTCGGAGAATGGATTCGTCGGGCAGTTCCGCCGGCGGCACCGGACGGCTCACGTGGACCAGCTCGTCCTCGACGAGGTCGCCGATGAGCACCCTGATCACCCCGACGGGCAGGTCGAGTTCGGCCGCCAGTTCGGCGACCGACTGGGCCCTGGACCGGCAGAGCGCGAGGATGTCGGCGTGCTCCGGCGACAGGGTCTGCTCCCAGACCGGGTCCTCGGCGGCGGATTCCGCCACCACGAGGGCGATCAGGTCGAGCCTGTGCTGGTTGACGCCGCGCGTGCGGCCCCGGGTCATGGCGTACGGGCGGACGACGGGGCCCGCCTCGTCGTCGAACCAGTGGCGGCCTGGATCGGTCATGCCGTCCGCCTCACCCTCCGGCTGGTGCTCCGCCGCGCGGCGCGGTCGCCAGGTGGGCACCCACGCGCTTGACCATCAGGGTCATCTCGTACGCGACCTGGCCGACGTCCGAGTCGGCGTCCGACAGGACGGCCAGGCAGCTGCCGTCGCCGGCGGCGGTGACGAACAGGAAGGCGTCCTCGAGCTCGACGACGGTCTGGCGGACGGAGCCGGCCTCGAAGTGGCGGCCGACGCCCTTGGCGAGGCTGTGGAAGCCCGAGGCCACGGCGGCCAGGTGCTCGCTGTCCTCGCGGGTCAGGTCCCGGGAGGTCCCGGTGGGCAGTCCGTCACCGGAGAGGACCACCGCCTTGCGGATGCTGCCGACCTTGTCGACCAGCTCGTCGAGGAGCCAGTTGAGCTGGCCGGATCCCCGGCTCGCGGCGGTGTGCGCTGCGGTCTGCGGTGCGGTCATCGACCGTCCCCCTCCGATGTGCTGCGTGTGTTGCTGTCGGGTTCTGCGTGTTCTGCGCCGCGCTCGGGCCGCGGGCCCGGGGGCTGGGGAGAGTGCCGGCGGCCGGCCTGCCAGCCCCGCTGGAGGGCGGACATGCGGCTGCGCACCTCTTCGGCGTCGCGGTCGGCCACCGGGTCGGGCTTCCGCTCGGCCGGGGCGGGACCGTCCTTGAGCTGGGGGGCGAGGTTGGCCTGGCGGACCCGGCGGGGCAGGCCTCCGGGGCCCACCAGCGCGGGTGCGGGCGCGGGCGCGGGCGCGGGTGCCGGTGCGGGCGCCGCATCCGTACGGTCCGCCGGACCGGAGAGCGCACCGAAGCCCGGGCCGGAGTACCCGCCGGCCGCCGGGGCGCGGTCCGTACGCCGGCCGGCAGCCGGATCCCCGCCGCGGGCCGGCTCGCCACCAGCAGCCGGCTCCCTGCCCGCAGCCGGCTCCCCACCCCGGCCCGGAGTCGCGCCGGTCCCGGTCGTGGCCTCCGCGGCGTCCTCGCGCACGGCCACCAGCGTCGGCGTGCGCCGACGGCGCGGCAGCGGCAGCGGGGCGCCGGGGGCCGGGCGGCCACCCTCCCCGCGGGGCGTCTCCGACCTGGCACCCTCCGCGCGGCTCCCGTCCGTGCGGGCGGGCTCCAGGCGGGGGCCGTCGGCGCGATCGGCGTCCTCGCGGGCGCTCTCCAGCCGGACCGGACCGGTGGCGGGCCGGGCGGGACGGGCCGCGGGGGCGCCCGAGGAGGCGCGGGGCGCGCCGAGCAGGCCGCCGCGCGAGGGCGCGTCGTCGATGCCGGGGATGCCGTCCAGGGACGCGGCCCCGTCCAGGCCCAGCACGCTGAGCGGGGGCTCCAGCTCGACGGGGCCGTCGAGGACGGCCGAGCGTCCGGAGGCGGTGCCCGAGGTGCCCGGACGGCCCGCCGGGCCCAGTGCGGCGTGTCCGCCGCGGCCGCTGCCGACCGCCGGGCGCTCCGCCGGCTTCTCGAGCCGCAGGCCCACGCCGTTGGTGTCGGGTGCCTCGGTCAGCAGCGCCGCCGGGATGAGCACCACGGCGGTGGTGCCGCCGTACGGGGACGGCTGGAGGGAGACGCGCACCGAGTGGCGGCGGGCGAGCCGGCTGACCACGAACAGGCCCAGCCGGTCGGTGTCGGAGAGCTCGAACTCGGGGGTCTCGGCGAGGCGGAGGTTCGCGTCGAGGAGTGCCTCGGAGGTCATACCGAGGCCGCGGTCGTGGATCTCCAGGGTGAAGCCGTTGGCCACCCGCTCGCCGTGCACCTGCACTCCGGTGTGCGGGGGCGAGAACACCGTGGCGTTCTCGAGGAGTTCGGCGATGAGGTGGGTGAGGTCGGCGACGGCCGGGCCGGTGATGCCGAGCCGGGGAAGTCGGCGGACCTCGATGCGCTCGTAGTCCTCCACCTCGGCGACGGCGGCCCGGACCACGTCCATGAGCTGGACCGGCTTGCGCCACTGCCGGGAGGGCGCGGCGCCGGAGAGGATCACCAGGCCTTCGGCGTGCCGGCGCATGCGGGTGGTCATGTGGTCGAGGCGGAAGAGGTCGGCGAGCTCCTCGGCGTCCTCGGTGCGGCGCTCCATGGTGTCGAGCAGGGTGAGCTGGCGGTGCAGCAGCACCTGGTTGCGGCGGGCGAGGTTGACGAAGACCTCCGAGACGCCGCGGCGCATCTCGGCCTGCTTGACGGCGGCCTCCACGGCGGCCCGCTGGAGGGTGTTGAGGGCCTGGCCGACCTGGCCGACCTCGTCCTTCTCGTACTCCAGGCGCGGGGCCTCGGTCTCGACGTCGATCTGCTCGCCGGCGGCGAGCCGGCGCATGACGCTGGGCAGCCGGACGCCGGAGACCTCGTGCGCCTCCTTGCGCAGTCGGGACAGGTCGCGGACCAGGTCGCGGCCGATGCGTACGGACAGGACGACGGAGAAGAGCAGGGCGAGGAAGCCGAGGACGCCCGCGGCGGCCGCCTTGAGGACGACGCCCATGGCCAGGGGCTCGACCCGGCCCTGGTAGCGGTCGCCGGCGGCGGTGTCCATCGTGGCGAGGTCGGACAGCACGCGGGAGGCGAGCTCGTCCCAGTGGGCGGCCGTGATCGTGCGCGGGCGGTTGGTGGCGCCCTGCGCGATCAGGGCCTCCTCGGCGTCCCGCAGCGGGCGGGTGGCGGGGCTGAGCCAGTAGCCCTCGAAGCGCTCGCGCTCGTCGGCGGGGAGCGTGACGAGGTTGACGTCGTACAGCAGCCGCCGGTTGGCGATCAGGTCGGAGATCGTGCGGGTGTCCTGGCGTGTGACCCGGCGGGCGGCGAGCGCGGCGGCGATCACGGCGTCCTGGCGCGAGAGGGTCTCGCGGGCGCGGGTGATGCCGACCAGGGCGCGGCCCTGCTTGTCCATCTCCACGTCGTCGAGGCCGTGGAGGTTCATCAGGAAGGTGTAGCAGGGGTCGACGAGCCGGTTGTAGAGCTCGAGCGCCTGGTCGGGGTCGAGTTCGGTGCGGTCGACGGAGCGGCGCAGGGCGTCGATGCCGTCGAAGGCCTCGAAGATCGAGTGGAGTTGGTCCAGGGTCTCGGAGGGCAGCTCTTCCTGGACCTCCGGGTCGCGGGAGTCCTGACGGATCCTGGCGACCATGCGGTCGGTCTCGGTGCGGCGGCGGGCCAGTTCGGTGATCGACTGCGCGGCGCGCGGGTCGCCGAGCAGGACCAGGGTCTGGCGGCGCTCCTTCTGGACGACGCGTACGACGTCCTCGATGGGGTAGCCGACCTTCTGGATGACGGGCCCCACCTCGAGGAGTTGGACCGCCTCGAGGCCGGTGATGACGGTGGTGAACCCCCACAGGGCGGTGAGCGAGACGAGCGGCACGAGCAGCAGCGCCACGATCTTCCGGCGGATGGTTCTCCCGCGAAAGCGCATGGCCTCCCCCAGCTCAACCCCCGTGTCCGGGGTAGGTGTTCCGTCAATAAACGGCGTGAGCCTACTACTGCCCCGTGACCAACTCGAAGGCGTGTCCGGACGTTTTCGGCCGCCCCCCTGGATGAAGATCACCAGTTGTCGGATACTTCCGGTCAGGAGCGGACCGAAATGTGTGAGATGACACTTGGTGGGACGTCAGTTCCCCAGGTGGGACGGATGGCTGGAATCATTCGTTCCGCGACGAAAAGAAGGGGGGTTCCGGGGCAACCCCAGCGGCTGTCGTTCGTCTATCTGTTCAGGAGCGGCCCGGGGAGCCGCGAGGTGGGGAGTTGAACGACCATGCAGAGTGAGAACGACCATGAGTGACACCGACACGGCGACGCAGGCGCCGGACGCGACGGACGCGAAGGACGCGAAGGACACCGCGAACACTAAGGACACCGCGGACACGACGGAGAACGGCTACGGCCGCTACGAGGCCTACGGCTACGTCTCGGGGGCGGACTTCGGCTACGGCTACCGGTCGGGCCCCGAGGCCCCGCAGGTGCGGCAGTTGTGGGCCGAGGAGCCCAAGGCGCGGCGCAGGATGCCGGACCCCGTCCGCGAGTCCGCCGTCCGGGCCGTCCTGCTCATATCGGTGGCGCTGATCCTCGGGTCCGTGACCGTGCTCTTCAGCGTCACCGGTTCGTGGCTGGCGTTCCCGGTCATGATGGCCGCGATCGCGGCCACCGTCGTGGCCACCTGGGGGGTCGCGGACGTGTGGGTGACGCGGCAGATGTGGAACCAGCGCTACGGCGTCCTGTCCGAGCCCAGCAGCTCGGCGCGCCGGTCGCGGCGCGAGCGGCGCCGGGCCCGCAAGGCGGCCAAGGCCGCGGAGCGGGCGGGCGGCGGCCTGCTCAAGGAGGCCTGACCGCCGCACCCGTCCCCGCGTGCCCCCGTCCTCACGTGCCCGGACGTCCGGGGATGCGGGCACGCGGGCACGCTGGGTGCGGGCCCCCGTCCGGCCGCTACTCCGCCGGCACCGGAGTGCGGCGGAACATGCGGGTGGCCGTGATCTCTCCGTGGATCGTCTCGCCCTCGGCCGCCTGCTGCGGCAGGCCCGGCCGCAGGTGCTCCTCGACGCTGATGTACTTCAGGCCCGCGCGGAGGTCGGCGTCGTTGCGGAGCCTGATGACCAGGGGGAACTCCGCCAGCGCCGTGGTGTCGAACAGACCCGTGGTGTAGAGCAGCTGCACGCCCAGCGCGTCCGACACCGCCCGCTGCAGCTCCAGCAGGTACGTGGCGTTGGCGCGGCCGATCGGGTTGTCGAGGAAGAGCGTGCCCGCGTGCCGGTGCCGGTCGCGGCCCCGGTCGTTGCTGCGCAGGGCGGCCATCGTGCAGTAGAGCGCGATGGCCGCGGTCAGCAGCTGGCCGCCGGAGAACACGTCGCCCATCTGCCCGACCGGGACGCGCTCGGCGCGCAGCACGGCGTCCGGCTTGAGGATCTCGACGGCGATCCCGCGCGGCTGCAGCGCGGCGTGGACACCGCGCAGCAGCAGGGACATGCCGTCGCGCCGGCCCTCGCCGAACGCCGCGTTCTTCTTGACCGCCGAGCGGGTGGCGTCGTCGATGACCTCGCCGAGCCGCTCGGTGAGGGCGGCCTGGTCGGGCTCCTCGAACCGGATGCGCAGGAACTCCTGGCCCGACCACTCCCCCAGGCCCTCCGGGAGCTGGGAGAGCCGCTGGGCGGAGCGCAGGGTGGCCAGGGAGGACTCCACCAGGCCGCGCAGCCGGTCGACGATCGAGTCGCGGTTGCGCTCCAGCTGCTCCAATTCGTCGGTGAGCACGCGCAGCCGCGGGGCGAAGGCCGCCGCCCAGGCCGCCGCGTGGTCGGGCAGGGTGGCGACGGGCAGTTCGCGGATCTGCTGGCGGGCGGGGGTGCGCACCTGCTCGTAGCGGGTGGCGTTGGCGTGCCGCACGAGTACGTCGCTCGCCTCGCGCACGGCGGCCTCGGCGGCCGACAGGTCGGCGGTGCAGCCGCGCAGCGAGCGGCGGGCCTCGGCGGCCGACTGGCGGGCCTCGGTGAGGCTGCCCGGGTACGGGCCGCCCTCCGCCTCGTCCTCGTCGGCCTGCTGGTGGTCGCGGAGCAGGTCGCGCAGGAGGGCGGCGGTCTCGTCGAAGCCGCCGGCGCCGTCCTCGGCGGAGCGGTGGGCGGTCAGCAGTTCGGCGTGCGCGGCGCGGGCGCTCTCGACGGCGGCGGAGTGCGCGGCCAGCTGGGCGCTGGCGGCCCGCAGCATGGCCTGGGCCTGCTCGACGTCGGCCGGGATCCGGTCCTCGGCCAGCTCGGTGTGGCACTCTCCGTCGGCCGGGGCGAGCCGTTCGGCCTCGCCGCGCAGCCGGCCCAGCTGCTCGCTGGCGGCCGAGGTGCGCGACTCCAGCATCTGGACGAGCTGCTCGGCCCGGGCCGCGGCGGCCTGGCGGGACGGGCCGTCGGCGCCGTCGGTGCCCTCCAGGAGCTGGGCGGCGCGGGTCCGGACCTTGTTGGTGAGCCGGTCGAGCTCGGCGAGGGCGGCGCTCTCGTCGCTCTCGGCACGGGCCTGCTCGGCGCGCAGGTCGGCGCCGACGCCGACCTTCTCGTAGACCTGGGAGGCGGCCCGGTAGGCCTCGCGGAGGGCGGGCAGCGCGGCGCGCGGGGCCTCGCCCTCGGGCAGCGGGTCGGGGGCACCGGCGATCTCGGCGCGTTCGGCGCGCAGGGCGCGGGAGGTGCGGCGCGCGTCGTCGGCGGCGCGCTGGGCGGCGCGGCGGTCCTCGTCGGCGGCCCGGGCCCGGTCCAGGCAGGCCTCGGCGCGGGCCTCGGACTCGGCGGCCTCGTCGGCGAGCTCGCGGACCCTGGCCTGCCAGCCGGCCCGCTCGCGCAGCCGGTAGGCGAGGCCGGCCAGGGCGTCGGCGGCCCGGCGGGCGCGCTGGGCGACGTCCTGGCGCTCGTCGCGCACCCGGACGGCGTCGGCGGCGACCTCGTCGGCCTCGGCGCGGGCGGTGCGGGTCTCGGCGAGACGGGCGGCGGCCTCCTCGGCGGCCGCACGGGCGGTGGTGGCGGCCGCGGCCAGGTCGGCGAGACGGCCGGGCGGGCAGCCGGTGCGCCAGGAGCCGAGGCGGGCCGCCAGGGCCCGGTCGCCGGCCAGCCGGGCGGCGAGCTCGCGGATCTCCGCGTCGCGCTCGGTGGCGCGGGCGCGCAGCGCCTGGCGCTCCTCGTCGGCGGCGAACTCGTCGTGCATGGCCGGGTTCGGCGGTACGAGGAACACGCCCGTGTCCGTCGTGTCGGCGGGCGGTACCGGCGCGAGCAGAGCCGCCGCCGTACCGACGGCGACGGCCGAGCGGGGCAGCAGGGCGGCGGCGGCGAGCACCTCGCGGGCGCGGGCGTGGCTGTCGGGGTCGGTGATGACGACGCCGTCGACGAGCTCGGGGCGGGCCGCGAGCACGGCGGCGTGGTCGGCCGGGTCGACGGACTGGGCGAGGTAGCGCCAGCCGGGCAGGGCCGGGATGCCGTGCTCGCCGAGGTACTCGACGGTGGCCAGTACGTCGGGGCCGGGCGGGAGCAGGCCGCCGTCGCCGAGGGCGCCGAGGATGCGGGCGTCGTCGGCGGCGGCCGTGCGCAGGTCGAAGAGCTGGCGCTCGGCGGCCTGGACGCCGGTGTCGAGGAGGTGCTGGAGGTCGTCGGCACTGCGGTCGAGGTCCTCGGCGCTCAGACCGCGGGGTTCCCCGCCGGGGTCCGCGGGCGCGTCCTGGGCGGCGCGGGGGCCGGGGACGGCGGGGCGGGCGGCGGCCCCCGGCAGGCCCAGCAGGGCCGCCAGGCGGGGGTCCTCGCCGATCGAGGCGGCGGCCCGGCGCTCGGCCTCGTACGCGGCCTCGGCGCCGTCCGCTGCGTCGGCGGCGCGGGCGGCGGCCAGCTCGGCGCGGGACTCGGCTGCGGTGGCCTCGCGGGCGGCGTCGGTGGCGCTCCGGGCGGCCTCGCGGGCCGCGTCCCAGGCGGCGACCGCGGTCTTCTCGGCGTCGCTGGCGGCCAGTGCGGCGCGGGCCGGGTCGGCGTCGGGGGCGGAGTCGTCGAGCCAGCCGGCGCGGACGGCCTCGGCGGTCTCCTGCTCGACCTCGGCGAGCCGCTGGCGCAGGTGCTCGGATTCGCTGCGGGCCTTCTGGGCGGCGGTCGCGGCGGCGGTGGCGTCGCGGTGGGCGGCCTCGCCGGCGGCCTGGAGGCCGGCGGAGCGCTCCTCCTCCTCGTTGGCGACCCGCTCGCCTGCCTCGGCGGCGGCGTGGAGGGCCCGTACGAGGTCGGCGGCGGCGGTGGCGCGGGCGGCCAGGGCCGGGGCGGCGTCCCGCTCGGCCTCCTGGATCGCGGCGGAGACGCGGGCGGAGCGGTCGGCGGCCGCGCGGTGGCGCAGGACGGCCTCGGCGGCCTGCCAGGCGGCGTACAGGGTGCGGGCGTCGGCGAGTTCGCGGCGCTGGGCGGCGGCGGCCTTCTCGGCCACGCCGAGGGCCAGCGAGGCGTGCCGGTAGGCGAGCTCGGCGGCGACCAGCGAGCTGCGGCCCCGGGCGGACTCGGCCTCGGTGACCTGGTGGGCGGCGGCGGTGACGGCCTGGGCGAGCTCGGCGGCCCGGCCGCGCTCCTCGGCGGCGCGGGCGGACAGCCGGCGGGCGAGGGTGCGGGTGCGGCGCTCGGCACCGGCGTGCACGTCGCGGGTGCGGCCGCGCTTCTCGGCTGCCTCGGCGATGCGGGTGAGCAGGTCGAGGGAGCCGGCGGTGAAGTCCCGCTCCGCCATGAGCTCGGCGCGCCGGCCCAGCTTGTTGCCGAAGCCGTGCACCAGGTCGGCGAGGCCGTCGGTGTCGCGGGTGTCGGTGACGGCGCGCAGCAGCAGGTCGGTGAAGTCGGAGTCCTTCTTGACCGCGAAGAGGCCGGCGGCCTCGCCCTCGTCCGCGTTCATCTCGCGCTGGTAGCGGAAGAGCTCGGGGTCCAGGCCGAGCTCGCCGAGGTGCTCGTTCCAGCGGTCGTGGATCTCCTCCCAGTACACGTCGAGGTGCGGGTACGCCTTGCCCGCCTCGGTGATCGCGTCGCGGAAGCCCTTCATCGTGCGGCGGCGGCCCTGGGCGCCGGAGGCGCCCTCGACGGGCGGGCGCACGGCGGTGGACTCGGCGACGGGGAGGTTGTCCAGGCTCAGGCCGGGGCCGGGGCGGAAGGAGTACCAGGCCTCGGCGAACTTGCGGGGGTCGTTGGAGACCTGGCGGCCGCGCCACTCGCTGACCTTGCCGACGACCACGCACTCGCCGGTCTGGGTGTGCTGCCACTCCAGCGCGACGTGCCCGCAGTCGTCGGCGAGCAGGAACTTGCGGAGCACGCCGGAGCTGGCGCCGCCGAGGGTGTTGCGGTGGCCGGGCAGCATGACCGAGAAGATCAGCTTGAGGAGGACGGACTTGCCGCCGCCGTTCTCCAGGAAGAGGACGCCCGCGGGCGCCGGGCGGCGCGGCGGGCCGGTCGGCTCGTCCTCGAAGAACTCCGCCTGGGTGGGGGCCGGGTTCGGCACCGGCTCGCCGACTCCGCGCAGGTCGAGCACGGTGTCGGCGTAGCGCGCGCCGGCGGGCCCGATGGAGTAGAGGCGGATCCGGGACAGCTCGTACATGGCGGCGGACTCTCGTGGTGTCTGGTGCGGTGGTGGCGGTCGGGGCCCCGGCGGGGCCGGGTGCGTACGGTCGTACGGAGCGGCCCCGGGCCGCGTACGGCCCGGTCGGGGCGTACGGGAGCGGCTCGGCGTCAGGCGTGGAACGGCAGTCCGGCGTCGGCGGCCAGCTCCAGGTCGTCGCCCTCGGGCGGCGGCAGCAGGGTGGCGGTGCCGTCGGTGACCGGGACCACGCCCAGTTCGATCAGCTCGGCCAGTGCGGCGCTGCCGGCCATGTCGCGGACCTGGAGCTGGTAGCGGGGGGTGGTGCGGTAGGTGCCGCCCGCGTCGTCGCCGGTGCGCTGCAGGAAGCCGGAGTCGGTCAGGAAGGCCACGGCCTTGCCGACGATGCCGGTGGTGGAGCCGGCCAGGCGGCGGGCGTCCTTGGTGGCGCCGGTCGCGCTGCGGCGGGCGTAGACGCGCCAGGCGGCCTCCAGGCCGGGGGCGCCGGTGGCGGGGTCGGTGTTCTCGCCCAGTTCCTCGGCGCGCTCCTCCAGGCGGCGGCAGGCCTGGCGGACGAAGCCGTCCACGCCGTTGACCGTGACCCGGCCGATGTAGCCGTCGTCGGCGAGGTCCTCGGGCCGGGGGAAGGCCAGGGCGGCCACGGCCAGGTGGGCCAGGCCGTGCAGGAAGCGGTCGCCGCCGTCGGCGGCGGTGCGGCGGGCGTAGTCGCCCATGCGGACGGCGAAGACGGAGTCCTCGCCGGCGGCCACGGCCATGCCCGCGCGCGGGGAGACCTCCAGCACGACCAGGCCGAGGCCGGTGGCGACGGCGTCGGCGAGGCGCGCGAAGGCCGGGTCCTCGCGGTAGCGGCGCAGCAGCTCGGCGTATTCGGCGTCGCGGGCGGGCAGGAGCTTGGGCTGGAGTCCGAAGGCCACGAGGCGGGCCGCGTCGGCGGCGTCGGCGGGGGTCACCGCAGGGGTCCCGGCAGAGGACGCGGCCGGCGCCTGCGACGGCTCGGGCTCGCTCCACGCGGGGTACTCGGCGTGGTGGTCGCTCACGGGCGGGACTCCTTGGCGGTGCGGGCAGTGCCGGGGGTGCGGGTGGGGCGGGTGACGCGGGTGGTGTGGGTGCTGAGGGTGCTGTGGGTGTGGTGGTGGCTGCCGGTGGGGCGGGGGCGGCCGGGTGGGGCGGGTGCCGGGACGACGGGTGCGGCGGGTGCGGCGGGTGCCGGAACGACGGGTGCGGCGGTCACGCGGCCTCCGTCCGGTCGGCGGCCATCCCCGCCGCGTCCAGGAGGGCCGTGCCCACGATCAGGTCGGCGCCGCCGAACTCGGGGTCGTCCAGCTCCGTCCCGTCGTCGACGGCGAACAGCAGCCGCTCCTCGCCCTGCCGGTAGGCCGTGCCCACCGCCGGGCTGGCCGCGTGCACGGCGAGCAGGGCCACCAGGTACGGCAGGTCGGGGTCGGTGCGGCGGGCCTCGGCCAGCAGGCCGGACAGCCGCCGCGGCGCGTCGTGCGGCAGGTCCAGCAGCTCCATGGCCGCGGCCAGCTGCTCCTCGCTGAAGCGGCTGTCGTCCGGGGTGGCGATCAGGTCCGGCTCGGGCATCTCGGCGCCGAGGTGCTCGCGCTCCAGCGGGGGCGTGAGCAGTATCTCGACCAGGTCCGCGACCCGTACGGACACGGGCGTGCGCAGGCCGGTCCCGCGGGCGAAGAACGCGTCGGTGACCCGGGTGGCCTGTGCGAGCGGCAGCGGCAGGGTGGGGGCGACGAGCTGGCCGTACAGGTCGATGCCTGCGGTCGGGGCCGGGGCGGCGAAGGCCTGCCGGTCCTGCTCGGCGCGGAACAGCGGGCCGGCCTCCAGGAGGCGGGACTGCAGCTGCGTGTGGCGGCGGATGCAGTCCTTGACGATGTCGACCAGTTCGGCGGCGCGCCGCTTGTGCTCGGGGTCCTCGGCCTCGTCGCGGGCCTTGCGGATGTTGGTGAGGATCGCGTTCTCGTGCCGGTAGCGGTCCGCCACGTGCTCCAGCGCCTCGGCGATCATGTCCGGTACGGACTGCAGCCAGTCCACGGCGCGGACGTTGCGCCGGGTCGCGTCGAGGGTCTTGCGCAGCGTCTCGGCGTACTGGACCGTCCGGTAGCGGGCCTGCTCGGCGGCGAGCTGGGCGTCCGCGAGCCGGCCGCGGCTGATCAGCACCTCAAGCTTGACCTCGGCGGCGATCTGGGCGCTGGTGACGTCCGTGTCGAGGGCGCCGACCAGCACGTTGACGGCCTCGTCGGTGGTGCGCAGGTACACCGTGCCGCCGTAGCCGGGGACCTCTTCGAGGAGCTTGAAGTCGTAGTCGCGGCGCACGTAGACCCCGTCGGGGCCGAAGGTGCCGTAGACGGCGCGGAAGCCGCGGTCCACGCTGCCGACGTTGATCAGGTTCTCCAGGACCCAGCGCGCCACGCGCTCGTGCTCGGCGGCGGGGCGCCGCGGGGCCTGGGCGGCGACCCGGGGCAGCAGCCTGGCCACTATCTGCTCGTGGTCGGCGCCGGTGTCGAAGTCCATGTTGAGCGTGACCAGGTCGATCGCCGCGAGGGCGACCTCCGCCATGGCGTAGACCGTGTACTCGCCGGCCAGGTTGGCCTTGCGCGCGTCGAGGTCGTGCAGGGGGGCGGTGCAGGCGAGCGCGCGCAGCCGCCGGGCCAGGCCCTCGTCGGCGGCCGGGCCCGGTGCCGGGGACGGAAGGGTCTTCACCGGGGCGGGGAGAGTCACGACGGAAAGAGTAGGCGCTCCCCCCGACAACGACCCAAACGGCGTGGTTCGACCCGATCCTCCCCGGGTGCGGGGATGCGGGGCGGGGGCCTGTCCTACGCTCACGGCATGGCTTCCATGATCGCACCGGACGCGGCGGCGCCGGACACGTCGGTGATCGACCTCAACGCGGACCTCGGCGAGGGCTTCGGGCGCTGGACCCTGACCGACGACGAGGCGCTGCTCTCGGTGGTCAGCAGCGCCAACGTGGCCTGCGGTTTCCACGCCGGGGACCCCTCGACGATGCGGCGGGTGTGCGAGCTGGCGGTGGCCCGCGGGGTGCGGATCGGCGCCCAGGTGTCGTACCGGGACCTGGCCGGTTTCGGGCGCCGGGCGATGGAGGTGCCCGCGCGCGAGCTGGCGGACGAGGTGGCGTACCAGATCGGCGCGCTGGAGGTGTTCGCGCGGGCGGCCGGGGCCGCTGTGGCGTACGTCAAGCCGCACGGCGCCCTGTACAACCGGACCGTGCACGACGTCGAGCAGGCGGCGGCCGTGGTCGAGGGGGTGCGGCTGGCGGCCGGTACCGGGCTGCCGGTGCTCGGACTGCCCGGTTCGCGGCTGCTGCGGGCGGCCGGGGAGGCGGGGATGCGCGCGGTCCCGGAGTGCTTCGCGGACCGCGCGTACACGGCGGAGGGCACGCTGGTGCCCCGTTCGGAGCCGGGCGCGGTGCTGCACGAGCCGGCCGCGGTGATCGCCCAGGCGCTGGCCCTCGCGGGCGCGCGCGCGGGGCGGTCGCTGTGCCTGCACGGGGACACGCCGGGGGCCGCGGAGCTCGCGGCCCGGGTCCGGGCGGCCCTGGAGGGGGCCGGGATCAGGATCGGGGCCTTCGCGTGAGCGTGCGCATGCGCGTGCTGCCGGTGGGCCGGGAAGCGCTGCTGGTCGAGGTGGACTCGGCGGCGGAGGTGGCCGCGGTGCACGCGGAGCTGCTGCGCCGGCGGGCGGCGGGCGAGCTGGGGGGCGTACGGGAGATCGTGCCGGCGGCGCGGACCGTGCTGCTGGACGGGGTGCGGGACGCGGCGGGGCTGGCCGCGCGGCTGCCGGGCTGGGAGGTTCCGGACCTGGCCCCGGCCACGGGACCGGAGGTGGTGGTCCCGGTGCGGTACGACGGCCCGGACCTGGCCGAGGTGGCCGCGCTGTGGGGCGCGCCGGTGCCGGAGGTCATGGCGTCGGTGGAGTTCCGGGTGGCGTTCTGCGGCTTCGCGCCGGGGTTCGGCTACCTGACGGGCCTGCCGGAACGGTTCCACGTGCCGCGCCGGGCCACGCCCCGGACGGCGGTGCCGGCCGGGTCGGTGGCCCTGGCGGGCGAGTTCGCGGGGGTGTACCCGCGCTCGTCGCCGGGCGGCTGGCAGCTGGTCGGGACGACGGACGCGGTGCTGTGGGACCCGGACCGCGACCCGGCGGCGCTCTTCGCACCGGGGACGCGGGTGCGGTTCGCGGAGGCGGACGGATGAGCGGGGGCGGACGGATGCGCGGGGGCGGACGGATGCGCGGGGGCGCGGTGCGGCCGGAGGGCGTGGGGGCCGACGCAGAGGCGGTGGAGCCCGTGGGGGCCGACGCGGAGGCGGCGAAGGCCATGGCGGCGGACGAGGGGGCGGAGACGGAGGCCGTGGCGGCCGAGGCGGAGACGGGGGCGGAGGCCGTGGAGCTGGAGGTCGTGCGGCCGGGGGCGCTGACCACCGTGCAGGACCTGGGCCGCCCCGGGTACGCGCACGTCGGCGTGCCGCACTCGGGCGCGCTGGACCTCCCGGCGCTCACGCTGGCGAACCGGCTGCTCGGCAACCCCGACGGGGCGGCCGGCCTGGAGACCACCGTGGACGGCGTCGCGCTGCGCGCCGACGCCCCGGTCACCGTCGCGGTGACGGGCGCCCCGTGCCCGGTGCTCGTCGCGGGCCGGCCGGCCCCCTGGGGCGCACCGGTACGGGTGCCCGCGGGCGCGGTGCTGGAGGTGGGCCGGGCGGTGGCGGGCCTGCGGACGTACGTGGCGGTGCGCGGCGGGCTGGCGGTGCCGGCCGTGCTCGGCAGCCGGTCCACGGACCTGCTCTCGGGGCTGGGCCCCGCCCCGCTCGCCGCCGGGGTGCGGCTGCCGGTCGGACCGGCGCCGGCCGCTCCGGTGGCGGGTGCGGACGTCGTACGGACGCCCGCGCCGCCCGCGGAGCTGGTGCTGCCGGTGCGGCCGGGGCCGCGGGACGACTGGTTCCGGGCGGGGGCGTTGTTCGGCGCGCGCTACCGGGTGGCCCCGGCGAGCAACCGGATCGGACTGCGGACGGAGGGCGGGCCGCGCCTGACGCGCGTGCGCGAGGGCGAACTCCCGAGCGAGGGCATGGTCCTGGGGGCGGTCCAGGTCCCGCCGGACGGGCTCCCGGTCGTCTTCCTGGCCGACCACCCGGTGACCGGCGGCTACCCGGTCATCGGGGTCGTCCCACCCCCCGCCCTGGCGCTCGCGGCCCAGGCCCGCCCGGGCACGCCCGTGGTCTTCGTCCCGGGCTGACCGGGGAGCCGGTTGCGTGAGGGGCGGACGCGACCGTCGCCGCCCTGAGGCGATGCGTCCGGCGGCGCGCGTCCAGGCCCTAGAAGAGGCCCGCGTACTCGGCCCTCATGAGGGCGTCGAAGATCGTGCGCAGCCACGGGCTGCGGACGTCCGGCAGCCGGGCCAGCGTGTGCCCGAGCACGCGCCCGTCCGCCCGGAAGAGGTGCAGCGGATGCGGGGCGGGCGGATCGAAGTCGTCGCGCAGGACGCCGTGGGGCAGGCCTCCGGAGGCGGGCAGGAGCAGGTCCCGCTCGGGTGAGACGAGCCACCGCCACACTCCGAACGGCAAGGGCACGGGATACGTCGTCGGGCCGGGCGGGGCCCAGGCCCGGCCCGTCTGCGGGTGGACGGGGACCAGGGCGATGTCGGCGTCCTGGTCCGGGGCCGGCCGCTCCGGCCCGGCCAGGACGGCGCGCCGCGGCCGCGGGCCGGCCGGCAGCAGGGTGTCGAGGGCGCGCTGGAACATCTCGCCGGCCAGACCGTCGGGGACGATGACCGGCCGTCCCTCCGAGGCGGCCAGCAGGTGGGCGAGCGCCCGGCCGGCCGCCGCCTCCCACCGCGGGCTCCAGGACCAGTAGTGGTCCGACCAGTGGCCGGCCCGCTGGCGCGCGCCCCACGTGGTGACGGGCTCGAACGGGGGCGTGCCGTCCTCTTCCGCCATCAGCTCCTCCCAGGGGCGCGGTGCGGCATGGCCCCCGCCGACGGGGAGGCGGCGCACCGCGTCCGGAGCGAACCACGTCGCCTGCCAGAGCGAGCAGTCGTCGATCCGGCTCGCCACGGGAACGCCGCACTCCGCGCAGGCGGTGTTGGGGCCGCCGGCGCCGTCGAGGCCGCAGCAGTTGCCGGAGCCGCGGTTCTCCGGGAGCAGCACGGTGCCGCGGGTGTCGCCCGGGGCGACGACGATCGCGCCCGGCGGGCCGTCGGAGACGCGGTGGACCGGAGCGTGGATGCCCCGGGCGGCCGCCTCTTCCGGAGGGACCTCGGACCACGACCGCCACGGCGGTCCCCACGGCTCCGGGTCCACCGCGAACGTGCCCGGGTCCATGAGGACCGGGAGCTGGATCCCGTTCCCGTACGACTGGCGGGCGTGGACGGGCAGGGCGACCTCGGACAGCGGAGCGGTCAGCTCGGCGCCGCACCCCGCGCACACGAAAACGAACACATGTCCTCCGCTGGGAAACAGAGGCATGATCGCAGCTCGGGGGCTGCGGCCCCACCGATTTCCGGCGGCAGCCCGACGGCGGTCAGCGGTCGCCCGCGGGCGGGCCGGCGGGTCTCGCCGGACGCGGGAGCGGTCGGCGCCAGTCGCCGAGTTCCGAGACGAGGATGCCGCGGGCCAGGGTGCGTATCTCGTCCCACGCCGGGTCGGTGGTCAGGGCGTCGGACCACGGGGCCGCGCGGTCCGCGGCGGCGAGCCCGCCCAGGGTGCGGCGGACGGCCCGGAGCCCGCGCAGGGCCTCGGGCTCGAACAGCCCGCGGTCCGCGAGCTCCTCGCAGACGCGGCAGAACAGTTCCGCCTCTTCGGCCAGGGCGCCCGTGTCCAGCGCGCGCCCGCCCAGCCAGGCGAGCTGGTCCCGGCGGTCGGCCGCCAGGACGGCCATGAGGGTGAGGGTCATGTCGCGCTCGCGCGAGCCGCCGGGTCCGTTCATGCGGCCAGGATCGCACCCGGCCCCCGACCGCCTGCGCGGGGTCGGGGGCCGGGAGGTGCTGACGGGCTCCGGGTTACAGGGCCGGGTCGGGGGTGATGCGGCTGCGGACGGCGGACTGGACGTCCTCCTCCTCCGCCGGATCGGCGGCCAGGCGGCGCAGCCGGTCGACGACGCGGACGTCGCCGGTCTCGGCGTACCGGGCGGCCAGCTCGCGCGTGGACTCCTCGCAGTCCCACAGGCACTCGACCGCGAAGCCCGCGGCGAAGCGGGGGTCCGTGGCGGAGAGCGCCGCGGCGGCGCGGCCGCGCAGGTGGGAGGAGGCCGTCTCGCGGTAGACGTGCCGCAGGACGGGGGCCGCACAGGCGATCTCGAGGCGGCCGGCCCCGTCGACCAGCGGCCACAGGGCGGCGGAGTCGGGCCCGTCGCCGCGTACGGCGTCCCGGAGGGCGCCCAGGACCAGTGGGGCGTCGGCGAGGTCGCCGCGGTCGGCGAGCATCCGGCCGGCGGCGGCGCCCAGCGCGTCCTGCCGGTGCACCCAGGTGCGGGCCCGGTCGACGGCGAGCGGGGTCAGCATGCGCTCGTACGCCGCGACCGCCGCCTCGTCGTCGGCCGCAGCCTCGATCAGGTCGAGCACCGCCGGGTTCTCCGGTTCGGCCACGACCAGGTGGTGCAGGGCGGTGGCCCGGGCGGCCTCGGGGCCCGAGACGGCCGCGGCCAGGATCTCCGGCCGGTCCTCGGGCGTGGCCACGGCGGCCAGGCAGCGGGCGGCCGGCACGTGCAGCGGGGTACCCCGCCGCAGGCCCTCCTCGGCCCAGTCGAGCACGGCCCGTACGCTCCAGCCCGGGCGCGGCCCGGACGGGGAGAGCTGGCGCTGCCAGCGGTCGAAGCTGCCCTGCTCGCGGGCGGCCGCGAGGCGGGCCCGGTAGGTGGGGAGCTCCTCCCACAGCCGCCAGGGCCGGGGCTCGTACGCGTCGCGCACCGCCGTCGCCAGTCGAGCCTCGCCGTCAGGGGTGGCGGGGAAGCGGCGCATGACGGAGGGGCCGAGGCCGCGCAGGCCGGCGTCGTCGTCGCGGACGGCGAGCTCGTCGAGGGCCCAGGACCAGTTCGCGCCGGTCGCGGCGTAGCGCCGCAGCAGCATGAGCGCGTCGTCGCGACCGTAGGACGCGAGGTGGCCCAGGACGGACAGGGCGAGGCCGGTGCGGTTCTCGTCCGGGTCCTCGTCCTGGTCGAGCAGGTCCTCGGCGCTGAACAGGTGGGCCTCGATCTCGGTGAGCGGGCCGTTGAGGTCCAGGTACAGGCGTGCGTAGTAGAGGGAGCGGTTCTCGACCTGCCAGTCGCGGCGGGGGTCGCGCAGCACGCAGTGGTTCAGCGCGGCGAGCGCCTCCGGGCGCGGTGCCGCGAGCGCGTGCAGGGTCCCGTCGCCGCGGCCCCTCTGAAGGAGGCCGAGCAGGGTTCCGCTTGGCGCTATGACTGGTTCGAACATGGGAATGGCCTCAAATCAAGCTGGGGACGCAACCGGGAAACGGGGTTCACGTGGCCGCGTAACAGCATGTCGAGGCGCCCGCAGTCGTCTTCCGCTTGATGTAGACCATCACCTTCAGCCTTTCGTCAGTGTCCGGAGCTTCCCCCCGTGATGTCGGGCGATGTCCCGATCCGACGCCATGATGACCCAGCCGGTTTGCGCGCCGCGACCACATTTACGGCCTCCCCTGCGGCGCGGCCGCCGATCAAGCGCCCTGCGAGTCCCCTGCCGCCCCGAAGAGCTCCAGCAGGTCGGCCTTGCCGAACATGCGGGCCGTGTCGACGGCGGAGGGCGTGCCCGCGTCCGGGTCGGCGCCGCCGGCGAGGAGGGCGCGGATGACGTCCGTCTCACCCTTGAAGACGGCTCCGGCGAGCGGGGTCTGGCCCCGGTCGTTGGCCCGGTCGGCCTCGGCGCCGCGGGCCAGCAGGGCGGTGACGGCCTCGGCGTGGCCGTGGTAGGCGGCGAGCATCACGAGGGTGTCGCCGCGGTCGTTGGTGAGGTTCGCCGGCACGCCCGCGTCGATGTAGGCGCCGAGCGTCGCGGCGTCTCCCTGCCGCGCCAGATCGAAGATCTTGGTGGCCAGTTCGACCACGTCGGCGTCGGGGGTCTCCGGGTTGTCCGCGCGCTCCGGGGTCCCGCTCATCTGACGTACCGCCTTTCCACCGCTCCCGGCAGGGCTGCCGGCTTGAGTCTCCCCAGGCCGGGCGGGCCGTGGGGGGTACGGCACTGGGTCCGTACGAGTGAATCGACAGGGTACTGCCCCTGCGCGGACACGGCGGGTACCGCCCCGGAATGCCCCCGAAGCCGCCCTGCCCGCCACCCGAACGCGCCCAGTCAAGTGAAATCCACCGCAATTCACCCGTATGCACCTTTTATCGCATAGATACTTCCTGTGAGCCTGGAACAACTGATGGTGACTGTCCCCACCTACCAGGAGAACCCATGGTCCTGAACATCTCGGGCGTCGTACTGCTCGGCATCATCTGCTTCCTCTTCTTCCGCAAGGACGGGATGAAGCTGTCGCACGCGTTCGTCGCCGCGCTCTTCGGCTTCTTCCTCGCGGGCTCCGCCATCGCCCCCAGCATCACGGCCAGCACCGCGAGCATCGCCTCACTGCTGGGGGGCATCAAGCTCTGATCCCCCCGGTCGAGTCCTGACCCCCTCCCCGGCCGCCGCTGGACGGCGTCCGGTACGCACGACACGCAAGAGACAACTCCAGGAGACGCCCGTGGCCCGGCGACCACTTCCCCGCATCCTCAGCAGCGGCAGCGCTTCGCTGGCCAGGAGCCGGCAGTTCGCGCGCACGGCCGCCGACAGTGCCACGGACGTCTTCCATCCGCTCCTCACCATCGGACGCGGCCTGCGCGTCCTGGCCGCCACCGGGCGGCGCAGGTGGGCCGACACCCCCAAGGACAGGCGCGGTCCCACGCTCTTCCTGGTGGCGGCCTGCCTGCTGGCGGTCGTACTCGTCCCGTACGGTCCGCTGCTGGCCGTCGGCGCCGTCACGGTCGCGGCCGCCTGGCACGGCCGGGACCGCACGCCGCCCAGGAGCGGGCCGTCCGACGCCGAGACCGAACGCCTCGCGGGGCTCTACGAAGCCCTCGTCCCCTACTTCGCCGTCCCCGAGGACCCCGCCCCGCTCTTCACGCACGGCGGCGCCTGGGACAAGGCCCTCAGCGGGTACGCCTTCGACGAGGCCGGCCGGCTGACCACGCTGCGGATCCGCTACCCGGCGTACTTCACCGACGGCGAGGCCGCGTCGCGGGCCCGCATCGAGCAGTTGCTGCACGCCAAGTCCGGGCGCGGCCGCGAGTACCTCTTCGCCTGGGACGAGGAGGCCAACCAGCTCGACATGAGCGTGCTGCCCGCCCTGCCGACGGAGATCCCGGCCCAGCCGTTCGTCACCGCACCCGGTGAGGTGGTCCTCGGCTTCACCGACACGAGCGTGGTGCAGCGCACCCTGCCGGTGACCCACGACGGCCGGCCGCGCGACGTGCCGGCGGTGCTGTGGCGCACCGGCGGACGGGCGACCGAACCCCACCTCCTGGCCGTGGGCCAGCCCGGCAGCGGCACCTCGACGCTGGTCCGCTCCCTCGCCCTGCAGGCGCTGCGGCAGGGCGACGTGCTGATCGTGGACGGCGGCGGGGCCGGGGAGTACGCGTGCCTGGTGGGCCGCGCGGGCGTCCTGGCCGTGGAGTGCGGGCTGGCGGGCGGGCTGGCCACGCTGGAGTGGGCCGCGCACGAGACGGAGCGGCGGCTGATCGCCGCGAACCGGGCCCTGCAGGCGGGCCGGCCGGCCCCCGACGACACCCGGCGGCCGCTGTGGATCCTGCTCGACCGGCCGAGCGTCCTCGGCCACCTCGCGCACGCCGAGGGCCGGCCCGACCCACTGGCGCTGCTCCAGGTCCCGCTGCGGCACGGCCGGTCGGCCACGGTGACGGTGGTGGTCGCCGAGCAGTTCGAGAACCTGGAGCTGCTCACCGACGGCGTCTTCGCCCACACCCGGGCCCGGGTCGTCCTCGGCCCGGCCTCGGCGTCGCAGATCGCGGGCGTCCTCGGGGCGCCGCCGAGCACCACCCCGACGGCGGTGATGCCGCCCGGGCGCGGGTACGCGCGCCTGGGCATGGGCCCGGTCCACCGGCTGCAGGTGCCGGCGACCCCGGACCCGTACGACGACGCCACCTCGCCGACGCAGCGGCAGGCGGTGCTCGACCTGCTGCCGGCCCACCGCACCGCCGACCACGGGGGCGGGGACATGGTCCCCGGCGGCCGCTCCGTCGCCGCCGCGGAGGCTGCCGAGGTCAGCACGGTCAAGGACTAGCCGCCCCGGTAGCCGCCCCGGGCGTCCGGCCGTGATCCGCCGGACACCCGGGGCCGCGGGCCCGCCGGGCCGCCCCCCACGGGCCGGACCCGGCCCCGGGGCGGGCCCGCGGGCCGTCAGGCCACGAAGGTGCGCAGGGCCTCCGCCGTGCCCGGGGCCGCCGTGTCGAGCATCCGGCCGGCCGTCGCCAGCCGGGCGGCGGCCTCGTCGGCGACCGGGCCGCCCACGGTGAACGGCAGCCGCACGTACCCCTCGAAGGCGCCGTCGACACCGAACCGCGGTCCGGACGGCACCCGGACCCCGACCCGCTCCCCCACTTCGGCCAGCCGCGAGCCGGACAGCCCGCCGGCCCGGGCCCAGAGGGTCAGGCCGCCGCGCGGCACCTCGAACTCCCAGTCCGGCAGCTCCCGGCGGACCGCCGCCACCAGGGCGTCGCGGTTGTCGCGGGCCTGTACCCGGCGCAGCTCCACCGCCTGCTCCCAGCCGCCCGTGCGCATGAGCCAGTTGACCGCGAGCTGCTCCAGGACGGGGGTGCCGAGGTCGGCGTACGCGCGGGCGGCGACCAGGCTGCGGATCACGTCGGGGGCGGCCCGGACCCAGCCGATCCGCATGCCGGCCCAGAAGGCCTTGCTGGCGGAGCCGACGGTGATGACGCTGCTGCCGGCCGGGTCGAAGGAGCAGACCGGGCGGGGCATCTCCAGGTCGTCCTCGAGGTGCAGTTCGATCATCGTCTCGTCGACGACCAGGACCGTGCCGGCGGAGCGGGCCGCCTCGACGAGGGCGCGCCGCTGCTCCTCGTCGGCCAGGGCGCCGGTCGGGTTGTGGAAGTCGGCCACCACGTACGCCAGCCGCGGCGCGGCGTCGCGCAGCACCTGGCGCCACACCGGCAGGTCCCAGCCGCCGAGCCCGTCGGTCATGGCCACCGGCACCAGGCGCGCCCCGGCGGCCCGCATCAGCTGGAGGATGTTGGCGTACGAGGGCGACTCGACGGCGATCCGCTCGCCGCGCCCGGCGAAGAGGTGGCAGATGGCGTCCATGGCGCCCATCGCCCCGGTGGTGACCATGATCTGCTCGGGCATGGTGGGGATGCCGCGCGCGGTGTAGCGCTCGGCGAGCATGCGGCGCAGCGCGGGCAGTCCGGCGGGGTAGTCGCCGTGGGTGTGCGCGTACGGCGGCAGTTCCTCCAGCGCACCCTGGACGGCCCGGGTCAGCCAGGGCTCGGGGGCGGGGAGGGCGGCGCAGCCGAGGTCGATGAGGGAGCCCAGGGACTCGGGCGGCAGGGGTTCGAGGCCGCGGGCGGGCAGCGGGTTGCCGGCGGGCACGGAGGTCCAGCTGCCGGCGCCGCGGCGGGACTCGAGGAACCCCTCGCCGCGCAGGGCCTCGTACGCGGCGGCGACGGTGGTCCGGCTGACCGACAGGGCGGCGGCCAGCTCGCGCTCGGCGGGCAGCCGGGCGGCGACGGGGACCCGGCCCTCGAGGACGAGCAGCCGGATGCCGTCCGCCAGGGCGCGGTAGGCGGGCGGCCTGCGGGCGCCGCCGGCGGCCGGGACGGGCTGCTGGGAGCTGATCAGCCGGGCGAGCTGGGTCGCGCCGACGGCGGAGGTCCACTGGGCCATGTCGTCCGGTCCACCTTCACTGGATTGGCCGTCTGGTCCGGGTGGGACGGCCGCTTTGGACCGCTTCCCGGGGGTCCAGGGTGCCATGTGGCCTGCCCGCGGCACCAGAGGGGTTCTTGCGGGGGCGTCCAGGCCCCGCCGCGTCCAGGCCCCGCCCGGGTCGGCCCCGCCCGGGGCCGCCGGAGGCGGGTCCGTCCGCCGGGGCGCGGATCCGTCCGCCGGGGCGCGGATCCGTCCGCCGGGCGCGGGCGGTCCCGCCGGGGCCAAGGTTCACCGTCCGGCCATCCGCCCGCGCCCTGCCCGGTCGGCCCCCGGTCCGGGCGGGCGTGCATACTGCCGCCGTGACGCACGTACGCCATCCGTATCTGGACCACCCCGCCCCGATCCCCTTCGCCCACCGGGGCGGGGCGGCGGACGGGCTGGAGAACACCGCCGCCGCCTTCCGGCGCGCCGCCGACGCGGGCTACCGGTACTTCGAGACCGACGTCCACGCGACCGCCGACGGCAAACTGGTCGCCTTCCACGACTCCACCCTCGACCGGGTCACGGACGCCACCGGGCGGATCGCGCAGCTGCCCTGGAGCGAGGTGAGCCGGGCGCGCGTGGGGGGCGCGGAACCGCTGCCGCTGTTCGAGGACCTGGTCGAGGAGTTCCCCGACGCCCGCTGGAACATCGACGTCAAGGACGAGTCGGCGCTGCTCCCGCTGGTGAACCACATCGCGCGGGCGCGCCTGTGGGACCGGGTGTGCGTGGGCTCGTTCTCCGAGCGGCGGGTGGCCCGGGCGCAGCGGCTGGCCGGGCCGCGGCTGGCCACCTCGTACGGGATGTCGGGCGTCGTCGGCCTGCGGCTGCGTTCGTACGCGATCCCGGCGGCGCTGCGCGTGGGAGCGGTGGCGGCACAGGTCCCCGAGGTGCAGGCGGGCATCCGCGTGGTCGACCGCCGGTTCGTGCGGACGGCCCACGAGCGGGGCCTGCAGGTCCACGTGTGGACCGTGAACGAACCGCAACGTATGGAGGCTCTCCTCGACCTGGGTGTCGATGGCATCATGACCGACCGGATCGACATCTTGCGCACGGTGCTGGACCAGCGCGGAGCCTGGGCCTGACCTGCCAGGACCGCCGGTAACACCTTCCCGTGCCGGACGGGAACGAGGGGGCACCGGTGAGTGCGGAGACCACAGAGCAGGGCGCGGGGCGGGCGGCCGAGGGGCCGGTGCCGGGCGCGGCCGAACGCAAGCGGGAGCAGCACGGCTGGTACTTCTACGACTTCGCCTGCTCGGTCTACTCGTCGACGGTGCTGACGGTGTTCATCGGCCCGTACCTGACGACGATGGCGGAGGCGGCGCAGGACGCGCGGGGATACGTCCACCCGCTGGGGATCCCGGTCCGGTCGGGCTCGTTCTTCGCCTACGCCGTCTCGGTCTCGGTGATCGTCGCGGTGCTGGTGATGCCGCTGGTGGGCGCTGCCGCGGACCGTACGGGCCGCAAGAAGCCGCTGCTCGCGGCGGCCGCCTACACCGGCGCGGCCGCGACCACGGCGATGTTCTTCCTCGGCGGCGACCGCTACCTGCTGGGCGGGGTCCTGCTGATCGTCGCGAACGCCGCGATGTCGGTCTCGATGGTGCTCTACAACTCGTACCTGCCGCAGATCGCCGAGCCGGCGGAGCGGGACACCGTCTCCTCGCGCGGCTGGGCCTTCGGCTACACCGCGGGTGCCTTCGTCCTGATCCTGAACCTGGTCCTGTTCCAGTCGCACGAGTCCTTCGGGATCTCCAAGGACGCGGCGGTGCGCATCTGCCTGGCCTCCGCGGGCCTGTGGTGGGGCGCGTTCGCGGTCATCCCGCTGCGCCGGCTGCGGGACCGGGCGGCGGTCCGCTCGGGCGCCGGCCACGCGGCGGCCGGGTCCGGCTGGAAGCAGCTGGTCGCCACGCTCAAGGACATGCGGCGGCACCCGCTCACGCTGTCGTTCCTGCTGGCCTACCTGGTCTACAACGACGGCATCCAGACGGTGATCTCGCAGGCCTCCGTGTACGGCAAGCAGGAGCTGGGGCTGGAGGACTCCACGCTGATCACGGCGGTCCTGCTGGTCCAGATCCTGGCGGTGGCGGGCGCGATGGCCATGGGCCGGCTGGCCGTGTCGTTCGGAGCGAAGAAGACCATCCTGGGGTCCCTGGTGGCGTGGACGGTGACCCTGGCGGCCGGGTTCTTCCTCCCGGCCGGGGCGCCCGTGTGGTTCTTCGTACTGGCGTCGATGATCGGGCTGGTGCTGGGCGGCAGCCAGGCGCTGTCGCGCTCGCTCTTCTCGCACCTGGTGCCCGCGGGCAAGGAGGCGGAGTACTTCTCGGCGTACGAGATGAGCGACCGCGGCGTGAGCTGGGTGGGGCCGCTGGTGTTCGGCCTGACGTACCAGGTGACCGGCAGCTACCGGGACGCGATCATCTCGCTGGTGCTGTTCTTCGCACTCGGGTTCGTGCTGCTGGCGCGGGTGCCGGTGCGGGAGGCCGTGGCGGCCGCCGGGAACCCGGTTCCGGACCGGATTTAGACGTCGAAGTCAAAGGCCGGTAGTGTACGCCTTTGGCCTGCCAGGCGGACCGTTACTGCGTGCTCATCAAGTGAAAACGTTGGGTGACATCTGCTGCCAGATGTGACAAAACGGGCATTGGTGGGTACAACAAGGGGCGGCACGACGGGCGACGCACGACCCGGAGCGGGAATCTATACCGCCGACCGGACGTTGACCGGATGACGACGACAGCGACACCTGTCCTGTGGGCGACAAGCCCGGGAGGCACGATTCATGAGTGAGCGAGCTCTCCGCGGCACGCGCCTCGTGGTTACCAGCTACGAGACGGACCGTGGCATCGATCTGGCCCCGCGCCAGGCGGTGGAGTACGCATGCCAGAACGGACATCGATTTGAGATGCCGTTCTCGGTTGAGGCGGAGATTCCGCCGGAGTGGGAGTGCAAGGCGTGCGGCGCCCAGGCACTCCTGGTGGACGGCGACGGGCCCGAGGAGAAGAAGGGCAAGCCCGCGCGAACGCACTGGGACATGCTCATGGAGCGGCGTACCCGCGAGGAGCTGGAAGAGGTGCTGGCCGAGCGGCTGGCCGTGCTCCGCTCCGGAGCCATGAACATCGCTGTGCACCCGCGGGACAGCCGCAAGTCCGCCTAACCGCGTACGAAGCACATCACGAGCCGAGGGCCGTACCACTTCCGGTGGCACGGCCCTCGGCTCGTCGTGCTCGCACGGCCCGGCCCCGCACTACTCCCCGCACGCCCCGCATCCTCCGCGCACGACCCCGCATCCTCCGGGCACCTGCGCGAACGGCGCCGGGCCGCCCCGCTGCGGGGCGGCCCGGCGCCGTTCGTCGCGCTCGGGGGTCAGGGGGTCAGGGGGTCAGCGGCGGGCGCGGGGGCTGGAAGGGGCCTGCGCCACCAGGTCCTGCGGGCGCGTCCTCGCGGACGACCTCGCCCTGCACGACCTTTCCGTCGGGGTAGTGGATCCGGGCCTGCTGGTACGCGCTGCCGAAGCCGCCCGGGGCGGCCGTGGCCAGCCGGCGCTGGAAGGCCCGGCCGAGCAGCTTCGCGATCCGCTCGCGGACGCCCGGAACCAGGCACAGCAGCCCGGCGGCGTCGGAGAGCAGGCCGGGCACCATCAGCAGCAGGCCGCCGAGCATCGTCATGCCGTTGCCGCTGCCGCCGCTCCGGCCCGGGGCGGCCGGGGCGCCGCCGGGGCCCGCCTCGGCGGCCCGGACGCCTTCCCGGAGGTTGGCGAACGCCCGCCGGCCGGCCCGCTTGATGACCACCGCGCCCAGCACCACCCCGCCCGCGAGCAGCGCGAACACGGTGAAGCCGCCGGCGGCCCGGGCGACCAGGGTCAGCAGCCAGATCTCCAGGACCGCCCACGCGACGACCGCGAGGGGCAGGAACGTACGGGCCCGGGAACGCCTGGGAGCCGTCGGGGAGGAAATGCCGCTCATCATGCACTCAAGTGTGCCGGGAGCGCCGCCGGAGCGGGATAAAGGCCGGTCGGGAGGGTCAGCGGCCGGAGGGGCGCCCGGGGCCGGAGGGGCGGCCGAGCAGCTTGCCCGCCCGGGTGGTCAGCCCCCAGGCGGTGACGCGCCACAGCGCCTCGACCACGATGTCGCGACTCATCTTGCTGTCGCCGAACTCGCGCTCGACGAACGTGATCGGCACCTCCACCACATGGAAGCCGGCCTCCACCGACCGCCGGGCGAGGTCGACCTGGAAGCAGTAGCCCTGCGAGGCGACCCGGTCGAGGCCGAGGCCCTCCAGGGTCTCGCGGCGGAACGCCCGGTAGCCGCCGGTCACGTCCCGGATCGGGACGTCGAGCATCAGGCGGGAGTAGGTGCTGCCGCCGCGCGAGAGGAGCTTGCGGTGCGCGGGCCAGTTGACCACCCGGCCGCCCGGCACCCAGCGCGAGCCCAGGACCAGGTCCGCGCCCTTGAGCGCGGTCAGCAGGCGGGGCAGTTCCTCGGGCTGGTGGGAGCCGTCGGCGTCCATCTCCACCAGCACGCCGTAGCCCTGCTCCAGGCCCCAGCGGAAGCCGGCCAGGTAGGCGGCGCCGAGGCCCTCCTTGCCCTTGCGGTGCAGCACCTGGACGTGGTCGTCCTCGGCCGCGATCTCGTCCGCGATCTTGCCGGTGCCGTCGGGGCTGTTGTCGTCCGCGACCAGGACGTGCGCGTCGGGGACCGCCGCGCGGACCCGGTCGACGATCGGCCTGATGTTCTCCGCCTCGTTGTAGGTCGGGATGATCACCAGGGTCGTGCCGAGCGGCCCGTACTTCCTCTCCCGGGCTCCGCCCGGGGGGACTCCCACACCGCCGTCGCTCACTGATACCCCTTATCGCGTCCGTTCACAGCAGTCCCACCTTAGCGAGACGTGGTGGGGGCGGAGCGGATCGGGGCCCGGAGTCCTTCGGGCCGGTCCGGCTCCCCCACCGGCTGCGGGCGGCCGTGACCGTTGTCTACTGGACGGCCGGGCCCCACCCGGGTCGCACCGCCGGCCCGGCGAAACCTTCCCTCGCCCCCGAGGCGCGGGCGCGCTGAACGTGCGGGTTCGACCGGTCCGGACGTCCTGTGGTGGACCGGGCAGAACCTACCCGCGGACCGGCAGTCGCTGTCAACACGCCTCTGACCAGCGGATCTCCGCGAAGCGCCTGGTCAGTGCGGAGGCCCGGGCGGGCAGCGCCCCGGCCCGGGCCACGTCGTTCGGCGCAGCGGCCCCTACCGGGATCACTCCTGTGGGCGTACGTAGACCGTCCGGCCGCCCACCACGGTCGCCAGGCACTCCGGCAGCTCCCGGCCGGGGGTGAGGTCGGGCAGGCCGGGGGTGCCCGAGCGGGGGTCCGTGGACCAGCGGGCGACCCGGTCGTCGGGGGCCTGCACGACGAGTTCGTCGGTGCGCCAGACCGCGTAGTCGGCCGGGGCCCCGGGCACCAGGACGCCGGCGTCGTCGCGGCCGAGGGCGCGCCAGCCGCCGCGGGTGTGCGCGGTGAAGGCGGCCCGTACGGAGACCCGGTGCTCGGGCGTGCGGTGGAACGCGGCCGCCCGCACGGTGCCCCACGGGTCGAGCGGGGTGACCGGGGCGTCCGAGCCGAAGGCCAGCGGCACGCCGGCGCGCAGCAGGGCCGCGTACGGGTTGAGGGTCCGGGCCCGGTCGGCACCCAGGCGCTCGGCGTACATGCCCTCCTCGCCGCCCCAGTACGCGTCGAAGGCCGGCTGCACCGAGGCGGTCAGGCCCAGCTCCGCGAAGGCGGCGATGGTCTCGGGGGTCATCATCTCCGCGTGCTCGACGCGGTGCCGGGCGGCCCGGATCCGGGCGGTGCCGAGCTTCTCGGCGGCGGCCCGCATGCCGTCGACCACGGCGGTGACGGCGGCGTCGCCGATGGCGTGGAACCCGGCCTGGAGACCGGCCTCGGTGCAGGCGGCCACGTGCGCGGCCACGTCGGCGGCGGACAGGTACGCCGTGCCGGTGTGCGGGGCGTCGAGGTACGGGTCGTGCAGGCAGGCGGTGTGGGAGCCGATGGCCCCGTCGACGAAGAGGTCACCGGCCGCGCCGACGGCGCCGAGCTCGCGGGCGCGGGCGGCGTCCTGCTCGGCCCAGTAGCCGTGGACGCGGACCCCGGGCTCGGTGGCGGCCAGCTCCAGCAGGGCGGTGAAGTCCTCGGGCGAGGAGATGGTCGGGCCGCCGCACTCGTGGACCGAGCCGATGCCGAGGGAGGCGGCCCGGGCCAGGGCGGCCCGCTGGGCCTCGGTGCGCTGGGCCGGGGTGACGGCGGCGAAGGCGGCGTCCCGGACGGCGTGGTGGGCGTCCCGGGTCAGCGGCCCGCCGTCCTCGAAGCCGTCGCGGTCGCGGACGCCGGGGACGAGGTCCAGCAGGGCGGTGGTGGCCACGGCGGAGTGCACGTCGATGCGGCTGAGGTAGAGCGGGCGGCCGCCGGTGGCGGCGTCCAGCTCGTCGCGGCGGGGGGCCCGGCGCTCCGGCCAGCGGGCTGCGTCCCAGCCGTGGCCGAGCAGGACCCGGTCGCCGGGCCGCTGGTCCGCGTACGCGGATACGAGCTCCAGGGCCCGGCCGAGGGTGGGGGCGTCGGACAGGTCGAGCCCGGTCAGGGCGAGTCCGGTGGCGGTGGTGTGCACGTGGGCGTCGGTGAACGCGGGGGTGACCAGCGCGCCGTCGAGGTCGACGACCTCGTCGGCCGCCTCGGCGAAGGCGTCCGCGGCGCCCTCGGAGCCCACCCAGGCGATGTGGCCGCGCTCGACGACCATCGCGGTGGCGAAGGGGTCGGCGGGGCTGTGCACCTCTCCCCTGCGCAGCAGGACGGTGCGGTGGGGTGCGTCGGCGGGGGTGTCCGCGGGGGTGGTGGCGCGCTGGGTCATGCGGAACAGTCTCGCGCCTTCGTGGGGCGGCGAGGACGTCGGGGGCCCGGTTCGCGCCGGTTCGCGTCAGATGCGGGGCGGGCGGGCTTCGTAAGGCGTCGACAGCACGACGGTGGTCCGGCTCGACACCCCGGCGAGGTGGCGGATCCGGCCCAGCAGGTCCTCGAGTTCGAGCGGGGTCGCCACGCGCACCTTGAGGATGTAGTTCTCGTCGCCGGCCACGCTGTGGCAGGCCTCGATCTCGGGCACTCCGGCCAGCCGCTCCGCGATGTCGTCGGGGGCACTGGGGTCGAAGGGCTTGACCGAAATGAACGCCGTCAGGGGCAGCCCGACGGCCTCCGGGTCCACGACGGCCGCGTACCCGCGGATGACACCGCGCTGCTCCAGGCGGCGTACTCGTTGGTGGACCGCCGACGTCGACAGGCCGGTGGCCTTGCCGAGGTCCGTGTAGCTCATCCGCCCGTCTCTGACGAGCAGCTCCACGATCTGACGGTCCAACTCCTCCATTGCGCTCATAGCGGCCCAACCTATGTCCCCGGGACCCCCCGGGCACAGTGTCGACGGCGCCGAAGTGGCACCTGCGGCGGGCATGTGACCAATACCACAGGGGTATGTAGGCGTACGCCGGGGTGTCGTGGTTACTCGTGCGCGGTGGCGGGAAGTGCTTGCTGTGGCCGAGGCCCGAACCGTCTGCCCGGCCCACCCAAGGGGGAGTACATCCATGCCGAACACCAAGCGCGCCGGTCGCACCGAGCCGGAGCCCCTCGATATCGACGACCTCGTCGAGGACGACGAACCGGACTTTGATTCCTTCGAGATCCACCACGCGACCTGCCCCGACTGCGGGCAGGCCATCGCGCTCGTCGCCGACGAGGAGTTCCTGCCGGAGCACGCGCTCTGCCTGACGCCGTGGAACCCGTTCGGGCTCACGGTGTGCCGCGGCACCGGCCGTCCCGCCGTGGAGGCGGAGCCCGCGGACCCCACCGGCGCCGAGGAGCTGGAGCCCGTCGTCCTGCTGTCCCTGCCGCAGGGCCTCGACTGGCGCAACCAGCCGTTCTCGCACGTGGGCGGCCCCGGTTCGCGGCCCGTCAGGATGCAACTGCCGCCGCAGCACCGGCAGCACGTCAAGGCCGCCTGAACGCCGGTCGGTTCGGGGCCGGGGGCAGGGCCCCCGGCCCGCCGCGCGCTCACCAGTAGGTGCCGTCCACCATGGCGGCCAGGCTGGCGTGGTGGAGGATGAGGCCGTCGGGGTCGGCGGGCAGCTCGACCTCGCCGAAGTACGCCTGCCGGTACGCGATCCGCAGCATGACGATCGCATGCCGCAGGGCGGCGTACAGCGTGTGGAACTCCATGGCGCGCGGGGTGTGGCCGGTGAGTTCGGCGTACCGGGACTCGATGTCCTCGCGGCGCAGGAAGTCCGGCAGTCCCGTCTGGCCGAAGGACACGGTCAGGTCCTGGAAGAACCGGTGCAGGTACACGGTCCAGCCCAGGTCGACCTCGCGGGGCGCGTACGCCGCCATCTCCCAGTCGAGCACGGCGGCGGGCTCGAAGCCGTCGTAGACGATGTTGCCGATGCGGGCGTCGCCCCAGCACAGGACGGCCGGCCCCTCGTCGGCGGGCCAGAGCGCGTCGAGCCGGTCGAAGGCCCGCTCGATGAGCGGGGAGCGGGCGAGTCCCCTCACCACCCAGGCGTAGTAGGCGCGTTGGGCCTCGACGTGCCTGCGCAGCGGGCTGCCGGTGCCCTCGGGGAGCAGGAACGCGGCCTCCTCGGCCGGGAACCGGTCGTGCAGCCGGGCGAGGACGGAGACGCTCGCCTCCTGGAGGCGGGCGCGTTCGGCATCGGTGGCGGAGTGCAGCCAGTTGCCCTCGTAGGTGTACGGCATGACGTCCGGCGGGACCCGGCCCTCTGCGCGGTCCATCACGAAGAACGGCGCCCCGAGCGGCTCGGGGTCCTCCTCCAGCCAGCGCACCGTGGGCACCGGGACGTCGGTGTGCCGGGCCACCAGGCTCATGACCCGGTACTGGCGGGCCATGTCGTAGGTCGGGAAGACCGTGTAGGCGGCGGGGTCCGCGGCCAGCCGCAGGGCGCAGGAGCGCACCGGGGCGTCGGGGTGGTCGACGGCGAGGAGCAGGGTCTCGCTGGACATGCCGTTGGAGCCGGGCACGCTGATGTCGGTGACCCGGGCGCCGGGCAGGTGCCGGCCGAGCCAGGCCTCCAGCCGGCGGCCGAGCTCCTCCGGCGCGCGCGTGGAGGTGCGGGGGCGGGGGGCGGTTGCCATGCGGTGGTTCCCCTCAGCTGGTGACGGCGGGTCGGGAGTGGCGCCTCGGTGGGGGGTGGCGGGCCGGTCAGGGGGCCACGGAGTCGTAGCCGGTGAAGCCGCTCGGGTCGTGGCGGCCGAAGCTGCCGTGCTCGAAGATCCCGTAGCCGACCCGCCCTTCGAGGGTGAAGCGGGCCGAGTGGTCGGTGACGCCGAAGGCCGCCATGGGGTGGGCGGACGGGTCGGACAGGTCGTACGTGCGCCGGTCGGTCCAGCCGCGGCCCTGCCAGCTGCCGTGCTGCCAGTCCGCGGCGGGCGGGTAGCCGGCGCCGACCGCCAGCGGCGAGGAGGCCAGGACCTCCACCCCGAGTTCGAGGGGCTTGCGGGCGGGGTCCGTCAGGTGGACCACGGCGCGCTCGGGGTGGCGGGTGCCGGGGCGGTAGGTGATGTCGGTGTGCGGCCAGCCCAGCTGTACGTCGCCCCGCCCGCCGCCGTCGGGGTGCACCATCAGGGCCTCGCTGAGCGAGCGGTGGCCGTCGGCGTCCTCCTGGGCGATGACCATCACGAAGCGGTCCTCGAAGCGGGCCGGGATCCAGAGCCAGTGGAAGCCGTCGGGCCGGTGCTCCTCGGCGGCGCGGCCGCCGTCCTCACCGGGGACGGGCCGGACGCCCCAGCTGCGGTCGCGGGTGCCGGTCCACTCCCCCGCGGCCAACCGGATCTCCTCGCCCCGGGCCCGTATCCAGCCGGTGGCCGAGCCGGCCTGGACGAAGCGGCGGCCCTCCAGCATGAGCCGGTCGCCGCGCCGCTGGACGTGGTGCGGCTCCCAGACGGCCGGGAAGTCGGCGGTCCAGGCGATCTCGTACGAGAGGCCGTCGGGGTCCGCCGGATCGGCCTCGCAGCGCAGGGTGAACCGCTTGAGGGGCTCGTCCACGGTGATGCGCAGCGGGCCGGTGGAGAGGTCCAGGCGGTCGTCGCCGAGGGCGTCGGAGGCGCGGACCGCGAGGAGGTCGTCCCCGAGGCGCAGGGTGGCGTAGGCGTCGATCACGCCGGTGTTGGGGTAGACGCCGAGGCCGAGGACGAGCACGGCGCGGCCGGCGTGGTCGAAGACGTGGAAGATGCAGCGGTCGTAGGCGTTGCGGTCGCCGGTGGCGACGTGCTTCATCGACAGCGGCACCTGGTGGATCGGGTACTCGTCAAGGGCGACGGGACGGTCCGCGGGCACGGTCGGCACCTCCTGGGGGCGGGCGGGCGAGCAGATATGACGGTACGTCAGATTCGCTGCGGGCGACCATACTCGTGTCACCCGCTGACAGGAATCCCGCGGCCGGATCGCGTGGGGCCGCCGCTCGCCCCCGTGTCCGCCCGCCCCCGCCCGGCGCCGCGGGGCGCTGGGCGGGGACGGGTCGAACCTATGGGCGCCCGCCCCGGGGTGTTACCTGGGTGGCGAGCGCCGCGTTGGCCGGTCATGACGATGCTTCACTCCGAGCCCAGCACCGGGCGGCGCCGCCGGCCGACGCCCCCGGGATACGAAGAATCGGTTCGGCGCAACGGCAGCCCCGCCGCGGCAGCCCCGCCGCACCCCGCCGACCCGCCGATCTACCGGGCGCTGCTGGCCCGTTGGACGGCGGACGGGCGCACCCTGCCGGGCCGCCGGGACCCCGAGTGGGCCCGGCTCACGTCGTCCCCCGTCTGGCCGGGCGGCGGCCAGCCACGCTGAGCCGGGCCCCGGAGCCCGGGGCGGGCCCGCCCCGAACGCGTACGGCCCCGCCGGGAGGGCGGGGCCGTACGGGGCCGGTCCCGGCGGCGGGACGGCGCGGGGTGCGTCAGCGGCTCTCGGGACCGGCCAGGTGCCGGGCGATGACCATGCGCTGGATCTGGTTGGTGCCCTCGACGATCTGGAGCACCTTGGCCTCGCGCATCAGGCGCTCGACCGGGAAGTCGGCGGTGTAGCCGTAGCCGCCGAGGACCTGCACCGCGTCGATGGTCACGCCCATCGCCGCGTCGGTGCAGAAGAGCTTGGCCATCGCGGCCTGCCGCGAGAACGGCTTGCCCGCGTCGCGCAGCCGCGCCGCGGCGAGGTACAGCGCCCGGCCGGCCTCGATGCGGGTGGCCATGTCGGCGAGCATGAAGCGCAGGCCCTGGAAGTCCGCGATCGGACGTCCGAACTGCTTGCGCCCGGTCGCGTAGGACAGGGCCTCGTCGAGCGCTGCCTGGGCCACGCCGATCGCGCAGGCCGCGATGCCCAGGCGGCCCGAGTCGAGGGCGGCGAGGGCGATGGTGAAGCCCTGGCCCTCCTCGCCCAGCCGACGGCCGTCGGGCACGCGGACCCCGTCGAAGTGCAGCTGGGCGGTGGGCGAGCCCTTCATGCCCATCTTCTTCTCGGGCACGGCGGCACTGAGGCCCTCCGCGTCGCCCGGCACCAGGAAGGCGGTGATGCCGCGGGGGCCCTCGCCGCCGCTGCGGGCCAGCACGGTGTAGAAGTCGGCCACCCCGCCGTGGGTGATCCACGCCTTGGTGCCGGTGATCACCCAGTCGTCGCCGTCGCGGACGGCCTTGGTGGTCAGGGAGGCGGCGTCGGAGCCGGAGGACGGCTCGGACAGGCAGTAGGCGCCCAGCAGGCCGCCGCCGAGCATGGCGGGCAGGAACTCGGCCCGCTGCTCCTTGGTGCCGAAGCCGGCCAGGCCGTGGCAGGCCAGGGTGTGGACGCTGGCGCCGAGGCCGACCGTGAGGCGGGCCGCCGCCAGCTCCTCCAGCACCTGGAGGTAGACCTCGTACGGCTGGTCACCGCCGCCGAACTCGGACCCGTACGGCAGGCCCAGCAGGCCCGCCTCGGAGAGCAGCGTGAAGACCTCGCGCGGGAAGCGGCCGGCCTCTTCCTCCTCGGCGGCCGACGGCCGGATCTCGCGCTGGGCGATGTCTCGTACCAGCGCGAGGAGGTCCCGGGACTCCTCGGTGGGCAGCTCTCGGTCCACCGGCTGCTGCGCGCGATCGGTCATGACGGCACTCTCCTCCCTGGTCGGGCACTGCGGCAACGCGCGTCGGGTTCGACGGCGCCGCCGGAACGTGTGCTCTCACAGCCGATGCTGCCCTCCCGGGTCACGGAAATGGCTGATCAGCGGCTGCGGCGGGTCGAGTATGCACGACAAATCCGGTCCCGTCACGGGTTCAAGATCACGGAACGCGGGACGAGCGGAACCCGCGCCACCGGCGAGCGGGGCGCGCCGACCCCGACAGGCGCGGTGCACTCCGGGACGAACTCCACGATGACGGTCAGCAGGGCCTGCCAGGTACGGACCAGCGGGGCGGCGGAACGCCCCGGGAGGGGGTCAGAGCAGCCCGGTCCGGGTGACGAACATCGCCACCACGAGCACGAGGATCCACCCGAGGACGTGCTCGAGCCACTTCGAGCCGTCCTGGGGGCCGCCGGTGCGCACGCGGGCACGGGCAAGGACGTGGCTGGCGCTGGTCGAGGTCATGGCTGTCTCGCTTCGGATCGTCCGGCAGTGGTCGCCCCCCGACGTCGTTCCAATGTGCCAGCCGGCCGGCGCCCGCGGGCGGAGACGTTGGTCACTCGCCCGCGGGCCGACCGGCCGTCCCCCACGGGGCGGCGGTCAGAGCACGCCCACCAGCCGCAGGGCCAGGCGCTGCTCCCGGGTGGGGTGGGCGGGGACGTAGAGGTAGCAGACGCCGCCCGGGCCCGAGACGACCTTCCCCGCGGCGTTGTACCGCTTGGTGCGCAGCCAGACGGTCTCGAACTCGTGCCGCCGGTAGACCCTCCGGACCTCGGCGTCGGTGGCGGAGTTCGGGTCGTTCGCCACGACGTCGCCCTCGGGTGTGAAGCCGATCACCGTCATCAGGTGCCCCGCGGTGCCGTAGCCGGCGCCGGTCAGCTCCTCCTTGAGGAAGGACTGGGAGGTGATCAGCGGGATCCCGGCCCGGACGAGGGTCTCGGCGTCGGTGAGCGAGCCGAGCCGGGTGACCACCGCGGCGAGGTCGGGGTAGGTGGCCGCGTACGCGGCGTTGAAGGGCCAGTTCCCGCAGCCCTTGTAGGCGGCGTCGTACGTCTGCCGGGCGGCGTGGCAGACCTGCGGGTCGGCGTACGAGGGGTCGACCCAGGCCAGGTCGCCGTCGTCGGGGCGGCGCCCCCAGTACTCGACGATCATCTGCGAGGAGGTGGGGCTGCACCACGCCTCGCCGCCGTTGTCGTACTGCGGGTACTGGCCCTTGTGGATCTCCTGCGAGTACCGCGGTACGTCCAGCTCGCCCACGTGCCGCGGGACCGAGGCGGGCACGGTGAAGCGGTCCGGTACGTCCGAGGCCATCGCCCCGACCAGCCAGACCACCGGGGTCAGCCGGGTGCGGGGGGTGCGGTAGAGGGTGAGGCGCAGGCGCCATGCGGCCAGCCGCAGCCCGCCCGCCGGGTCGTCGATGGCGAAGGTGTCGGTGCCGATGCTGCTGCGGCCGTCCTTCTGGCCGTCGACGGAGGTGCGGCGGATGTCGCCGTCCCCGGCGGCCCAGCGGCCCATCACGTACCAGGGGGTGGCCGTGCCGTCGGAGTACGCGCCGGCGAGCTCGACCTGGATCCAGGTGCCGGCGGGCGCGTGGGCGTTCCAGGAGGCGACCAGCTCGGTGGCCGGCACGGCGCTGACGTGCTCGGGCGAGACCCACGTCGCGTACTCCCACTCGCCCGTCCGGCCGGTGTGCGGATCGGTGTACGTGGTCACGCCCTCGGGGGTGGCGAGGGCCAGGCCGGGGCGGTGGCCGCCGAGGGCGACCGTGCCGCGGTGGGCGCCGGCCCGCCAGTGGCCGTAGCGGTGCCAGAACCGGTTGTCGACGTGCCGGGGTCCCCCGTGGGCCGGGTGGGCCGTCTCGGCCTCGGCGCCGGCCTCCTCCGGCGCCCGGTCCGGTGCGCCGACCGCGGCGGCCGTCCCGGGGGCGGTACCGGCGGCGACGGCCGCGACGGCGGCGGCGAGCACGGTCCGGCGTGCGGTGGGTGCGGTGGGTGCGTTCATGATCGGAGGACCCCCTGTCGGTGCGACTTCCCTGTCATAGGTGAACGTACGCTGATGAGGTGCACCGCCCCGACCAACCCGAGGAATTCGGCGAGCCCGGCGACCTCCGTGAGCTCGCCGGACGACTCGCCGTGCTGCCGCCCTCGTGCGGCGCGGTGCGGCTGGTCGCGGTCGACGGGCACGCGGGCTCGGGCAAGAGCACCTTCGCCGGCCGGCTGGCCGCGGCCCTCGGCGGGGCGCCCGTGCTCCACCTCGACGACGTGGCGACGCACGAGGAGCTCTTCGGCTGGACGGCCCGGCTGCGCGCGCAGGTGCTGGAGCCGCTCGCGCTCGGCCGGCCGGCCCGCTGGTTCCCGTACGACTGGGTGGCCCGGCGCTTCGGCCCCGCGCGCGTGCTGGAGCCCGCGCCGGTGCTGCTCGTCGAGGGCGTCGGGGCCGGCCGGCGGGCACTGCGCCCGCACCTGGCGCACCTGCTGTGGATGGAGACGCCCCGGACCGAGTCCTGGGGCCGGGGGCGCCGCCGGGACGGCAGCGGCCTGTCCGGTTTCTGGGACGGGTGGGAGCGCGCGGAGCTCGCGCACTTCGCGGACGACCCTTCGCGCCCCTTCGCGGACACCCTGGTGCGTCAGAGGGGTACGGGATACGAGTGGACTTCCGGGGCCTCAGCGACGCCCGGAACCCCCGTTTCCGTCACCGACAGTGACGGCCTGCCCCGGGCCTGACCAGCACCTCCGGACGGCCGCCGGGGAGCCCCGCGACCCTGCTTGACCTGGCGCCCGCCGAGGTCTTACGTTCTCAATGTGCGGTCTTCCAAGGCCGACACGGACACGAAGCCCCCGATTGTTCCCCCGTGATCGGGGGCTTCGTTCTGCCCGCGGCCCCTCCCGGAGGCCCCCGGCACCCCTCCCACCCTCACCCTCCGTCACAGGCGTCGCGGCGGTCCTCCGCGAGGAGTGCTCGCGACAGCCTGTGTCAGGACAGTAACCGCAGGTACGATGCGACCCTGTTTCACGGCTCGTACGGCTCAGTCGCGCCAACTCCCGTCGCCGACGGGGAGGTTTGGTCAGTCCGGCAGCCGGGCAGAGGCCCGGTCGCGCACCACGGGGGCAGGCTTGTGGGGGATGGGATGGACTTCGGCACGCAGGGCAGCACGTACGCCCCGGCCGAACTCGCCTGGTTGCGAGGGGTCGACGCCTACACGATGGGCGCGTACCCGCAGGCCGAGGAGGAGTTCCGGGCGGCCGTACGCTTCGACCCCACGATGGCCGACGCGTGGCTGGGCCTGCACGCGCTGCGCGTGGACACCACCAACGCGCTGCTGCGCATGTACGCCCACCGCGACCGCTTCGGCGAGCAACGGGCCCGGCACCGACGGACGTTGAACTCCTGGTACTGGCTGGGCTGGTGGGTGCAGCCGGTGCTCGAGAACCGCCGGGACCTGTTATTGGCGCACGCCTCGCACTGGCTCGACGGCCGCCACGTGCCCGAGCTGGACCAGGCGTTGGCGGAGCTGCCCCCGGTGGACACCGACCCCCAGGTGCGCTTCCTGCACGCCTGCCGGGCCTACCTCGTCAAGGACTGGGACCAGTTGGTGCGGCACACCGAGCCGCTCGTGGACGACGCGCTGCTGGGCATCGAGGCGGGGCTGTTCGGCGGCATGGCGCGGGTGCGCCTCGAGATGTACGGGCAGGCCGAGCCCATGCTGTCGGCCGCGCTGATGCGCTGCCGCAGCGAGCAGCCGCAGCGCAAGGAGCTCCGCTACTGGCTGGCCCGGGCGCACGAGGGCACCGGCCGCAGCGCCGCCGCACTCCCCCTGTACCGGGCGGTGCACCGGGTCGACCCCGCGTTCATGGACACCGCGGCCCGGCTCACCGCGATCGCCGAGGGCGACGGGCTGGACGGGCCCGAGGGCCTCGGCGGCTACGATCCGGCACTCTCGGCCGACCTGGCCGCCGTGGCCCTGTCCGGGGGCCTCGGGCAGGACGCCGCCGAGGGCCCGGGCGAGCCGGAGGCCGGGGCCGGGGATCCGGCGGACGGGCGCGAGCCGCGGTTCGGGCCGGGCCCGGGCGGGGCGGCGGTGGTGTCCGGGGGCCTGCGCGAGGGGGCGCGGCGCAAGTCCGTTCCGGCGCAGCCGGGGCCCGCGGGCCTGCCCACCGGGCCGGCCGATCCGGAGCTGCTGGCCGAGGCGCTGGCCGAGCTGGAGCGGATGGTGGGGCTGGAGCCGGTCAAGCGGCAGGTGAAGGCGCTCTCGGCGCAGCTGCACATGGCGCGGCTGCGGGCCGTGCAGGGGCTGCCGGTCCAGCCGCCCAAGCGGCACTTCGTCTTCTCCGGGCCCTCGGGGACGGGGAAGACCACCGTGGCGCGGATCCTGGGGCGGGTGTTCTACGCGCTGGGGCTGCTGGGCGGGGACCACCTGGTGGAGGCCCAGCGGGCCGATCTGGTCGGCGAGTTCCTGGGCCAGACCGCGGTCAAGGCGAACGAGCTGATCGACTCCGCGCTGGGCGGGGTGCTGTTCGTCGACGAGGCCTACAGCCTGTCGAACTCCGGGTACAGCAAGGGCGACGCGTACGGGGACGAGGCCCTGCAGGTGCTGCTGAAGCGGGCCGAGGACAACCGCGACCACCTCGTCGTCATCCTGGCCGGCTACCCGGCGGGGATGGACCGGCTGCTCGCCACCAACCCCGGGCTGTCGTCGCGGTTCACCACGCGGGTGGACTTCCCGAGTTACCGGCCGTTGGAGCTGACCGCGATCGGCGAGGTGCTGGCGGGAGCGAACGGGGACTGCTGGGACGAGGAGGCGCTGGACGAGCTGCGCAGCATCAGCGGGCACGTGGTCGACCAGGGATGGATCGACGAGCTCGGCAACGGGCGGTTCCTGCGGACCCTGTACGAGAAGAGCTGCGCGTACCGGGACCTGCGGCTGGCCGGGTACGCCGGTACCCCGACCCGGGAGGACCTCGCCACGCTGCGGCTGCCGGACCTGATGCAGGCGTACGGGGAGGTCCTGTCCGGGCGGGGCCCGGCGGACCGGGGGCGGCCGGAGCCGCCCCCGGTCTAGGGGTGTCTCACACGCCGGCGAGGCTGGAGGCGGCCGGGCTGGACGGTGTCGGGCCCGGCTTGACGCGGCGGTGGGCCGGGTCGCGGACCTCGCCGACCAGCATCTCCAGGACGTCCTCCAGGGCCACCAGGCCCAGGACGCGTCCGTCCGGGTCGGCGACCTGGGCCAGGTGGGTGGCCTCGCGGCGCATCACCGACAGGACGTCGTCCAGCGGGAGGGTGGAGCACAGGGTCGCCATGCGGTGCCAGACGTGCTGCGGCACGGCCCGCTCCCGCTCCTCCAGGTCGAGTACGTCCTTCACGTGCAGGTAGCCCATGAAGGCCCCGCTCTCGGCCCGCACCGGGAAGCGCGAGAAGCCGGTGCGGACGGTCAGCCGCTCCACCTCGCGCGGGGTGACCGAGGGCCCCACCGTGACCAGCTGGGCGGGGTCGAGGAGGACCTCCGTCACCGGGCGGCTGCCCAGTTCGAGGGCGTCCTCCAGGCGCTCCTGCTCGACCTGCTCCAGGAGCCCGGCCTGCCGGGAGTCCTCGACCAGCCGACCCAGCTGCGCGCTGGTGTAGACGGCCTCGACCTCGTCCTTGGGCTCGACGTGGAAGAGCTTGAGCACCAGTCGGGCGCACGCGCCGAGGGCCGTGGTGACCGGCCCGCAGACGCGGGCGAAGCCGACCAGGCCCGGACTGAACCACAGGGCGGCCTTCTCCGGGGCGGCCATGGCGAGGTTCTTGGGGACCATCTCGCCGATGACCAGGTGGAGGAAGACCACGGCGGCCAGCGCGACCGCGTAGCCCAGCGGGTGGATCAGCCCCTCCGGCACGCGGACGGCGTGGAACACCGGCTCCAGCAGCCGGGCGACGGTGGGCTCCGCCACCGCGCCCAGGGTGAGGGAGCAGACCGTGATGCCGAACTGGGCGGCGGCCATCATCCGCGGCAGGTTCTCCAGGCCGTGGAGGACCTGGCGGGCCCGCGCGGAGTCGGCGGCCAGCGGTTCGATCTGGCTGCGGCGCACCGAGACCAGGGCGAACTCGGCGGCCACGAAGAATCCGTTGGCGAACACGAGGAGGAGGGCGAAGAGCAGTTGGAGCGTGTTCACCGGCCCACCGCCAGCTCCGGGGCGCCCGCGGGGGCGCCGATCGCGCCGTGGCCGGGCTGCCCGTGCGGAGCGCCGTCGCCCTGCTCGGGAACGGGGCCGGTGCGCACCAGGCGCACCCGCTCGGCCCGGTAGCGGCCGACCTGGCGGACGGAGAGCTTCCAACCGGGCAGCTCGGCCCGGTCGCCCGGGGCCGGGATGCGGCCGAGCAGGTCGGCGACGAGGCCGGCAACGGTCTCGTACGGGCCCTCGGGGACCTCGAGGCCTATCCGGCGCAGGGTGTGGACCCGGCAGGAGCCGTCCGCGTCCCAGGCGGGCCGACCGTCCTCGGCGGGCACGGTGGCCAGCTCGGGGGTCTCCTCCTCGGCGCGGTCGTGCTCGTCGCGGACCTCGCCGACGAGCTCCTCGACGATGTCCTCCAGCGTGACGACACCGGCGGTGCCGCCGTACTCGTCCACGACCACGGCCATCGGCTGCTCGCTGCGCAGCCGCTCCAGCAGCGGCTGGAGCGGCAGGGTGCCGGGCACCAGCAGGGGGGCCACGGCGATGCGGCTGACGCTGACGGCCGTGCGCTGGTCCTCGGGCACGGCGAGGGCGTCCTTGAGGTGGACCACGCCGACGACCTCGTCGATCCGCTCGCGGTAGACCGGGAAGCGGGACAGGCCGGTGGCGCGGGTGAGGTTCAGGACGTCGGTGGCGGTCGCGGTGGACTGCAGGGCGCTGACCTTCACGCGCGGCGTCATGACGTGCTGTGCGGCCAGGTCGCCGAGGGACAGGGTGCGGACGAACAGGTCCGCGGTGTCCTGCTCCAGTGCGCCCTGCTCGGCCGAGTGGCGGACCAGGGAGACGAGTTCGCCGGGGGTGCGGGCGGAGGCCAGCTCCTCGGTGGGCTCGACGCCGAGGGCCCGGACGAGCCGGTTGGCCACGGAGTTGAGGCCGGCGATCACCGGGCGGAACGCCTTTGAGAAGGCGTTCTGCGGGCCGGCGACGAACCGGGCGACCTGGAGCGGGCGGGAGACGGCCCAGTTCTTCGGGACCAGCTCGCCCACCACCATCTGGACGGCGGAGGCGAGCAGCATGCCGGTGACGACGGCGATCCCGGAGACGGCGCCCCCGGGCAGGCCGAGGGCCGACAGCGGTCCGGTGAGCAGGGCCGCGAGGGCCGGCTCGGCGAGCATGCCGGTCACCAGGGAGGTGATCGTGATGCCCAGCTGGGTGCCGGAGAGCTGGAACGACAGCTCGCGCAGGGCGGTGACGACGGTGCGGGCCCGCCGGTCGCCCTCGGCCGCGGCGCGCTCGGCGTCGGGCCGGTCGACCGTGACGAGGCCGAACTCGGCCGCCACGAAGAAGCCGTTGGCCAGGATCAGGGCGAAGGCCGCCGCGAGCAGAAGTAGCGGGATGGTCATGCCGTCGCCTCGAGGGAGGTGGCGGCGCGGGTACTACCGGACGATCCGTCCATCGCTGGAGGGAGTCACTCCTCGAAATAGCAGGGGCCCAGGGCCCTCGGGGACCGGGGCGCGGGGCGGGGCGCACGGATGCGCCCCGCCACCAGGGTAGTCATTGGGATCGTGACCGCAATGGCGGTCAGTTGTCGTGTGCGCCGCTGCCGCGGGTTTCGGCGAGGGCGCGCAGGGCCCGGGCGTCCGCGACGGCCTTCGCCCTGGCGACGCCGGGCTGGATGCCGAGGGCGGCCAGGCTCGTGCCGTCGTTGAGGTCGAGGAACACCCAGGGGTCGCCCGGACGGAGGTTGACCCGCAGGATCTGGGCCCACTCCAGCCGCCGCTTGCTGGTGAGGTTGACGACGGTGACCCCGTCCTCGTCCGCGACCACCTTGGGCCGGCTGAGCAGCACGAGCACCGAGCTGAGCAGGACTGCGGTGAGGACGAAGCTGAGCCGCTCGCCGGTGCTGAGCCGGTCCAGCAGCACGGCGATGGCCGTGATGGTGGCGAACACGCCCGCCCCGGCGGCGAGCAGCACGATCCGGGTACGGGTGGGCCGGAAGGTGACGGGCAGGGCGGGGGTGGCGGGAGCGTCGGTGGACATCAGAGGCGGCAGGCGTGGATCGAGGTGGTCAGGATCGCGCGGGCGCCGAGCTCGTACAGGTCGTCCATGATGCGCTGGGCGTCCTTGGCGGGGACCATGGCGCGCACGGCGACCCAGCCCTCGTTGTGGAGCGGGGAGACGGTGGGCGACTCCAGGCCCGGGGTGAGGGCGACGGCGCGCTCCAGGAACTCGGCGCGGATGTCGTAGTCCATCATCACGTACGAGCGGGCGACCAGGACGCCCTGGAGGCGCCGCAGGAACTGCTGGACCTGCGGGTGGTCGGCGTCGGCGCCGTGCCGCCGGACGACCACGGCCTCGGACTTGAGGATCGGGTCGCCGATGACCTCCAGGCCGGCGTTGCGCAGGCTGGTGCCGGTCTCGACGACGTCGGCGATCACCTGGGCGACGCCGAGCTGGATGGCGGTCTCGACGGCCCCGTCGAGGTGGACGACGGAGGCGTCGATGCCCTGCTCGGCGAGGTGCTTGGCGACGATGCCCTCGTACGAGGTGGCGATCGTCATGCCCTGGAAGTCCTCCGGGCCCTTGGCGGTGCCGGGCTTGGTCGCGTACCGGAAGGTGGACCGGCCGAAGTTCAGCGGCAGGATCTCCTCGGCGCTGGCGCCGGAGTCCAGGAGCAGGTCGCGGCCGGTGATGCCGATGTCCAGCTTGCCGGAGGCGACGTAGATCGCGATGTCCTTCGGCCGGAGGTAGAAGAACTCGACCTCGTTCTCCGGGTCGACGGTGACGAGCTCCTTGGACTCCTTGCGCTGGCGGTAGCCGGCCTCATGGAGCATCTCCATCGCAGGTCCGGAGAGTGAACCCTTGTTGGGGACGGCGATGCGCAGCATGGGGCGGTTCCTTTGTTCGCGTGGAGAAATGCGCTGTGCGGAGCGGACTGGGGCGGGCCGGTCGTCGGTGGCCGGTCAGAGGTGCTTGTAGACCTCGTCGAGCGAGATCCCGCGCGCGACCATCATCACCTGGACGTGGTACAGCAGCTGGGAGATCTCCTCGGCGGCGGCTTCCTTGCCCTCGTACTCGGCGGCCATCCAGACCTCGGCGGCCTCCTCGACGACCTTCTTGCCGATGGCATGCACTCCCTTGCCCACGAGCTCGGCGGTGCGGGAGGTGCTGGGGTCGCCGGTGGCGGCCTTGTGCTGGAGCTCGGCGAAGAGCTCTTCGAAGGTTTTGTTCGCCATGATGTCCTTAGAGTACGGGTTCACCCGGGCGCCGCAGCGCCAGGGTTCACTCCTTGGACAGGCACCGGGGGTCTCCCGGCGCCGGGTCCGTTCCTCCGCGCGAGGGGTCCTAGCGCCAGGGCTCGCTGACGGTGCGCAGGGTCATGGCGGTGGCGACCGCGGCGGTGACCGCTTCGTGTCCCTTGTCCTCGTTCGAGCCCTCCAGGCCCGCACGGTCCAGCGCCTGCTCCTCGTTGTCGCAGGTCAGTACGCCGAAACCGACGGGGACGCCGGTGTCGATCGACACCTGGACCAGGCCCTGGGTGACGCCCTGGCAGACGTAGTCGAAGTGCGGGGTGCCGCCGCGGATGACGACGCCGAGGGCGACGACGGCGTCGTACCCGCGCCCGGCGAGGACCTTCGCGACGACCGGGAGCTCGAAGCTACCGGGGACCCGCAGCACCGTGGGCTCGTCGATGCCGAGCTCGTGCAGGGCGCGCAGGGCCCCGTCCACGAGGCCGTCCATGATCTTCTCGTGCCACTGCGCCGCGATCACCGCGACCCGCAGGTCTCCGCAGTTCTTCACGCTCAGTTCGGGTGCGCCCTTGCCGCTCACGACTCTCCTCGATCGGTTCTCTGGTGCTGGTGCGGTGCTTCTCTGCTGGTGCTGGTGCTGGTGCTGCCGGTGGTGCGGGGTGGAACTCGAATGGTGCGGGTGTCACTGGTTGGCGCACGTGGACACGGCGGCCACCGAGTCCAGCCAGGGCAGGTCGTGCCCCATGCGGTCGCGCTTGGTGCGCAGGTACCGCAGGTTGTGCTCGCCGGCCTCGACGGGCATCGGCTCGCGGCCGGTGACCTCGATGCCGTGCCGGACGAGCGCGGCCGACTTCTCCGGGTTGTTGGTCAGCAGGCGGACGCCGCGCACGCCGAGGTCGGCGAGCATCTGGGCGCCGGCGCCGTAGTCCCGGGCGTCGGCGGGCAGGCCGAGCTCCAGGTTGGCGTCGAGGGTGTCGCGGCCGCGCTCCTGGAGCTCGTACGCGCGCAGCTTGGACAGCAGTCCGATGCCGCGGCCCTCGTGGCCGCGCAGGTAGACCACCACGCCCCGGCCCTCCTTGGTGATCCGCTCCATGGAGGCGTGCAGCTGGGGGCCGCAGTCGCAGCGCTGGGAGGCGAAGATGTCGCCGGTCAGGCACTCGGAGTGGAGGCGGACCAGGACGTCCTCGCCGTCGCCGATGTCGCCGTGGACGAGGGCGACGTGCTCGACGCCGTCGACCGTGGAGCGGTAGCCGTACGCGGTGAACTCGCCGAACGCGGTGGGCAGGCTGACCTCGGCCTCGCGGCGCACGGTGGGCTCGGCGGAGCGGCGGTAGGCGATCAGGTCCTCGATGGAGATGATCGTCAGACCGTGCTTGCGGGCGAACGGGATCAGCTCGGGCAGCCGCAGCATGACGCCGTCCTCGCCCGCGATCTCGACGATGGCGCCGGCCGGGCGCAGGCCCGCGAGCCGGGCCAGGTCGACGGCGGCCTCGGTGTGGCCGTTGCGGACCAGGACGCCGCCGGGCTTGGCGCGCAGCGGGAAGATGTGGCCGGGGCGGACGAAGTCCTCGGCGGTGCTGGAGCCGGCGGCCAGCAGCTGGAGCGTGGTGGCGCGGTCGGCGGCCGAGATTCCGGTGCTCACGCCGTGCGCGGCGGTGGCGTCCACGGAGACGGTGAAGGCGGTCTGCATCGACTCGGTGTTGTTCTGGACCATCTGCGGCAGTTCGAGCCGGTCGAGCTCGTCGCCCTCCATGGGCGCGCAGATCAGGCCGCGGCACTCGCTCATCATGAAGGCGACGATCTCGGGGGTGGCCTTCTCGGCGGCGATGACGAGGTCGCCCTCGTTCTCGCGGTCCTCGTCGTCGACGACCACGACCGGGCGGCCCGCGGCGATGTCGCGGATCGCCTGCTCGACGGGGTCGAGGCGGAAGTACGCGTCGTCGTTGTCCGGGACGGGCGTGAGGGTGGGCTTGAGGGAGGTCATGCCGCCGCTCCTTCCAGGGCCGTGGCGGGGGTGGTGGTGCGCGAGCGCTGGTACCAGTCGTAGGCGCCCCACAGGACGAGGGCTCCGTAGATCACGTAGACGAAGGCGGAGAAGGCGTAGCCGCTGGTGAAGGCGAGGGGGACGCCGACCGCGTCGACCAGCAGCCAGGCGAACCAGAACTCGACCATGCCCTTGGCCTGGGCGTACATCGCGACGATGGTGCCGACGAAGATGTACGCGTCCGGCAGCGGGTTCCAGGACATCCACGGGTAGAGCGTGAACAGGCCCGTGACCGCCAGGGTGCCGACGGCGGCGGCCGCCAGCAGCAGGCCGCGCTCCTTCCAGGTGGCGAAGCGGACGGCGAGCGAGCCGTCCTGCGCCTGCTGCCGGCCGCGGGTCCACTGCAGCCAGCCCCAGGCGGCCACGAGCATGACGACGACCTGCTTGCCGGCGCTGCCCGAGAGGTGGCCGGCCGCGAAGGCGGTGAAGAGGATCGCGCCGGAGAGGAACTGGGTCGGCCAGGTCCATATGGAGCGGCGCCAGCCGAGGGCGAGGGCGATCAGGCCCATCGTGTTGCCGATCATGTCGGACCACTTGATGGGCTTGCCGAAGGCAGTGAAGGCTTCGGAGTTCAGCCAGGTCAGGGCGCTCACCGCCCGTCCTCCTTCGCCGCGTGCAGCGGGTCCACGCCGGCGGCGAGCAGCCGCTCCACGTACTTCGCCAGGACGTCGACCTCGAGGTTGACCGGGTCGCCGGGCTGCTTGATGCCCAGGGTGGTCAGCGCGAGGGTGGTGGGGATGAGGCTGATCGTGAAGTAGTCGGCGGCGGCCTCGACGACCGTGAGGCTGACGCCGTCGACGGTGATCGAGCCCTTCTCCACCACGTACCGGGACAGCTCCGCCGGCAGGGAGACCTTGACGATCTCCCAGTGCTCGGAGGGGGTGCGCGAGACGATCGTGCCGGTGCCGTCCACGTGGCCCTGGACCAGGTGGCCGCCGAGGCGTCCGCCGAGGGCCATGGGGCGCTCCAGGTTGACCCGGGAGCCGGGGGCGAGGGCGCCGAGGCTGGACCGCTTGAGGGTCTCCTGCATCACGTCGGCCGTGAACTCGCCGTTCTCGGTCTCCACGACGGTCAGGCACACGCCGTTGACCGCGATGGAGTCGCCGTGCTTGGCGCCCTCGGTGACGAGGGGGCCGCGCAGGCGGAAGCGGGAGGCGTCCGGGAGCTGCTCGACGGCGGCGACCTCGCCCAGTTCTTCGACGATTCCGGTGAACACTCAGTGCTCCTTGGGGGCGGTGGTGGGTACGGCGGTGATGCGGAGATCGGTGCCGACGCGGACGGCCTCGGTGATGTCGAGGCGGACCGCGCCGGCGATGTTCGTGATGCCGGCGTCGCCGAGGGCGGCCGGGCCCGCGCCGAGCAGGGCGGGGGCGAGGTAGCCGACGACGCGGTCGACGGCGCCGGCCTCGAGGAAGGCGCCCGCGAGGGTGGGGCCGCCTTCCAGGAAGAGGGCGCGCACACCGCGGGCGTACAGCCGGGCGAGCAGGTCGTGGACGCCGATGCGGCCGTCGTGCAGCGGCAGGCGCAGCAGGTCTACGCCGGGCAGGTGCCGGGTGTCGGCGTCCGCGCCGACCACCAGCAGGGTGGGGGCCGCGTCGTCGAGGACGCGGGCGGTCGGCAGGATGCCGGCGCGGGTGTCCACGGCGATGCGCAGCGGCTGGGTGGCGCCCTCGACGCCGCGGACGGCCAGGTGCGGGTCGTCGGCGCGCAGGGTGCCGGCGCCGACCAGGACGGCGTCGCTCTCGGCGCGCAGCCGGTGGACGTCGGCGCGGGACTCGGGGCAGGTGATCCAGCGGCTGGAGCCGTCCGCGGCGGCGCTGCGGCCGTCGAGGGTGGCGGCGTACTTCCAGGTGACGTGCGGGCGGCCCAGCCGTACGGCGGTCAGCCAGGCGGTGTTGCCGGCCTCGGCCTCGTCGGCGAGCAGTCCGCCCGAGGCCTCGACGCCGGCCGCGCGCAGGGTGGCGGCACCGCCGGTGGCCTGCGGGTTCGGGTCGCCGACGGCATAGTGGACGCGGGCGACACCGGCCTCGATCAGGGCCTGCGCGCACGGGCCGGTGCGGCCGGTGTGGTTGCAGGGCTCGAGGGTGACGTACGCGGTGCCGCCGCGGGCCGCTTCGCCGGCCGCGCGCAGGGCGTGGACCTCGGCGTGCGGTCCGCCGGCGCGCTGGTGCCAGCCCTCGCCGACCACAGCGCCCGACGCGTCGGTGATCACGCAACCGACGACCGGGTTGGGGCTGGTGGAGCCGAGACCACGGGCGGCGAGCGCGATGGCGCGGCGCATCGCCTGCGTGTCGGCGGTGGTGGTGGCCACCCGGGTCCTCCTGCCTCTTCGGGCACGGACTCCGGGGCCTGTCGATGACGACAGAGGAGCGGGTCGCAGCTCACGGGGGACGCCGATGCCGGACCCGGCCGTGGAACGGCTCGGGCCGACGGTTCCGCCGGTGGTGCGTACGGATACTGCGTACGCCCGGGAAACCGCCGAAGGCGGCGTACCGTGACTGGCCCGCCGCGCACTGCCTCCCATCCGGACTTTAACCGTCGGTCCAGGAATTTCACCTGGTCAACCGGCCGCTGGATGCGGTCGGGTCGCGGACTGTAACCGCCGGTTCGGAATTGCACCGACCCCGGAGTGCGCTGCTTCTGGTACTAGGGCCAGTGTGCCACGCCCGATCTCCGGGCACGCACGGACCTGACTGTGGCCTGGCTCACTCTCCAGCGTCTCTTGAGCCGCCTGCGCCACCACCCCCTCCCGCAGATGGTCCAGACCTATTGACGAGGTGGTCTAGTCCTCTTAATGTCCTCTTCACATTCCCCGGGAGACAGCCCGTCAGATGTGCGCACATCACGGGTCACCACGCGCCACCCCTCTGCACGTCGTGTTCCGTCCATCCGTTGTGCACCGCCTACCTCCCTTCCCCAGGAGGCATCACGATGCTGTCCCCCACGCGTTCGAGAGCGGCGCTGATGGCCGCGGGAGCCGCCGTCGCGGGCCTGCTCGTCAGCACCCTCTCCACCGGCGTCTCGCACGCCGCGGACAACGAGGCCTGTCGTCCCGACGGGCTCTACAAGACCCCTGGCGTCGACGTCCCGTACTGCTCCGTCTACGACACCGACGGCCGCGAGAAGATGGGCGCCGACCACCAGCGCCGCGTCATCGGCTACTTCACCGGCTGGCGCACCGGCAAGGACGGCACCCCCGCCTACCTCGCGTCGAACATCCCGTGGTCCAAGGTCACGCACCTCAACTACGCCTTCGCCCACGTGGGCGGCGACAACAAGATCTCGGTCGGCGCCGACGGCCCGAACAACGCGGCGACCGGCATGAGCTGGCCGGGCGTGGCGGGGGCCGAGATGGACCCCACGCTCCCCTACAAGGGCCACTTCAACCTGCTGACGAAGTTCAAGAAGCAGTACCCGAACGTCAAGACGCTCATCTCGGTGGGCGGTTGGGCCGAGACCGGCGGCTACTTCGGCGACGACGGCAACCGCGTCGGCTCCGGCGGCTTCTACTCGATGGCCACCAACGCCGACGGCTCGGTCAACCAGGCCGGCATCAGCACCTTCGCGGACTCGGCCGTCGACTTCGTCCGGAAGTACGGGTTCAACGGCGTCGACATCGACTACGAGTACCCGACGACGATGAAGGACGCGGGCAACCCCCTCGACTGGTCGCTGGCCAACGGCCGCCGCGCCGGCCTGGTCAAGGGCTACGCCGCCCTGATGAAGACGCTGCGCGAGAAGCTCGACGCGGCGGGCGCCGCCGACGGCAGGCACTACCTGCTCTCGGTCGCCGCCCCCTCCTCCGGCTACCTGCTGCGGGGCATGGAGACGTTCCAGATGCAGAAGTACCTGGACTACGTCAACATCATGTCCTACGACCTGCACGGCGCCTGGAACGAGTACGTCGGGCCCAACGCCTCGCTCTTCGACGACGGCAAGGACGGCGAACTGGCCGCCGCAGGCGTGTACTCCACCTCCCAGTACGGCGGTATCGGCTACCTGAACACCGACTGGGCGTACCACTACTTCCGCGGGTCCATGCCGGCCGGCCGCATCAACATCGGCCTGCCGTACTACACCCGCGGCTTCAAGAACGTCACCGGTGGCACCAACGGCCTGTGGGGCAGGGCCCCGGCGACGACCTGCCCGGCGGGCGCGGGGCTGACCAAGTGCGGCGACGGCGCGGTCGGCATCGACAACCTGTGGCACGACCTCGACACCAACGGCGTCGAGGCGCCGGCCGGTTCGAACCCGATGTGGCACGCCAAGAACCTGGAGAAGGGCGTCGTCGGCGACTACGTCACCAAGTACGGCTTCCCGGCGAACACCACCCTGACGGGCACGTACGTCCGCAACTACGACGCCACCCTGGTGGCCCCGTGGCTGTGGAACGCGCAGAAGAAGGTGTTCCTGTCCACCGAGGACGAGCAGTCGGTGAAGGCCAAGGCCGACTACGTGGCCGACAAGGGCATCGGCGGCACCATGGTCTGGGAGCTCGCGGGCGACTACGCCTGGAACGCGGCCAAGGGCCAGTACGAGCCCGGCGACACCCTCACCACGGCGATGTACGACCGCTTCAAGGCCGCCACCCCGTACGGGGCCAGGCGCGCCACCACCGCGCCGCCGACCGAGGCGATCAAGGTGGACGCGGAGTTCGGGCAGTTCCCGCTCGGCGACTCGAACTACCCGATCAGCCCCAAGCTGAAGATCACCAACAACACCACGGCCACCCTGCCGGGGGGCACGGAGTTCCAGTTCGACTACTCCTCCTCGGCGCCGAGCAACGCCAAGGACCAGTCCGGCTGGGGCACGACCGTGATCCGCAGCGACCACACGGGCACCAACGTGGGCGGGCTCAAGGGCGACTACAACCGGGTCTCGCTGAAGCTGCCGAGCTGGCAGTCGCTGGCCCCGGGCGCCTCGGTGGAGCTCGACTTCGTCTACTACCTGCCGACCTCGACCCCGTCGAACTGGACGGTGACGTTCGGCGGCAAGACGTACGGCATCGCGCAGGACCTGGCGCGCGGCACGACGGTGGTCGAGCCGGGCTCGGGCGGCACGACGGGCGGCACGACGGGCGGGACCACGGGCGGCACGACCGGCGGGACCACCGGCGGCACGACGGGCGGCACGACCGGCGGGACCACCGGCGGCACGACGGGTGGGACCACCGGCGGCACGACCGGCGGCGGGGGCACCTGCGCCAATCCGGCCTACGTCGCGGGCAACGTCTACAACGGCGGCTCGCTCGTCTCCCACAAGGGCCGCAACTGGAAGGCCAAGTGGTGGACGCAGAACGAGGAGCCCGGCACCACCGGCCAGTGGGGCGTCTGGGAGGACCTCGGCGCCTGCTGAGGGGCGGGTGAAGGTCCCGCGAGGAGCGGACGGAGGGCCCGGCGGCCGCACGCTGCCGGGCCCTCCCCCGTCTTTCACCCGCTCCACCCGCGTCGCACGTCACGTTTCCGCCGCCCGTCCGGTCCCGTGTACGGAAGACCCACCGTACGGAAGGACACCGGCACCATGAGCACCATCCTCGTCACCGGCGGCACCGGCACCCTCGGCACGCTCGTCACCGCACGGCTGCGGGCCCGGGGCCACGACGTCCGCGTCCTCAGCCGCCACTCCCCCGAGTACCCCGTCGACCTGGTGGCCGGCACCGGCCTGGACGCCGCGATGGCCGGAGCGGACACGGTGGTGCACTGCGCGAGCGCCACGCGCAGCGCCGGCAAGGGCGACGAGGAGGCGGCCCGGAACCTGGTGGCGGCCGCCCGCCGGGCCGGCCTCGGGCACCTCGTCTACATCTCCATCGTGGGCGTGGACGCCGTCCCGTTCCCCTACTACCGGCGCAAGCTCGCGGTCGAGCGGATCCTGACGGAGTCCGGCCTCGGCGTGACGGTCCTGCGCACCACCCAGTTCCACGACCTCGTCAAGATGGCCGCCGAGGCCCTCGGGAAGCTGCCCGTGGTCCTCGTGCCGAAGGGGATCCCGGTCCAGCCCGTCGCCACCGGGGACGTGGCCGCCCGGCTCGCGGAGCTCGCCGAGGGCTCACCGGCCGGCCGGGCCCCCGACTTCGGCGGGCCCGAGACCCGCACGCTCGACGCGTGGCTGCGGGCGTACTACGCGGGTCTCGGCAAGCGGCGCGCCGTGGTGCCCGTACCGCTCTTCGGGCGGGCGTACGCGGCCTTCCGGCGCGGCGGGATCACGGCACCCGAGCACTCCGACGGCACCGGCACCTTCGCCGCGTACGTCGCCGCCCTCGCCTCCGGCACCCGTCCCGAGCCCTCGTAGCCCCCGCCGGCGGTACGGCTCACGCTCCGAAGACCGCGTCCTGGGCGGCGGCCCGGGCCGTGAGGAGGGCGCCGCGCAGCACGGCGGTGTCGCCCAGGGCGGTGGCGCGTACCGCGGTGGCCACGGGGGTCAGGGCGGCGAGCCGGTCGGCGACACGGTCCGCGAGGGCGTCGCCGCCGGCGTGGCCGACGTGCCCGCCGAGGACCACGCAGCCGGGGTCGAGCACGGCGGCCACCGCGGCCGCGCCCAGCGCGATCCGCTCGGCGAGCTCGTCGAGGAAGGCCTTCGCGGGCGGGCCCGCGGCCAGCGCCGCCCGGACCGCATCGCCGGCGGGGCCGGCGAAGCCGTGCCGGTGCGCGAGGGCGGCCACCGCGGCGGCGCCGGTCAGGCTGTGGAAGCCGCCCTCGCAGCCGGTGGCGGAGGGCAGTGCGCCCGTGCCCGGCACCGGCAGGAAGCCGATCTCGCCCGCGCCGCCGGAGGCGCCGCGGCGCAGCCTGCCGTCGAGCAGCACGGCCGCGCCGACGCCGTCGCCCAGCCACAGCAGGACGAAGGAGTCGGTGTCCCGGCAGGCACCCTCGGCGCGTTCGGCCACGGCCGCGAGGTTGGTCTCGTTCTCGACGAGGATCCGGGCGGACAGCCGCTGCTGGAGGGCCGCGACCAGCCCGGGGTGCCAGGACGGCAGGCCGGCCGTGTCGCGCAGTTCGCCGGTGGCGGGATCGACCAGCCCGGGCGCACCGACGCACACGGTGTGCAGGGCGTCGGCGCCGACGCCGGCCGCCAGCTCCTGGAGCAGGGCCACGGCCTCGTCCACCGCGTCCACGGGGAGGTCCGCCTCGGCGAGCGGGCGGCCGAGCAGGTCGGCGACCACGGCGCGGGCACTGTCGGTGCGCACGTCGAGGGCGGCGAGGTGGGCCCGGCGGGCGACGATCCCGTACAGCTTCGCGTTGGGGCCGCGGCGCTGGGCGCCGGACTCGCCGACGACCTCGACCAGGCCGGCCTCGGTGAGGCGCTCGACCAGGTCCGCCACGCTCGGGCGGGACAGGCCGGTGAGCTCCTTGAGGCGCGCGGCGGTCAGCGGTCCCTCATCCTGGAGGAGGCGCAGGGCGTGCCGGTCGTTGAGGGCGCGCGCGGTACTCGGGGAGGCGGGTCGCATGCCGGGAATCCTAATCGGGCTCGGGTTCGAGACTATCCATCAGGCAACCTTCCTGATAGTTTACGCCGCATGCTGAGCGAACCCCTCGACGTCATAGGCGTGCGCCGTCTGAACCGGGCCCGGCGGTCCGTAGCCGCGGTCTTCTGCGTGCACGGCGCGGTCACCGGCAACTTCGCCACCCGCATCCCCTGGATCCAGGACCACGCCCAGCTCGGCCCGGCCGCGCTCGGCCTCGCGCTGGCGTTCCCCGCCATCGGCGCCGCCCTGGCGATGCCGCTGGCCGGCCGGGTGAACCACCGCTTCGGGGCCCGCGCCGCGCTGCGCGGCCTGCTCGCCCTGTGGACCCTCTCGCTCGCGCTCCCGAGCCTGGCCCCGAACCTCGCGGGACTGTGCGTCGCGCTGCTGGCGTACGGGGCCGCGGCCGGCATGTCGGACGTGGCGATGAACGCGCTCGGCGTGGAGACCGAGAACCGGCTCGGCCGCTCGATCATGTCCTCGCTGCACGGCATGTGGAGCGTGGGCGCCCTGGTCGGCTCGGCCGCCGGCGCGCTCGCCGCGCACGCCGGTACGGACGCCCGGCTGCACCACGTGGTCGCCGCACTGGTCCTGACGCTGCTGGGCCTGTGGGCCGTGCGCGGCGTACTGGACCTGCGCGGCGGGGCGGACGAGGAGCCGCCGCCGCACTTCACGCTGCCACCGCGGTCGGCGCTGCTCATCGGGGCGGTCGGGTTCTGCGCGGTCTTCGCGGAGGGCGCGAGCCTGGACTGGTCGGCGGTCTACCTGCGCGACGTCCTGGACACCGAGGCGGGCCTGGCCGCCGCCTCCACCACGGCGTTCGCGCTCACCATGGCGGTGGCCCGGCTCGCCGGCGACCGGGTCGTGGACCGCTTCGGCCCCGTGCGCACCGTGCGGGCGGGCGGCGTCCTGGCGACGGCGGGCGGCCTGCTGGTGGTCGGGGTGCGCGAACCGGTGGCGGCCATGGCGGGCTTCGGGCTGATCGGGCTCGGCATCGCCGTGGTGGTCCCGCTGGCCTTCGCGGCGGCGGCCCGGACCGGCCGCGCGCCGGCCCAGGCGATCGCGGGCGTCGCGACGATCACGTACACGTCGGGGCTCATCGCACCCTCGGCGATCGGCGCGGTGGCCGACGCCACCTCGCTGGTCGGCTCGTTCGCCCTGGTCACGCTGCTGGCCTTCGCCCTGGTGGCGGGCGCCGCGGTACTCCGCCAGCGCGGCCCGGGCCGGGCCGCGGCCGGCGGCGCGACGGGCACCGCAGACGGGACCCACACCGAGGGGGAGGTCCCCCTGCACGGAACCCGGACCTGAACCCGGACCTGATCCACCCCGGGGCGCCGGGGTTACGCGGGGGCTTCGCCCAAACCGGCGAAACGGGGCCGGGAGGGCTCCCCTCCGCGGGCGCACGCTGGGACCCTCTGCCTCATGGCGCAGATGACGGTCGAGGTGTCGCTGGACCCCGTGCTCGCGCGGATGCGCGCGCTCGACGGGCTGCTGCACCCGCGCGACGGGGTCGCGGTCTTCAACCGGGTCTACCTGGCGGTCACCCGGGAGCTGCGGGAGCGGATGGGCCGCGGGGAGTTCCCGGAAGCGCGTACGGCCGCGACGCTGGCGGTCCGGTTCGCCGAGCGGTACCTCGCGGCCGTGGACGCCGCGTACGAGGGGCGGCGGGTGTCCGCGTGCTGGCGGCCGCTGTTCCAGTACCGCCGTCATCCGGGCGTACGCCCGCTGCAGCACGCGCTCGCCGGCATCAACGCACACATCGGGTACGACCTCGCCCTCGCGGTGGTGGCCGGCTGCCGGTCCCTGGACTGCGCCCCGGCCGACCTGGAGGCGGACTTCGACCGCGTGGGCGACACGCTGGTGGCCCTGGAGGAGCGCATCCGCGAGGACCTCATGCCCGGGCCGGACCTGCTCGAGGTGGCCGACCCGCTCACCCACCTGCTCGGCTCGTGGAGCCTGGACCGCGCGCGCGACGCGGCCTGGTCCGCGGCCCGCCTGCTGTGGACGCTGCGCGACTGCCCCGAACTCGCCGCCGAGTTCTCCGACTCCCTCGACAAGGGCGTCGGCCTGGTCGGCCGCTGCCTGCTGACACCGGCCGCTGCCTGCTGAGCGGTGCGCAGCTCGGCGACCCCTGGGCATGGAGAACGGGCCGCCACCGCGATGTTCGCGCGGGGACGGCCCGTTGTCACGGGGGCTCGGGCGCGGGTGGCGCCGGAGCCGGGGGGGTGGGGACCGGTCCGGTCCTCGGGAGGGGGGACCGGTCCTCCGGAGGGGATCAGTCCTCGGGGAGCTCGACCGGGGCGATCTCGTCGTACACGTCGCCCGGGCCCGGGTTGGTGCCGTCGGTCTCGCCGCCGAAGTGGTTCATGACGCCCCACACCGCGTTGAGCGCGGTCTGGATCGCGCCCTCGGCCCAGCCGGCCGTCCAGGAGATGTCGTCACCGGCGAGGAAGATGCCGCGCTTGTCCGCCGGCAGGCGGTCCTGCATGAAGTGGGTGAACAGGCGGCGCTGGTAGCGGTAGTGGCCCGGCAGGTTCGCCTTGAAGGCGCCCATGAAGTAGGGCTCGTTCTCCCAGGAGACCGTCACCGGGTTGCCGATGATGTGGCGGCGGATGTCGACCTTCGGGTAGATCTCGCCGAGGGACTTCAGCATGACCTCCATCCGCTCGTTCGCGGACAGCGGCAGCCACTTGAGGCTGTCGTCGCACCAGGTGTACGACAGGCAGATCACGGCCGGCTTGTCCGGGCCGTCGTCCAGCAGGTAGGTGCCGCGGGTCATCCGGTCCGTCAGCGTCATCGACATGACGTCGCGGCCGGTCTCCTCGTCCTTGTCCAGCCAGAACGGGCGGTCCACCGGGATGAAGAGCTTCGAGCTCTCCATGTAGTGGGTGCGCTCCATCGCGGTCCAGTGGTCGATCGGGAACAGCGAGTCGTCGCACTCGATCTTGGACAGCAGCATCCACGACTGCGCGGTGAAGATCGCGGCGCGGTAGGTGCGGATGTCGCCGGAGGCGTCGGTGACCGTGATGCGGTTGCCGGCCGTGCGGTGCAGGCGGGTCACCGCCGGGCGCGGGGTGCCCTCGTGCAGGGAGGACAGCGAGGTGCCCTGGGCCCAGTGGACGATCTTCTCGGGCTCGCGCTCCCACAGGCGCAGCGGCAGCTGCTGCGAGCCGCCGACGATGCCGCGGTGGTGGTCGTCCGCCTCGGTGTAGACGACGCGCAGGATCTCCAGGATGGAGTTCGGGAAGTCGGTGTCCCAGCCGCCGGTGCCGAAGCCGACCTGGCCGAAGATCTCGCGCTTGCGGAAGGACTGGAAGGCCTCGGACTTGCAGAGGAAGCCGTAGAAGGTCTCGTCGTCGAGCTTCTCGACGAGCTTGGCCCAGATCTCGCGGATGCGCGGGACGTCCCGCTCGCGCATGGCGCGGTTCATGTCGGAGAAGTCGGCGCCCTCGTCGAGGCAGGCGTTCCACGCGTCGGCGACGTCGCGGTAGATCTGCGGCAGGTCGTCGATGGTCTCGGCGTAGTGGGTCTCGCCCTTGAGGTCGACCACGGTCGAGGGGGTGGCCTCGGCCAGCGGGTTCGGGAAGGGCGTGGTCTCCAGGCCGACCAGGTCGATGTAGTGCTGGAGCGCGGTGGAGGAGGGCGGGAAGCGCATGGCGCCCATCTCGGCGGTCAGGCCCTCGGCCTCCGGGCCCTCGAAGCCGACGGTGCGCAGTCGGCCGCCGATCTGGTCGGCCTCGTAGACGACCGGCTTGAGGCCCATCTTCATGAGCTCGTACGCGGCCACGATGCCGGACAGGCCGCCGCCGATGATCGCGACCTCGGCGCCGTGCTCGGTGGCGGGTATCTGGCCGAGGCCGGCCGGGTGCGCGAGGAAGTCGTCGTAGGCGTACGGGAAGTCCGGGCCGAACATGGTGATCGGCGGCTGGCCGTCGGTGTGCGGGACGGCGGTGGGCACCGTGGACGTCATGGGGTACGACTCCTTGCGCGGGGGTGGTGTGGCAGGTGCAGCTGGGTCCGGCGCGGGGAGGGGGCGCCGGGTCCGGATCCGGGGGCAGATCCGGGAGACCCGCGGGGGCGGGTCCCGGGGGCGGGATCCGGAGCGGATCCGTCAGGTCAGAGGAGGGACTCGTAGAGTCCGGGGCGGCGGTCGCGCAGGTACGGGTTGTTCTCGCGCGAGGCCCGCAGCAGCTCCGGGTCCACCTCGCCGAGGACGAGCTCCTCGCCGCGGCCGGCCCGGGTCCGGGTGGTCCCGTCGGGACTCGCCAGGCAGGACAGGCCGACGAACTCGAACTCGCCTTCGGGGCCTGTGCGGTTGACGTACGCGACGTACATCTGGCTCTCGAAGGCGCGGACCGGCACGAGGCTCTCGGCCACGAACTGGAACGGGTGCATCTGCGCGGTCGGCACCAGCAGCAGGTCGGTCCCGGCCAGCGCGTGGGCCCGTACGTTCTCCGGGAACTCCACGTCGTAGCAGATCAGGATGCCGATGGTCAGGCCCTGGTACTCGGCCTGCACGACCGGGGTGTCGCCCGGGGTGAAGCTCTCCTGCTCGAAGCAGCCGAAGAGGTGGGTCTTGCGGTAGTTCGCGAGCGACGTGCCCTCGGGGCCGATCAGCTGCGCGGAGTTGTAGACCGTGTCCCCGTCGCGCTCCGGGTAGCCGTACAGCACCGCCAGGCCGTGCCGGCGGGCGATGTCGCCGATGGCCCGCGCGGACATGCCGTCGACGGACTCGGCGAGCTTCGGGACGTCGTCGCCGATGGCGTACCCGGTCAGGAACATCTCGGGGGCGACCAGCAGCCCGGCCCCGGCCGCGGCGGCGCGCTCGGCAGCCTCGTCGAGCGCCTTCAGGTTCTCGGCGACGTCGCCGAGCCTTCCGGAGCTCTGGAGGAGTGCGGTGCGCAGCGAAGACATGGGCGAACCTCTGGGGCGAATGGGGCGACCGGTGCACCTGCGGCGCCGGGAGCGTCTGGGACGGTCCGGAGCGTCTGGGGCGAAAGTCTGTTCCTGGGGGACTTCTAGACCGTACGGGGCACCGTTCGACCCGGACAAGGCGCCACCGTTGCGCGGCGGCGACCGATTCGTTGCGCGTTCACCGCCACGTGCGGCGATTCGTTGCACGGTCCTGCGTCATCCGCCGGGTGGAGGGGGTCCCCGCCGTACGGGGGAGCGGGTGGGTCCCGTGGGCCGACGTCGCCCGGACGGCAGACCGGAAGAGTAGGGGGCACCGGGGAGGAACCCCGGGGACCACGCCCCTGACCTGCCGAAAGGGTCATCATGAACGCCATCCGCAGCCACCGCCGCACCCGTCTCGCCGCACTCGCCACCGCCGTCCTCCTCACGGCGGGCGCGGCCGGCTCCGCCGCCGCGGCGACGGACAACGATTCGTCGGGGCACCCGCGCGAGGCGGCGGCGCTGACGGGTACCGCGAAGCTCTACCGGCCGGCGGGCGACGACATCACCTTCACCTTCGACGCGCACCTGGCCGCGAAGGACAACATGGACCCGCGCAAGGCCACCGGCACCTTCCACTTCAGCCACTACACGAAGACGTGGGGCGCCTCGGCCGACGTGAAGGTGGACTGCCTGGTCACCGGCGGCAAGGTCGCCGTGGTGACCGGGATCGTGACCCGCGCGGACGGGGTCGCGTCCCCCGCGGTCGGCAAGCGGGTCGGGGTGACGGTGCACGACCTGGGCCGGCACGACCGGCTGGGCTACAGCTGGGCCGCCGTCGGCGCGCCGGGTGAGGGCGAGCCGCTGCCGTGCACCAGCTCGGCACCGTTCGAGAAGATCAAGGCCGGCTCGGGCGACTGGAAGGTCCTGCCCTGGGTCCCGGAGTACCCGCAGTCGAACGAGTAGCCCCGACGTACGCGTACGGCCCGGTCGGCCGCGGGTCGCGTGAGGGGGACGGGGGTCCCGTCACGCGCCCGGGCCGCCGGGCCGTACGTACGAGCGGGTCGGTCAGGCCGGGGAGCCCGACGAGAAGCGCCGCAGCAGCGGCGAGAGGACCAGCACGGACTTGGTGCGCTCCACGAAGGGCTCGCCGGCGATCCGCTCCAGTACCCGCTCGAAGTGCCGCATGTCGGAGGCGAAGATCTGCACCAGGGCGTCCGCGTCGCCGGTCACGGTCGACGCGGACACCACCTCCGGGTACCGCTCCAGGCCGCGCCGGATGTCGTCCGGCGAGGTGTTGTGGCGGCAGTAGATCTCGATGAAGCCCTCGGTCTCCCAGCCCATGGCGGCGGGGTCGACGCGGACCGTGAAGCCGGTGATGGCCCCTTCCGCCCGCAGCCGGTCCACCCGTCGCTTGACGGCGGGGGCGGACAGCCCGACCTCGGAGCCGATGTCGGCGTAGGAGCGGCGGGCGTCCTCGGCGAGGGCGTGCACGATGCGTTCGTCGAGATCGTTCAGTCGCACTGCGGGTGGATCACTTCTCTGCGGTAGCCAGTTCCGATCGGCGGATGCCGTAGAGGAAGTAGACCACGAGGCCGACGGCCATCCAGCCACCGAACGCGATCCACGTGGCGGTCGGCAGGCTGTACATCATCCAGGCGCAGGCGAGGAAGCCGGCGATCGGGGTGATCGGGAAGAGCGCCACCTTGAAGGTGCGGGGCATGTCCGGGCGGGTGCGGCGCAGGATCATGACGGCCACGTTGACCAGGGCGAAGGCGAAGAGCGTGCCGATGCTGGTGGCGTTGGCCAGCTCGCCGAGCGGGATGAAGGCCGCCAGCACGCCGCAGAAGATCGAGACGATCACGACGTTGGCGCGGGGGGCACCGGTCTTCTCGTCGACCTTGGCGAAGACCTTGGGGACCAGGCCGTCGCGGGACATCGCGAAGAGGATGCGGGTCTGGCCGTAGAGCACGGCGAAGACGACGGAGAAGATGGCGACGACGGCGCCGGCGGCGAGGACCACGCCCCAGAAGCTGTGACCGGTGACGTCGGTCATGATCTTGGCGAGCGCCGCCTCGGTGCCCCCGAAGTCCTTCCACGGCATGGCGCCGACGGCGACGAAGGCGACCAGGACGTAGAGGATCGTGACGATGCCCAGCGACAGCATGATCGCGCGCGGCAGGTCCTTCTTCGGGTTCCTGGCCTCCTCACCGGCGGTGGAGGCGGCGTCGAAGCCGATGTAGGAGAAGAAGAGGGTGGACGCGGCGGCGCTGATGCCGGTGACGCCGAGCGGGGCCAGCGGGGTGTAGTTGCCGGCCTTGATGCCCATGACGCCGATGCCGATGAAGAGCAGCAGGGTGACGATCTTCACGCCGACCATGATCGAGTTGACCCGGGCGCTCTCCTTGGCGCCGCGCATCAGGAAGACCATCGAGAGCAGCACGACGACCAGCGACGGCAGGTTGATGTAGCCGCCCTCGCCGAACGGCGCGGCCGCGAGCTTCTCGGGGATGGTGATGCCCAGGGTCCCGTCGAGGAGCTCGTTGAGGTACTCGCCCCAGCCGACGGCGACGGCCGCGACCGAGACGGCGTACTCCAGGACCAGGCACCAGCCGCAGATCCAGGCGATGAACTCGCCCATGGTGGCGTACGAGTAGGAGTACGAGGAGCCGGAGACCGGGACGGAGCCGGCCAGCTCGGCGTAGGACAGGGCCGAGAACAGCGCGGTCAGGCCGGCGACGATGAACGAGATCGTCACGGCAGGGCCGGCCTTGGGGGCGGCCTCGCCGAGCACGACGAAGATGCCGGTGCCCAGGGTGGCACCGATGCTGATCATCGTCAGCTGCCACATGGTGAGGGAGCGCTTCAGCGCACCGCCCTCGCCCTGGCCGCCCTCGGCGACCAAGCGCTCGACCGGCTTGCGCCGGAAGAGCGGGTTGCCGCCGAGCCGCGGGGGCGCGGTGGCGGGGGAGGCGGGGGGCGCCTGGCCGTGGTCCAGCACGGAGGGACTCCTTGTTCGTCGCGGATCGGGGAAGGCGTCGACCGCGGCGGTCCGGAGCAGAGCAGTGCCTGGTCAGGCAGGAGCTAGGGGGGACCGCCGAGCAGGCGGTCTCGCCACTCCACGTACAGCGAGTGAGCCTACGAGCAGCTGGTAACCGCCCGTAATGCACCATCCTTGCATATTGGCGCACGATCATTGCGCACATCTGTCCAGGATGGGTGTTTGTTGCACGCAGGTGAAAGATCACTGCGCGGTAACGCTCTGCGACCAATCTTGACGGTTCGTCAGATCTGGCGGAAGGTGTGCCCGCCCGAGGTGCTCGGAAGGGGTGGCGCGGGGGCCCGCGCGGGGCAGTCTTGGGAGGGGTGCGGCGGTGCGGCGGGGGTACCGGCAGGGGGCCGGTGCCGGCGATCGGAGGCGGGGCGAGTGGCGATGGGCGTGGACGCGGGCGAATGGCTGGATCCGGTCCCCTTCCTGCGCGGCGTGGCCTGGCGGGACGGCGGCCGCGCGGTGCGGGCGGACCCGGCGGACACCGAGCGGCTGCCGTGGGACACCGGGGAGCGGGCCACGCTGCCGATCGGGGTACGGCTGGAGTTCACGGCGCCGCGGGCGCACGCGGTGGAGATCAGCTACCGGGCCACCGTGCCCGGGCCCACGGACGCGCTGCGCGACCTGGCGCACGGGTTCGCGCTGTGGGACCGGTCGGGGCCCCTGTCGGAGGTGTTCACGGAGCCCGCGCCCGAGGCCGTGCTGCGCATCGAACTCCCGCCCGGCTCGGGGCCGTTCACGATCCACCCGCCGGAGACCCAGTCGCCGCTCATCCTCGGGCTGCGCGGGGTCGGCGGTCCGCTGCTGCCCGCGCCGGCCGCCCCGCGGTGGGTGGTGCACGGCGACTCGATCACCGAGGGCTGGTGGTCGACCCGGCCGGCGCACGGCTGGACCGCGGTGGCCGGCCGCGCGCTCGGCGTCGACACCGTCAACCTCGGCTACGCGGGGGCGGCGCGCGGGGAGCTGGTGGTGGCCGAGCAGCTCGCGTCCCTGCCCGCGGACGTGCTGACGCTCGCCTTCGGCACCAACTGCTGGTCGCGGGTGCCGTTCTCGGCACCGCTGCTGTACGAGACCACGCGGGCGTTCCTGGAGCTGGTGCGGCAGGGGCATCCGGAGACGCCGCTCCTGCTGGTCTCCCCCGTCCTGCGGCCCGAGGCGGAGGCCGTCCCGAACAAGCTCGGTGCGACCCTGGCGGAGCTGCGGGCCGCGATGGAGCGGGCCGTGCGGGAGCGGATCCTCGCCGGTGACCGCCGGCTGGCGGTGCTCCCCGGCCTGCCCCTGCTCCGCCCCGAGCACCTGGCCGACGGGCTGCACCCCAACGACGCGGGCCACGCGGCCCTCGGCGCCGCGGTGGCCCGTTCCCTGCGCGAGGAGGGCTTCGTGGGGTAGGCCGTCTCTTACGGATCTTGTCGGACCCCGGCCGCTCCCCCGGCCACCGCTGGCGACGCATCACCGCGCGTGCCCGTCAGGGCCCTCGCCGAGCCCGTCGCGGTGCTCCGCAGCGGGCCCGACGCGGACCCCGTTCGGGTGTCTACGGGACGCCGACGACCGTCTCGCAGTGCACGGCGGTGTCACCGGTGCCGGCTTCGCCGTCGCAGTCGTCGGTCTGCTGCCCGCCGTCGAGGCGGTCGTTGCCCGGGCCTGCTCGCAACGCGTCGTCCCCGGCACCGCCGTCGAGGTGGTCCCGGCCGCCCGCAGTGCCGACGGTCCTGGTGCCGTCGACGTCGGTGTTGTCGCCGAAGAGGACGTCGTCCCCGCCCCGGCCGTCGATCCGGTCGTTGCCGGCGTCGGAGGAGTTGTCCGCGGCGCTGTCGCCGATGAGGAGTTCGGCTCCGGACCCCCCGAGGATCCGGTCGTTGCCCGCGCCGGTCGCCGTGGCGCCCGGCGTGAACGTGTTGTGGTCTCCGACGACGAAGTATCCGCCGTCCGGGCCGAGGTCCAGGACGTCGTCCCCGCTCCCGTCGGCGCCGAGGGCCGCGTTGCCGTCCCCCGTCAGCGTGTCCAGGAGACCCGGACCGGCGTGGAGGATGTCATCGCCCGCACCCGTGGCGTGGCCGGAGAACGTGGTGCTGTCTCCCGCGATGCGGTCGTCGCCGGGTCCGCCCTCGATCCGGTCGCGGCCTCCCCCCGAGACGTTGCCGTCGATGGCCAGGCTGTCGCCGGTGGCAGCGTCGTCACCCGGTCCGAGGAGCAGGAAGTCGTTGCCTCCGCCCGTGGCGTCGCCGCTCGCGGTGCGCACGTCGCCGACCGTGATGTCGTCGCCGGGACCGGCGTCGATCCGGTCGTTGCCGAGCCCCCCGATGAGCAGGTCCTTCCCGTCGAGACCGCAGATCCGGTCGTTGCCGCCCTTGCCGTCGATGGTGTCCTCACCGGGAGATCCGATGATGACGTCGTCGCGCGGGGTCCCGTTGACGGTGCCCGAGCCCGTGATCGTCGCCGGGCGGCCGAAGCACGTCGGCCGGGCGGGGCCGGCGGCGACCGTGGGGACGGTCAGCATGAGGAGTGCCGTGGTGACGAGGCCGGTGGTGAGCACCCGCCGGCGGGCCGGTCGGTGGAACCCCTTCCTCGAACACGGCAGGGCAATGGGCTGTACGGGCATGCGAAACCTCCGACTGCGAGTGGGAACGTCCGGTGCGGCGCTGCGCCGATGGCGGCGTCAGGGCCCCGCGCCCGTCCTCCGGACGGGCGCGGCTGCGGCCTCGGCCCCGGCTCCGGCTCCGCATGATGCGATGCCCGCATGATGCGAGGGGGGCCGTGTCAGGCGATTCGTGCAGGTGGCGTCCCCCGGTGTCCCTGCGGCATCGGAGGTCGACCCGCGGGTCAACGGCAGAGCACCGGCACCGCGCGACCGTCGGCCGGAGCACAGGGAAGCCGCCACGCGGGACGCACGGGGCGGTGGGCCGCCCGGCCCGGGGCCTGGGCCTTGGCCTTGGCGTGGGCAAGGGCCTCGACCAGTGCCGGGACGCGAGCCCGGGTCGGGAGCCGGCTCGGGGCGTCGGCCCTGGTCGAGGGCCGGGCCGGCGCGTGGGCGTGAGCCGGGGCCGAGGGCTGGGCCAGGGCGCGAGCCGGGGCCGAGGGCTGGGCCAGGGCGTGAGCCGGGGCCGGGATCTGGGCCGGGGACTGGGACTGGGCCGCGGCGTGCGGGCTCGCGTCGAGCCCCGGCAGGGCCTGGAGGCGGCCGATGGCGTTGCCGATCAGTTCGGTGAACCAGATGTTCCGGTCGGACCCGGTGGCGAGGTTGAAGGGCACCGTGTCCGCACCGCCCGCCACGGGGAACTCGGTGATCCTCCCGTAGGGGGTGATCCGGCCGATGTGGCCGAACTGGTCCGCGTACCACATGTTCCCGTCGGGGCCGCGCGTGATCCCGTCGGCGCCGCCGCCCGGGTTCGGCCGCGGGAACAGCGTGACGGAGCCGTTCAGGGTGATCCGCCCGATCTGCTCGGAGGCCGTGAACCACATCCCGCCGGGGCCGTAGGCGATGTCCGACGGGAACTCGTAGCCGGTGGGCAGCGGGAACTCGGTCACGGTGCCCGACCGGTCGACCCGGCCGATCTTGCCCGCGATGATCTCGGTGAACCACACCGAGCCGTCGGGAGCGGCCGCGACGTGGTACGGGTACGCGTCCGGCGTGGGGATCGGGTACGAGACGGCGCGACCGCTCGTCGTGACGCGCCCGACGGAGTTCGTCCCCCCGTCCGCGAACCACAACGCGTGGTCTGCCCCCTGGGTGATCCCGAGCGGGAAGCCGCCCGCCCACGGCAGCGGGAACTCCGTCACGTGGCCCTTCGTGGTGATCCGGCCGATCGCGCCGGCGGCCCCCTCGCTGAACCAGAGCGCGCCGTCGGGGCCCTCGGTGATGTCGAAGGGGAAGCTGTCCGTGGTGGGCAGGGCGTAGTCGGTCACGTTGCCGCGGGTGGTGATGCGCCCGATCCGGCCCACGCCGGACTCGGTGAACCACAGCGCACGGTCCGGTCCGGCGGTGATGCCGGCGGGGAAGCTGTCGGCGACGGTGGTGATCGGGAACTCCGTGACCTCCCCCACGTCGGCCCGGGCGGGGGCCGCGGCGGCGGCGACCGCGAGCATGGCGCCGAGGGAGGTGGTGAGCAACCGGTGCAGACGGTGTCGGGTGGTCGGCGTGCGCGGCATGGACCGGCCCCTTCCGGGTGGTGAGAGGCAGAGCGATGCCTGACGGATTATCAGTTGAGGCCCCGCCCGGACCTCCGCCCACGCCCGAAGTCGCCCGCGAACCCCCCGGCTGCCGTACGCGGCACCCCGCCGGCCCGGCGTCGGCCGGCCACCGTGCGCGCCCGACCGTACGGCTCGCCGGGCGGCGTACGGTCGCCCGGCTCCGGGTCGGGACCGCGGGACGCGCGACGGGGCGGCGGCCGGCGCAACGCACCGCGCCGGCGGAGCCGAGGGGCTCCGCCGGCGCGGCGGTAGGGCGGGTCGGCGGCCGGAGCCGGACCGTTGCCCGGGCACGGGGCCCGGGGGTTTCCGGGGCACGGGGCCCCGGGGCGGGAGCGTCAGCTCCAGGAGGCGTGGAGGGGCTTGCCCTCGGCGTAGCCCGCGGCGGACTGGATGCCCACGACGGCCTTCTCCTCGAACTCGGCCAGGGAGCCGGCACCGGCGTAGGTGCAGGACGAGCGGACACCGGCGATGATCGAGTCGATCAGGTCCTCGACGCCCGGACGGGTCGGGTCGAGGAACATGCGCGAGGTGGAGATGCCCTCCTCGAACAGCGCCTTGCGGGCCCGGTCGTACGCCGACTCGTCCGAGGTCCGGTTGCGCACCGCGCGCGCCGAGGCCATGCCGAAGGACTCCTTGTAGAGGCGACCGTCGGCGGCCTGCTGGAGGTCGCCCGGGGACTCGTACGTACCGGCGAACCAGGAGCCGATCATCACGTTCGACGCACCGGCGGCCAGGGCCATCGCCACGTCGCGCGGGTGGCGGACGCCGCCGTCGGCCCACACGTGCTTGCCGTACTTCTTCGCCTCGGCCGCGCACTCCAGCACCGCGGAGAACTGCGGGCGGCCCACGCCGGTCATCATGCGGGTGGTGCACATGGCGCCGGGGCCGACACCGACCTTGATGATGTCCGCGCCGGCCTCGATGAGGTCCTTGACGCCCTCGGCGGCGACGATGTTGCCGGCCACGATCGGGACCTGCGGGTCCAGCGCGCGGACCAGCTTGATCGCCTCGATCATCTTCTCCTGGTGGCCGTGCGCGGTGTCGATCACGAGCACGTCCGCGCCCGCGTCGAGGAGCTGCTTGGCCTTGCCCGCCACGTCGCCGTTGATGCCGACGGCGGCCGCGATGCGCAGCTTGCCGTCCGCGTCCACCGCCGGGCTGTACAGGGTCGCGCGCAGCGCGCCCTTGCGGGTCAGGATGCCGACCAGCTTGCCGTCCGCGTCGACGGCCGGGGCCAGCTTGCGGTGGCCGGCGTCGAGGGTGGTGAAGGCCTCGCGCGGGTCGATGTCGGCGTCGATGAGCAGCAGCTCCCTCGACATGACCTCGGAGAGCTGGGTGAAGCGGTCCACGCCGGACAGGTCGTGCTCGGTGACGACGCCGATCGGGCGGTCCTGGTCGTCGACGACGACGCCCGCGGCGTGGGCGCGCTTGGGCAGCAGCGACAGCGCGTCGGCCACCGTCTGGGTCGGGGCCAGGACGATCGGGGTGTCGAGCACGAGGTGCCGGGTCTTGACCCACGAGATGACGTCGGTGACGACCTCGATCGGGATGTCCTGCGGGATGACCACGAGACCGCCGCGGCGGGCGACCGTCTCGGCCATGCGGCGGCCGGCGATCGCGGTCATGTTGGCGACCACGAGCGGGATGGTCGTACCGGTGCCGTCGGGCGCGGAGAGGTCGACGCCCTGGCGGGAGCCGACCGCGGAGCGGCTCGGCACCATGAATACGTCGTCGTACGTCAGGTCGTACGGCGGCTTGAGGTCATTGAGGAAACGCACGTGCAGACATCCCAGTCGTTCGGAGGTACCTCGACAGGGCGACAGCCGAGGCAAAACGCACGTACTTCATTCTCCCATGTCCGGACCTTTGCGACTCCCGGGACGATCGTCCAGGACATACCGGCCCGGCTGGTCCTTTCCTACGGGACTTCGGTCCTCGCCGGCCCCACGGGCCCGGTGGAACCCACCGGACCCGGCCGCCGGTGGATGGGCCGCCGGGTCCCGGTCAGCGGTCCTCCGGAGGCCCCGTGCCGGGCGGCGACGATCTCCGCGGCGATGGACAGGGCGGTCTCCTCGGCCGTGGCCGCGCCGAGGTCCAGCCCGATGGGCGAACGCAGCCGGGCCAGCGCCCGGGGGCCGACCCCCTGCTCGCGCAGCCGGGCCAGCCGCTCGGTGTGGGTGCGGCGCGACCCCATGGCCCCCACGTACCCGACCGGCAGCCGCAGGGCCAGCTCCAGCACGGGTACGTCGAACTTGGCGTCGTGCGTCAGGACGCAGACGGCGGTCCGGGCGTCCAGCCGGCCCGCCGCCGCCTCGGCGGCCAGGTAGCGGTGCGGCCAGTCGACCACCACCTCGTCCGCCCCGGGGAACCGCTCGGGCGTGGCGAACACCGGCCGGGCGTCGCACACGGTCACCCGGTAGCCCAGGAAGGAGCCGGCCCGGGCCAGCGCGGCGGCGAAGTCGATGGCGCCGAAGACCAGCAGCCGGGCCGGAGCTGCCGCGGACTCCACCAGGAGGGTGAGGGGCTCCCCGCACAGGCCCCCCGCGCTGCCCAGCTCCGCGGTGGCGGTGCGGCCGGCCAGCAGCAGGGCGTGGGCGCGCTCGGCCGCGGTGCGGTCCAGCGCGGCGGGTCCGCCGAGGTCGCCCTCGTACGAGCCGTCGGCGCGCACGGCCAGGGCGCGGCCGAGCTGCCCGGGCGGGCCGGTGACGACCCGGGCCAGGGCGGCCCGGCCGCCGCGTGCCGCGGTGTCCAGCACGGCGCCCAGCACGGGCCGTACCGGGTCGGCCCCGCGCACCGGGGTGACCAGCACGTCCAGCACTCCCCCGCAGGTCAGGCCGACCGCGAAGGCGTCGTCGTCGCTGTAGCCGAAGCGGTGCAGGCCCGGCTCGCCGGAGGCGATGGCGTCGAGGCACAGTTCGTGCACCGCGCTCTCGACGCAGCCGCCCGAGACGCTGCCCAGGGCGGTGCCCCGGTCGTCGACGGCGAGCGAGGCGCCGGGGCCGCGGGGCGCGCTGCCGCTGACGGCGACCACCGTGGCCAGGGCGAACTCCCGCCGGGCCGCACACCACGCGCGTAGCTCGGAGGCGATGTCCAGCATCGGCCGGCGCCCCCCTCAGCGGATGTACTCGTGGCGGGAGGCCCGCCCGGGGTTCAGGGGACGCCGGGGCGGTGGCACGGGCGCGGGTCGCGGGGTGCCGTAGCGGCCGTCGTCGTGCGCGGCGGGCCGGGCCTGCCCCTCGTGGGGGCGCCGGGTGGCCAGCAGGGTCGCGGCGTGGGCGACGCTGGCGAGGGTGGCGTGGTGGTGCCAGCCGCGGAAGGAGCGGCCTTCGAAGTCGCGGATGCCGACCTGCTCGCAGATGTCGCCGAAGTCGAGCTGGACGCGGTCGGTGAGCTTGGCGAGCAGGAAGAGCTGGGCGAGCGGCCGGTCACCGATGTTGGTGAGCCAGAACTCGGTGGGCAGCAGGGCGGTCTCGGTCCAGGCGCCCATGAGGAGCAGCGGCGGGTGCGCCGGCGGGCCGGGCCGGTCCTCGTGGTGGGCGCCGAGGACGGTGGCCGAGGTCAGCAGGGTGACCGCGCCCTCGCCGCGGCCGTGCCGGGTCCACTCGACGACCCGGCGCTGGGAGCGGAGGGAGTCGATGAGCTCGCGGGCCGGCGCGACGTACGGGCCGGGCCGTTGGCGGCCGGCCGCGCCGAAGGCCACCGGCAGGGTGCCGTCGACCTTGAGGACGAAGGGGATGTCCTGCGCGTACAACGCCTCGACGCTGCGCGGCACTTCGGTGTTGGACAGGTCCATCACCACGGGTCGGCGCTGGAGCTGCCAGGTCGCGGCCATGCGCTGGACGGCGTGGACGGCGTCCTGGGACGGGGTCAGGGAGCGGGCGGTGTCCGGGATGCCGGCGCGCCGCCTGCGCAGGAGTTCGCTGGTCCACGGACCGGGGAGGGTGAGGGTCCATTCGACCGGGAAGCTCGCCTCGCTGGAGGCGAGCCATATCCCGCTGGCCTGCTGGCAGTTGGCCGTGCGGCCGAGCTGGGGGACGAACTGGCGGCCGACGCCGACGGAGCGGTCGCCGGCCTTCTCGATGACCATGGGGCGCACGACCCAGGCCAGCGGCCGCTGGGCGGTGCGTTCGAGGTACTGCGCGAGCGAGCGCCGTACCGGCGCCCAGTCCCAGGGGGACTTGCTGATGAACTGCTGGAGGCTCTGCTCCACGGAGCTCGCGCCGGCTCCAGCGATATTGCGGATGGTCTTTTTCCCGGCGGTGGAAACAAGGCCGTTGAGGTATACGCGGGCCCAGTTCCGCTGGTCCCGCCGGGGTAATGACTCGAAGAACAAGGAAATCAGTACGTCGATTAATTCGGAGACTTCCTTCGAGGATTCCTCCGGCAGGACTCCGCGAGCCATCTGCGCCTCCCCCGCCCAGATCTAGATCCAAATACCCTACTTGACCGATTAGCCCGCCCGTAGGGCCCGGCGACTACTTCATGAGGTCGACTTCGCTTTCGAGCCGCTCTTCTCCCACCACGAGCGGGATGGGCAACTGGTTCGCCGCGTAGTAGATCGCGATGACCCCGTGTGCGACCAGTGTGGCGGTGGCGGAGAAGAAGGACAGGATGACAGTGAAGGGGTACGCGATCGCCCCCAGGCCGAACCGCATCCGGGTGGCACGGGCCCCGCCCTTGTCCACCCGCTCGTGGAACAGGTGGCCGACGCGGGTGACGTACCACCAGAAGCCCAGGAACGCGAGGGCGTACACGACGGTCCACGAACTGTAGAGGATCGCCGCGGCGTTGGCCGATTCCGGGTCCTTGAGGTGCTCGGCCAGGACCGAGGTGGTCCACGGGATCACCGAGACCACCATGAGGAGCAGGAGGTTCAGGAAGAGCAGGGGGCGGTCGACACGCTTGAGGTGGCTGAAGATGGTGTGGTGGTTGACCCACATCACCCCGATCACGAGGAAACTGACCACGTACGCGGCGTAATGGGGCCATTGATGACCCAGTGCGGGCCAGAGCTCGTCGCCGCCGTGCTCCGGGACCTTGATCTCGAGGACCAGAATGGTGATGACAATCGCGAACACACCGTCACTGAAAGCCTCGACGCGGTTGGTCTCCTGCTCCATGGACCGTCCCTTTAATTGTCGTCCGAGTATGCGGGGAAGGCGGCTCGGCCGCCGTCCCCGCACACGCTACCCAGAAGTTCGCGGTCAGCTGCCGAATCCCGCGGTCTGGCGCCAGATCCGGCCATCGCGGACGACGAGTGTCCCGAACGCGTGCTCCGGTTCGCCGTTCAGGTTCATGATCGCCCGATAGAAGATGGTGTCGTCCGTCTCGATGTACTCCTGGAGTTCGACGAGAGTCGGCTTCAGCGTCAGATATCCGGTGAACGTCTCGCGTACGGCCTTCGCCCCGGTGGACACCCCCTCGAAGCGGAGCAGCACGGCGTCGTCCGTGTAGTTCGCCATCACCGCGTCGATGTCGAGCGCGGCCAGCGCGTCCATCTGGCGGCGGAACACCGGGTGCAGCTTCTCGATCTCGTACTTCGGCATCTCAACTCCCTGTCTGAGGTGTCACGTTGGGATCGGACGACGGGTTCGTCGCGAGGGGCAGGCGTACGGTCATGCGGGTGTCGCCCGGCACCGAGCGCGCGGTGAGCGAGCCGCGGTGCCGCTGGGTCACGATCCGGTAGCTGAGGTGCAGCCCCAGGCCGGTGCCCTTGCCCACGTCCTTGGTGGTGTAGAAGGGCTCGAAGATGCGGGGCAGGACGTCCTCGGGGATCCCGCGGCCGCTGTCCTGGACCTCGACGACCATGCAGCCGCCCTCGGTGCGGGCGCGCAGGGTCAGGGTGCCGGCCCCGTCCATGGCGTCGACCGCGTTGTCGACGAGGTTGGTCCACACCTGGTTGAGCTCGCTGGGGTAGCCGGTGAGCTCGGGCAGGCGGTCCTCGTAGGCGCGGACGACGGTGACGGCGGAGAGCTTGGAGCGCAGCACGACGAGGGTGTTCTCGAGCCCGTCGGTGACGGAGAACCGCTGCTCGGGGGCGCGGTCGAGGTTGGCGTAGTCCCGGGTGGCGGCCACCAGCTGGGAGATGCGGGGGCCGGCGGCGCGCAGCTCGGCGGCCAGCGACCGGGTCTCCAGCAGGGCCGCGAGGTGGTCGAGGGCGGCCGGCAGGGCCGGCTCCGACACCCCTTCGAGCCGCTCCAGGAGCCAGCCGAGCTCCAGTCCGAGGTCGGCGATGCCGGCGGCGAGCAGACCGGGGCGTTCGGCGCCGGTCTCCCCGGCCCAGTCGGCCACCTCCTCCTCGGCGTCGGCTTGGGCGAGCGGGTCGCTGGTGGCCGGCGGCGGGACCTTGTCGAGCTCGTCGGCGAGCCGGTCGAACACGGCGCGCTCCGAGCCGCCGGCCACGGCGCCCCAGCCGTGCGCGGTGCGGGTGAGCCGGTCGAGGGCGGGCCCGAGCTCCTGGGCGGCCCTGGCCACGGCGGCGGCCGGGTTGTTCAGCTCGTGGGCGAGGCCCGCCGCGAGGGTGCCGAGCGCCTCGACCGTGGCCCGTTTGCGGGCCTGCACCTCGGAGGACTTGATGCGCCAGGCCAGGACGGGCAGCAGGACGGCCGCCACGCCGTGGCAGCGGGTGAGCATCTCGTAGAAGACGGCCTTGGGATAGCTGACGACGGTGGTCGCGGGCCCCGAGGCGGCGGCGGTGGCGACGTACGCGCCGTCGGTGAGCAGGGGCAGCTCTCCGGTGAAGCGGTGGGCGGCGGAGGGCTTGCCGTCGTGGGAGTCCGCGCTCTCCTCCTCGGTGGAGTGGCGGGTGAGGACCTCCTCGCGGCCGTCGACCACCTTGGTGACGACCAGGCCGCCGGAGAGCAGCACGTGGAAGTCGGTGGCCGGGTCGCCGTCGTGGAAGAGGGCCTCCCCGTCGGACAGCACCCGGGGCTGCGAGACGGAGACGAGCCAGTCGAGCTGCTCCTCCGTGAGGCCGGCGAAGAGTTCCAGCGCGTACAGGGTGGTGCGCAGCCGCCGCGGGGTCATGGCCTCCCTCACGCCGCGCCTCCTTCCGCCGTGCGGTCGGTGGTGCCCCGGGCGCCGAGCCGTACGGTGGCCACCAGCGCCACCACGCAGACGGCCGCCACCGCCGCCATGAAGCCGACGGAGGTGCGGTGCAGGCCGTGGACGTTGGTCAGGACGCCGGCCAGCACGGCGGGGACGCTCATGGCGAGGTACGCGAACACGTAGACGGCGGCGGTGAGTTCACCGCGCCGGGCCGGGTCGGCCAGGGCGCTCAGGGCCCGGAAGGCACCCAGGAACGCGGCCCCCCAGCCGCTGCCGAGGACGGCCGTGGCGACCAGGAACAGGGCGGCCGAGCCCGCCGCGAGGGAGACCAGGACCAGGCCGAGTCCGGCGAGCAGGAGGAGGAGTCCCACGATCGCGGTGCGCAGGGCGGCCACCCGGCCGAGCAGGAGCTGCGCTCCGGTGGCGGCGCCGGCGAGCAGGGCCACGGTGGCGCCCCCGACGACGTAGTTGGCGCTCTTGATGAGCGACAGGGCCAGGTGCGGCCCGAGCGAGAGGTAGAAGCCGCCGACGGACCAGACGGCGACGATGGTGAGGACCAGCACGGCGAACCGTCCGCGTACCTCGGCGGGCACTCGGATGCGGTGCGGGGCCACCCGGAGCGGGCCGCCGGCCGCGGGTGCGCTCTCGCCCATCCGGAACACCCCGACCAGCGAGAGGGCGAAGGCCCCGACCAGGAGCAGGTAGCTGAGCGCGGTCGGGGCGGGCGCGTACTGCACGAGCGCGCCCGCCCCGATGCCACCGAGCCCGATGCCGATCGTCGGGCCCGCGCTGTTGACCTGCGCCCCGAGGGCGGGCCGCGAGCGCGGGGCGAGCTCCAGCAGGGCGGCGCCCATGGCCCCGGTGGCCAGTCCCACCGCGAAGCCTTGGACGGCCCGGGCGGCGAGCAGCCAGGCCAGGCCCTGGGCGCCGGCGAACAGCAGCATCGAGACGATGGCGAGGACGAGTCCGGCGGTGAGCACCGGCCGTCTGCCCAGGGTGTCGGAGAGCGAGCCGAAGACCAGCAGTCCGATGAGCACGGTGACCGCGTAGACGGCGAACACCACCGTGATCGTCCCGGAGGACAGGTCCCATCTCTCCTGGTAGAGCACGTACAGCGCGGAGGGTACGGAGGAGGAGAGCATCAGCAGCACGAGGACCGCGCCGACCACCCAGAAGCCGGAGCCTCCGGATGTGCTCGCCGGTTGCGGGGCGCGGTGCCGTCGTGCCCCGTGGGTCTGGTGGTTGGACGTGTCGCTGGCCACTGGTGCTCACTCCCCCGTGTGCGGGCCTGGGCGGGTACGGGTCACGTACTGTTCGCGAGGTTCCGCGCCCTCTTCAGGGCGCGTGCGGTGAGCACCCCGGCGAGGTGGCCGAGGTACTCGGCCGAGGTGCCGCGGCCGGGTGTGAACCGGTCGCGGGGCTCGGCGCGGAAGGCGGCGAGCACCGCCTCGGTGCCGAGGTCGGTGCCGCGCAGCCGGTCCTCGACGCCGCGCAGCCGGACCGGCCGGGCGGTGGCGCCGGTGACGGCGATCCGCAGCCCGGCCGGGCCGACGCGGACCGCGACGGCGCACACCGGGTAGCGGGTGGCGCGGTCGGCGGTCTTCACGAAGGCGCCCGCGCGGGCGGGCGGCACGGTCAGGGCGGTGACGACGGAGCCGGTGGGTGCGCCGGTGGCGGCGAACTCCTCGGCGGGCACCGAGCGGCGGCCGGTGGGGCCGGCGATCAGCACCCGGGCGTCGGCGGCGATGGCGGCGGCGGGCAGGTCGGTGGCCCGGCCGCGGGCGGCGAGGTTGCCGCCCACGGTGCCGAGGTTGCGGACCTGCGGGTCGCCGTTGGCGCGGGCGGCCTGGGCGAGGGCGGGTGCCTCGTCCAGGACCCGGCGGTCGGCTGCGAGTTCGGCGAGCGTGGTGCCGGCGCCGATGCGCAGCGAGCCGTTCTCGGTGCGCCGGATGCCGCGCAGTTCCTCCAGGCGGCGTACGTCGACCAGGAGCTCGGCGGTGTCTTCACCGGTGCGCAGGTCGACGAGCAGGCTCTGGCCGCCGGCCAGCACCCGGGCGCGGGAGCCGGTGCCGAGCAGCTCCAGTGCCTGGGCCAGGGTGCTGGGCCGGACGTAGTCGAAGTCGGTGAGGATCATTGCGCCTCTCCCTGCATCCGGCGCCAGACCTTCTCCGGCGTGAGCGGCATGTCGATGTGCTGTACGCCCAGGTCGGAGAGGGCGTCGACGACCGCGTTGACCACGGCTGCGGCGGGCGGCACGGTGGCGATCTCGCCGGCGCCCTTGGCCCCGAGCACGTTGTGCGGGGTGGGCGTGACGGTCTTGTCGAGGGCGAAGAACGGCGCGTCGGCGGCCCGCGGGAGGGCGTAGCTGCGCAGGTCGCTGCTGACCAGGACGCCCTGGTCGTCGTAGACGGCGGCCTCCATCAGGGCCTGGCCGAGGCCGTGCAGGATGCTGCCCTCGATCTGGCCCTCGACGACCTTGGGGTTGCCGATGTTGCCGGCGTCGTCGACGGCGGTGTAGGCCACCACCTCGGTCTCGCCGGTCAGTTCGTCCACCTCGACGACGGCGACGTGGGTGCCGAACGGGTAGTTGAAGTCCGGCGGGTCGAAGTGGGTGGTCTCGTCGATGGCGGGCTCGATCTCCGGCGGCAGGTTCCAGCCGTACCAGAGGGCCATGGCCAGGTCGGCGAAGGCCTTGCCGTTCTCGGGGTTCGCCCGCTCGAAGACGCGGCCGTCCTCGTAGGCCACCTGGTCCTCGGGGAGGTTCATGAGGGCGGCGCCGGCCCGGCGCATCTTCTCCTTGACCTTGCCGGCGGTGAGGGCGACGGAGGGGCCGGCCATGCTGAAGGAGCGGCTGCCGTACGTGCCCTGGCCGTAGGGCGCCTTGAGGGTGTCGCCCTCGAGGACCTGGACCTGCTCCGGGTCGATGCCGAGGACGTCGGCGGCGACCTGGGCGAAGACGGTGCCGTGGCTCTGGCCGGTGGAGGCCGAGCCGACGGTCAGGGTGACCTCGCCGGTGGGGTGGACGCGGATGTTGGAGCTCTCCCACGTGCCGCCGAGCATGCCCTCCTGGGACATCCGGGTGGAGGGGCCGACGCCGCAGATGGCGACGTAGGTGGCCAGGCCGACGCCGAGGCGTTTGCCGCGGCCGCGGGCCTCCTCCTTGCGGGCGGGCATGTCGGCGTAGCCGGCCAGGGCCAGGGCCTTGTCGAAGTTCTCCTGGTAGTTACCGGAGTCGTAGGTCCAGCCGAGGCCGTTGTCGTACGGGAACTTCTCCGCCGGGACCAGGTTCCTGCGTCGGACGGCCGCCGGGTCCTGGCCGATCTCGGCGGCGTAGCGGTCGACCAGGCGCTCCATGAGGAACGCGGCCTCGGCGCGGCCGCTGCCGCGCTGGGCGCCGAGCGGCACGGTGTTGGTGAAGGCGGCGTACACCTCGCAGAAGGCGGCGTCGACGTCGTACATGCCGGTGATGGAGCGGCCCATCAGGGCGGTGGCGACACCGGGGCCGATGGTGGAGGGGTAGGCGCCGAGGTTGGCGTAGCTGGTGCAGCGCACGGCGGTGATGCGGCCCTCGCGGGTGCCGGCCAGGGTCACGTGCTGGCGGTGGTCGCGGCCCTGGACGGTGGAGTTCATCAGGCCAGTGCGGGTGTCGACCCACTTGACGGGGCGGCCCAGCGCCTTGGCGAGCTTGAGCACCAGCGCCATGTCCGGGTACAGGTAGCCCTTGGTGCCGAAGCTGCCGCCGACGGTGGGCGCCACGACGCGGAGCTTGTTGAACGGGATGCCGAGGACCAGGGCGGCCAGCAGGAAGCGGTGGTTGTGCGGGCCCTGGGTGGAGGCGTGCAGGGTGTACTCGCCGGTGGCCGCGTCGTACTCGCCCACCGCGCCGCGCGGCTCCAGGGGGCTGTTGATGGTGCGCTGGTTGACGAGGTCCAGCTCCACCACGACCTCGGCCTCGGCGATGGCGCGGTCGGTGCGCTCCTGGTCGCCGCAGGTCCAGTAGGCGTTGAGGTTGCCGGGTACGGCCTCGTGCAGCTGCGGGGCGCCCTCCGCCAGGGCGTGGTCGGCACGGGTGACCACGGGCAGCGGCTCGTACTCGACGGTGATGGCGCGCAGCGCCGCGTGGGCCTGCTTGGGCGTCTCGGCGACCACGACGGCGATGGCGTCGCCGACGTGGCGGACGGCGTCGCCGGTCAGGACGGGGCGGGCGCCGGGCAGTCCGTACGGGTGCGGCGGGAAGTGGCTCTCCACCCCGCCGGGGATCCAGATGCACGGCAGCGGCATGACGTCCTGGAAGTCGGCGGCGGTGGCCACCTTGAGGACGCCGGGCATCTGCTCGGCGGCCTTGGTGTCGATGCCGAGGATGCGCGCGTGGGCGCGGTCGCTGCCGAGGATGGCCATGTGGGCCATGCGGGGCAGTTCGATGTCGGCGACGTACGTGGCCTGGCCGCGCAGCAGCTGCGGGTCCTCACGGCTGTCGAGCGGCGCGCCGAGCGGTCGGGTGTGGTCCCCCACCACGGTGGTCATCTCTCGTCATCCCTCCGTCGTGGCGGCCGGTCTGGACACTGCGGCCGCGGGCTCCGCGGCGGCGCCGGGGGCCGCGGCGGCGGCGCAGGCGCGCTGTACTCCGCGGACGACGCTGTGGTAGCCGGTGCAGCGGCACAGGTTGCCGGTCAGCCATTCGCGGATCTCGGGCTCGGTGGGGGCGGGCCCGCCCTGGCTGTCGTCGAGGAGCTCGCCCAGGGACATGACCATGCCCGGGGTGCAGAACCCGCACTGGGTACCGTGCTCCTGGCGCAGCGCCTCCTGCAGGCCGGTGAGCTCCTCGTCGGCGGCGGCGACGCCCTCGATGGTGGCGACCGCGCAGCCGTCGGCCTGGACGGTCAGGACGAGGCAGCTCTTGACGGAGCGGCCGTCGAGCCGGACCACGCAGCTGCCGCACTGGCCGGTGTCGCAGCCGACCTTGGTGCCGGTGAGGCCGAGACCGTCGCGCAGCCGCTCGACGAGCAGCTCGTTGGGTTCGGCCGGAAATCGCTCCGGCACACCGTTGACGTTCAGTTCGACATTCATGACCACGCCCCTTCGCTTGCTTTCACCGCGCGCCGATTGCGGTGCGGGCCTGCTGTTCCGTGAGCGTCCGGTTGAAAAGCGGACCGCCGGGCTGTTGGAGAATTCCGCCCGTGTGGAGGGAACCCGTGTCGACGGGTGCGAATCCCAGGTCGCGGATGATTCCGGCGACGATTTCCTTGGCCTCGGGGTCGTCGCCCGCCACGTAGTGGGCGAGCGGCGGTCCGGCGGCGGCGCCGGCCGTGGCCAGGGTCTGGAAGTGCATGGTGTTGAGGGATTTCACCAGCCGGGCGCCGGGGTACCAGTCGGCGACGAGCTCACTGGAGCCGCGGGGGCCGAGGTCGCGGGGCTCGCCCCGGCCGGTGAAGGCGTTCATGGCGTCGACCACGAGACGGTCCTTCACGGCCGGGGCGGGCAGCAGGCCCCGTGCGCTGTCGAACGGCACCATCAGCACCAGGAGTTCGGCCGCTCGGGCGGCGTCCTCCGGCAGGGCCGCGCGGGCGGCCGGACCTAGTTCCGCGACCAGCGGGGCCAGGGAGGCCGGGCCGCCGGCGTTGGCCAGGACCGTGTGGTGACCCGCGGCGGTGAGGATCCGGGCCAGCGTGGAGCCGATCCGCCCGGTGCCGATGATGCCGATGTCCATGCGCTCGTGTGCTCCTCAGCTCATGCCGATCCAGACCGACTTGGTCTGGGTGTAGCTTTCGAGGGACTCGGGGCCGCACTCGCGGCCGAAGCCGGAGGCCTTGTAGCCGCCGTAGGGCACCGAGGGGTCGTACTGGTTGTAGCAGTTGACCCAGACGGTGCCGGCCTTGATCTGCGAGGCGACGCGGTGCGCCCGCTTGAGGTCCCGGGTGTGCACGCCCGCGGCGAGCCCGTAGGCGCTGTCGTTGGCGATGCGGACGGCGTCCTCCTCGGTGTCGAAGGGGATGATGCCGAGCACGGGACCGAAGATCTCCTCCTGCGCGATGCGCATGGAGTTGTCCACCCCTGTGAAGACGGAGGGCAGGAAGTACAGCCCCTCCGACGAGGCCCCCTCGGGGGTCCAGCCGGTGCCGCCGGTGCGCAGGGTGGCGCCTTCCTTCTGGCCGATCTCGATGTACGAGCTGACCTTCTCGAACTGGCCGCGGTGGGCCAGCGGGCCGAACAGGGTGGCCGGATCCCGCGGGTCGCCGGGCTTGAGGGCGGCGGCGCGGGTGACCAGGCGCTCGACCATCTCGTCGTGGATCTGGCGCTGCAGCAGCAGCCGGGAGCCGGCGGTGCAGATCTCGCCCTTGTTGTAGTAGATGCCGAAGAACGCGAGCTCCTCGGCGAGGTCGAGGTCGGCGTCGGCGAAGACGATGTTGGCGGACTTGCCGCCGAGCTCCATCGTGACCTTCTTCAGGGTGCCGGCGGACTTGCGGATGATGCTCTGGCCGACGGCGGTGGAGCCGGTGAAGGCGATCTTGTCGATGCCGGGGTGGTCGGTCAGGGTCTCGCCGAGCTCCACTCCGGGCCCGGTGACGACGTTGAGCACGCCGTCCGGGATCTCCGCCTCCTGGAACAGCTCCGCGATCTTGAGCGCGGTGAGCGGGGTGGCCGGGGAGGGCTTGTGGACCACGGTGTTGCCCGCGGCCAGGGCCGGGGCGATCTTCGTCATGGACAGCAGCAGCGGGAAGTTGAACGGGGTGATCGCGCAGACCACGCCGAGCGGTTCGCGCAGGGTGTACGCCAGCTGTCCGCCGGCCGGGGTGCGGGAGGCGCCGTCGACGCGCGTGACGGCGCCGGCGTAGTAGTGCATGAGCTGCGCGGCCATCGGGGCGTCGACCGTGCTGGAGAACGCGAACGGCTTGCCCATGTCCACGGTCTCCAGCAGGGCGATCTCCTCCAGGTCGCGCTCGATGAGCTCACCGACCCGGTTCAGCCTGAGTGCGCGCTCCTGGGCGGAGAGTCTGCTCCAGGGACCCTCCTCGTAGGCGGTGCGGGCCGCTGCCACGGCGGCGTCGGCGTCCGCGGCGGTGGCCTGCGCCACCGGCACGATCTCCTGTCCGTCGATGGGGCTGAGGTCCGGCTCGGTGCGGCCGTCGGCCGCCTCCCGCCATTGCCCGCCGATGAACAGCTTCCCCGGGTTCGCCAGGGGCTGGTCGCTGAGCGCGCGCTTGGTCATGACTGCCTTCCGGTGTCGGTGGGGGGTGCGGATGCCCCGACGGGCCCGGGCCTGCCCCGGGACCCGCTCACGCGCCGAGCTGCGCTAAGAACGTCTCGGCGAGGGCCTTGGAGGAGTACGGGTTCTGACCGGTGGTGAGGTTGCGGTCCACCACGACGTGGGAGTCCCAGATCTTCTCGGCCTTCTCGTACCGGGCGCCGAGACGGGTGAGCTCCACCTCGAGGATGAGGGGCAGCCGGCCGGCCATGTTGGTGACGAGCTCCTCGCTGTGCGAGAAGGCGGTCATCCGGTAGCCCTCGAAGGGCCAGTGGCCCTCGCCGTCGCGGAGCGCGAGCAGGGAGGTGTGGCCGTGGCAGACGGTGGCGATCTTCTTGTCCTGGGCGATGGCCCAGCGCAGCAGCTGGGCGAGCTCGTCGGACTTGGGCAGGTCGCCGATGGCGCCGTGGCCGCCGCTCACGTAGATGCCGTCGTAGCCGGCGATGTCCTTCTCGCCCAGGGTCTCGAGCGCGATCGGGCTCTGGAGCTGCGGCGTGCTGCCGATGACCCGTACGTACTCCGCGGCGTTGGCCGCGTCGTCGTCCGCGGAGCCCTCGGGGCGCACCCACTTGAGGAAGTCGGGGTCGATGCTGGTCTGGTCGACCGTGGGGGCCTGGCCCCCGATCGTCGCCACGTCGACGGTGTGGCCCGCGGCGCGGAACAGCTGGTAAGGAACGACGAATTCCTCGGCCCAGAATCCGGAGGGGTGGAGTTCCCCGTCCAGGAGGTGGAGCGTGGCCTTGGCCGTCATGACGACGAGTATCTTCATGACTCTTTCTCCTCTTTCTGGAGTGGTGCCGATTCAACACGCCCTGCTGGGGGCGCGCGAGAGTGGGGCGTCAGGCACGCGAGACTTCGTCACGTGCGTCCAGTACCGCGATGATGTTCCGGAATTCATCCACCAGGGGGTGGTCGGGACAGGCCTCCGCGAATATGCGTTCTCCGCACAGCGCCGCCATTTCCGGCACGTAGGGAAGAATTCCGGCCAGTGGGGCGCCGTAGACGCGCTCGGCCCGGTCCCGTACCCGTTCGCGGTCGATGCCCTCCGGGGCCATGCTCATCACGAAGGTGCGCCGGCAGGCAAGCCGACCGGACAGGGCGATGGTCTCCTCCACCCCGGACAGGTCGATGCGGTCCGCCCGGGCCATGATCATCAGGACGTCGGCGCTCGCCATCGCCGTCACGGTCTCGTTGTTGAGCCCCGCGTGGGTGTCCAGGAGCAGGACGTCCAGGTCGTACTTCTGGGTCAGCCGGCCGAAGGCCTCGGGCAGCAGGCCCACGTCGTAGCCGTTGGCCATGATCTCGGGGAGGGAGGAGGTGGTGGTCCGGGCGGGTACGAGGTAGAGGCCGGGCGGGCCGACCGCGTGGGCGGCCGCCTCGATCTCGCAGCGCCCGAGCAGGTAGTCGGTCAGGGACCAGACCCGGGGGCCGACCCTGAAGAGGACGTCCATGGTCGGTGACTGGATGTCGGTGTCGACGAGGGCGACCCGGCGCCCCTCTGCCGCGATCAGCAGCGCGAGGTTCGCCAGTACCGTGGACTTCCCGGTGCCGCCCCGGTGCGAGTGCACCACGATGGTCGTCGCCATCACGCCACCGCCCGCCCGGCCGCGTGCGGCCCCCGCGCCGCACGTGGCCGGTGCAGGGCCAGCATGGTGACGTCGTCGTGCTGCTCGGCCTCGCCGGTGTGCTGGCGCACGGCCAGGTCCATCCGGTCCAGGACCGCGCGCCCGTTCACCGCCGACTCGCTGAGCAGGTCGATCATCCGGTCGTCGCCGAGGAACCGGCCGTCCGGGCAGCGCGCCTCGGGTACGCCGTCGGTGTAGACGAACAGGGTGTCCCCGGGGTCGAGCTGGGCGTACCCGAGGGCGTACGAGCAGTCCGGCAGCACTCCGACGGCCGGCCCCGTGGGTTCCAGAGGCACCGGCTCGGCGCCGTCCGCGTCCAGCAGCAGCGGCGGGTTGTGGCCGCCGTTGATGTAGACGAGGCTTCCCGTCGCGGGGTCCAGGACCGCGAAGAAGAGGGTGGCGAAGTAGCCTTGCCGCAGGTGGTTGCGCGTGAGGTAGCCGTTGGTGGCCGTGACCGCGTTGAGCAGCGGCGTGGCACCGACGACCGGGATCCCGGCGCCGGAGCGGCCGCCGGCCACCAGGTGCTGCAGTCCGCTGTTCTCCGCCGTGTGCCGCAGCAGCGAGCGGATCAGGGCCATGAACAGGGCGGAGCCGACGCCCTTGTCGCACACGTCGGCCACGACCAGGGCGAGTCTGCGCCGGTGGACCAGTTCGAAGACGTCGTAGAAGTCGCCGGCGACCTGGCGGGCGGGGCGGAACCGGACGTCGATCTCCCAGCCCGCGGGGACCGGTAGGTCCTCCGGCAGGAAGCCGGCCTGGATCTCCCGGCCGATCTCCAGCTCCTTCTCGTAGCTCATGAGTTCGGCCCGGGCGTCGGCCTCCTGGAGGGTGCGGCCCAGCTCGGCGCGCTCGGAGCAGCTGTGCAGCCGGGCGCCGACCAGGGCGGGCAGGAAGGGCGGTACGAGGTAGTCGTGGCCGAGCCGGACGTGGTCCTCCAGGGCCTCGAAGTCGTCCGTGGTCCACACGACCGCGATCGGCGCCCCGGCCCGGCGCCGCAGCCGACGTACGGCCGTGCGCACCGGCTCGCCCGGGGTCTGCGCCGGGGCGAGCAGGACGTCGGCCTCCGGCAGCGCGGAGATGGGGCCGGTGAGCAGCTGGGCCAGGGTGCGCGCGGAGAGCTCCGCGTCCATGCTGGCCAGCGCGTCGAGCAGGGCCTGGGGAGGCGGCGGCTGCTCGTCCAGGATGATCACGGTCGTGGAGGGCATGGTCGCGTCCTTCTCACGTCTTCACCGAGGACCGTCAGCGTGCTGATGTTGCGGCCGTCGCTCCTTACGTAGCCGAACTCGTCGACGCTGGTCAGCGCGAGGTGGATGCCGAGGCCCCCGACCCGCCGCCGCTCCGGGGGGACCCCCGTTGCGGGCGGCAGGCAGCCGGCGACCGGGTCGAAGGCGGGGGCCGTGTCCTCGAGGCGGACCCGGACCCGGCCGGCCCCGGCGCGGCCCCGGACGGTGATCCGTCCGTCGCCGCCCCGGTAGCCGTGGGTCACGATGTTGGTGGCCAGTTCGTCCACCGCCAGCCGCAGCCGGTACGTCGCCCGCTTGCCGAGCCCGGCCTGGTCGGCCAGGCCCAGCACGAAGGCGGCGATGTCGGCCAGGGCGCCCAGGGTCGCGGGCACCTGCAGCTCGGTGGGGCGCTCGGCCAGTCGGACAGGGTCAGTCATCGCTCAGCACGATGCTGCGGTGCAGCCCGGCGGTCCTGATGGTGCGGGCCACCGGCTCGATCGCGCCGACCACCTTGATGGTGACGTTCGAGGCGACCTTCTGCTGCGCGAAGACCAGGGAGCGCAGACCGGCGCTGGCCATGTAGCCGACCCCGGCCATCCTGATCTCCACGGTGCCGGTGCCGTGGCCCGCGGCCTTCTCGATGGTCTGGTGGAAGTCCGGCGCGGTGTTGGCGTCCAGTTCGCCGGCGAGCTCGATCACGGTGGTGTCGCCGTCGATGGTCAGGGACACGGAAAGCGGCATGTCAGGCTCCTTCGGGCGTACGGGTCCAGGGCGCTGGTCAGTCCTCGGTGGGCACGCGGCCCACCAGGATCACGACCGAGCGCGGTCCGATCAGGTACTTGCCTGCGTTGTCGAGTTCGCTCTCCGCCCCCGGGGTGCGGATGTCGTACGGCGCCGCGGCCCCGGTGTCGGCGAACAGGTGCCAGCTGCGGCCGCCGGGCAGGGCCGGCAGCTCCAGGTCGTGCGCCTCCCAGTGGGAGTTCATGGCGACGTAGACCACGTCGTCGTCGCCGGCGCCGCACCGGGCCACGGCCAGCAGCCGGGACTCGGGGGACCAGTCGGGGAGCCAGGCGCGGGCGCCGTGCCAGCTGATGTCCGGCAGGCCCAGGCCCTCGCGGATGGCTCCGGTGGGGTGGGTGGTGGAGCGCAGCTCGCGGTGCCGCTTGCGGAAGGCGATCATCTGCCGGACGAAGTGGAGCAGTTCGGCGTTGTCGTCGACCTGGTCCCAGTCGAACCAGGAGAGCTCGTTGTCCTGGCAGTAGGTGTTGTTGTTGCCCTTCTGGGTGCGGCCCACCTCGTCGCCGGACAGCAGCATCGGGATGCCCTGGCTGGTGAGGAGGATCGCGATAGCGTTCTTCATCTGCCGCAGCCGCAGGGCGTTGATCTCCGGGTCGTCCGTGGGGCCCTCGGCGCCGCAGTTCCAGCTGTTGTTGTCGTTGGCGCCGTCGTTGTTGTTCTCGCCGTTGGCCTCGTTGTGCTTGTCGTTGTACGAGACCAGGTCGGCCAGGGTGAAGCCGTCGTGCGCCGTCAGGAAGTTGACGGAGGCGGCGGTGCCGCGGGTGGAGTACAGGTCCGGGGAGCCGGCGATGCGGGTGGCCAGTTCCCCGGTGACGCCCGGGTCGCCCTTGATGAAGCGGCGCACCGTGTCGCGGTACTTCCCGTTCCACTCGGCCCAGCGGCCGTAGGCGGGGAAGTTGCCGACCTCGTACAGCCCGGCGGCGTCCCAGGCCTCGGCGATGAGCTTGGTGTGCCGCAGGACGGGGTCGAAGGCGAGCGATTCGAGCAGCGGCGGGTTGGGCAGCGGGGTGCCGTCCAGGGCCCGGCCGAGGATGGCGGCGAGGTCGAAGCGGAATCCGTCGATGTGGTAGTCCGCGACCCAGTGGCGCAGGCAGTCGAGGACGTAGTTGCGCACCACGGGGTGGTTGCAGTTGACGGTGTTCCCGGTGCCGCTGAAGTTGAAGTAGTAGCCCTCGGGCGTGAGCATGTAGTACGTGGCGTTGTCGAGGCCCTTGAACGAGATGGTCGGACCCATCTCGTTGCCCTCGGCGGTGTGGTTGAAGACCACGTCGAGGATGACCTCGATGCCCGCCGCGTGCAGGTCCTTGACCAGGGTGCGCAGTTCGTCGCCCTGCATGCCGTAGCGTCCGGTGGCCGCATAGCCGGCCTTGGGCGCGAAGAACGCGACGGTGTTGTAGCCCCAGTAGTCGTAGAGCTTCTCGCCGGTCTCGGGGTTGGTGCGCGGGTTGTCGGTCTCGTCGAACTCGAAGATCGGCAGCAGCTCGATCGCGTTGACCCCGAGCTCCTTCAGGTACGGGATCTTCTCCCGCAGCCCGGCGAAGGTGCCCGGGGCGGTCACCCCGGAGGAGGGGTGCCGGGTGAACCCGCGCACGTGGGTCTCGTACACGACGAGGTCCTCGGCGGGGATCCGCAGCGGGGTGTCGTCGCCCCAGTCGAAGTCCTGCAGGCAGACGCGGGAGCGGTACTGGTAGCCGCGGCTGTAGTCGGGCTCGGTGCCCCACACGTCCCGGCCCGCGATGAGCCGGGCGTAGGGGTCGGAGAGCACCTGCCGGGCGTCGAAGCGGTGGCCGGTGACCGGGTCGAAGGGCCCGTCGGCCCGGTAGCCGAACTCGATGTTCTCGTGGTCGAGCCCGAACACGGTCATCGCGAAGACGCTGCCGGTGCGGAACTCCTGCGGGAACTCCAGTTCGGCGAACGGGTCGGGCTCGCCGCGCTTGTAGAGGACCAGGGTCATGGAGGTGGCCTGGTCGGAGAAGACGGAGAAGTTGACGCCGCCGGGCACGACCCACGCCCCGAAGGGGTAGGGCTTGCCGGCCCGGACGCCGTACCCGGCCACGTCGTGGGTCGGGTAGGCGTCGATGCGGACCTGGTCCGCGCGGGCGGCGGCCTCGGGGCTCATCGGGCCGTCCTCGTGGCCAGCCGTTCCCTGCGGGCGGCCTCGGCCGCGGCCGCCTCGCCGGTCTCGAAGAAGTCGAGGAAGCCGGTGGCCGACATCACGAACCGCACCTCGTCGCTGACCCCGGACAGGGTGACGGCGACGCCGGCGTGCTGGGCCTCGCGGTAGACCACGAGGAGGGTGCGCAGTCCCGCGCTGGAGACGTACGTGACCGCCTTGAGGTCGATGCGCAGGGTCTGGCCCTCGCGGACGAGCGGGAGCAGCTTGTCGAGCAGCTGCCCGGAGGTCTCGCTGTTGATCTCACCGGCGGCGGCGATCACGGTCGCGGCCTTGGTCCGGCGTTCCTTGATGGTCAGAGTCATTTCCCATCCCCTTGGTGTGGGGCGCCCCCGTTGAGCGCTACTTGGCCGTGGGCCGGAGCCGGACCTTGACCTTGACCCGCCCCTGGACGTCCGGGAGCTTCACGGTGAGGGCCTCGGCGTCGAAGTCGTCGTACGGCTTCTCGTCGATCTCGACGGAGGCGATCCGCACCGATCCGGCGGGCAGCAGGTCGGGCGACACCCGCAGGACGCGTTCGGGCAGGTCGGTCGGGTCCGGCTTGAAGTGGAAGTCCATCTCCCGGCCGTTGATGAGCAGGTTGTTGTAGACGGCGGCGAGGTAGCAGAGTTCCGCCGAGTGGTACATGGACATCGAGTGGCTGCCCTTGAGCCGCTCGGTGCCGAGCAGGTACGGCGTGCCGCTGGCGAGCACGTTGAAGTAGACCGCTCCCTCGTCGTGGTCGAGGAAGAAGGTGTTGTAGAAGGCCTCGGCCTGGCGGGCTTCCTTCTTGAACAGGTCGCCGCCGACGGTGCCGTGCAGGATGAGGTAGGCGAGGATCGCCTGCTCCTGCTGCCACCACGCCTTGCGGTCGTGCCAGGCGAAACGATACGTCTCCTGGTCGCCCTCCTTGACGCGCTCGACGACGTCGTACCAGCCGCCGCGCTGGAGGTCGCTGCCGACCGCCGGCATGATCTCGCCGATCTTGGTGGCGAGCTCCTGGTAGGCCGGCTTGGCCTTCAGGGAGTTCATGCGCATCAGGTTCCAGGCGATCTTCAGGTTGTGGCCGACGACCGCGCGGTCCTGCTGCCAGCTGTGGCCCTTGTCGTGGGACCAGTCGCGGAAGAAGCGCTCCTGGACGAACGGGCTGTTGTCGTAGTCGGGGAACCGCTCGGCGATGGTGTCGAAGGTGTACTCGAGGAAGTCGGCGTACTTCTGGTCGCCGGTCGCCAGGTACAGGTTGATCAGGTACGCCGGCGCGTGGTCGCCCACCGAGTTCCAGTTCTTGCGCTCGGCGTTCTCGCCCAGCGACTCGTGGTCGGCGCTGAAGAGGATCGGGTCGATGTGCGAGTAGTAGCCGCCCTGCTCGCGGTCGAAGAAGAACTTGTCGAACAGGCGGATCGTGCCGTCGGCGTCGTTCTTGATCCGCGCGTCGCCGGTGACCCGGTAGGTCTGGATCGGGCCGGCCAGGGCGTAGATCTGCTCGTACATCGGGATCGCGTCGAAGTCGTCGTAGAACTCGGAGGTGAAGAGCTTGCGCTCGGCGTCCCCGTCCACGCTGATGCCGTGGTACCAGTACGTGACGTCCTCCTCCGAGTCCACCACGCGCATGTGGGCGCGCAGGTACTCGGTGCCCCGCTCGGCGACCTCGAGGTACTCGTCCTTGCCGGTCAGCAGGTACGCGGAGGCCATGCCGTAGACCAGGCGGGAGATGGTGTCGGTCTCCTGGACGTGGCTGGCGGTCTTGTCGCCGCCGAGCCGGATCTCGGTGCGGTACTCCGTGAAGTCCACCGGCCCGTCGCCGAACTGGGCCCGCTTGTAGAAGGCGGCCAGCGACTCGACCTGCTTGACCCACCAGCCGGACTCCTCGAAGCGGTAGTCCTCGGCGCCGCGGCCCAGGAACACCAGGCGCTTGGCGTCGAAGCGCCCGCCGTGCTCCGGGTAGTGGACGCCGTAGACGAAGAGGAACCGGCCCGGGGAGAGCATCTCGTCGATGTGGCCCGAGGCGTCGACGTACGGCTCGTCGAGGTTGCGGACGAGCTCGGCGCTGGGGCCGGAGGCGAGCGACACGGTGAACTCGCGCCCGTCGGCGGTGGTCAGCCTCAGCTGCCGGGACTCGGAGTCGAAGTGGCCGACGTAGCCGGCGATGGTGTCGGAGAAGGAGAAGCTCACGGCGTCAGCCATGTCGGGCACCTTCCTTGTCGTGGGTCGGCTCGGCGGTGGTGCGGGACGGTCCTGCCTCGTCGTCGTGGTAGCCCTGGCTGACCTCGACGATCACGCCGTCGGGGTCGCGCAGCCAGACGGTCCGCCAGCCGCAGATGAAGTCGTCGAAGTCCAGCGGGCCCAGGGTCACTTCGGCCGCGTCCCCGAGGTCGGCGAGGAAGGCGTCGACGCTGTCGGTCTGGAAGGCCAGGTGGCGCATCCGGCCCGGCGCCTGCGGTCCGTCCTCCTGCGCCGCGCGGGCCGGCTCGGTGCCGGCCGGGAACAGCTCCAGGTACGCGTCCCCCTTGCGCAGGAACACGATCTGCGAGGCGCCGAGGTCGACCACGCGGGCCCGGGTGAAGCCGAACCACCGCGTGTAGAACTCCTCGGTGACCTTCTGGTCGGTGCAGTTCAGGCCCACGTGCGACCAGCGCATCAGTCGGCCCTCCGGCCCCGGCCGGCCGCGATGAGCTCGATGATGCGGCGGGCGAAGAGGTGGTGGTGGGCTCCGGTGCGCCCGGTGACGAGGTCGCCGTCCACGACCACGTCCTCGTCGACGTACTGGCCGCCCATGTTGCGGACGTCGCCGATGAGGTTGTTGTGGCAGACCACCTTGCGGCCGCGCACCGTGCCGGGGATCGAGGAGGCCAGCCACATGCCGTGGCAGATGATCCCCTTGAGGACGGTGGGCTCCTCGAAGGCCCGGCGCAGCAGCTCGGTCGCCGGGGCCAGGACGTCGACGTCCTCGGTGTAGCGCAGCCGGTCCGCCACCATGCCGGAGGGCACGATCAGGGCGGCGTACGAGCGCAGCTCGTCGTCCCCGAGACCCTCCAGGCTCCGGTCCGCGGTGAAGGGCGCCCGGTACTCGTGCCCGGTGAAGGTGATCGAGTCCTGGCCCCACAACCGGGTCAGGAAGTCGACCTGCGCGCCCTCCTCGGCGAACCGGCGCTGGTAGTAGAAGATCTCGGGCTCGTAGAAGTCGCTCTCGACCAGGACGGCGATCCTCGTCCCGGACAGCGGACCCTCGCGCAGGACGACGTCATTCGACACGGGAGACCCCCTTGATGAAGTCGGCGGCCCGCTCGGCGATCATCGCGATGGCGGTGTGGCAGTTGCCCGAGGGCACCGCCGGCATCACGCTCGCGTCGACCACGCGCAGGTTCTCGGTGCCGTGCACGCGCAGCTGGGGGTCCACGACCGAGAGGTCGTCGATGCCCATGCGGCAGGAGCCGGACTGGTGGTGGTAGCTCTCGGACTTCTGCTTGACGAAGGCGCGCAGCTCGTCGTCCGTGACGGTGCCGGGCCCGGGCTGCAGCTCCTGCTTGTACCAGGGCGAGAAGGCCGAGGTGGCGAAGATCTCGCGGGCGGTCTTGACGCCCTGGACCATGCGCTCCAGGTCCCAGCGGTCGCCCAGGTAGTTCGGGTGGATCAGCGGGTGCTCCAGCGGGTCGGCGCTCGCCAGCCGGATCCAGCCGCGGGAGACCGGCCGCACCACCCCGGGCAGGATGCTGACGGTGTTCGGGTGGGACTGGCCGACGATCACGTCGAACGGCACGTGCACGAAGGCGATCTGGAGGTCCGGGGCCGGCAGGCCGGGCTGCGAGGCCAGGAACAGTGCGCTCTCCGAGAGGTTCTGGGTCGGCGGCGGCAGTTCCTGGGTGACCTCGGCCATCAGCCCGGTCAGGACGTGGTTGTGGAAGTTCTCACCCACGCCCGGCACGGCCGCCGTGACGGCGATGCCGTGCTCGCGCAGCTGCTCCGGGTCCCCGACGCCGGACAGCAGCAGCAGCTTCGGGGACTCGATGGCCCCGGCGGCCACGATCACCTCGCGGCGGGCCCGTACGGTGTACGTGCCCGGGGTCCGCGGGGTGTCGGCGGCCACGGTGCGGCCCGGGAAGTCCGCGGGCGGGGCCGTCTGGACGTACTCGACGCCGGTGGCGCGGGTGCCGTCGAACAGGATGCGGGAGGACTGGGCCCCGGTGCGCAGGGTGAGGTTGGGGCGGGCGAGCGCGGGCTCCAGGTAGGCGGCCAGGGTGCCCTGCCGCTTGCCGTCGGCCACGTCGATGTGGTGCCAGCCGGTGCCGAACAGGCCGCGCTGCGGGCCGTCGGTGTTGAAGTCGGCGATCTCGCGGTGGCCGAGTTCGACGGCCGCGTCGATGAAGGCCCGCGAGACCGGGTTGGGGTCGTGGCGGCCGGCGTTGGTCACCCGCTGGGGGCCGTCCGTGCCGATGGCCGCGGTGGTCCGGTCCTCCTGGGACTCCAGCAGCGCGAAGTACGGCAGCACGTCCTCGTGCGCCCAGCCTGCGGCACCCTGGTAGGCCCAGTTGTCGAAGTCCGAGGCGTGGCCCCGGATGTGCATCATGATGTACAGGTTGCTGCTGCCGCCGGGGGCCTTGCCGCGCGGTTCGTACGTGCGCCGGCCGTCCAGTCCCGGCTGCGGTACGGACTGGTAGCCCCAGTCGACCGGGCCGCCGAGCAGCTTGTACCAGGAGGAGGGGTCGTCGACCTCGGGCGGGATGCGGCCGCCGCCGGCCTCCAGGACGAGCACCGAGACGTCCGGGTCCTCCGAGAGCCGGTTGGCCAGCACGCTGCCCGCGGTGCCGGAGCCGACGATCACGTAGTCGTACTCAGTCTCCGTCACGACTGCGCCCCCTCAGCCCTGGCTCAGGACCTGGAAGGGGACCGTGTCGTGGAAGTTCGCCATGTACGCGATCTTCCCGTCGACGATCTTGAAGAAGTTCATCACCTCGGCCTCGACCGCCTCGCCGGAGGCGCTGACGGCGCTGAGGTGGGAGACGGCCGCGGCCTTGACGGTGCCGGGGGTCTCTCCGCCGGGGCCCTGGGTGTCGACGATGAGGTGCACGGGGGTGTTGCGGAAGACCCGGTACATGTCCCCCATGCCCTTCATCGTCGAGCGCAGGGTGTCGAGGCCCTCGATGTGGCCGGCCAGCTGCTCGTCCATGACCTGGTCGTCGGCGAACAGGTCGCACCAGCGGTCCCAGTCGCCGGCGTTGGCGTACTCGTAGTACTTGGTCAGGATGTGACGTGCGTCCATCGCGTGCTCCCCCTCATCGGTCCCTGCGGATGCCGCCCGGCGCGAAGGGCGCCCAGAACTGGCTGAAGGCGCTGGCGGTGTCCCCGAACAGGCCGTCCCGGCCCTCGACGATCCGTCCCTCGTGCCAGCGCATGAAGTGGAAGACCTGGTAGTCCATGCGCTCGTACGGGGACTGCGCGTCGTCCTTCGCGCCGGCCCGCAACCCGGTGTTGCGGCACACGTCGGCCGAGCAGTCGGGGCCGGTCAGGACGTACTCGATGTCCATCTTGAAGGTGCCGCCGGTGAGCTTGTGGGTCTCGCCCATGAGCTCCAGGAACGCGTCCAGGCTCTCGTACCAGCCGGCCAGCGGGTGGTTGCCGGGCACCAGCCACCGCAGGTCCTCGGAGTAGTACTCCAGGATCCGGTCGCGGTTGCCGGAGCCGAGCGCGCGGTAGGCCGCCTCGACCCGCTGCCGCGTCACGTTGGTCATGGTCCGCTTCTCCTTCGGGGCGTCAGAGGGAGGCCGAACCCGGCATCGGGGCCAGTTCGTTGACGGTGTACGTCTTGATCAGCGGCCCGTCCGGGCCGGGTACGACGGTCCACGTCTGGTCGGCGTCGAAGCCGAGCCACACGCTGCGGGCGGCCGGCGGGTCCCAGATCTTGGCCTGCCAGTTCACCAGGACCCGGACGATGGCCTTGTCGCCCTCGATGACCGGCTCGACCTTGGTGACGGTGTGCACCTCGTCGAAGAACCGGTTGGTGACGGCGTCGTACCAGCGGCCGAAGCCGCTGTGCCCCAGGAACGTGTCCTCGGGGACCTTGAACTCCAGGTCCTCGGTGATGAGGGCCAGCACCTCGGACAGCGGGACGTGCTGGTCGAGGGCGGTGTACCAGTCCCCCGCGAAGGTCCGGATCGCGTGCTCGGTGAGCCGCTCGGCGGGCATGCGCGCCTCCGTGTGATGTGGTGGTCAGATCTGGATGTCGACGAGGAACGGGCCGGGGTGGTCGAGCATCCGGCGCACCGCGGCGACGGCCTCGTCCGGCTTCTCCACGCGCGTTCCGCCCGCCCCGAGGGAGCGCGCGAGACCCGCGAAGTCGATCTCCGGGTGGGACAGGTCGAAGGAGCTCGGGAAGGCGTGCTGGGGAATCTCCCGCTCCCGCCAGTACTGGGCGATGTTGTCGTCCAGCAGCCGGTACTTGCGGTTGTTGCAGACCACGAACTTGGCGGCGATGCCGTGCCGGGCGGCGGTCCACAGCGCCTGGTACGTGTACATGGACCCGCCGTCGCCCGCGAAGCCGACGACCGTCCGGTCGGGGTGGGCGAGCTTGGCGCCGACCGCGCCGGGGAACCCGACGCCGAGGGAGCCGCCGCGGGTGAGGTGGTAGTCCCCGGGCCTCTCGGGGGGCAGGTAGGCGGTCACCAGCGGGGAGGTGGTCAGCGCCTCGTCGAAGACGATCAGGTCGCCCCCGGTCCGCTCGGCCAGGGTCTGCAGGAAGACGGCCATCGGCGTGCCGTCCCACTCCGCCGGCACCGCCGGCCGGGGGGCGAGCGCCCGCTCGCGCCGCCGGGCGTCGAGCCGGGTGGCCGCGGCCGCCCGGCGCAGCGGGTCCAGCTCCCGTTCCAGTACGGGTGCCAGGGCGCGCAGCGCGAGCTTCGGGTCGGCCGCCAGACCGAGGTCCACCGGGTGGTTCTTGGCGATCTCGTAGGTGTTGAGGTCGACGTGCACGATCCGGGCGCCGTCGGCGAACGGGCTCGCCAGCTCCGGGAAGACCTCGGGGAACACGTACGTGCCGACGATCAGCACCGCGTCCGCGTCCCGGACCAGGGCCTTGCTGTGCTCGCCGAACATGTGGCCCAGCTGGCCGCGGCGCAGCGGGTGCGAGGCGGCGATGTTCACCTCGGAGGAGTCCACCTCGTACACGTCGGCGCCCAGCAGTTCCGCCACGGCGGCCAGTTCGGCCTGGGCGCCGGACAGGGCCACCCCGTCGCCGACGAGGACGATCGGCCGCTCCGCCCCGGCCAGCAGCCGGGCGGCCCGCCCGACGGCGGCGTCCGAGGGCGCCACGTCGGTCAGCGGGACGGCGGCCGGCAGCACGGGCTCGGAGTTGAGCTCGTCCAGCACGTCCATCGGCAGGGCCACGAACACCGGGCCGCGGGGCGGGGTGAGCGCGATCTTGACGGCCCGGCGGACGGTCCGCAGCACCGAGCGCGGGTCGGTCACCCGCGTGGCGTACTTGGTGACCGGCTTGGCCATGGCCACCAGGTCGGCGGCCATCTGCGCGTCCATCGCGTCGTACCGGACGCCCGCGTCGCCGGCGACCACGACCAGCGGGGTGTGGCCGCGCAGCGACTGGTAGAGCATGCCGATGCCGTTCCCCAGGCCGACGCCGGAGTGCAGCTGGAGCAGGGCGGCGCCTCCGGTGGCCCGCGCGTAGCCGTCGGCGATGCCGGCGGCCACGGTTTCCTGGAGGGTGAGCACGTACTGGAACCCCTCGGCCGCGTCGGCCGCGTCGAGGAACCCCTGCTCCACCGTTCCGGGATTTCCGAACATCACGTTGAGGCCGTCGGCCTTGAATTGCTCGATGAGCCTTTCCCGGCCCGGGGTCGCTGCCATGAATTCCCCCTGGTTTCGCGGCTGATGGCGTGGCCGATTCCGATTCCGTTTCCGGTTCCGTGCTTCGGTCACCAGCCGTAGCGGGTGAGGCCGTCCTCCAGGACTTCCACGATCTTCTGGCCCGTGAGGTACGAGTCGGGGGTCGACCGGCCCGTCACGAACGGGAAGTCGACGATCACCGAGACCGGCTTCCCGAAGTTGCCGTGGTAGGCGCCGCGCGGCCCGGTGGCGTCGCGCAGGATGTACTCCAGCGGGTACGGCGGCGGGCCCATGTTGAAGTCGGTGCCGAGGAACCCGGTGCCGTCCTTGTAGTCGTACTCCTTGCAGTGCCCGGTGACGTGCTTGCCCCAGAGGATGCTGCGGCGGTCGTCCCAGTCGCGGGCGAAGGCCAGGCAGGCGACGCCGTAGCACTCGGCGGCCACGACCTTGCCGGCCTTCTTGAAGGCCAGGATCAGGGCGTGCACGCGCTCGTTGTTGGCGAGGTCGGCGATCGGGCCGGAGCCGCCGACGATCAGGATGGCGTCGTACTCGGCGATGTCGGCGTCGACCTTGTCGAGGTCGCGGTGGTACTGCTCCAGCTTGCGGAGGTAGCCCTCGTCGCTGGTGTACGGGCGCTCGGGGACCCAGGCCTCGATGTCGAGGGGGGTGTCGAGCCGGTTGGAGGCCTCGAACTCGCGGCCGAGCCGGGCGTTCTCCTCGGTGGTCACCGAGCGGCCCAGCGGCGGGTCGACGTAGTTCGCGTCGAGGCTCGGCGGAAGGGCGTGCGGCCGCTTTCCGGTCGGCGTGGCGAAGACGACCTCATAACCACGCTCGTCGAACTTGGAAACCGGCCCGATGAGTTCCTCGGCCCAGTAACCGCGTTCGGAGACAATGACCAGAATTTTTCTGCTCACGTATTCCTCCTGGCGCCGCCTGTTGTCGTTGGCGACCCCCACACTGCTGCTCCCGGGAGGTCCCGTCAAAGCGCCGGTGTGCGACTTCGTGAGGTAGCGGGGCAGGTCTTCGAGGAACCTTCGGTAGTCACCCGCGGACGTCATGAAGTACCTCCAGGACTTCATGACTTCGGCCGAATCGGTGAACCTTCCGACGTCCCCGGCTTTATGGTCTTCAAGATTCCCCGGAAGGGACCGGTGGGAATCGGGTAGGACGTCGGGAGGGACGGGGTCCGATGGACATGAGCTGCACCCATATCGATCAGATACGCCCGGTGACCGCAGGCACCGAGGGCTGCGAGGAGTGCCTCGCGCTCGGCGACTCGTGGGTCCATCTGCGGATGTGCCTGAGCTGCGGTCACATCGGCTGCTGCGACTCCTCCAGAAACCGGCACGCGACCAAGCACTACCGGCGCACGGACCATCCCATCGCCGCCTCGCACGAACCGGGCGAGGACTGGGCCTGGTGCTACGCCGACGAGCTGATGCTGGAGACCGCATGAGTACGGCGCACGACAGCGCGGCGCGGCCGGCCGTCGCGGCGGAGGCCGCCGGGGCCCCGGCGCGGGCCCGCGAGGAGCGCGAGAGCCGCAAGCCCGTCATCCTGGCCGTCGACGACGACCCCCAGGTGCTCCGGGCCGTACGCCGTGACCTGCGCAGCGCGTACGGAGACCGGTACCGCGTGCTGGGCGCCTCCTCGGCCGCCGACGCGTTGAAGATCCTCGACTCGCTCGACGAGCGGGGCCACGACCCGGCGCTGTTCCTGGTGGACCAGCGGATGCCGGACGTGACCGGGGTGGAGTTCCTGCTGGAGGCGGTCAGCCGCTTCCCGGACGCCCGCCGGGTGCTGCTGACGGCGTACGCCGAGACGGACGCCGCCATCACCGCCATCAACCGGGTCCGGCTGGACTACTACCTGCTCAAGCCCTGGGACCCGCCGCACGAGCGGCTCTTCCCGGTCCTCGACGACCTGCTGTCGGACTGGCTGGCCACCTACCGGCCCGCGTACGACGGGATCATCGTCGCCGGCCACCTGGTCGCCCCCGGCACGCACGCCGTGCGGGACTTCTTCACCCGCAACGGACAGCCGTTCCGCTTCCTGAACGTGGAGCGGGACCCCGAGGCCCTGACCCTGCTCGCCGCCCAGCCGGACGCGGCCCTGCCGCTCGTCCGCTTCCCCGACGGCGCCGTGCTGTCGGCACCCTCCGACGCCGAACTCGCCCGCAAGCTCGGCCTGTCGACCACCGCCTCGCGCCCGCACTACGAGTGCGTGATCGTCGGCGCCGGCCCGGCGGGGCTCGCGGCCGGCGTGTACTCGGCCTCCGAGGGCCTGTCGACCCTGATGCTGGACTCCCGCGCGCCGGGCGGCCAGGCGGGCACCTCGAGCCTGATCGAGAACTACCTGGGCTTCCCCTCCGGCCTGTCCGGCGGGGACCTGACCCGGCGGGCCACGATCCAGGCGGCCCGGTTCGGCGCGGAGATCCTGCACCCGGTCGAGGTGGTCTCGCTGACCCGCGACGACCCGGCCAAGATCCTCACGCTGGCGGACGGCACGGAGATCAGCGCGGAGACCGTGCTGCTGGCGACCGGGGTCGCGTACAACCGGCTGGACGCGCCGGGCGCGGAGCGCTTCGAGGGCGCGGGGCTCTACTACGGCGCGGCCACCACGGAGAGCTCGGCCTGCATCTCGCAGCACGTGTTCATCGTGGGCGGGGCGAACTCGGCCGGGCAGGCGGCCGTGCACTTCGCGAAGTACGCCGCCCGCGTGACGATCCTCGTCCGCGCGGACTCGTTGGCCGCCAGCATGTCCCACTACCTGATCGACGAGATCGAGCGCACGCCCAACATCGAGGTGCGGACCCGCACCACGGTCGTCGCCCTCGACGGCGACGAGCACCTGGAGCGGATCACCCTGCACGACGCGGCGGCCGGCACGGACACCGAGGTCGCATGCCGGTTCATGTTCACCTTCATCGGCGCCCGGCCGCACACGGACTGGCTGGCGGGCGTGGTGGAGCGGGACGAGTTCGGGTTCGTGCTCACCGGTTCCGACCTGATCGCCAACGGCGGCGAGCTGCCGGCCGAGTGGAGCCTCGAGCGGGCCCCGTACCCGCTGGAGACCAGCGTGCCGGGGGTGTTCGCGGCCGGCGACGTCCGGGCGCACTCGGTCAAGCGGGTGGCCTCCGGGGTGGGCGAGGGCGCGATGGCCGTCTCCCTGATCCACCGCTACCGCTCGATGGGCTGACCGTCCGCCGGCCGTTGGGGCCGGTCCGTTCCGCCGTGGGCGGAACGGACCGGCCCCTCTTGCGATCAAGCCCGCAACGGACGCACCGTTGATTACATGATTACAGCCGAGCAGCGAGAGCAGCTCCGCGGCTGGTTCGCGGAACGACTGCCCATCGACGTGTACGAGAGCCTGGTCGACGTGGTCGTCGACCGGGAGGAGATCACCGTCATCGGCCGCGTCCCGGCCGGCGAATCGGTGAAGGAGTTCCGCGCCCGCACCCGCGACCAGCGCATCGAGGTCGCCCGCGAGGCCGAGTCCCTCTACCGCCGCAAGGTGGCCTGGGGCGTCGAGACCGACGCCGGGCGCGCCCTGTTCACCCACCTCGCGGTCCCCGTCATGACCAGGCTGCGCCAGTCGGAGCGCCAGGTCCTCGACACCCTGGTCGCCGGCGGGGTCGCGCGCAGCCGCGCCGACGCGCTGGCGTGGTGCGTACGCCTGGTCGGCAAGAACACCGACACGTGGCTGGCGGACCTGCGCTCGTCCCTGGAAGAGGTCGAACGGGTACGCGCGCAGGGCCCCGACCGGGCGACCGACTCCATGGAGTCTGAGGAGGAATGAGGCAAACGGCTGACGGGGAAGGATGATCGCGCCAAGGTGGCGACGAGCAACTGATCAAGCCGACCGCCGACCCGGAGCAGGCGACCGGGGCAGGCAACAGGGAAGGGCAGACCTGACATGGCTACCACCGTCGAGTACATCCGCTACCGGATCGCGTTAGACGACCGCCAGGCCTTCGAGGACGCGTACCGCGAGGCCGCCAAGTCGCTGGCCGCGGCGCCCGAGTGCATCGACTACGAGCTGGCCCGCTGCGACGAGGAGCCGGAGCGCTACATCCTCCGGATCCGCTGGACCTCGGTCGAGGCCCACCTGCAGGGCTTCCGGCGCGGCGAGCACTTCCCGGGCTTCTTCAGCGCCATCCGCCCGTACGTGACCGCCATCGAGGAGATGCAGCACTACGGCGTCACGGACGTGGTCGGCACGGGCGGCGCTCCCGCACAGGCATGAACCGGCCGGCCACGGACCGGCCCGGTACGAGAGGCACGAGAGGCACGAGGCGAGGCGGAGCACGATGAGCACCTCGAACCCGTCGGGCACCCCGACGATCTACGAATGGATGGGCGGGGCCGAGGCGATGAACCGCCTCACCGACGCCTTCTACGGCCACGCGCTGCAGGACGAGATCCTGGCCCCGGTGTTCGCCGGGATGGACGCGGAGCACCCGCAGCACGTGGCGGTCTGGCTGTCGGAGGTCTTCGGCGGCCCGGCCGACTACACGGCCCACCACGGCGGCCACATGCACATGGCCACCAAGCACCTGGGCCGCGGCATCACCGAGGAGCAGCGCCGGCGCTGGGTGGACCTCCTCCTCGACACCGCGGACGAGGTCGGCCTCCCGACCGACCCCGAGTTCCGCGCGGTCTTCGTCTACTACATCGAGTGGGGCACGCGCATGGCCCTGATCTACTCGGGCGACGACCCGCCCCCGGTGGACGCGGCCCGCGTCCCCGTCTGGGGCTGGGGCCAGACCCCGCCCTGGATCCCGAAGACGGCGTCCTGACGCCGCCGCGCGACCGCGGCCCCGACCGACGACGGGGCCGCGGTCGCGTCCGGTCCCACCCGGCCGGCACCGCCGGGCGGGACCGTCGCCGCACGATCGTGCGCCCGATGCCGCCGATCGTCCCCGGGGCCCGCGAACCGACGGCCGTCGGCCGCCGCAGCGGGACGGACTGCGGCCGAGGCCCTCAGCCGGCGTCCGCGTCCGGGGCCGCGTCCGGGGCCGGGTCCGTGGCGAGCTCCCGGAGGATCTCGGCGTAGTACCGGCGGCGTCCGGCGACGAACGCGCCGACCTCGTCCTCGGAGGTCGCCGGCATGTCGCGCAGCAGCTCCAGCAGGTGCTCCCGCCGCTCGTGGTCCGAGCCGGCGACGTGGGCGAGCGTCCCGGCGCTGCCGCCCGCCGCCAACAGCAACCGGTGGGGCAGGCCGCACCACGTGTCGAAGCTGGTGGCGACCGCCTTCCCGAGCAGCCAGACGTCCTCGGGCCGGCGGTGCTCGGCGACCAGCAGCGCGGCGACCTCGATGGTGTGGTGGAATCCCCAGGAGTCCTCGTGGAAGAGGATCTCCTGCTCCAGCAGGAAGCGGGCGAAGCCGTGGCCGACCGGGCCCGGGGCCATGGCGAGCAGGTCCAGGACGGCGGCGCGGTCCTCCCGCGCCCGGTCCCCGGTGGGCCCGTCCCCCGTGGAGACCGCCTCGAAGCGCAGCAGCTCCCAGTGCTCGGGGTCCTGCGCCCACCACTCCGGTCCGGGCACGTCGGCCCCGCCCACCCGCTCGCCGCTCACTGCCCCGCCCGTCCGCTCGCGATCCACCGCCCGCCGCGCAGGACCGGTCCCCCGGCCCGTGCCCCCGCCCACCCCTGTCCGTACGGCGACCCGACGATCGGGACCGCCGCCCGGACGGAACGGTCAGCGGGCGGAGTAGTCGTCCGGGTCGGACCGCTCCAGCGCCGGCCGGACCGGCGGGTCCGACTCGGTCAGGAGGTACTCGGCGGCCGCCGTGTCCGTGACGAGGCTCGTGACCAGCCCGGACCGCAGCACCGCACCGATCGCCGACGCCTTGCGCAGGCCGCCCGCGATCGCCACGACCTCGGGGATCCGCCGCAGCCGGTCGGCCTCGACCGTGATGCACCGCTCGCCGAGGTCCCGGCCGACCCTGCGGCCGTCCTTGTCGAAGAGGTGCGCGGACATCTCCGCGGCCACGCCGAGGGAGGCGTAGTGCGCCCGCTCCTCGTCGGTGAGCATGTCGTGCACCGTCGAGATGCCCGGCTCCCAGGAGCCGATGGACACCGCGGCCACCGTGACCTTGTCGAAGTACTCGAAGGCGCGGGCGATACCGGTCTGGTTGCGCAGGGCGGCCGCCGTCGCCGGGTCGGGCAGCAGCATGGGCGCGTAGATGGGGTGCGCGTCGCCGCCGGAGACCTGCGCGGCACGCCGTACCGCCTCGACGGAGCCGCGCTCCGCCGTTCCCGCGTCGTACACGCCCGTCAGCTGGACCACCGTGCACGGGGGCAGCCGGTGCAGCGCGGCCGCCATGTGGATGGTCGACCGGCCCCAGGCCAGGCCGAGGACGTCGCCCTCGCTGACCAGCTCGCCGAGCAGGTCGGCGGCGACGGCGCCGAGGTTCTCCGGGTCGGGGGCGTCCTCGGCCGCGTCGGCCGGGGACTCCACGACGACCGCGTGCCGCAGCCCGTACCGGGCGCGCAGGGCGTCGGAGCGCTCCGCGTCGAGCTCGGCCGGTACCCGGATCTCGATCCGGACGAGGTCGCGTTCGAGGGCGGTCTCCAGGACACGGGCCACCTTGAAGCGGCTGACGCCGAACTCCTCCGCGATCTGGATCTTGGACTTGCCCTCCAGGTAGAAGCGACGGGCCATGGCCGCCGCCTGCACCAGCTCCGCGGGTCCCATCCGCAGGGCCGTGCGTCCCGCCGACACACCAGACACCGCGATCTCCTCACTGCTGTTCACACTCTCGACTCGCCGTTCATCCTGTCAGATCCGGCGGCCGTTGATCAGCCCGGACAGCAACCGTTCACCGAGCTGTTCACCGAGCCTTCCTCCAGGGCGTCCGGGGCGCCCCAGGGGCCCCGGACGTCACACGGTCAGTGGTCGCAGGCCCACGGCGCCGCAGCGATCGCGACGCCCGCCTGCTCGCGGAGGGTGCGGACCGCGGCGGCCGGGTCCGCGGCCCCGTACACGGCCGAGCCGGCCACGAACACGTCGGCCCCCGCCTCGGCGCAGCGCTCGATCGTCGACGCCGACACACCGCCGTCGACCTGGAGCCACATGTCCAGTCCGTGCTTGGCGATCAGCTCGCGGGTGCGGCGGATCTTGGGCAGCATCACGTCGAGGAAGGCCTGGCCGCCGAAGCCGGGCTCGACCGTCATGATCAGCACCATGTCGAGCTCGGCGAGGATGTCCTCGTACTGCTCGATGGGGGTGGCGGGCTTGAGCGCCATGGCGGCGCGGGCGCCCTTGGCCCGGATCTCCCGCGCCAGCCGCACGGGCGCCGCGGCGGCCTCGGCGTGGAAGGTGATCGAACCGGCACCGGCCTCCACGTACTGCGGGGCCCAGCGGTCGGGGTCCTCGATCATCAGATGCAGGTCCAGCGGGGTGTCCGTGGCCCGGCTGAGGGACTCGACGATCGGCATGCCGAGGGTCAGGTTCGGGACGAAGTGGTTGTCCATGACGTCGACGTGGAGCCAGTCGGCGCCCTCGACGGCCTTGGCTTCGTCGGCGAGCCGGGAGAAGTCGGCGGACAGGATGCTGGGGTTGATCTGAACGGCCATGCCCCAAGCGTGCCATGCCCTCCACCCCTCCCCCTACGCGGGCGTCCCGCCCATCGCCCGCCGGCCCGCCCCGGCCCCGACCGGGCGACGGGCCCGGCGCATCCGCCCGACCTCGCTAGGGGGTGTCCGGGCCCGGACCGGCCGCGATCCCGGCCGCCAGCGCCCCGACGACGGCCGCCTCCAGGCACAGTCCGACCAGCAGGGTCCACGCGCCCAGGAGCGGGGCGGCCGTGCCAGCGCCCCCGCCACCAGGACCAGTCCGGCCGCACAGGCCAGCAGCACCACCGCCACGGCCAGCACCGAGCAGGCCGCCCAGAGCGCCCGGTGCCGTCGTACGAGGCCGCCGACCACCGTTCCCACGACCACGAGCAGCGTCATCGGTACGACCACGGCGGGCCGGTCCAGTCCGCCCGCCCCCGCCCGCGCGCACCACCAGCCGAAGCCGTACGGGAAGAGGACCGCCACGAGGACGCCGACCCCGGACACGCCCCACCCCCGCCGCCCCGCCCCCGGCGGCGTCGCGGACCGACCGGCGCCGGGCGGCGGAGCCCACGGGTCCGCCGCCCCCGCCCCTGGTACGCCCGCCCCCGCCGACGGACCGGGACCCCACGGCCCCCGCGCCCCGGGCCCGGCACCGTCCGCGGCCGCCCACCCGGAGCCGGCCCAGGACCCCGCGGCCGCACCCGCGTCTCCCCCCGCACCCCCAGCCGCACCCGCGCCCACCGCGTCCCGGTCCCCGCCCCCTCCACGCACACCCGCCCGGTCCGCCGCGCGCCCCGCACCGGACCACCGCCCCACGGCCGCCCCCGCCGACGGCACGCCCAGCGCCAGGAGCAGCACCGCCCCGAACCACAGGGGCTGGGCGAACCGGACGGCGAACATGTTCTGCGTCCACACCGCCGCCCGCACCACCGCCGGCAGGTCCCGCAGCCGCTCGTCCAGGAACTGCCCGAGCTCGATCTGCCACGGCAGCCCGAACACCAGCGACGCGTGCAGCAGTACCAGCCCCACCGCGGCCAGCCCCAGGACCGCCACCCCCAGCAGCGGCCTCCGGGCCCCCGCGAGCGGCCCGGCCCAGCACTCCGCCACGTACTCGCACCACACCGCGAACAGCAGGCCCAGCAGGGCCACCGCCACCCAGCCCGCGAGCTGCGCCGACACCCCCAGCCCGGGGAGCATCACGTGGTCGGCCACGACGCTCGGTGCCACCGCGTAGCCCGCCACGATCCCGACCGCCAGCCCGGTCCGGAACAGCGCCCGGCGTCGGCGGTCCGACGCACTCGGCACGCCGGGACGGCGGTCCGGACCGAGCCGCGGGCCCAGTCCGCGGGAGCGGGCCACCGTCAGGAAGAGGACGACGGTGACCACGACGGTGATCAGCTGGGCCGGCCACCAGGACCGCAGGCTGCCGGCCCGCGAGAGGGCGGTGAAGGAGACCGCCGGGTCCCAGGCCGCCGGCACGCAGAACCCCAGTACGAAGGCGAAGCCGAACCCCTGGTGCGTGAGCGCGCGCCGGTCGGTCAGGCAGCGCTCGCGTTCCGCGAAACCCGGGTGACTGCGGGTGAGCCGCCGCCACCCTCCCACCCACGGCGACGCCCCCGGCCGCCCCCGCGCCCCGCCCCGCCCCCGCGCCCCCGCCCGTGCGAAGGCACGCGTCAGGGGACCCGGCCCGCCCTGCCACTCCACCACCCTGGCGTCCGCCTGGAACTCCCTGGTCCGCAGCACGGCTCCGCGCGCCACGAGCAGCACCGCCCCGAACGCCGCCCAGTCGACCACGGCCGCGATCGACCACCGGCCGGCGGCCGGTACGAGGAGCAGCGACAGCAGGTCCCCGAGCGCCCGCGGGACCAGCATGAGCACCACGAGGCAGCGCATCAGCCCCAGCGTGATCATGGTGATGTCGACATCGCGGTTGCGCAGGTGCGCCAGCTCGTGCAGCACCACGGCCCGGAACGCCTCCCGGTCCGCCCCTCCCCCGCTCCCGCTCCCGGCCCCTTCCCCGCTCCCCTCGGCGTCCCGCCCGTACAGCTCGAGCAGGCCCCGGCTGAGGAGGACCCGCCGCCGGCCCACCCGCCCGAAGGCCACACCGTTCACGCCGGAGTCGAGGAGGTCGACGAGGTAGACGACGCCCCGCGCCCGCGGCACCCCCGCAGTCAGCCGCTGGAGCTCGGCGTGCACGGCGGCCAGGGCGGGGGACGCCGCCGGATCCAGCCGGTGCACGCCCCGCCGGCGCTCCCGGCGCCCGGAGCGGAACCAGTAGTGACCGGCGGTCGCCGCCACGAGGATCGCGTACGAGACCAGCGTGCCCTGGGCGGTGCGGTCGCCGGAGACCCCGCAGCGCCCCGTGCGGGGGCCGTTCAGGAAGGCCTCGACCCCGCCGGCCCGGGCGATGGCCTCCCGCAGGCACGCGTTCGGCTCGCCGGGCAGCCGCCGGGCCCCGGCCAGCCAGTCCGCGTAACCGGGATGCAGGACCCCGATGAAGGCGAACACGGCGCAGATCAGCAGCACGAACGCGATCAGCGTGCCGGACGGCAGGTCCCCGCCGCGCCCCGGGGTCACCCCGCGACCGACCGCCGCCCGCACCCGCCCCGGCACCGGGCTGCCCGATGGGCGCCCGTCCTCCCCGACCGGGGACACGGATCAGGCCTCCGCCCGGCCGGCACCCCGGAGGTGCTCGGCGACCACCGCGGCCAGCAGCTCGGACCTGTCCTCGGGCAGACCGAGCAGGACCGCACTGCGGCGCGCCACGTCCCGCAGCTCCGCGATCCGCTCCTCGGACAGCACACCGGACCCGGCCACCGCCCCGCCCGGGACGCGCTCCCCGCCCGCCGCCGGGACGGCGGCACCCTCGCCCGCCGAGGTCCGCTCCACGGCCCCCTCAGCCCCCACGGCCCGCAGCGCCAGGCCCTCGCGCGCGCCCTCGCCCCGGCCCCCGGCCCGTCCCGCCCGCCGCCTGGCCAGCCTGCGCCGGAGCCGGACCACCAGGCCCGCCCCGAGGTCCTGCGACATCGCCTTGACCACTTCGACGGCCACCCCGCAGGCCACGCCGGTGACGACGACCTCGGCCACGCCTCCGAAGGCGAGCGGATCGTCCTTCACCCGCCCGCGTCCACCGGACCCGCGCCCGACCCGGCGGCCGCCGTCCCCGACGAGGCTCCGCGCCGTCAGCTCGAACAGCGGCAGCTCCTGCGGGGCGAGGCGGGCCACGATGACCCGCGCCAGCTGCAGGTCAGGAGCTTCCGCCGGCACGACGTCGGCCATGTCTGCCCCTCCCTCCGGCCGCCCCGGAAGAGGCGGTACCAGGAGGGGCAGGCTAGTCGTGCAGCACGCGACCGGACCCGTCGGTTCCAGGTCCTCGGCCCACAACTGGCCGCGTTCTTGCGCTACTTGGCCGGATCCCACGGCATCCGGGCCCCCGGACGACGGCGTCCGGGCCGACCCGCCGCTCGACCGACCCGACCCACCGGCACGCGCATCAGCCCACGGACCGCCCGGCAGCCCGCGGGCCCCGCGTCACCCGGTGCGCCGCAGCAGTGCCAGGTACATGGCGTCCGTGCCGTGCAGGTGCGGCCACAGCTGGACGTCAGGGCCGTCCCCGAGTGCCGGCACACCCGGCATCAGCGGCCGGGCGTCGATCAGTTCGGCGGCCACCGGGTCCGCGCCACCGCGCCCCGTGAGGATGTCGTCCACGACCACGCGCGTCTCCGCGAGGTGCGGCGAACAGGTCGCGTAACCGACCACGCCGCCCACCCGCACCGCGCTCAACGCCTCGCGCAGCAGCGCACGTTGCAGCGGCGCGAAGCCGTCCATGTCATCGGGGCGGCGGCGCCAGCGGGCCTCCGGGCGGCGGCGCAGCGCGCCCAGGCCCGAGCACGGCACGTCCATCAGGACGCGGTCGAAGCTGCCGGGCCGCCACGGCGGGCGGGTGCCGTCGGCTGCGATGACCTGGTACGGGCCGGGGTTCCCGTCGAGGGCCCGGGCCACGAGCCGGGCCCGGTGCGGCTGCTTCTCGGAGGCGAGCAGCGCCGCGCCGCGCTCGGCCGCCAGCGCACCCAGCAGCGCCGCCTTGCCGCCGGGGCCGGCGCAGCCGTCGAGCCACCGCTCGTCACGGCCCTCCAGCGGGGCGTTGGCGAGGGCGATCGCCACCAGCTGGCTGCCCTCGTCCTGCACGCCCGCGCGGCCCTCCCGCACGGGCCCGATCGCGCCGGGCTCGCCGCCCTCCGCGAGCCGGACGGCGTACGGCGACCAGCGCCCGGGCAGCGCCGACTCCTCGCCGGCGGCGCCGAGCAGCTCCTCGGCCGTCGAGCGGCCGGGGCGGGCCACCAGCGTCACCTCGGGGCGCTCGTTGTCGGCCTCCAGCAGGTCCTCGATGCCCGCGCGCCCGCCGCCCAGGGCGTCCCAGAGGGCGGAGACGACCCAGCGCGGGTGCGAGTGCACGACCGCGAGGTGGTCCTCGGCGTCCTCGTCGTACGGCGGGGCGACCCGCTCCAGCCAGCCGTCGAGGTCGTCCGCCGCGATCTTGCGCAGCACGGCGTTCACGAACTTGGCCCGCCCGTCGCCGAGCACGACCCGGGCCAGCTCGACAGTGGCCGAGACCGCCGCGTGGGTGGGGATACGGGTGCCGAGCAGCTGGTGGGCGCCCAGCGAGAGGACGTCCAGGACCGGCGGGTCCACCTCGCGCAGCGGACGGTCCACGCAGGCGGCGATCACCGCGTCGTACGTGCCCTGGCGGCGCAGCGTGCCGTAGACGAGCTCGGTGGCGAGGGCGGCGTCACGCGCGTCGAAACTGCCGCCCTTGGCCTCGGCGGCCTCGCGGGCCTTGCGCAGCAGGGGCGGGAGGACGAGGTTGGCGTACGCGTCGCGCTCGTCGACCGCCCGCAGGGCCTCGAAGGCGAGGATGCGGACGGGGTCCTTCTGGGGCCGCCGGTACGGCTTGGCCTGCTTGCCGGGACGACGACGGGGCTGCTCGGTCACGTGAAAGGTGCTCCGCTTACGGTGATGGTGCGCGATGTCGCCTTCAGCGTACGTCCCCCGCGCCCCCGCCCCGCGCCACCCGGACCGCCGGTCAGCGGGCCCACCGAGCAGACCCGCCCGCACGACCGAGGATCAGGCCAGCCGCTCGCCGACGGTGAGCCGGACCCCACGCGCCCAGTCCGCACCCCGCATCGGCTTCTTCCCCTGCGGCTGCACCCACAGGAGCTCGACCGCGTGCGAGCCGGTCCCCACGTACACGTTGTTCTTCGCCCCCGCGAGCTCACCGGCCGCCAGGTCGGTCCGCTCCGGAAGCAGCCCCACCGAGATGAGCTTCAGCCGCTCGCCGCGGAAGACCGTCCACGCGCCCGGAGCGGGGTTGCAGCCGCGGACCACCCGGTCCACGCGCATCGCCGGCGCGGCCCAGTCGACCTTGGCGTCCTCGACGGTGATCTTGGGGGCGAGGGAGATGCCCTCGGCCGGCTGCGGCACCGCGCGCAGCGCACCGTCCGCGATGCCGTCCATGGTCGCGGCCAGCAGCCCCGCACCCGCGAAGGCCAGTCGGGTCAGCAGGTCGCCGCTGGTGTCGGTCGGCCGGACCTCCTCGGTGAGCACGCCGTAGAGCGGCCCGGAGTCCAGGCCCTCCTCGATGAGGAAGGTGGAGGCACCGGTCACCTCGTCGCCCGCCATGATCGAGTGCTGCACGGGCGCCGCGCCGCGCCAGGCCGGCAGCAGCGAGAAGTGCAGGTTGACCCAGCCGCGAGTCGGGATGTCGAGCGCCGACTTGGGCAGCAGGGCGCCGTAGGCGACCACGGGGCAGCAGTCGGGCGCGATCTCGCGCAGCCGCGCCTGGAACTCCGGGTCACGGGGACGCGTCGGCTTGAGGACCTCGATGCCGGCCTCCTCCGCGCGCTGCGCGACGGGGCTGGCGACCAGCCGGCGGCCGCGGCCCGCCGGCGCGTCGGGCCGGGTGACGACGGCGGCGACCTCGTGCCGCTCTGAGGCGATCAGGGCGTCCAGGGCGGGCACGGCCACCTCGGGGGTACCTGCGAAGACGAGCTTCACTGGGGTCATACCTCGCTTTGCGCTGACTTCATGCTTCTCTGGAGCAACGGCCCAGTCTACGGCCTGCCTTGCGCCCCCGGCATGCCCGGGAACCACGCCCGACCCCGGGTACGCCCGCCCGCACCCCAACCACCGTCAGAGGCCGACTGAACCGACCCGGCTCCCGATGTCACTCGAAGCCCCGGACCCCTACCTCGAGGGAGCGCCGTCCCGTGGTGTGTGGGGGAGCCTCTTGAAGCGTCATGGCAGGCTGGTCCGGAGGCAGGCCCGGGCCTGGGGTGGCCGCAGGCCAGGGCGAAGCCCCAAAGCCCCAGGGGTGGGCCTGCCGCTGGGGGC
>NZ_JOGB01000019.1 GCF_000719335.1 Streptomyces sp. NRRL S-87
CTTCGACATCGACGCCAACGGCATCATGCACGTGACCGCGAAGGACCTGGGCACGGGCAAGGAGCAGAAGATGACCGTCACCGGCGGCTCCTCGCTGCCGAAGGACGAGGTCGACCGCATGCGCCAGGAGGCCGAGCAGTACGCGGAGGAGGACACCCGCCGCCGCGAGGCCGCCGAGACCCGCAACCAGGGCGAGCAGCTCGTCTACCAGACGGAGAAGTTCCTCAAGGACAACGAGGACAAGGTCCCGGGCGAGGTCAAGACCGAGGTCGAGGCCGCCGTCGCCGAGCTGAAGGAGAAGCTCAAGGGCGAGGACGCGGCCGAGATCCGCACCGCGACCGAGAAGGTCGCCGCGGTCAGCCAGAAGCTCGGCCAGGCCATGTACGCCGACGCGCAGGGCGCGCAGGGCGCCGCCGCCGGTGACGCCCCCGGTGCCCAGGCCGCCGACGACGACGTCGTCGACGCCGAGATCATCGACGAGGACAAGCCGAAGGGCGGCCAGGTCTGATGTCGGAGGAGACCCCGGGCTTCGACGAGAAGCCCGACGTCCCCACCGACGGCACGACGCCCGACGAGCCGACGGCCGCCGACTCCAAGGAGGCGGCGGCCCCGGCCGGGGACGCAACGGACGTGGCGCTCACGGCGCAGCTGGACCAGGTCCGGACCGCGCTCGGCGAGCGCACCGCGGACCTCCAGCGGCTCCAGGCGGAGTACCAGAACTACCGCCGCCGCGTGGAGCGCGACCGGGTCACGGTCAAGGAGATCGCCGTGGCGAACCTCCTGACCGAGCTGCTGCCGACGCTCGACGACATCGGTCGGGCGCGGGAGCACGGCGAGCTCGTCGGCGGCTTCAAGTCCGTCGCCGAGGCGCTGGAGACCGTCGTCGCCAAGATGGGCCTGCAGCAGTTCGGCAAGGAGGGCGAGCCCTTCGACCCGACGATCCACGAGGCCCTGATGCACTCGTACGCGCCGGACGTCACCGAGACGACCTGCGTGGCGATCCTGCAGCCCGGCTACCGGATCGGCGAGCGCACCGTCCGGCCCGCGCGCGTCGCGGTCGCCGAGCCCCAGCCCGGGGCCCCGGCGAAGGCCGAGGAGTCGGACGACTCCGAGAAGGACACCAAGTAACCAGTAGGACCCGTACGCGGGAGGAGGGACGTCGATGAGCACGAAGGACTTCGTGGAGAAGGACTACTACAAGGTTCTCGGCGTCCCCAAGGACGCCACCGAGGCCGAGATCAAGAAGGCGTACCGGAAGCTCGCCCGCGAGTTCCACCCGGACGCCAACAAGGGCAACGCGGAGGCCGAGGAGCGCTTCAAGGAGATCTCCGAGGCCAACGACGTCCTCGCCGACGCCAAGAAGCGCAAGGAGTACGACGACGCCCGCGCCCTCTTCGGCAACGGCGGCTTCCGCCCCGGACCCGGAGCCGGCGGCTCGTTCAACTTCGACCTGGGCGACCTCTTCGGGGGCGCCCAGGGCGGGGGCGGCGGCGCCGGTGCCGGCGGCTTCGGGGGCGGTCTCGGCGACGTCTTCGGCGGCCTCTTCGGCGGCCGGGGCGGGACCGCGGGCGCACGCCAGCAGCCCCGGCGCGGCCAGGACGTCGAGTCCGAGGTCACGCTGAGCTTCGCCGAGGCGGTGGAGGGCGCCACCGTCCCGCTGCGGATGACCTCGCAGGCCCCCTGCAAGGCCTGTTCCGGCACCGGCGACAAGAACGGCACGCCCCGCGTGTGCCCGACCTGCGTCGGCACCGGCCAGGTGGCCCGCGGTTCGGGCGGGGGCTTCTCGCTGACCGACCCCTGCCCCGACTGCAAGGGCCGCGGTCTCATCGCGGAGAACCCCTGCGAGGTCTGCAAGGGCAGCGGCCGGGCCCGCTCCTCGCGCACCATGCAGGTCCGCATCCCGGCGGGCGTCTCCGACGGGCAGCGGATCCGGCTGCGCGGCAAGGGCGGCCCGGGCGAGCGCGGCGGCCCGGCGGGCGACCTGTTCGTCGTGGTCCACGTGGGCAGTCACCCGGTGTTCGGCCGCAAGGGCGACAACCTGACCGTCACGGTGCCCGTCACCCTCCCGGAGGCGGTGCTGGGCGGCGAGGTCAAGGTGCCGACCCTCGGCGGCCCGCCGGTCACGCTGAAGCTTCCGCCCGGCACCCCCAACGGGCGTACGATGCGCGCCCGCGGCAAGGGCGCGGTCCGCAAGGACGGCACCCGGGGCGACCTGCTGGTGACGGTCGAGATCTCCGTGCCGCAGCACCTGACGGACGACGCCCGGGACGCCCTGGTGGCCTTCCGGGACGCCACGGCGGACGAGGACCCCAGGGAAGAGCTGTTCCAGGCAGCGAAGGGAGCGTGACCCATGAGTGCCGACGGCCGACGACGGCAGTCCCGCTTCGGCGCGGGCGCGTACGAACTGACCGACGAGACCCCCGTCTACGTCATTTCGGTGGCCGCCCAGCTCTCCGGCCTGCATCCCCAGACCCTGCGCCAGTACGACCGCCTCGGCCTGGTCTCCCCGGACCGCACGGCCGGGCGCGGCCGGCGCTACTCGGCCCGCGACATCGAGCTGCTGCGCACCGTGCAGCAGTTGTCGCAGGACGAGGGCATCAACCTGGCCGGTATCAAGCGCATCATCGAGCTGGAGAACCAGGTCGCGGCGCTCCAGCAGCGGGTCGCCGAGATGGCGGCGGCGCTGGAGGGCGCGGCGGTGGCGATGCAGCAGCGCGAGGCGCAGGTGCACGCGTCGTACCGGCGCGACCTGGTGCCGTACCAGGACGTGCAGCAGACCAGCGCGCTGGTGGTCTGGCGGCCCAAGCGGCCGACCGACTGAGGTCCGCGCCCCCTCCAAGGCCCCCTTCAAGGCCCCTGCCCTCCCGGGTGGGGGCCTTCGGCGTGCCCGTCAGCCCTCCGTGCCCTCCGGGGCGTCGGAGGCGTCGAGCGGGGTGTCCAGGATCCCCGAGCGGGCGACGAGGTAGCCGAGCTGGGCCCGGCTGCCGCTGCCGAGGTGGCTGGCCAGCTTCGCGATGTGGGCCCGGCAGGTCCGTACGTTCATGCCCAGCCGGCGTGCGATCGCCTCGTCCACGTGGCCCTCGACGAGGAGTTGGGCGATGGACCGCTGGACGCCCGAGATGCCGGACGGCGTGGGGTCGTACGGGATCTGCTCGGTCAGCGGGGTGGCCCGCCGCCACAACTGCTCGAAGACCTTGACGAGGTAGCGCACGAGCGCCGGGTGGCGCAGCTCCAGGGCCACTTTCTGGTCGTCGCGCGCGGGGATGAAGGCGACCGTCTCGTCGCAGATGATGAGGCGCTCCACGAGCTCCTCCAGCGTGCGGATCTGCACCTTCCCGGAGGCCATCCGCTCGACGTACGCCATCGTGCCCGGGCTGTGCCGGGCGGTGTGCTGGTAGAGCGTGCGCATGCTGACGCCGCGTCGGATGAGCGGCTGGTCGCGCTCGATGGCCTGGTTGAGGATGTGCTCGGCGCGGCCGCCGCCGGGCTGGATGGTCAGCATCTCGGTCTGGCACTCGGCGGTGGCGACGTTGAGGGCCGCGTTGATGCGGTTGAATCCTTCCAGCACGGTGATCGCGTGGGTGGGCGCCGGAGTGAGCGCGCTGATGGCCATGAATGGCTCGAAAGCTTCGGCGAGCTCAATGGTTGCGCGGCGTCGTTGCAGGATCTCCCGCTCGATGGGTTGCAACCTTTGGGTCAGCGCGACCGTCGGAGGTACGGGGCGGAGCCAGTTGGCGTCGTCGGGATCGGGATGGAGCAGCGCGAATTCCAGCAGGCAGGGTGCGGATTCAACTTCTACGCGGGCGATACGACCGGAGCTGAGCGCGGTGGCGTAGAGCTCCGCGCCCGGAGCGCACAGATCCGTCACCGAGTGGGGATGTGTCTGCTTTGCGCTGGTTGTTGTCAAATCTCCCACCCCCAGGGTTATGCATCTTCAGGAACATGATGCATCGCCACAGTGGCATCGACATGGCTCGATCGGTCATCGTCTGTCATGCGGGGGAGAGGAATCCATCCAGTGAGGACGAAGTCGACCATGTACAAGAGATTGCTTCGCTCGGTGGTTGCCGTTGCTCTCTCCACAGTCGTGGCGTACGGGGTGGCGGGCGGCCTCGCGGGGACCGCCGGTATCCCTGACAGTGGCTGGGGCAGTGCGCCCACCGACAGTGGCTGGGGCAGTGCACCGCTGGATGACAGTGGTTGGGGTGACGGCGGCAGGACGACGGGCACTTCCGCGGGGGTGGTGGACGCGTGACCCCCGACGACCGCTCCTTCCGCCGGGAGATGGCCTCCGCCTACCGGTCCGGATGGCAGTTCATCGACCTCGTCACGGCGATCCCGCACCCCGGTGACTCGTTGATGGTCACCCTTTTCGGCCAGCCCATCGTCGTCGTGCGCGAGGAGGACGAGGACGTCCGCGCGTACCGCTGCCTGCGTCGGCCGCGGGGAGCGCCGCAGCCGGTGCGCTGCGAAGTCCGGTACGGAATGGTCTTCGTCAACCTCGATGCCCGTGACCACCAGTTGTTCGAGCCCGACATCACCACCGCCACCCCCCGCAGTGCCTGAGGCGATTCCCCCGTCGTTGCAGATCGCCCCAGGTGCTTCCCCCACACAACGGCGCCATCGTGGACCTGAACACGATGGCGCCGTTGTGCTGCCCGCGTCCATAGCGGGGATCAGCCAAAATCAGGCCGGATCCGGGTCCGGTTCCGGCTGCCTCAGGGCCGGCCCATGGCCCGGTCGAGGCGGATCTCGATGAGCACCCGGTCCGGGTTCGGCGACGGCGTGCGCCCGTACCGCACCGCGTAGCGCGCGACCGCGTCCGCGACGGCCGCGTCGTCCGTACGGACCACCGCGCTGCCCTCCAGCGTCGCCCAGTTCTTCCCGGCGAGCTGGCACACCGCCACCCGGGCGGTTCCCGGCTGCGCCGCCAGGATGTTGCGGACCTTCCGGCTGTTCTTGTTGGTGATCACCCGCGCCAGGCCGGCCTCGGGGTCGTACGTCACGCCGACCGGGACCACGTGCGGCGTCCCGTCGGGACGCTGCGTCGTCAGCGTGCACAGGTGCCGCTCCTGCCAGAAGGCGAGGAACTCGGGCGTCGGGTTCAGTGGATCCAGGGACATGCCCCGCAGCCTAGCCAGGCGCGGCGGCGGGGCGTCCCGCGCACGGGGGGCGCCCGGGGGCGGCCGCGCCGCGCACGCACGCCCTCCCGCGGTCGGTTCGCGGCCGAGGACGTTGAGGCGACTGCCTTGAGTGGAATAGACTCAACTTTGTGCACGTTGACTGAGTCAGGCTGACGAGCCGCCCGCCGAGCACCGCCCTGGAGAGGAGAAGCCGTACGTGGACGCCGAGCTGACCAACAAGAGCCGGGAAGCCCTCAACGCCGCCACCACCCGCGCCGTCAAGGACGGCCACCCCGACCTGACCCCGGCGCACCTGCTGCTGGCGCTCCTCGAGGGCTCCGAGAACGAGAACATCACCGACCTGCTCGCCGCCGTCGAGGCCGACCAGGCGGCGGTCCGCTCCGGCACCGAGCGCGTGCTCGCCGGGCTCCCCAGCGTCACGGGCTCCACCGTCTCGCCCCCGCAGGCCAGCCGCGACCTGCTCGCCGTCCTCGCAGAGGCGGACAAGCAGGCGAAGCAGCTGGGCGACGAGTACCTCTCCACCGAGCACCTGCTGATCGCCACCGCCGCCAAGGGCGGGGCGGCCGGCGGCGTGCTCGTCACGCAGGGCGCCACCGCCGACAAGCTGCTGGCCGCCTTCCAGTCCGTACGAGGAGGACGCCGGGTGACCACGCCCGACCCCGAGGGCCAGTACAAGGCCCTGGAGAAGTTCGGCACGGACTTCACCGCCGCCGCCCGCGAGGGCAAGCTCGACCCGGTCATCGGCCGCGACCACGAGATCCGCCGCGTGGTCCAGGTGCTGTCCCGGCGCACCAAGAACAACCCGGTGCTCATCGGCGAACCCGGCGTCGGCAAGACCGCCGTCGTGGAGGGCCTGGCCCAGCGCATCGTGAAGGGCGACGTCCCCGAGTCCCTCAAGAACAAGCGCCTGGTCTCCCTCGACCTCGGCGCCATGGTCGCGGGCGCCAAGTACCGCGGCGAGTTCGAGGAGCGGCTGAAGACCGTCCTGGCCGAGATCAAGAACAGCGACGGCCAGATCATCACCTTCATCGACGAGCTGCACACGGTCGTCGGCGCGGGCGCCGGCGGCGACTCCGCCATGGACGCCGGCAACATGCTCAAGCCCATGCTGGCCCGCGGCGAGCTGCGCATGGTCGGCGCCACGACCCTCGACGAGTACCGCGAGCGCATCGAGAAGGACCCGGCGCTGGAGCGGCGCTTCCAGCAGGTGCTGGTGGCCGAGCCGAGCGTCGAGGACACCATCGCGATCCTGCGCGGCCTCAAGGGCCGCTACGAGGCCCACCACAAGGTGCAGATCAACGACAGCGCGCTGGTCGCCGCCGCCACCCTGTCCGACCGCTACATCACCTCCCGCTTCCTGCCCGACAAGGCCATCGACCTCGTCGACGAGGCCGCCTCCCGGCTGCGCATGGAGATCGACTCCTCGCCGCTGGAGATCGACGAGCTGCAGCGCTCCGTGGACCGCCTCCGCATGGAGGAGCTGGCCCTGAAGAACGAGTCCGACCCGGCCTCCCGCGAGCGCCTGGAGCGGCTGCGCAAGGACCTCGCCGACAAGGAGGAGGAGCTGCGCGGCCTGACCGCGCGCTGGGAGAAGGAGAAGCAGTCCCTCAACCGCGTCGGCGAGCTCAAGGAGCGCCTGGACAGCCTGCGCGGCCAGGCCGAGCGGGCCCAGCGCGAGGGCGACTTCGACAGCGCCTCCAAGCTGCTCTACGGGGAGATCCCGGCCCTGGAGCGCGAGCTGGCGGAGGCCACCGAGGCGGAGGCGGAGGCCGCCAAGGAGACCATGGTCAAGGAGGAGGTCGGCCCGGACGACATCGCCGAGGTCGTGGGCTCCTGGACCGGCATCCCGGCCGGCCGCCTGCTGGAGGGCGAGACCCAGAAGCTCCTGCGCATGGAGGCCGAGCTGGGCCGCCGCCTGATCGGCCAGACCGAGGCGGTCGGCGCGGTCTCCGACGCCGTGCGGCGCACCCGGGCCGGCATCGCCGACCCCGACCGGCCCACCGGCTCGTTCCTCTTCCTCGGCCCGACCGGCGTCGGCAAGACCGAGCTGGCCAAGGCCCTCGCCGACTTCCTCTTCGACGACGAGCGGGCCATGGTCCGCATCGACATGTCGGAGTACGGCGAGAAGCACAGCGTGGCGCGGCTGGTCGGCGCCCCGCCCGGCTACGTGGGCTACGAGGAGGGCGGCCAGCTCACCGAGGCGGTCCGTCGCCGCCCGTACAGCGTCGTCCTGCTCGACGAGGTCGAGAAGGCCCATCCGGAGGTCTTCGACGTCCTCCTGCAGGTCCTCGACGACGGCCGGCTCACCGACGGCCAGGGCCGCACGGTGGACTTCCGCAACGCCATCCTGATCCTGACCTCGAACCTGGGCAGCCAGTACCTGGTCGAGCCCACGACGAGCGACGCGGAGAAGCGCGAGCAGGTCCTGGAGGTCGTCCGCGCGTCGTTCAAGCCGGAGTTCCTCAACCGCCTCGACGACATCGTCGTCTTCACGGCCCTCTCGAGGGACGAGCTGGCGCACATCGCGGAGCTCCAGATCGGCCGCCTGGCCAGGCGGCTGGCCGAACGCCGGCTCACCCTGGACGTCACGCCCGAGGCCCTGGCCTGGCTGGCGGACAAGGGCAACGACCCGGTCTACGGCGCCCGCCCGCTGCGCCGCCTGATCCAGACGGCCATCGGCGACCGCCTGGCCAAGGAGATCATCGCGGGCGAGGTCAAGGACGGCGACACCGTCCGGGTCTCCCTGGTCGGCGACGACATCCTGGTCGGCCCGGCCCTGTGAGCTGCCACGGGGCCGGCCGGACCCGGCCGCCGGCCCCGTGTCACCGGCCCCGACGGGGGCAGGAGCGGGTCGCGTCCGCGCCCGCCCGCCGCGCCGTGTCCGCTGGGAGCGGATCGACCGTGGCGGGGGTTGCCATGCCCCTCCCGTGATGGGGGAGGATGGCGTTATCCGCACGAAGGGAAAACACGGTGAGCATCGATCCGGCCTCGATTCCTAATTTCGGGGGCCAGCCCGACCCGCAGGCCACTGGACCGGCGGGTCCCGTCGTGCCCGACCAGGACCTGGTCAAGCAGCTGCTGGAGCAGATGGAGCTCAAGTACGTCGTCGACGACGAGGGTGACCTCGCGGCGCCGTGGGAGGAGTTCCGCACCTACTTCATGTTCCGCGGCGAGGACGAGCAGCAGGTCTTCTCGGTGCGGACGTTCTACGACCGTCCGCACGCCATCGAGGACAAGCCCCAGCTGCTCGAGTCCATCGACGACTGGAACCGCCGCACGCTGTGGCCCAAGGTCTACACCCACACCCACGACGACGGCTCCGTCCGCCTGATCGGCGAAGCGCAGATGCTGATCGGCACCGGCGTCAGCCTGGAGCACTTCGTCTCCTCCACCGTCAGCTGGGTCCGCGCTTCGATCGAGTTCGACAAGTGGCTCGCGGAGCAGCTCGGCCTGGAGCAGGAGCTCGACTCGGACGACACCGAGGGCGAGGGCGACGAGGCCTGAGGCCCGCACCCCCCTCTGCCGCAGCGGGACCGGCGCGATGAGCGCGAGGTACGTCCCGTAGGCGCACGACAGCCCGGCGAGGGCGGCGGTCACCGCGACCGCGGCCCTCGGCCGGGCTGTCGCCGTCGTGGCGGTCGGCAGCAGCCAGCGGTGCCGGCCGCCGGTGCCCGCCGCCGGTGGCAGCCGGCGCCGGCGGCTCAGCGCGTCCCGCGTCCGGGCGGGCTCAGAAGCGGCGGACCGTCCGGAGCGAGTCCGGGTACAGCTCGTACGCGCCGGACGTGCCGTTGAGCACCGAGCGCGCGCCCAGGTCCGCCATGGTCGGGCCGTTCGGGGTGCGCCGGCTGGAGGCGAACCGCAGGTCGCCGTGCTGGTCGCGGCCCAGGTAGATCCCCGTGTGGTCGACCGTGCCGTCCTTGGTCTCGGGGTTCTTCGGGTCGGGGCCCACCGCGTCGAAGAACACCACGTCGCCGATCCGCAGCGCGGTCAGGGCGGGCGGGGCGGTCGTGCCCTGGGCCACCACCACCCCGGGGCCGCTGGCGCTCTGGGCCTTGGAGGTGCGGGGCAGGTTGCCGTCCCGGTAGTTCCGGTACAGGACCATCGGGACGCCCATGTGGTGGCCGTAGACCATCCGGACGTACCCCGAGCAGTCGAGGTTGCCCCGCCAGTCCGTCCCGGCGGGGGCGCCGGGAGGCGCGGGGTCGGGGTCGGCGTGCTCGCCGCTGGCCGGGAAGTCCCAGCTCAGCCCCATGTAGTCGTGGAAGTCGGCGCCGACCTCACGCGTCCCGTCGGCGAACTGCGGGCTGTAGCCGGACTCGCCCAGCACCTGGGCACCGCCCAGGGCCGGGTCGTGCACGGGCGTGCCGAAGGGGCGCAGGGCCGAGGCGTACGCGAGGGCGTCCGGGGAGGTGTCGCCGGCCCAGGCGCGGACGCACTGCTCCAGTTCGGGGGTCCAGCGGCCGTCGAAGGGCGCGGGGAGCAGCCGGACCCAGGTGTCGTGGGCGACGACCGGCGGGTCGGCCCAGTACGCCTCGGGCACGGCCACGTCGTACACGTAGGCCTTCAGGGGCAGGCCGGTGCTGCCGTCGGAGGCGAGCGCCCGGACGCCGATCATGCCCGCGTCGAAGACCCGGCCCGGGTCGGTCTCGGGGTCGCGCAGGCTGTGGTGCCAGCCGGCGGGTTCGGCGGCGTCCTTCCGCCAGGCGCGGGCGCGCAGCACCGGGCCGGCCTTCTGGACGCGGACGTACCAGTGCTCGTAGGCCTTGTAGCCGGTGCCGAGCGTGACGGCGGGGCTCAGCACGGAGGTCTTGTCGGCGATCTCCTTCTCCAGGACGAACTGCACCTGTCCGGCCGTGGTGACGATCAGCCGGGCCCGGTAGTGGTCGTTCACGCCGCGGGCGGCGAAGACCAGCGCGAGCGAGCAGGGCGCGCCGGTGGGCACCCGTTCGAAGGAGAACCGGGCGGTGGCGTCGAGGTCGCCGATGCCGTCGTCGAGGAGCAGGGCGTAGCGGGAGGAGTTGTCGGCGGAGAGCCGGAAGACGCCGCGCTCGTTGTCCACGAAGTAGTCGGCGGCCGGGCCGTTCACCAGGTCCCACCTGCCGCCGCCGGGGGAGGAGCCCCAGCCCGCCTCGGCCGCGAGGGTGCGGTGGAAGGCGTCGGTGAAGGGCTTCTTCTGCTCGGTGAACCAGCGGCGGGGGCCGCGTACGGTCACGGTCTTCGCGCCCTTGGTGAGCGTGGCGAGCACCCCCGCGTCGTCCAGGACCTCCGTCAGCTCCGGCGGGCCGGGCACGGTGCGGGTGGTCAGCGTGCCGGCCGGGTGCGGGGCGAAGGGCCAGGTTCCGCCCGCGTCGACGGTCAGGGGAGCGCGCCGGAGCGCCGGGGGCACCGCCGCGTCGCCGCCGACGGGGGCGCCGACCGGGGAGGTCGCGGCCACGGCCGGGGCGGCCGCCGCCGGCCGGGCGGCCACCAGCGGGCCGGCGGCCGCCGCCCCGACCAGCGCCGCCAGGGCCGACCGGCGGCTGAAGGCCGAGCCCGGGACGGTGGTGGTCGAGGCGCCCGCGTCCGCGGCGCCGCCGGCGGCGGACGAGGAGACGGACGCGGAGTCGGAAGAACGCGATGGCACGGCAGGAGCCCCCCGGATCATGATCGTCAATTTCCGGGGACTCTATCCGCGCCCCCACGTCGCCCCCCGGCCGCCCCCGCCAGCCGCCCGGCGGCCTCCGCGACGCACGGGCTCCCGAGGTGGACGCACGGGCCCAGGGCCCGGCCTTCGGGCCGGGCCCCATCCCGCGGAGCGACGTGGCCGCTCTCAGCGAGCCAGCCGGCCCAGGCGGTCCGCGGCCTCCTCCAGTACCGCCGTCTGCTTGCAGAAGGCGAAGCGGACCAGGGAGCGGCCGGCGGCGCGGTCGTCGTAGAAGACCGCGTTCGGGATGGCGACCACGCCGCAGCGCTCCGGCAGGGAGCGGCAGAAGTCGACGCCGTCCTTCTCGCCGAGCGGGGTGATGTCGGTGGTGATGAAGTACGTGCCCCGCGGGCGGAACACCTCGAAGCCGGCCGCGCGCAGCCCGTCGGACAGGATGTCCCGCTTGGCCCGCAGCTCCTCGCGGAACCCCGTGTAGTACGCGTCCGGGAGCGCGAGGGCCTCGGCGATCGCGTACTGGAACGGGCCGGAGGAGACGTAGGTCAGGAACTGCTTCGCGGTGCGCACGGCGGTGACCAGGGACGGCGGGGCGGTGATCCACCCGACCTTCCAGCCGGTGAAGGAGAAGGTCTTGCCGGACGAGGAGATGGTGACGGTCCGCTCGCGCATGCCCGGCAGGCCGGCGAGCGGGGTGTGGGCGCCCTCGAAGACCAGGTGCTCGTAGACCTCGTCGGTGATCACCAGCAGGTCCCGCTCGACGGCGAGTTCCGCGATCGCGGTCAGCTCGGCGGGGGTCAGCACGGTGCCGGTCGGGTTGTGCGGGGTGTTGAGGAGGAGCAGGCGGGTGCGCGGGGTGACGGCGGCGCGCAGCTCGTCCAGGTCCAGGTGGAAGGCGCCCTCGCGGGGGCGCAGGGTGACCGGGACCCGGGTGGCGCCGGCCATCGCGATGCAGGCGGCGTACGAGTCGTAGTACGGCTCGAGCGCGATGACCTCGTCGCCGGGTTCGAGCAGCGCCAGCAGCGAGGCGGCGATGGCCTCGGTGGCCCCCGCGGTGACCAGCACCTCGGTGTCCGGGTCGTACGTGAGCCCGTAGAAGCGCTGCTGGTGGGCGGCGATCGCGGTGCGCAGCTCGGGGACGCCGGGGCCGGGCGGGTACTGGTTGCCCCGGCCGTCGCGGATGGCACGGACCGCAGCCTCGGCGACCTCGGCGGGTCCGTCGGTGTCGGGGAAGCCCTGGCCGAGGTTGATGGAACCGGTCCGGGCGGCCAGCGCGGACATCTCCGCGAAGATCGTCGTACCGAAGCCGGCCAGGCCGCGGTTCAGGAAGGGGCGGGGGCCGGGAGCGGCGCCGGAGCTGTCGTGGGATGCGGTCATGAGCGCCATCCTGCGGGCAACCTCTGGACTTGCTCAAGTGTGCTTTGGGCCGTGCGGAGCGGGGGCATCCCCCGTGCACGCGGGACGCGTCGTCCCCGCTCTCGGGGGACCGAGTAGGAGAAGAAGAGGCGGTGGGGGCTGTGTTCGTGGTCCTGTTCGTCGTCGGCGTGCTGGTGCTCGTGGTGTTCGTCAAGATGGCCGCCAAGGGCCAGTACCAGCACAAGGGGCGCCGCCGGTCCTCCGGCGGCTGGTGGGGCGACTCGGGCGGCTCGTGCGGGAGCGGCTCGTCCTGCTCCAGCTCGTCCTGCTCCAGCTCGTCGTGCGGCGGCGGCTCTTCGTGCGGTGGCGGGGGCGGTGGCTGCGGCGGCTCCAGCTGACCGGCGCGGCGCCGCGTACGCCGCCCGCACCGCGTACGCGGCCCGCCCGGAGTGCGTCGCCCGTACCGCGCACGCGCCCGCATGGCGTGCGTCGCCCGCCCCGACTCCGCCGCCCGTACCGCGTACGCCGTCCATCGCCGCGTACGCCGTCCGGGCGGCGCCCGGCGGCGCCCGGCCCGCGCGCGACGGAGCGTCGGCTTCCGGCCGCGCGCGGCCGGGGCAACTGCCGCCGAGCGCGCTCGTGTTGAACACGTGAACTGGATAGCCCCCGCGGGGATGTAAACCACGTCAAGTTGGGTAAAAACGCTGTGTACGCCGGGCCTTTCATGATTCCCTCGGTTGAGTAGACCAGTCCCCGGGCCTCCTGGGACTTCCTGTGGCCCCGAGCCGGCAACACCCCACGACCGCTGATTTCCAGCCGTGGCCCGCTGGGTGCCGCAGCCGGCCGACCTCCCTCGCGCGTTTGCGGAGCCGACTCATGCTCACGACCCTCAAGACCACGTACACCGACACGCGTGCCGCCGACCTCGCCTGGGCCCTGGGCCGCGCCCCGCTGCCCGCCCTCGCCGTACTGAATCTGGAACTCGCGGGCGCCAAAGTGGAGTTGCGCCTGCTCGGCGCCTCCCATCAGGTGCTGCTCGAGGAGGGTGACGTCGCCTGCTCGGAGACCGTGGCCTGCATGCCCGGCAGCAGCACGCCGCTGCCGCTGGGCGTGGCCAAGCGGGTGGGCGACTGGGAGTACGAGTTCGCCGCCCGGGTCGAGACGCTGTCGGAGGGCTCGTTCGCGGGGCGCGCGCAGGAGCTGCTCGCGCTGGTCGCGGATCACCCGAACGGGCTCGCCGGCACCTTTCCCGGCAGCCCGCACGCCTTCACCGCGCTGCTCGCGCAGCGGTACGAGGGCCAGGTGCGCTGGCGCACCTGGCACGCCTATCCGCAGGAGGGGCAGCTGGTGGCCACCCGGACCCGTGTCGGGGTGCGCATGCCGGCGGCCGCCGTGCCGGGCTGAGCGCGCGGCGATCCGCCAAGTGGCTTACGGAGTGCGCCAGTTGCACCCATGTGGGTGACCGGGTGCGGGCAGGGAGTGACGTACGGTTCCGTCCATGATCGACCGTTCCCCTCCCTGCGGTGGGGAGGCACCGAGCGCACTCGCCGCCCCCGGCGGGCCCCCGGCGCCGGAGCCGCGGGAAGCCGCCTCCCCACCGGTGGCCCTTCCCGTACGGCCCCGGACCGGCCGCATGCTGGTCCTCGCCACCGTGTTCGTCTGCGCGGCCTGCGGACTCGTCTACGAGCTCGAACTCCTCGCGCTGGCCTCCTACCTGATCGGCGACTCCGTCACCCAGGCCTCCGTCGTGCTGTCCGTGATGGTCTTCGCGATGGGGGTCGGCTCGCTGCTCGCGAAACAACTGCGCGGCCGCCCCGCCGCCGGGTTCGGCGCCGTCGAGGCCGTCCTGGCCCTCGTCGGCGGCCTCTCCGCGATAGCGCTGTACGCCTGCTTCGCCTGGCTCGGCGAGTCCAGACCGGCCCTGGTGGCCTTCTCGCTCGCCATCGGCATCCTCATCGGCGCCGAGATCCCGCTGCTCATGACCCTGATCCAGCGGGTCCGGCGGCAGGACGCGGGCGGGGCGGTGGCCGACCTGTTCGCCGCCGACTACGTGGGGGCGCTGGTCGGCGGGCTCGCCTTCCCGTTCCTCCTGCTGCCCGTGCTCGGACAGCTCACCGGGGCGATGCTGACCGGCGCGGTCAACGCGGCGGCCGGCGGCGCGCTGGTGCTCTGGCTGTTCCGGGGGGACCTCAGCCGCCGGGCCCGCTGGCTGCTGCTGGCCGCGAACCTGGGCGTGCTGGCGGTCCTGGCCGGGGCCACCGCCCTGGCCGACGACTTCGAACGGGTGGCGCGGCGGGCGGTGTACGGCAGCGAGGTGCGGGTCGCCGTGCAGACCGGTGTGCAGGAGCTCGTCGTCACCGGGCCGTCGAAGGGGTCCCCGCGCACCCTCGACCTGTACCTCGACGGTCGGCTGCGGGTCAGCGGCTACGACGAGCACCGCTACCACGAGGCCCTCGTCCACCCCGCGATGAACGGCCCGCACACCCGCGTGCTGGTGCTCGGCGGGGGCGACGGCCTGGCCGCCCGCGAGGTGCTGCGCTACCCCGACGTGCGCTCGGTGACCGTGGTGGAGCTGGACGAAGGGGTGGTGCGGCTGGCCCGTACCGACCCGATGCTGTCGCGGCTCAACGACCACGCCTTCGACGACCCGCGGATGCGGGTCGTCACCGCGGACGCCTTCGGCTGGCTGCGCTCGGGCGCGGTGGGCTTCGGGTACGACGTGGTCGTCTCGGACCTCCCGGACCCGGGCATCACGCCCAGCACGAAGCTGTACTCGGAGGAGTTCTACGGGCTGGTCGCGCGCAGGCTGCGGCCGGGCGGCCGGATCGGGGTGCACGCCGGGCCGCTGTCGGCCCGGCCGCGGACCTTCTGGACCGTGGAAGCCACCCTGCGGGCGGCCGGGCTGGCCACCCGTCCGTACACCGCGGGCGGCCGGCTGTCCGGCTTCCCGGCAGGGCCGGACCGCTCCACCGCGCGCGGCGGCCCGCCGTGGGACTGGGGCTTCGTCCTCGCCGCCCGCGGGCGGCCGCCGGCCCTCGGGGTGCAGGCCGGCACCACCACCTGGCTGCGCTCGCTGTCGACGGCGGCGCTGTACGCGGCCTCGCGCGACGCGGAGCGGGTGCGGATCCGCGGGCTGCCGCCCTCGACACTGCCGCACCCGCGGTACTCCTAGGGGGTGCCCGCCGGTCCCGACGGCCCGCGTACCGTGTGGCCCCCGGGATCCGCCGGCCTGCGTACCGCGTGGCCCCCGGGATCCGCCGGCCTGCGTACCGCGTGGCCCCGGGGATCCGCCGGCCTGCGTACCGCGCGGCCCGCGGCGTCCGCCGGCCCGCGTACTGCGTGGCCCGCGGCGTCCGCCGGCCCGCGCCGCCCGCGCGGTACTCGTGACCGGGGGGCCGCGTGGGTAGGCTCGGCTGTCATGGAGCACCAGGTGTTCGTACCGATGGACGAGGACAGTCTCCGGGCGCTGCTGCGGGACCCCGCGCGGCTGGCGCGCTGCGTGCCGGGACTCCAGCCGGAGGCCGTCCTGGAGACGGGCGAGGGCGACGGCCCGGACGGCGCGGGCGGCGGCTCCGGGGCGGTGGCCGGCCGGCTCAGGGTGCGGGTCGCCGGCAGCACCGTCACCTACCGCGGGACGCTCGCCGTGACGGAGGCCGGCCCCGCCGGCTTCCTCGTCTCGGGGGAGGGCACCGAGGTGCGGGGCTCCGGCACCGTGACGCTCACCCTGCGGGTCGGGGTGCGCGGCGCCGAGGACGGCACCTGGCTCGACTTCTCGGGCGAGACCGAGGCGGCCGGGCGCGCCGCCGAGTTCCCGGCGGACGCGGCCCGGGCCGCGGCGCGCCGGCTGCTGGACCGGGTGGGCGCGGCGCTCGCCGACCAGGACCCCGGCCCGGACGACGTGGTGGACGCGGACGGGGCGGAGGACGAGGGGACCGCTGCCGTGCACACCCCGCTCTTCGACGTCGACGTGCCGCCGTCCTCGCTCGACCCGGCGCTCGACCCCTTCCTGGACGAAGGGCTCCCGCCCCGGGTCCCCGCCGAGGCCGCGCACGCCCGGCGCACCATGATCGGCCGCAGCGCCGAGGAGGTGGACCACGCTCCGCCGCGCGGCCGCTACGCGCCCGTGCCGGCGCCCGCCACCGTCACCCCGGCCGCCACCCTGCGCTGGATGGCGCCCGCCGCCGCCCTCGCGGTGGCCTCGGCGGTCGTGGTGGCCCGCGCACTGCGCCGGCGCCGCTGACACCGGCCGCGCGGCGGACGTACGGAAGCGGACGTACGGGTGAGGCGCGTACGGGGCACGGGGCTGACGGACCGCCAGGGTATCCGCGGGCGCAGCCCGTTCGGTGCGACGCACGTACGGCCGACCGGCCCGCGCGCGCCGTAGGGTCGGTCCCATGACTACGCAACTGAGCGCGGGCGGCGTGGATGTGGCCGTCGATCAGGAGAACGGCTGCCGCATCAGCAGCCTGCGGGTGGACGGCACCGAGCTGCTGCGCCAGGGCGAGCGGTACGGCGCCTTCCCGATGGTCCCCTTCTGCGGGCGTACCGGGGGCGGCCGCTTCCGCAACGGCGCCGTCGAGCACCAGCTGCCGCTCAACGCGCCCCCGCACGCGATCCACGGCTACGGCCGGGAGGCCGCCTGGAAGCCGGTGCGGCACACCGGGCGCGAGGCCGCGTTCGTCTACGACCTGCGCGACCCCTGGCCGTACTCCGGCCGGGTGACCCAGGTGGTGGAGCTCACCGAGGACGCGCTGACGCTGACCATGGGCGTGGAGACGTACGAGGACTCCTTCCCGGCGCAGGCCGGCTGGCACCCCTGGTTCCGGCGCAACCTCGGCGGCGCCGACGCGGAGCTCGGCTTCGCGCCCGCCTGGCAGGAGGAGCGGGGCTCCGACCACCTGCCCACCGGCCGCCGCATCGACCCGCTGCCCGGACCCTGGGACGACTGCTTCGGCATGCCCGACGGCGTGGACGTGACCCTGACCTGGCCGGGCCGGCTGGAGCTCAGGGTCACCAGCCCCGCCGAGTGGGTGGTCGTCTACGACGAGCAGCCCGAGGCCGTGTGCGTCGAGCCCCAGTCGGGCCCGCCCAACGGCCTCAACACCCTGCCGCGGCTCGTCACGCCCGTCGATCCGCTGGAGATCACGACGGTGTGGAGCTGGCGACGGCTCTGACCCGTGCCGTACGGCGCCGCCGCCGGGCACCCGGTCCCGGCGGCGCCTCTAAGCTGGGGGCCATGAGTGACGTACGTGGTGAGCTGCTGCAGCAGATCAAGGACAAGGCCGTCGTGCACGGCAAGGTGATCCTCTCCTCCGGGCGCGAGGCGGACTGGTACATCGACCTGCGCCGCATCACCCTCGACGGCGTGGCGGCCCCGCTGGTCGGTCAGGTCATGCTCGACCTGACCGCCGAGCTGGACTTCGACTGCGTCGGCGGCCTGACCCTGGGCGCCGACCCGGTGGCCACCTCGATGCTGCACGCCTCCGCCGCGCGCGGGCAGCGGCTGGACGCCTTCGTGGTCCGCAAGGCGCAGAAGGCGCACGGCATGCAGCGCCGCATCGAGGGCACCGACGTCAAGGGCCGTCGCTGCCTGGTCGTCGAGGACACCTCCACCACCGGCGGTTCGCCGCTGACCGCCGTCGAGGCCGTCCGCGAGGCGGGCGGCGAGGTGGTGGCCGTGGCCACCATCGTCGACCGCGGGGCCGCGGGCGCCATCGCCGAGGCGGGCCTGCCGTACCTCACCGGCTACAACCTCGACGAGCTGGGCCTGAGCTGACCGGCCCGCGCTGATCGGCGCCGGGGGCGGTCAACACCGTGCCCCGGGGCCGGTCCGAAGTCGTGACCCAGGTCCCGGAGGGTCCCGGACGGCTGCCCAGGGCCTGCCGAAACCGGCTCTGAGCTGGGGTTCTGCGAACAAGGCGGAGTGTTTCACGTGAAACACTCCGCCTTGTTCGCGTGTGGGCCGGAAGGGCCGGGTGGACGGCATCGGAGAGTCTGGAAAGATAAGGCGCGACGACGACGTCACTCCCCCAGGTCAGGGTCAAGAAGCTCACCACCGCACATCCCAAGGAGCGGACAGATGCCCATCGCAACCCCTGAGGTCTACAACGAGATGCTCGACCGGGCGAAGGCAGGCAAGTTCGCCTACCCGGCCATCAACGTGACCTCGTCGCAGACCCTGCACGCGGCCCTGCGCGGCTTCGCGGAGGCCGAGAGCGACGGCATCGTCCAGATCTCCACCGGCGGTGCCGAGTTCCTGGGCGGTCAGCACAGCAAGGACATGGTCACCGGCGCGGTCGCCCTGGCCGAGTTCGCGCACATCGTCGCCGCGAAGTACGACGTCAACATCGCGCTGCACACCGACCACTGCCCGAAGGACAAGCTGGACGGCTACGTCCGCCCGCTGCTCGCCGTCTCCGAGGAGCGCGTGAAGGCCGGCCGCAACCCGCTCTTCCAGTCGCACATGTGGGACGGTTCGGCCGAGACCCTGGCCGACAACCTGGCCATCGCCCAGGAGCTGCTGCCCCGCGCCGCCGCCGCCAAGATCATCCTCGAGGTCGAGATCACCCCGACCGGTGGCGAGGAGGACGGCGTCACCCACGAGATCAACGACGAGCTGTACACCACCGTCGAGGACGCGATCCGCACCGCCGAGGCCCTGGGCCTGGGCGAGAAGGGCCGCTACCTGCTCGCCGCCTCCTTCGGCAACGTGCACGGCGTCTACAAGCCGGGCAACGTCGTCCTGCGTCCCGAGCTGCTCAAGGAGCTGCAGCAGGGCGTCGGCGAGAAGTACGGCAAGAGCAGCCCGTTCGACTTCGTCTTCCACGGCGGCTCCGGCTCCACCGAGCAGGAGATCGCCACCGCGCTGGAGAACGGCGTCGTGAAGATGAACCTCGACACCGACACCCAGTACGCCTTCACCCGCCCCGTCGCGGACCACATGCTGAAGAACTACGACGGCGTGCTGAAGGTCGACGGCGAGGTCGGCATCAAGTCCACCTACGACCCGCGCACCTGGGGCAAGCTGGCCGAGGCGAGCATGGCCAAGCGCGTCCTGGAGGCCTGCGCCAACCTGCGCTCCACCGGCACCCGCCTGAAGTAGTCACCGCGGGAGCGGGCGCTCCCGAAGTGAGCACCGCGCTCCGGCCCGTCCGCGGGCCGGAGCGTCCCGGAGGGCCCCTCCGCCGCGCCCCGCGCGGCACCGGAGGGGCCCTCCGTCACACGGGGCGGCACACTGGGGGCATGGCTACTCACCAGAACCTCCTCGGGGGCCCGGCCCCGACGCACCTGCCCGACGACCCGGAGCCCCGCGAGCTGCTCGCGTCCGGCGCCGCGCCCGCCGAGGTGGCCGCCAAGTACCCCGCCTCCTCCCTGGCGTGGGCCCGCCTCGCCGACGACGCCTTCGAGGCCGGCAGGGCCGTCGAGTCGTACGCGTACGCCCGCACCGGCTACCACCGCGGCCTCGACTCCCTGCGCCGGGCCGGCTGGAAGGGCCACGGCCCGATCCCGTGGGAGCACGAGCCCAACCGCGGCTTCCTGCGCGCCCTGCACGCCCTCGCCCGCGCCGCCCAGGCGATCGGCGAGCAGGAGGAGTACGAGCGCTGCTCGACCTTCCTGCGCGACTCCTCGGAGACCGCCGCCGAGACGCTCGGCTAGATCCTCCCGCAACGTGCCCACGGCCCGGTCCCCGCTCGGGGACCGGGCCGTCGGCGTACCCCGGGAACCCCGGAGCGGGCGGCCGACCGTACGCCCGGGTAACGGGAATCGTGGCCCAGATCACCCCGGGACTCCGGCCGGAACCGGGCATATGATGCCCGCAGGGGACCGGGGCTCCACGACCTCACACGGAAGGAGCGGACCGCTACCCGGAAGTCTGTGTCGAGGAGACAGAAATGTCGCACGCCCTTGATGCCTCCGGAGCCGGTTCGGACACCCCGAACCTCGACTTCGCCGGCACCACCCCCTACGAGGACTACGTCCAGGCGGACGTCCTCACCCACCTCCAGCACCCCCTCTCGGACGACCCGGGAGAGATGGTCTTCCTGGTCACCACCCAGGTCATGGAGCTGTGGTTCACGGTCATCGTCCACGAGTGGGAGACCGCCGCCCGCGCCCTGCGCGAGGACGACCTGACCGTCGCCTTCGACGCCCTCGCCCGGTCCTGCCGCGAGCTGGAGGCCCTGAACGCCTCCTGGCGTCCCCTGATCAACCTCACCCCCGCGCAGTTCAACGCCTACCGCAGCGCGCTCGGCGAGGGCTCCGGCTTCCAGTCCGCGATGTACCGCCGGCTGGAGTTCCTGCTCGGTGAGAAGTCCGCGTCCATGCTGGTCCCGCACCGCGGCGCGCCGCGCGTGCACGCCGAGCTGGAGAAGGCCCTGCACGAGCCGAGCCTGTACGACGAGGTGCTGCGGCTGCTGGCCCGCCGCGGCCTGCCCGTGCCGGCCGCGGTCCTGGACCGCGACCTGTCGCAGCGGTACGAGTCCTCGCCCGAGATCGAGGCCGTCTGGGCCGCCATCTACGGCGGCGACGACCAGCACGGCGAACTCGTCCGGCTGGGCGAGGCGCTGACCGACGTGGGCGAGCTGGTGTGGCGCTGGCGCAACGACCACCTGATGGCCACCCGCCGCGCGATGGGCGCCAAGACCGGCACCGGTGGTTCGGCGGGCGTGGCGTGGCTGGAGAAGCGCGCCGGCAAGAACGTCTTCCCCGAGCTCTGGACGGCCCGCAGCCATGTCTGAGCGCACCCCGAACGGGCTCTCGATACGCGCGGCCGAGCTCGACGCCGCCGACGACCTCCGCAAGCTGCGGGAGCGCTTCCTGCTCCCCGAGGGCGTGGTCTACCTCGACGGCAACTCGCTCGGCGCGCTCTCCGCGGGCGTGCCCGACCGGGTCGCCGACGTGGTCGGCCGCGAGTGGGGCGAGCTGCTCATCCGCTCCTGGGACGAGAGCGGTTGGTGGACCGCGCCGCAGCGGATCGGCGACCGGATCGCCCCGCTGGTCGGTGCCGCGCCGGGCCGGATCGTGGTGGGCGACTCCACCAGCGTGAACCTCTTCAAGGCGCTGGTCGGCGCGGCCCGGCTGGTGGCGGCCCGGGGCGACGCGGGGCGCGACGAACTCCTCGTCGACGCCACCACGTTCCCCACCGACGGCTACATCGCCGCCTCCGCCGCCCGCATGACGGGCCTGAAGGTGGTCCCCGTCGAGCCGGCCGCCCTCCCCGCGGCCCTCGGCCCCCGCACCGCCGTGGTCCTGATGAACCACGTCGACTACCGCTCGGGCCGGCTGCACGACCTGCCGGGCCTGACCGCCGCCGCGCACGCGGCCGGCGCCCTGACCGTCTGGGACCTGTGCCACAGCGCGGGCGCCCTCCCGGTCGGGCTGGACGCGCACCGGGTGGACCTCGCGGTCGGCTGCACGTACAAGTACCTCAACGGCGGCCCCGGTTCGCCCGCGTACCTGTACATCGCCGAACGCCACCAGGCGGCCTTCGACTCCCCGCTGCCCGGCTGGAACTCGCACGCCGAGCCGTTCGCGATGGCGCCCGGGTACGTGCCCGCCGACGGTGCGCTGCGCGGCCGGGTCGGGACGCCGGACATCCTGTCCATGCTGGCCCTCGAGGCCGCGCTGGACGTGTGGGACGGGGTCCCGGTCGAGGCCGTGCGCGCCAAGTCGCTGGCCCTGACGGACTTCTTCCTGGAGTGCGTCGAGGTGTACGTGCCGGCCGGCCGGGTCGAGTCCGTGACGCCGGTGGCGCACGCGGAGCGCGGCAGCCAGGTGGCGCTGCGCGCCGAGGGCGCGGCGGAGCTGATGAAGGAGCTCATCGCGCGGGGTGTGATCGGCGACTTCCGCCACCCCGACGTGCTGCGGTTCGGGTTCACGCCGCTGTACGTGGGCTTCGCCGACGTGGAGCGCGCCGCGCGCACGCTCGGTGACATTTCGGGTCACGTTTCCGGGTGATCGTTCCGGCCCGGGCCGCGGTGGCTGAAGTTTCGTTTCAGCGCGCGCTGCGTCCCGGGCCGAAACGACTCGGCAGCCGCCGCGGCCCCGCCGCGGGCCTCGAACGGAGCGAACGGATCCGGTCGGGCCTGATAGCGTCCCGCTGCCCGGTCGGACGTACGGACTGACGTACGGACGGACGACGGGCCGCCCGGATGCCACCGGGCCGGCAACGGCCCCCCGCCCCCGAGAGGTTGAACCGCATGACGGACCCCGCAGTCGAACGGGACGCCGCCGAGGCGGCGTCGGCCTTCGCGCATCCGCCGGTGGCCCCGGACGCCACCGCCGCCTACGGCCCGCACCCCGACCAGGTCGTGGACTTCTACGCGCCCCGTCAGTCCGCACCCGGCCAGGACCGGGTGCCGCTGGTCGTGGTCCTGCACGGCGGCGCCTGGCGCGCCCCCTACGACCGGCAGCACGTCACCCCGCTCGCCGACCTGCTCGCCCGGCGCGGCTTCGCCGTGGCCAACGTCGAGTACCGGCGCGGCAGTCCCGTACCCCACCAGGGCGCCGACGGCCCGGTGGCCGGGCGCTGGCCGGAGACCTTCGACGACGTGGCGGCCGCCATGGACGCGCTGCCGCGGCTGGCCGCGGACGCCCTGCCCCTGGCCGACCTGCGGCGCACAGTGGTGACCGGACACTCCGCGGGCGGTCAGCTGGCCCTCTGGGCGGCGGCCCGGCACGTCCTGCCGCCGGACGCCCCGTGGCGGACGGCCGAGCCACCCGCCCTGCGCGGTGTGGTGGCCCTGGCCCCGATCGCCGACTTCACGGTCGCGGAGGAGCTCGGCGTCTGCGGCGGGGCCTCCGCCCAGCTGCTGGGCGGGCCCGAGCGGTTCGCGGAGCGGCTCGGCTACGCCGACCCGGCCGCGCTGCTGCCCACCGGGATCGCCACCGCCGTCGTGCACGGCCGCGAGGACATCGTCGTACCGCACCGGGTGGCCGAGTCGTACGTCGAGGCGGCCGCGAAGGCCGGCGAGACGGTGGGCCTGACCCTGCTCGACGGCGTCGGCCACTTCCCCCTCATCGACCCGGCCGCCGACGCGGCCGCGGTGGTCTGCGAGGAGATCGCACAGCTGGCCTGGTGAGGCGCTTGCCGTCACCAGATCGGGTGTGCTCCGCCGGGAAGACCTTCCTGCCCACCGAGGCACCTGCCAAGCTCGCGCATATGCGGATGGCAACACGGATGAGGCGCTCGCGCCGCCTGTTGCGGGCGCATGCTGGTCAGCGCGGGGAAGGGGCACCATCATGACGTTGATGGACGAGCGCACCTCGACACCTCCGGCTTCGCCGCCCCCGCCGGGTAGCCCGCCGGGCCGGGTGCGGGGTTCCGCGCCGTCGCGGGTTCGGGCGGCGTTCAGTCCGGTGGTCCTGGCAGCGTGAAGTGCTGCACGCCGGAGCTGCGGGACGGTTGAGCCCGGTATGAGCCCGGTACAGGGGGACCGCTGAGCCCGGTACGGCGGACGGGGAAGGGCCCCCACCGTGCGGTGGAGGCCCTTCCCGTGACGATCCGGTCGGATCAGATGAAGGAGTTGATCTCGATCGTCTCGGTGCGGCCGGGGCCGACGCCGATCGCGGAGATCGGGGCGCCCGACATCTCCTCCAGCGCCTTCACGTAGTTCTGCGCGTTCTTCGGCAGGTCCGCGAAGGTCTTGGCCTTGGTGATGTCCTCGGACCAGCCCGGCAGGGTCTCGTAGATGGGCTTCGCGTGGTGGAAGTCCGTCTGCGAGTAGGGCAGCTCCTCGACGCGCTTGCCGTCGATCTCGTACGCGACGCAGACCGGGATCTCCTCCCAGCCGGTCAGCACGTCGAGCTTGGTGAGGAAGAAGTCCGTCAGGCCGTTGACGCGGGTCGCGTAGCGGGCGATCGGGGCGTCGAACCAGCCGCAGCGGCGGTCACGGCCGGTGGTGACACCGCGCTCGCCACCGATGCGGCGCAGCGCCTCGCCGTCCTCGTCGAACAGCTCGGTCGGGAACGGGCCGGCGCCGACGCGGGTCGTGTAGGCCTTGAGGATGCCGATGACGCGGCTGATCTTCGTCGGGCCCACGCCGGTGCCGGTGCAGGCGCCGCCGGCGGTCGGGTTCGAGGAGGTGACGAAGGGGTACGTGCCGTGGTCGACGTCGAGCAGGGTGCCCTGGCCGCCCTCGAAGAGCACGACCTTGCCGTCGTCCAGCGCGTTGTTCAGGATCAGCGTGGTGTCGGCGACGAAGGGCTTGATCTGCTCCGCGTACTGGAGCATCTCCTCCACGATCGCGCCGGGCTCGATCGCACGGCGGTTGTAGAGCTTGGCGAGCAGCTGGTTCTTGCCCTCCAGCGCCGCCTCGACCTTCTGGGTCAGGATCGACTCGTCGTAGAGGTCCTGGACGCGGATGCCGACGCGGTTGATCTTGTCCGCGTACGTCGGGCCGATGCCGCGGCCGGTGGTGCCGATCTTGCGCTTGCCGAGGAAGCGCTCGCCGACCTTGTCGAGGGTGACGTTGTAGGGCGTGATCAGGTGGGCGTTGCCGCTGATCAGGAGCTTGGAGGTGTCGACGCCGCGCTCGTTCAGGCCCTTGAGCTCCGAGAGCAGCACGGCGGGGTCGACGACGACGCCGTTGCCGATGACCGGGGTGCACTCAGGGGTGAGGATGCCGGAGGGGAGGAGGTGGAGGGCGTACTTCTGGTCGCCTACGACGACCGTGTGGCCGGCGTTGTTGCCGCCCTGGTAGCGGACGACGTAGTCGACGGAGCCACCGAGGAGGTCGGTGGCCTTTCCCTTGCCCTCGTCACCCCACTGGGCTCCGAGCAGCACAAGAGCGGGCACAGGCGTACACCTCTTCCGGATGGGGCATGTCCAAGGTCAGGGGGCGTACGACGATGTACACCGCGGGCTGGGCCGTCGGACCGGTACCCCGGAATAGACGAAGCCCCTGGCGCAATAGCGCAAGGGGCTCTTGCACAAAGATGCTACCCGAGGAAGGACCGAGGTGTCGGCTCCAGAGCCCACCATGAGCCACGCGGGCGCGGCGGAGGCCGGCCTGCTCGTGCTCGTCGACCCGGTCGCCCGCCGATTCGACGGCGAGTCCGTGCGGATCGCGAAGGACGTGCTGAGCGCGGGTGCGGAGGCGAAGATCTGCCTCCCCGAGGGGCCCGAGGAGTTCGCGCGGGCGCTGGCCCGCCGGGGCCATCGGCGGCCGGTGGTCGTGGGGGACGACCGGGCGCTCGCGCGGGCGGTGGCCCTGCTGCACCGGGACCGGGAGCTGCGCGAGGAGGAGCTGTCGCTGATCCCGGTGGGTTCGCCCGGGTCGCTGGCGGTGGCCCGCTCGCTGGGGGTGCCGGCCTCGGCCGTGCAGGCCGCGCGGGCGGTGCTGGACGGGGCGGTGCGGCGGCTGGACCTGCTGGTGGACGACAGCGACGGGGTGGTCCTGCGGGGTCTGCGGATCCCGGCGGCGGCGGGGGTGCCGGTGGCGGGGACGGCGGCCTGGGCGGGCGCGCCGTCGGTGTGGAGCGCGTGCCGGTCGCTCGTGCGGACGCTGGTGCGGCCGCCGGTGGGGTCGGCGTACGCGGCGCAGCACCGGCTGCGGGTGGAGGCGGACGGGGAACTGCTCAGCGACGTGGACCGGCTGGTGCGGGACGTCTCGGTGGCCTCGCGCGAGGGGTTCGCCGAGGTGGTCGTGCGGACCTCCGGCGGCGGCCGCGATCCGGTGACGGCCCGGGCCCGGACGGTCACGGTGTCGGGGGCGGACTTCCGCTACCGGGCGGACCACCGCGTGACGGGCCCGGTGCGGCGCCGCACGTGGACGCTGCAGGCGGGGGCGTGGGGGCTGACGGTGCCGCGCTAGCGGGTGGTCCTCCGCGGCGGCCGGGGTGGGTCAGGTCTTCGGGAGCCCGAGCGTTGCGCGGTGGACGCGCCAACGGTCCATCAGTCCGGTCATCTCCTGGTGCAGGAACTCGAAGAAGGCGGCGGTCTCGGCGACGCGGCCGCCGGCCGGGGTGTCCGGGCCGAGGGCGGCGGCGCCGTCGTGCATGGTGCGCAGCCAGAGGGTCAGGACCTGGTCGCGGCGGGTGAAGGTCTCGTACCAGAGCTCGTTGTGGAGCACGTACCGGTCGCGGCGGGAGCCGGGCTCGCGCTCGCGGCTGACCATGTTGACCTGGGTCAGGTACGCCACGGCGCCGGAGACCGCGGCCGGGCTGATCCGCAGCGCCGCGCTCAGCTCGGCGGAGGTCATCGCGCCGCCGTCGCTGGCCAGCAGGGCGGCGAAGACCCGGGCGGCCATCCGCTGCATGCCCGCTTCCGTCAGCTGGGCGGCGAACCGCTCCACGAAGCGCGACACCGCTTCCTCGTCCCTGGTCATGTCCACCCCCGAACTTTATGCGATTCCCTAACTTCACAAGTTTGTGAAAGTAGCGTACGTTCAACATCATGACGAAGGCAATCGGCGTCGCCGGCCTGCGCAAGTCCTTCGGCCGCACGCATGCGCTGGACGGCCTCGACCTCGTCGTCGAGAGCGGCGAGGTGCACGGCTTCCTCGGCCCCAACGGCGCCGGGAAGTCCACCACCATCCGGGTCCTGCTCGGGCTGCTGCGCGCCGACTCCGGCACCGCGGTCCTGCTCGGCGGCGACCCCTGGAAGGACGCGGTCGAGCTGCACCGCCGGATCGCGTACGTCCCCGGGGACGTCACCCTCTGGCGCAACCTCACCGGCGGCGAGGTCATCGACCTGTACGGGCGCCTGCGCGGGGGAGCCGGCCTCGACCGGGCCCGCCGGGCGGAGCTCGTCGAGCGCTTCGAGCTCGACCCGACCAAGAAGGGCCGCACCTACTCCAAGGGCAACCGCCAGAAGGTGGCGCTGGTCGCGGCCTTCGCCTCCGACGCGGAGCTGCTGATCCTCGACGAGCCCACCAGCGGCCTGGACCCGCTGATGGACGAGGTCTTCCGGGGCTGTGTGGGCGAGGCGCGGGCGGCCGGCCGGACCGTGCTGCTCAGCTCGCACGTGCTCGGCGAGGTCGAGGCGCTGTGCGACCGGGTGAGCATCATCCGGGCGGGGCGGACCGTGGAGAGCGGTTCGCTGGCGCAGCTGCGGCACCTGACGCGGACGAGCGTGAGCGCCGAGCTGGCCGCACCGCCGAACGGCCTGGCCCGGCTGCCCGGGGTGCACGGTGTGACGGTGCAGGGCGCGCGGGTCCGGCTCCAGGTCGACACCGACAAGCTGGACGGCGTACTGCGCGCCCTGACCGCGTCGGGCGTACGGTCGCTGACCTCGACCCCGCCGACGCTGGAGGAGCTGTTCCTGCGCCACTACGCGGTGGACACCGACGGGGCGGGGCCGCGGTGAACGGGGTCGCGGTGGACCGCGTCGGGGTGGACCGGGTCGCGGTGAAGCGCGCCTTCGCCGGCACCGGGGCGCTGCTGCGGCTGGCGCTGCGCCGGGACCGGGTCATGATGCCGGTCTGGATCCTGGTCACCACCTTGATGGTCGTCAGCCTGCCCGGTGCGCTGGAGAGGGTGTGGCCGACGGAGGCCGAACGCGCCTCCGTCTCCCGCACGATGAACGCCAACGGTTCGATGCGCGCCCTGTACGGGCCCGTGTTCGGGGACTCGGTCGCCGCGCTGACCGCCTGGCGCATCGGGGTGTACGCGGGACTGCTCGCCGCCGTCATGAGCCTGGTCATCGTGGTCCGGCACACCCGTGAGGAGGAGGAGACGGGGCGCCAGGAGCTGCTCTCCGCCGCCATGGTGGGGCGCCGGGCCCCGTTGACCGCCGCGTTGCTGGCGGCGGCCGTCGCCGACGGGCTGCTCGGCCTGCTCGTCGCCGCCGGGCTGGCCGGGCGCGGGGTGGCCGGTGCGGTCGCGCTGGGGCTGGCCGTCGCCGGGACCGGGCTGCTCTTCGGGGCGGCCGCGGGCATCGCGGCGCAGCTGACGGAGAGTGCGCGGCTCGCCAAGGGGATCACCGCCGCCCTGCTGGGCGCCGCCTTCGTGCTGCGCGCGGCGGGCGACGCGGGCAGCCTCGGCGGCGGGTCGGCACTGACCTGGGCCTCGCCGCTGGGTTGGCTGGAGCACGTACGGGCCTTCGCGGGCGAACGCTGGTGGCTGCTCGGCGTCCTGGCCGCGGCCGTGGTGCTGCAGGCGGCGGTGGCGTACGGGCTGGCCGGCCGGCGGGACCTCGGGATGAGCTTCCTGCCGACCCGGCCGGGGCCGGCGGAGGGGCGGCTGGGCTCGGCGGCGGCCCTGGCCTGGCGCCTCCAGCGGGGCGGCGTGCTGGGCTGGGGACTGGGCTTCCTGGCCGTCGGGACGGTGTTCGGGAGCATGACCGACGGGATCACCGAGCTGGTCGGCGGCAACGAGCGGACGCGGGAGGTCTTCGAGCGGATGGGCGGGCAGGCCGCGCTCACCGACGCCTTCCTCGCCGCGATGGCGGGGCTGCTCGGCATGGTCGCCGCCCTGTACGTGGTGGCGTCGGTGCTGCGGCTCGCGTCGGAGGAGGGCGGGCAGCGGGCCGAACCCGTGCTCTCCCTCGCGGTGGGCCGGCTGCGGTGGGCCGCCGGGCACCTGGTGATCGCCTTCGGCGGGGCCGCGCTGATCCTGCTGCTCGGTGGGGTCGGGCTGGGCCTGGGCTACGGGCACCGCTTCGGGGCGGTCGTCGGGGCCTGCCTGGCGCAGCTGCCGGCGGTGTGGGTGCTGGGCGGGCTCGCCGTGCTGCTGTACGGGGCCGTCCCGCGGGCGGCCGCGGCGGCCTGGGCGGTGGCCGGGATCTCGCTGGCGCTGGGCTGGCTGGGACCGGCGCTGGACCTCCCGCAGGCGGCCATGGACCTGTCGCCCTTCGCGCACCTGCCGAAGCTGCCGGGTGCGGACCTCGCCTGGGGCCCGCCGCTGGCCCTCACCGTCCTCGCGGCCGGGCTCGTCGCCGCGGGCCTCGCGGCCTTCCGGCGCCGCGACCTGGCCGCCTGAACCGCGCGGCGCCGCCCGCACTGCCCCGCACCGCACTGCCCGCACCGTGTCGCGGAGCCGCCGCGCGGAGCAGGGGCGGTGTGCGCCTGCTAGAACTCCACCAGCAGCTCGCGCAGCCCCCGGATCACGTAACCCTCCTGCCACTCCGGTTCGGCGACGAGCCGCAGGGGCGGTACGCCGTCCGCGAGCAGAGCGCCGAAGGAGGCGGACAGCTCCAGCCGGGCCAGCGGTGCGCCCAGGCAGTAGTGGATGCCCGCGCCGAAGGTGATGTGCGGGTTGTCGGTGCGGACGAGGTCCAGCTCGTCGGGACGGGCGAACCGGGCCGGGTCCCGGTTGGCCGAACCGAACAGCAGCGCCACCTCCGACCCGCGCGGGATCTTCGTGTCCCCGACCTCGATGTCGTCGAGCACCCAGCGCTCGAACATCTGCAGCGGGGTGTCGAAGCGCATCAGCTCCTCCACAGCTGTGGACAGCATCCCCGCCGGGTCGGCCCGCAGCGCCGCCAGCTGCTCCGGGTGCCGGAACAGCGTCCACCAGCCGTTGGCCGTGGTGTTCACGGTCGCCTCGTGGCCGGCGTTGAGCAGCAGCACGCAGGTGGAGACCATCTCCTGCTCGCTGAGCCGCCCGTCCTCGTCGTGCGCAGCGATCAACGCCGAGATCAGGTCCGTGTCCGGCTCCCGCCGGCGCTCCTCGATGAGCTCGCGCAGGTACAGGTCGAACTCCACACAGGCCTGCACCGCAGCCCGCGCCGCGTCCTCGGACGGGTTGAGCTCGAACATCCCGCAGATGGCCGACGACCAGGGCCGAAGCAGCCCCCGGTCGCTCTCCGGGACGCCGAGCAGTTCGGCGATGACGGCCACCGGCAGCGGCTCCGCCACGGCGGCGACCAGGTCCCCGCCCCCGGCCGCGTGCAGGCCCGCCACCAGCTCGGCGGCCATCCGCCGCACGGTGGGCGCCAGCTGCTCGACCATGCGGGGCGTGAACGCCTTCGCCACCAGTCGCCGCACCCGGGCGTGGTGCGGGTCCTCCAGGTCCAGCAGCCCGTTGCCGTTGAGCACGGTGAACGCGTCGTGCGCCGCGGGCGGCGGGGTCCGCCCGAACTCCTCGTGCGTGAACCGGTGCAGGTAGGTCCGCCCCAGCCGGCGGTCGCGCAGCAGCGAGCTCACGTCGTCGTAGTGCGGGATCAGCCACTGACCGGTCGGCTCGAACCAGTGCGCCCGTCCCTCCCTGCGCAGCCGCGCGTACGCGGGATAGGGATCGGCCACGAACTCGCGCGACCACGGATCGAACACAGCGCCCTCGTTCATACCCCGACGCTACCCGCTCACCGCACGGAGTTCTCGAGCCCGGCCGTGTCGATCCCGATCCCGGCCTACGACGGCGTGACCAGCCGGGCCTCGTAGGCGAAGACGGCGGCCTGGGTGCGGTCGCGCAGGCCCAGCTTCACGAGGATGCGGCTGACGTGGGTCTTGATCGTGGACTCGGCGATCACCAGACGGTCGGCGATCTCCGCGTTCGACAGGCCCTGGGCGATGAGGACCAGCACCTCCGTCTCCCGCTCGGTCAGGTCGCCCACCGCCGTGCGGTCGGTGGGGCGGGGGGCCTCCGCGAGCTTGGAGAACTCCGAGATCAGGCGTTTGGTCACCGAGGGGGCGAGCAGTGCCTCACCGGAGGCCACCACCCGTACCCCGTCGGCGAGCTGACGGGCCGAGGCGTCCTTGAGGAGGAAGCCCGAAGCGCCCGCGCGCAGCGCCTGGTACACGTACTCGTCGAGGTCGAAGGTCGTCAGGACCAGCACCTTCGCGTCCGCGTCCGCCGCCACGATCTCCCGAGTGGCCTCCAGCCCGTTGAGCACCGGCATCCGGATGTCCATCAGGACCACGTCCGGCTTGAGCGCGGCGACCTGGGTGATCGCCTCGCGTCCGTCGACGGCCTCGCCGACGACCTCGATGTCCGGCATCGCCCCGAGCAGTACCGAGAACCCCTCGCGGACCATGACCTGGTCGTCCACGATGAGGACTTTGATCGTCATGCGCCGTCCTCGTCGGCCCGCTGCCGCGCGGGTATGAACACCGCCACCTCGTATCCGCCTTCCGCCGTCGATCCGGCCGTCATCTCACCCTCCAGCATCGCCACCCGCTCCTGCATGCCGGTGAGGCCGTGCCCCGCCCCGGGCGAGGGCCGGACGTCGCCGGTCGCCGGACCGTTGACGATCCGCAGGCCCAGGCCGCCCAGAACGTAGCCGATCTCCACCGAGGCCGCGGCACCCGGGGCGTGCCGCAGCGCGTTGCTCAGCGCCTCCTGGACGATCCGGTACGCCGACAGCTCCACGCCCTGCGGCAGGTCCCGCACCGCCCCGGTGACGGTCTTCTCCACCGACAGGCCGGCGTCCCGGACGTTGTCCAGCAGCGTGTCCAGCACGGCCAGCGTCGGCTGTGGGGCCTCCGGGGCCTCGTAGTCCGCCGACCGGACCACACCCAGCACCCGGCGCAGCTCGGTGAGTGCCGCCACCGCGTTCTCCCGGATGGTGGCGAAGGCCTGCTCCAGCTCCGGCGGCGGGTTCTGCACCCGGTACGGCGCCGCCTCGGCCTGGATCGCCACCACCGACATGTGGTGGGCCACCACGTCGTGCAGCTCCCGCGCGATCGTGGTGCGCTCCTCCAGCAGCGTCCGCTTGTCCCGCTCGACCGCGGTGACCTCCTGCTGGGCGGTGACCTCCTGTTCGGCCTCCCGCCGGATGTGGATCACCGACACCACCAGCATGGCGATGCCCGAGGCCACGGTCATCTCGCCGGTGTTCCCCACGGTGCCGTAGGCGTTCGACACGTAGGACACCCCGGCGCCGAGGCCCATCGTCATCAGCCACATCCAGCCGGCTGCCCGATGGGTGGTGCGCAGGGCCACCACGGTCATCACCGTCAGGTGCGCGACGAACGAGGACGGGGTCCAGGGCCAGCCCAAGCCGTTGCCGAACACCGCGAGCACCAGGGAGACGAAGACGGAGAACCACCAGGCGGCCAAGGGCCGGATCAGGGTCGTGGCCACGGCAGCCGCCGGCATCAGCCCCGTCAGGGCCCAGCCGACGGGGCCCATCGTGTACGCGCCGAAGACGAAGGCCAGCCACAGCGTGAACAGCGCCGCCCCCAGGACGGCCGCGTGCGGCGCCCACGCCGAGTACCGGCGCAGACGCTCCGGGAGCAGCTGCGTGAGCGGGCCGTCCGTGGACCTCGGGCCCAGTGGTCGGTAGGCGAACGTGTCCGTGAGCATCTCGCGCCGCAGGTTCCCGAGGACGTCCCTGACGACACGCAGCTCAGGAGGCGGTGTCTGCTGTGTCCGGGTCCCCCCGGCGGCCATGTCGGTCATGGTCGAAACCGTAGGCCGCCGCCCCCTTCGACCGCGTCGGGCCCCAAGGGGATTTCCCCGGGTCCCCCTCAAGTACTACGTCGTCCGCTCAGTAGCCCGTCGGACGGATCAGGCCGGTCTCGTAGGCGTGCACGGCGGCCTGCGTGCGGTCGCGCAGGTTCAACTTCACCAGGATCCGGCTGACGTGCGTCTTCACCGTCTGCTCGGCCACCATGAGCTGCTGGGCGATCTCCGCGTTGGACAGGCCCTGGGCGACCAGGACGAGCACCTCCGTCTCCCGTTCCGTCAGCTCGCCCAGCCGCTCCTTCAGCGGCCCCCGCGGCGCGCCCATCCGGGAGAACTCGGTGATCAGCCGCTTGGTGATGTTGGGGGCGAGCAGCGCCTCGCCCGCCGCGATGACCCGCACGGCCTCCGCGAGCTGCTCGGCGGACGCGTCCTTGAGGAGGAACCCGGACGCCCCGGAGCGCAGCGCCTCGTACACGTACTCGTCGAGGTCGAAGGTGGTCAGCACCAGGACCTTCACCGTGGAGCCGGGGGCACCCGTGATGCGGGCGGTGGCCTCGATGCCGCCCACGCCCGGCATGCGGATGTCCATCAGCACCACGTCCGGGGCGAGTTCGGCGACCTTCTCGATCGCGTCGGCGCCGTCGACGGCCTGGCCGACCACCTCGATGTCGGACTGGGCGTTGAGCAGCACGGTGAAGCCCTGCCGGACCATCACCTGGTCGTCGGCGATCATCACGCGGATCGGGGTCGTGGTCATTCCTGGTCCTTGTCGGGCCGTGGGGCGGGCAGGGAGGCGGGCAGGGAGGCGGGCAGGGAAGCGGCGGCGGCCGGGACGGCGGAGCGTCCGGGCGCCGCGGCGGGCGGGGCGGCAGGGGCGTCGACGGGCAGGACGGCGGTCACCTCGTACCCGCCGCCGGGGCGGGGGCCGGCGGCCAGTTCGCCGCCCAGCATCCCGGCCCGCTCGCGCATGCCGAGCAGCCCGTGTCCCGCCCCGGGAGACGGCGGCGCGGCGGTCGTGGGCGCCGTGTTGGCCACGCACACGTGCAGCTCGCGGGGCCCGTACGCGATGCCCACCTCGACGTGCGAACCGGGCGCGTGGCGCAGGCAGTTGCTCAGCGCCTCCTGGATGATGCGGTACGCGGTGAGTTCGGCGCCCGGGCCGAGCGGGCGGGCGACCCCGGCCCGCTCGACGGCCACGTCCAGACCGGCCCCGCGGACGTTGTCCACCAGCGCGTCCAGATCGGCCAGCGTGGGCTGCGGATGGTGCGGGTCGGCCGGGTCCTCGGGGTCCTCCGAGCGCAGCACGCCGAGGACGCGGCGGAGTTCGGTGAGGGCCTCCAGCGCGTTCCCCCGGATCCCCGCCAGGTTCTCCTTCAGCTCGTCGGAGGGGTTCTCCACGAGGTACGGGGCCACCTGCGCCTGGATGGAGATGACGGACATGTGGTGGGCCACCACGTCGTGCAGCTCGCGCGCGATGCGGCTGCGCTCCTCCAGCAGGGTGCGCCGGGCCCGCTCCTCGGCCGTCAGCGTCTCCTGCGCGACGAGCTGGGTGCGCGCCACCCGGCGGGCCCGCAGGGCGGAGCCGAGGACGAGGGTCAGCCCGAAGTAGACGACGGCCTGGGACACGGTGTGCCGGTAGCCGACGCCGAAGCCGTTGACCAGGACCGCGAGGTAGCCCCAGCCCACCGAGACCGCCAGCACCGCCACCGCGATCCGGGGCCGGACCCGCAGGGACACCAGGAGCAGCACCAGGCCGTGCAGCGTCAGGTTCGCGTACGTCCAGGGCCAGGGGTGGTCCCCGACCCGGGTCGCCGCGAGCACCGTGACGGTGGCCGACGCCAGCGACAGCCAGAAGCCGGCGAGCGGCCGGGACATGGCCACCAGGACGCCGACGCCCTGGGTGACCAGCGCCAGGATGGTCAACTCCGGCTGCAGTTGGTACGTGTTGAAGAGCTGGTCCCCGTACGCGAGCGTCAGGTAGAAGCCGATGATGCACACGCCGACGTGGGGCAGCCGGGCCAGCCAGCGCGGCCGGGACATCCGCGGCAGCGGGTCGCGCCCCAGCGAGAACAGGTCCTCCCGCAGGGTGCGAACCGCCTTGCGCTCCAGGGCGCGCACGGTCTGACCGGCCCAGTCGAGGGCGGCCCCCATCTCTTCGGGGCCGCGCGCGTCCCGGGGCGGTAGCTGCGCCGGCTTCGGGGGCTTCGTCTCCTCGGGGCTCACGTCGCCCAGCCTATGCATGGCTGTCCTCCCGGACGGCCGCGCGGTTCCCGCGGACGATCACGGAGCCCCCGCGGCTGCGACGCCGACCCCCCTGCTCGTACGTACGGAACGCGGTCCAGCACACGAGCAGCGCCAGCACGAACACCGGCAGCCAGGCCAGGCGGGCGGGTATCCACCCCGGGGCGTCGGGCACCGTGTGCAGTCCCGGCAGCCGGGTGCCGAACAGCAGCCCGGTCGCGGTGACGGCCATCATCGCGGTCTGGTGCCACAGGAACACCGTCATCGCGGACAGGTTCAGCAGCGCCACCCCCGCCCAGGCCGCGGGCCGGCGCATCAGCCGGGCCAGCGGCTCGCGCACCAGCAGAGCCAGGCCGCACTGGGCCAGTCCGAAGCAGACCGCAGCCAGCGTGGGCGGGTTGAGGTTGGAGACCTCCGCCCCCGGGACGCCCACCATGGCGGCCGGGTAGCCGCCCCACACGACCAGCGCGGTGGTCGTCGCGGCCCCGCCGGCCAGCAGCAGCGCGGCCGACCGCCGCCGGACGAACGCCCCGCGCGCCCAGGCGGCTCCCAGGCAGTAGGGCACCAGCCAACCCGCCGCCACGTTGATCCACCCCAGCCAGGCGGGTCCGCCGAGCGCGAACCGGCCGAGGTCCACCGCCACGACCGCGACCAGGGGCCACGCCGGACCGAACCGGGCCACCAGTGGGGTGGCGGCGGTCAGAGCGGCGAAGACCAGCAGGAACCACAGCGGAGAGAGCACCAGTTGGAGGAGCGTGTGCAGGGTGTCCCGGTCCACGCCGGCCGCCAGCATCGAGCCGGCCGCCACCGTCCACACGACGAGCACGGCGGCCACCGGCCGGAACAGCCGGCGGAGCCGGCTCCCGGCCCATGCCCCGTACGACACCCCGCGGGCCCGCGCCGATGCGTACCCCTTGGCGGCCACGTGCCCGCCGACCATGAAGAACACGGCCAGGGTCTGGAACACCCAGGACACCGGGGCCAGCCACGGCATGTGCGCCAGCGGACTGGTGCCGCGCAGCGCGCCGTCGGCGGTGGTCAACGCCGTCACCAGCCAGTGCCCGAGCACCACGCCGAGGATGGCGAGGGCCCGCAGCGCGTCGACCGACCGGTCGCGGTCGACGGGCGTGACGGCGTCTATCCGGTGTACGAGGTCGTGCAGCGAGCGCATGGGAGCCTCCGGATGGGTGGATGGGTGGATGGGCCGGTGGGTGGACGGGGACGGGGGGTGGACGGGTGGGGATGGACGGACGGGGGGACGGGAGGTGGACGGGTGGGGATGGACGGACGGGCCGTCGGGTCGGGTGGCGTCGACCAGGTCGGTCAGTCGAGGGCCGGGGAGGAGCCCGCGGCTATGTGGGTGAGCTGGTCCAACGCGAAGCTGCCGGGCTTGAGGTAGTCGCTGTGGCCGCCCGGGCCGGCCGGGAAAACCCGCGCCCCGAAAGCCGGGTCCACCGGATCGGTCCCGAACCCCACCGTCGTGCCCGGCAGTTCGAGGCGGAGGTGCGGCACGTTCGCGATCCAGTCGTCGGCGCCCCGCCCGGCCCAGACGCGGGCCGAGGTGGGCAGCTGAGCGGCCCGGTCGGCGCCCGTGCCCGGGCTCCCGAACAGCACCACGTCGGTGACCGATGGCGGCGTCGCCGTCCGCGCGCAGACCACCGAGCCGTACGAATGGCACAGCAGCGCCACACCGGTGCCGTGCGGCGTGAGCCGCCCGAGCTCGTCGAGGAACGGCTCCAGAGCGCCGGCCGCGTCGTCCGCCCGTCCGCTGGTGAGCACGCTCGGGCTGACGGTCCCCGGGGTCTCGTACCCCAACCAGGCCACCACCGCTACCCGCTCCTGCCCCTGGGCCCGCAGCCGCTCGGACAGTGCGCGCGCGCCCGCCCGGAAGCGTCCGTAGGTGTCCAGCGTGGTGTCGGAGCCCGGCACCAGCACCGCGACCCGCTCGGCGCGGGACAGGTCTCCGAACACCTCGACGACCCGCCCCTCGCCGCGCCCGTCGAAGGAGAGAAGGTTCCCGCCGGCGAGCTCGAGGAGCTTCGCGGCCCGGCTGCCGCGTCCGTCCACCTCGGCCATCCGCGCCGCCGTGATGACATCGGCCCGGTTCGCCGCGTAGCGCGCCGCGGGCGGCGTCCCGTCGGCGAACCGCACGGGGGCGGGAGCGGGAGCGCTGGGCAGTGCGGCCGCGGACACGGGAACGGCGACGGCGCCCGCGACGAGTGCGGCCAGCAACGCCCGGCGCAGGCGGCCGAGTCGAACGGGGCGGGGCGTCATGGCAGTCCTCCGGATCCGGGCCCGGGCCGCCCAACGCGCCCCGTGGAATCCGAAGTTACGAACCTCCCCGGCTCGTTCGCGTCACACTGCGGAGCCGCCTTTCCGCGTAGCTCTCAGGTATGACATGGGTGACAGGGCGACACGCACCCTCGCCGCGTTCGTCCGCGTTCGTCCGCGTTCGTCCGCGTTCGTCCGCGATCGGCCCGGCCGGCATCCGGTTCGTGCGCGCGAGCGGCGGGTAGGCGGCGACTCGACCCCCGCCGATTGTGTCGATGTCAATAAGCGTGCAGACAAAGCCTGTTGTGCCCGAACACGCTTGTGCATGCTGCCGCTCATGGAGCCGTTGAGCGTCATACAGGAGCTGTGGGAACGGATCGGGGCGCAGGACTGGGCGCGGGTCGCCGAGCTGATCGCGCAGGACGCGGTCATCGAATGGCCGGTGAGCGGGGAGCGGATCGTCGGGCGGGCCAACTTCGTGGCCGTGAACAGGGAGCACCTCGACAGCCGTGTGGTCGACGACTGGGCGGTCCGCGTGCTGCGCATCGTCGCGCAGGGCGAGGCGGTGGTCTCGGAGGTCGAGGTCCCCCAGGACCACGTCGTCTACCGGGGCGTCTCGCTGTGGACGGTCCGCGGCGGCGAGATCGTCGCCGGTCGCGAGTACTGGACCAGCCCGGGGCAGGACCCCGCGGCCCCGTGGCGCGCCGGGTACGTGGAGCGGTTGGACCTGCCGCAGGAGGGCACCGCGGCCGGGGACCGGGACGGCGGCCGACCCGTCGGAGGCGAACGGGCGGCCTGACCGCCCCGCCTGGACCGCCCCGCCTGGACCGCCCCGCCTGGACCGTCCCGCCTGGACCGGCCCACCCGGACCACCCCACCTGCCACCTGTCCCGCTAGGGCTCCCTCGTGTAGACCAGCGGTGCCTTCCCGCTGCCGACCAACTCCCGCTCCAGGCTCCCGTCCGCCCGCAGCGTCAGCCGGCTCCACGGACCGGGCCCGCAGGTCACGGGGTCACCGACGGTCACGGTCGACGGGTCGAGCTCGACCGGCGGTCCAGCCGAGCGCAGGGGCGCGGTCCAGGTGCACGTGTACGCGGGGTCGGTCTTGGTCAGAGTCATCACCGGCGCCCCGACGCCGCCCGCGCGCAGCGTGAGCCGCCAGGTTCCGGCGGCGGAGCGCCAACTGCCGAGGTAGGACGCCGGAATCCCGGCGTCGGGGGCGGCTCCGGTGGTGCTGCCGGCCGTCCCGCCGGTCCCCGAGGCCGCGCCGGCGGTCCCGTCCGGCGACGACGGGTCGCCCGTGGGCGTCGTACCACCCGACGGGGATCCCGTACGCCGGAGCGGGCCCGGCGCGGCGGAGTCACCGTGCCCGTGCCATCTGCCGCTCACGAACCCGTACACCGTGCCGCCCGCAAGGACCGCGACCACGAGGGCCACCGCCACCAGGAACAGCGTCGAGCCGGTCCGCCGGGAAGCGGACCCCGCGGTCGGCGGCCCCGCGGGCGGGACACCGAAGCCCCCGTACGCCCCGGCTCCCCCGTACGCCCCGGCTCCCCCGTACGCCCCGGCTCCCCCGTACGCCCCGGCTCCCCCGTACGCCCCGTAGCCCCCGTAAGCCCCCGGACCCGCGCCCGCCGGGCCGAAGCGCCCCGCGCCGGTCCCCGAGGCCGCCCCCGAGGGTGCCCCGGGGGCCATCCCCGACGAGGACACTGCGCCGGCCCCCGCCCCGCCCGCACCGCTCGCCCAGCCCCCCGACCCCGCCGCAGCGGTCGGTCCGTACGGCGGGGCCGGCGTCCGCGGGGCCGGCGTCCGCGGAGCCGGCGGCTGCGGAGCCGGCGGTAGCGAAGCCGGCGCGTGCGGAGCCGGCGGCTGCGGGGCGGACGGGTACGGCGCCCGGGCCTCCGCCACGGGCACCGTGTCCTCCCGTACGGGCACCGCGTCCTCCCGCTCCAGCAGCCGGACCGCGTGCCGCCCCAGCTGGGCCACCAGCGCCCCCGGCAGCCACGGCTCCAGCGCCCGCCCGTCGGCCACCGTGTCCCCGGCCCCGACCCGCGCCAGGACGTCGGCCGGGCTCGGCCGTGCCGCCGGGTCCTTGTGCAGGCAGTCGCGCACCAGTCCCCGCAGCGACTCCGGTACGCCGCCCAGGTCGGGCTCCCGCTCCGCGATCCGCAGCAGCAGCGCGGCCAGCCCGCCGGGGCCGCCCGTGGCCTCCCCGAAGGGCAGCGCCCCGGACACCGCGTAGGCGAGCACGGACCCGAGGCAGAAGACGTCGCAGGCGGGCGTCACGGGCTCGCCCCGCACCTGCTCCGGGGCCATGAACCCGGGCGAACCCACGATCTCCCCGGTCCTGGTCAGCCCCGCGTCGGAGGTGGCGTCCCCGGTCAGTGCGCGGGCGATGCCGAAGTCGATGACCCGGGGCCCGTCGATGGTCACGAGCACGTTCGAGGGCTTCAGGTCGCGGTGGATCAGCCCCGCGGCGTGGATGTCCTGGAGGGCGTGGGCCAGCCCGGCCGCCAGGATGCGCGCCGACCGTTCCGGCAGGGGGCCGTGGTCGCGGTCGACCACCGCGCGCAGGCTGGGCCCGGCGACGTACCCGGTGGCCAGCCACGGCACCGGTGCCTCGGTGTCCGCGTCGAGCACGGGGGCGGTCCACCGGCCGCCCACCCGCCGCGCGGCCGCGACCTCCTGGCGGAACCGCTCGCGGAACTCCGGCCGCCGGGCGAGCTCCTGGTGGACGAGCTTCACGGCGACGGTGCGGCCGCGCGGCGACCGGGCCAGGTAGACCCGGCCCATGCCGCCCTCGCCGAGCCGGGCCAGCAGCCGGTGGCCGCCGATCTGTTGCGGGTCCCCGAAAGCGAGCTGGTCCATGGCCGTGCGGTCCTTCCCCCTGAGGACGTGCCGACCGGGCCGACGGTACTCCGGACCCCGTCCGGCCGCAGCTGCCCGGGCAGTACGGATGACGCGGTAGGGAGGACGCGCGGCACGGGCCGTCCAGTTGCGCCCGGCCCCGCCGCCGCTGTCACGACTCCGCTACGCGGCGTGGACCGCGTGGACGGCGTGGACCGTTCCGCGGCCGCGCCGAGCGCGGGCGGCCCGCCGCCCGCGGCCGGCCCCGGGCCGGCACCGCCGCCGCACGGACTGCGGACACGGGGGTCCGGAAACCGGGGGCCGCCCCGGCAGACACACTGCCGAGGCGGCCCGCCTCCCGGCCGACAGGACGCCGATACCGCGTCCCACCTGTGCACTTTTAGCCTGCAGGACATGACCCCTCAGCCCGACCCGCAGACCGGCGCGGCCGTCAAGGCCGCCGACCGCGCGCACGTCTTCCACTCCTGGTCCGCCCAGGCCCTGATCGACCCGCTTGCCGTGGCCGGCGCCGAAGGGTCGTACTTCTGGGACTACGACGGCAACCGCTACCTCGACTTCGCCTCCCAGCTGGTCAACACCAACATCGGCCACCAGCACCCCAAGGTCGTCGCCGCCATCCAGGAGCAGGCCGCGAAGCTCTGCACCCTGGCCCCCGGCTTCGCCGTCGAGTCCCGCTCCGAAGCCGCCCGGCTGATCGCCGAGCGCACCCCCGGCGACCTCGACAAGATCTTCTTCACCAACGGCGGCGCCGAGGCCGTGGAGAACGCGGTCCGCATGGCGCGCCTGCACACCGGCCGCCACAAGGTGCTGAGCACCTACCGCTCGTACCACGGCGCCACCGCCACCGCGATCAACCTGACCGGCGACCCGCGCCGCTGGGCCTCCGACACGGGCTCGGCCGGCGTGGTGCACTTCTGGGGACCGTTCCTGTACCGGTCGCCGTTCCACGCCACCACCGAGGCGGAGGAGTGCGAGCGCGCCCTGCGCCACCTCGAGGACCTGGTCGCCTTCGAGGGCCCAGCGTCGATCGCCGCGATCATCCTGGAGACCGTGCCCGGCACCGCCGGCATCATGGTCCCGCCGGCCGGCTACCTCGCGGGCGTGCGCGAGATCTGCGACCGCTACGGCATCGTCTTCGTCCTCGACGAGGTCATGGCGGGCTTCGGCCGCACCGGCAAGTGGTTCGCCGCCGAGCACTGGGACGTCACCCCGGACCTGCTCACCTTCGCCAAGGGCGTCAATTCCGGCTACGTCCCGCTGGGCGGCGTCGCCATCTCGGCGGCCATCGCCGAGACCTTCGCGACCCGGGCCTACCCGGGCGGTCTGACGTACTCCGGGCACCCGCTGGCCTGCGGCGCGGCCGTCGCGACGATCAACACCATGGCGGAGGAGGGCGTCGTCGAGAACGCGGCCCGGCTCGGCGAGGACGTCATCGGCCCCGGCCTGCGCGAACTGGCCGAGCGCCACCCGTCGGTGGGCGAGGTGCGCGGACTCGGCGCCTTCTGGGCGCTGGAGCTGGTCAAGGACCGGGAGACCCGCGAGCCGCTGGTCCCGTACAACGCGGCGGGCGCGGACAACGCGCCGATGGCCGAGTTCACGGCGGCCTGCAGGAAGTCGGGCCTGTGGCCCTTCGTGAACATGAACCGCACCCACGTCGTCCCCGCCTGCAACATCACCGACGCGGAGGCGAAGGAGGGTCTGGCGCTGCTCGACGAGGCCCTGACGGTCGCCGACCGGCACACCACCTCGGGCTGATCACCCGGTGCCGCGCTCCGCTGCCCTGGCCTAAGGTGTCCGAAGCCTTACAAAGGAGACGGACCCCATGGCCGGCAGCGGAGCTGTCACCCGCAACACACTTCGCCAGCAGATCGCGGACGCGCTGCGGGACGAGGTGCTCGCGGGGCGCCTGCCCCCCGGCACCGAGTTCACGGTCAAGCAGATCGCCGAGCAGTACGAGGTGTCCGCGACCCCCGTGCGCGAGGCCCTGGTCGACCTCTCCGCCCAGGGGCTGCTCGAATCCGTGCAGCACCGCGGGTTCCGCGTACGGGTGATCACGCTCGCGGACTTCCGCGGCATGGTCGAGGCCCGCACACTGATCGTGGACGGCATCTTCCGCCGCCTCGCCGAGCGCGGCTCCGGCCCGGGGTCGAGCCAGGCCCTGGTGTCGGTGCGGCGCCGGGCCGACGAGGCCCGCCGGGCCGCCGCCAGCGGGTCGCTGGAGGTGCTGATCGGGTACGACCTGCGCTTCTGGCGGGAGCTGAGCGGGCTGGTCGGCAACACGTACATCACGGAGTTCCTGCACCGGATCCGGGTCCAGTGCTGGGTCTTCGCCGTCCCGCACCTGCTGCGCGACGCCAGGGCCCGCCAGGACCTGTGGTGCCGGCACGGCGAGCTGGTCGACGCCGTGACCCGCGGGGACGCGGAGGAGGTCCGGCACCTCGTGCACGACTACAACCAGCACGGTCTCGACTGGGCCGCCGGACTGGAAACGGCGGCGGACTCGTGAGCGCCGACGCCCGGCCCGCGCCCGCGACCCCCGCCCCCTGGCTCGGCGCCGTCGACCTCAGCGTGGTCGTCCCCGCGTACAACGAGGAAGACCGCATCGGCCCCAGCCTGGAGGCCCTGCGCGCGTACCTCGACGCCCATGTCGGAACCCGCGCCGGGGCCTGGGAGCTGATCGTCGCCGACGACGGCTCCACCGACCGCACCGCCGAGCTGGTGGCCGCCGCCGCGGCTGCCGAGCCGCGCATCCGCCTGGTCTCCGCCGAGCGCAACAAGGGCAAGGGCGACGCGCTGCGCCGCGGGGTGCTGGCCTCGGGCGGCCGCCGCGTCCTGCTGACCGATGCCGACCTGGCCACTCCCATCGAGGAGCTCGGCCACCTCGAGAAGGCCCTCACCGAGCCGCACGTCGCCGCCGCGATCGGCTCGCGCGCCCACCCCGACTCCCGCATCGAGCACCACCAGAGCCGGCTGCGCGAACTGCTCGGACGGGCCGGCAACCGCCTGATACGAGCGGTCGCCGTGCCCGGCATCCGCGACACCCAGTGCGGCTTCAAGCTCCTCGACGGCGACCGGGCCCGGGCCGCGTTCGCCGCCTCGCGCCTGGACGGCTGGGGCATCGACGTCGAGATCCTCCAGTACTTCCGGCGCCAGGGCTGGCCCGTGGCCGAGGTGCCGGTGCGCTGGTCGCACCAGGAGGGCTCCAAGGTCCGCCCCGGCGACTACCTGAAGGTCCTCGGCGAGCTGGCCCGCCTCAAGGCGGGCGCGCTGGCCGTGGCGGGGCTGTACCTGCTCGGCTCGCTGCTGCTCTACAAGGGGCTGTGGGCGGACCTCGGCACGAGCTACCTCGCCGACGCCGGCCAGGACCAGAACCAGTGGGAGTGGTTCTTCGCCGTCACGGCGGACAACGTCTCCCACCTGCGCAATCCGCTCTTCAGCGACCTCCAGGGCATGCCCGACGGGGTCAACCTGATGGCGAACACGGTGATGCTCGGCCTGTCCGTGCCGCTCACCCCGGTCAACCTCGCCCTCGGCCCCGCCGTGACCTGGGCGCTGGTGCTGACCCTGGGACTGGCGGGTACGGCCCTGGCCTGGTTCTGGCTGATCCGCCGCTGGCTCGTCGGCAGCCGGTGGCCGGCCGCCCTCGGCGGTGCCCTGGCGGCCTTCGCGCCGCCGATGGTCTCGCACGCCAACGCCCACCCGAACTTCTGCGTGCTGTTCATGATCCCGCTGATCGTGGACCGCGCGCTGCGGCTGTGCGCCCCCGGCCACGCCCGCCGTCCGGTGCGGGACGGGGTGCTGCTGGGGCTGTTCTCGGCGTACCAGGTCTTCCTGGGGGAGGAACCGTTCCTCCTGGCCGCCGTCGGCATGCTGCTCTTCGCGGTCTCGTACGCCGTCGTCGCCCCGGCCGCCGCCCGCGCCGCCGTGCGGCCCCTGGCGAAGGGCCTGGGCATCGCCGCGCTGGTCGCGGTGCCGATCGTCGCGTTCCCCCTGTGGTGGCAGTTCTTCGGCCCGCAGAGCTACCACTCGGTGCTGCACGGCGACGCGGCCGGCAACAGCCCGCGCGCCTTCGTCGAGTACGCCCAGCGCTCGCTCTTCGGCGACGAGGCGCAGGCCGACAAGCTGGCCCTGAACCGCACCGAGCAGAACGCCTTCTACGGCTGGCCGCTCCTCGCGCTCTGCGCCGGCATCGCCTTCCGGCAGTGGCGGCGCCCGGCCGTGAAGGCCCTGACCGCCACCGCCGCCGTGGCCGCCTGGCTCTCGCTGGGGCAGCGCATCGGCATCCCCGGCACGGACCTCGTGGTGCCGGGGCCCTGGCGGCTGCTCGCCCACCAGCCGCTGTTCGAGTCCGTCATCGAGGGCCGCGTGGGCATGGTCTGCGCCGCACCGCTCGCGATGCTCGTCGCCGTCGGGGCGGACCGGATCCGGACCTTCCCGGTGCCGCGGGAGCGCACCCTCGCGCTGCTCGTGGTGGCCGCCGCGCTGCTGCCGATCGTGCCCACGCCCTTCCCCGTGCGCGACCGGGCGCCCGTGCCGCAGTTCATCGCCGACGGCACCTGGCGCCGGTACCTCCCGGCGGACCGCACCCTGGTCCCGATCCCGGTGCCGGACCCCGGCGCCGCGGACGCGCTGCACTGGCAGGTCGAGGCGGGCCTGGGCTTCAAGATGCCCGGCGGGTACTTCAACGGCCCGTGGGGCCCCGAGCGCACGGGCATCTACGGCGCCACGCCGCGTTGGACCTCGAACCTCCTCTCCGACGTCCGGGGCGGCAAGGAGCCCCCGACGATCGGCAAGGAGTGGCGGGACCAGGCCCGGCGGGACCTGCGCTGGTGGGAGGCGGGCCTGCTGGTGCTGCCGCAGGACCAGGAGCGCGCGCAGGTGCTGCGCGACACGGTCACCAAGCTGGTCGGCCGGCCGCCGGAGCGGGTCACGGACGTGTGGATCTGGAGGGGTCCGTTCCGCTAGGTCGTCTCCGGAAGGGACGGCCCACCTGCACCCGCGGTCCCGGGAAGGACCGGCCTGCCCGGTCCTCCGTACGGGCCACCCGCCCGCGGGGCGGCACCGCGCGGACCGGCACCGGGGCCGGTTCCGGTCTCCACCGACCCCTTCGCGCAGGGTGCCCGGCGCACTACCCTGAGGCGACCGGCGGACGAAAGATGGGAGCCCGTGTGGCCTGTGACCTGTGGTTGGTCCCCCTTGTCGACGTGCTGTGCCACAGCCCCGACAACCCCTTCGCGGAAGAGATCGCCGCCTACGACAAGGCGCTGGGCGAGGCCGGCCTGCCACCGGTGCCCGTGTTCGCGTACATGCCCGGACTGTCCGGGGACGTGGCCCCCGTCGCCGGCTTCGACTACGACGCCCTGCACTTCCTGCGCCGGGCGTACCTGCTGCAGGTCTGCGGACTGCCGGTGACGCCGGTGGACGAGCTGGGCGGCGACTACGAGCAGCTGCTGGAGATGTTCGAGACCACCGCGCAGCAGTCGCACCTGGTCTGGCACTACGACCACGCCGGCGCGTACGTGCCGGTGGACTTCCCGGTGCCGCTGGCGAACGAGGAGCTGCTCGCGGGCGGCGGCCCGCTGGGCTCCGCGCACGGTCTGCTGCGCGAGCTGCAGTTCGTGGCGCCGGCCATCGGCATCGACCCGGCCAACCCGCCGGCGCCGCCCGCGCCCCCTGGCCGCCCCACGTCCCTCGAGGAGCCCGCGGGGCCCATTCCGTACGACGAGAGCCCGTTCGCGCGGGAGCGGCACGTGTGGCTGGGCCTGCACGCGGCCGCCACCAGGAGCCTGGGCCAGGGCTCGATGATCATCTTCAGCTGAGCGGATGCGGCCGGGGTGGTGCGTGCCGCGCCCGCCCCGGCCGTCAGCGGGGCTGCTCCGGCGGGCGCTGGCGCGGCATGTTCGGCCGGGTCCCCGGCGGCAGCGGGAAGCGGGCCGGCTGCGGGCCGCCCTCCGGCCGTGCGGAGACCGCGCTGAGCGACTGCGTCACCAGCGGAGCCGGCCCCGAGCGGAACTCCACCATCCAGTCCGCCGTCTCGGAGCGCACCAGCTCCGTCACGTCCTCGGAGAACCGCCGCAGCACGGTCAGGCAGCGCTCCGCCGCCTCGCTCGCCGTGCCCTCCGTCGGTCCGAGGACCTCGCGCACGTTCTCCGAGGCCCAGTCGAACTGGAGCGTCTGCAGGCGCCGCTGCACCGCCTGCGCGGTGGCCACGTCCCGCATCCACCCGGAGGTGAGGCCGAAGAACCGGTCGCAGGCCAGTGCCGCCGCGGCCAGCAGCAGCGCGAGGTAGCCGTACGAGGCCCCGTCGGCCAGCAGCCCGGTCAGCTCCGTCAGCGGCAGCATCGCCCCCGTCACCGCGCCCGCCGCGGCCGCCCCGCGCAGCACCCGGGCCCCGCGCCGCTTCCAGGCGCGGTCCGACAGGTACCACTCGGCGGTGCGCAGGGCATCGGCCTCGACCCACCGGTAGAGCTCGTCCAGGCGCTCCGCGGGCTCGCCCCAGTCGCCCAGCGGGAACGGGCGGCCGGTGAGGTCCTGAGGCTTCGGGCCGCCCTCCTCCCGCGGGTCCCGGGGCGGCCCCTCGGGCTGCATTTCCGGCTGGCTCACCCGGCACTCCCTCTGCCTGCGCTGACGTGATGGTGGTGCGCGTGACCGCGGTGCGCGCAAGCGCGTGCCGGCACGGCGGCGCACGCCTCGCGTGGAGCGTGGTGCGCGTGACCGAGCCTGGACGGTCGCGGGACGGTCCGAACGCAACGATCGGCCGTGACCGCAATGATGCGACAGCCCTTCCTACCGTCGAACGGCGGGGTATGGGCAACGAATCACGGTAATTCCGCCCGCAAGGAGGTGTCGATCGGGCACGGGGACGGCCCGACCTTCACTCGAAAGAGTTGGTCCTCACGGCGTAGGGCGCGCCGCGCGGGGAGCACGTAGGCTCGGTTTGACCGCAAGAGACAGGAGCGAGTGACCGTGATTCCCGGTGGTGGGCAGCCCAACATGCAGCAGCTGCTCAAGCAGGCCCAGAAGATGCAGCAGGACCTCGCCAAGGCCCAGGAGGCGCTGGCCGCCACCGAGGTCGAGGGTCAGGCCGGCGGCGGCCTCGTCACCGCCACGGTGACGGGCTCCGGCGAGCTGCGGGCCCTCGTGATCGACCCCAAGGCGGTGGACCCGGAGGACACCGAGACCCTGGCCGACCTGGTCGTCGCGGCGGTGCAGGCGGCGAACGAGAACGCCCAGGCGCTGCAGCAGGAGAAGCTCGGGCCGCTGGCCCAGGGCCTCGGCGGCGGCTCGGGCATCCCGGGTCTGCCTTTCTGACCCTTTCCGGCACTACCGTACGTACCCCTGAAGCAGCACAGGAAGAAGGCAGAGTCCGTTGTACGAAGGCGTGGTCCAGGACCTGATCGACGAACTGGGCAGGCTGCCCGGTGTCGGGCCCAAGAGCGCCCAGCGGATCGCCTTCCACGTGCTGCAGGCCGAGCCCGCGGACGTGCGCCGGCTCGCGCACGCGCTGCTGGAGGTCAAGGAGAAGGTCCGCTTCTGCGCGGTGTGCGGGAACGTCGCGCAGGAGGAGCAGTGCGGCATCTGCCGCGACCCGCGCCGGGACCTGTCGGTGATCTGCGTGGTGGAGGAGCCCAAGGACGTGGTCGCCATCGAGCGGACCCGTGAGTTCCGGGGCAGGTACCACGTCCTCGGCGGGGCCATCAGCCCCATCGAGGGCGTCGGCCCGGACGACCTGCGCATCCGCGAGCTCCTCGCGCGGCTGGCCGACGGCACGGTCACGGAGCTGATCCTGGCCACGGACCCGAACCTGGAGGGCGAGGCCACCGCCACCTACCTCGCCCGGATGATCAAGCCCATGGGCCTCAAGGTCACCCGCCTGGCCAGCGGACTCCCCGTCGGGGGAGATCTGGAGTACGCGGACGAGGTCACGCTCGGGCGGGCCTTTGAAGGAAGGCGACTACTCGATGTCTGACGCAACCCTGCACGCCGTGGGCCAGGATCCGGGCGACTTCGCCGTCCAGATCGCCGATTCCGTCGAGTCCTTCATCGTCGCGGTCACCGAGGTGGCCAAGGGCGAGGATCCCGACAGCGCGGTGCCCTTCCTGCTGTTGGAGGTCTCCCAGCTGCTGCTGGCCGGCGGGCGGCTGGGTGCGCACGAGGACGTCCTGCCCGACGAGCGGTACGAGCCGGACCTCGGACCCGAGGTCGACGTGGACGACCTGCGCGAGCGGTACGCGGTGCTGCTGGACCCGGTGGACGTCTACTCCGAGGTCTTCGACCCGTACGAGCCGCGCAAGGCGCCGGTCGCGCACCGGCTGTCCGACGACATGGCGGACATCGTCAGCGACCTGCGGCACGGGCTGGCCCACTACCGGGCGGGCCGGGTCACCGAGGCGCTGTGGTGGTGGCAGTTCTCGTACTTCACCAACTGGGGACCGACGGCGTCGGCCGCGCTGCGCGCGCTGCAGTCGGTCGTGGCGCACGTACGGCTGGACCAGCCGCTGGAGGACCTGCACGGACTGGACACCGACGAGGACCTGGCCGAGGACGACCTCGTGGAGCAGGCCGGCCGCGTCATGGCCGACGAGATCGCCGGTCCGCTCGGGGTGAAGGGCCGCTGAACGCGCCCGGAGCCCCCGAGGTCCACGTGGTGAAGATCGCATCTCATGATGTGACACGCCCGGATCGCCATCCGGTCCCTCGTTAGACTGGTCCGGACCGCGGACGGCGGTCGGACCGCAGTAATGGACCGAGCGAGGAGCGCACGTGGGCCTTGTCGTGCAGAAGTACGGAGGCTCCTCCGTAGCCGATGCCGAGGGCATCAAGCGCGTCGCCAAGCGGATCGTGGACGCCAAGAAGAACGGCCACCAGGTGGTCGTCGTGGTGTCGGCGATGGGCGACACGACGGACGAGCTGATCGAACTCGCCGAACAGGTATCTCCGATGCCGACCGGGCGTGAATTCGACATGCTGCTGACCGCCGGAGAGCGGATCTCCATGGCCCTGCTGGCCATGGCGATCAAAAACCTGGGCCACGAGGCCCAGTCGTTCACCGGTAGCCAGGCAGGTGTGATCACCGACTCGGTCCACAACAAAGCCCGCATCATCGACGTCACGCCCGGCCGCATCCGCACCGCGCTGGACGAGGGCAACATCGCCATCGTCGCCGGCTTCCAGGGCGTGTCGGCGGACTCGAAGGACATCACCACCCTCGGCCGCGGCGGCTCGGACACCACGGCCGTCGCCCTGGCCGCGGCGCTGGACGCCGAGGTGTGCGAGATCTACACCGACGTGGACGGCGTGTTCACCGCCGACCCGCGCGTGGTGAAGAAGGCCCGGAAGATCGACTGGATCTCCTCCGAGGACATGCTGGAGCTGGCCGCCTCCGGCTCCAAGGTGCTGCTGCACCGCTGCGTCGAGTACGCGCGCCGCTACAACATCCCGATCCACGTCCGCTCGTCCTTCTCCGGACTGCGCGGCACCTGGGTCAGCAACGAGAAGCCCGCAGAACTGCAAGGGGACGATCAGGTGGAGCACGCCATCATCTCCGGAGTCGCCCACGACGTCTCCGAGGCCAAGGTCACGGTCGTCGGCGTCCCGGACAAGCCGGGCGAGGCCGCGGCGATCTTCCAGGCGATCGCCGACGCCGAGATCAACATCGACATGATCGTGCAGAACGTGTCGGCGGCGTCCACCGGTCTGACCGACATCTCCTTCACCCTCCCCAAGGCCGAGGGCTCGAAGGCCATCGACGCCCTGGAGAAGGCCAAGGAGGCCATCGGCTTCGAGTCCCTGCGCTACGACGACCAGATCGGCAAGATCTCCCTCGTCGGCGCGGGCATGAAGACCAACCCGGGCGTCACCGCCTCCTTCTTCACCGCGCTGTCCGACGCGGGCGTGAACATCGAGCTGATCTCCACCTCGGAGATCCGCATCTCGGTCGTCACCCGCCAGGACGACGTCAACGAGGCCGTCCGCGCGGTGCACACCGCGTTCGGCCTGGACTCCGACAGCGACGAGGCCGTCGTCTACGGAGGCACCGGGCGATGAGCCCCACCCGGTCCGCCCCGGCGCTCGCCGTCGTCGGGGCGACCGGAGCGGTCGGTTCCGTCCTGCTCCAGATCCTGTCCCAGCGCGCGGACGTCTGGGGCGCCATCCGCCTGATCGCCTCGTCCCGATCGGCCGGCCGCAGGCTGGCCGTCCGGGGCGAGGAGACCGAGGTGCTCGCGCTCACCGAGGACGCCTTCGACGGGCTCGGGCCGGGCGACGTGGTGGTCTTCCTGACCCCGGACGAGGTCTCCGCCCGCTGGGCGCCGCTCGCCGCCGCGCGCGGGGCCTGCGTCGTGGACCAGTCCGGGGCCTTCCGCGCGGACCCCGAGGTCCCCCTGGTGGTCCCGGAGCTCAACCCGTCCGCCGTGCACTACCGGCCCCGCGGCATCGTGTCCGGGCCCGGCTGTGCCACCCTCGCCCTCGCCGCCGCGGTGGGCCCCCTCCACGCCGAACTGGGCCTGACGGGCCTGACGGCGTCCTCGTACCAGGCGGTGAGCGCCGCCGGCCGCGCCGGGGTGGCCGCGCTGCGCCGGCAGCTCGCGGTGGTCGCCCGTACCGACGGCCTGGGCGAGCAGCCCGGGGACGTGCGCCGGGCCGTCGGCGACGACCTCGGCCCGTTCGCGGCACCGCTGGCCCTCAACATCGTCCCCTGGTCCGGGACTCCGGCCGGTGACGGCTGGTCGTCCGAGGAGATGGCCGTGCGGGCCGAGACCCGCAAGGTGCTCGGGCTCGACGCGCTGCCGGTGTCCGTCACCTGCGTCCGCGTCCCCGTCGTCACCGGCCACTCCCTGTCCGTACGGGCCGTCTTCGAGGCCGAGGTGGACGTGGCCCGGGCGCACGAGATCCTCGCGGCCGCGCCGGGCGTGGTGCTGGTCGACGATCCCGAGGCGGGGGAGTTCCCGACGCCCGCGGACGCGGTGGGTACAGATCCGGCCTGGGTGGGTCGGGTGCGCAGGTCGCTGGACGATCCGCACGGGCTGGAATTCTTCGTTTCCATGGACAATCTGCGCAAGGGTGCCGCTCTGAACGCGGCCCACATCGCGGAACTGCTCGCCACCGAAAGCGCGTCCGCATAAAGGACGGCCTGGCCGAGGCGTGATCCTGTGCTCCTTTGTAGGATCTGTGTGATCCCTGATCAAGGTGCCGGCCCGACTGCCGCCGGATAAATGGGGCAATTGGGAAGAGTGGTTGCGCATGAGGGTTTTCGACCCGCCGTCAAATACGGCGCCCGATGCGTACAACCCTGACGGGGGAATGCGTGTCCAACTGGCGTGGCAGAGGTCCTCGATATCGCATACGCACCGGTACGCAGCACGATCGCGGCGCCGCTCAGGCGACCCCGGATGCCCGGCGGGATGCCCGTGATGGCACCTGTGCCCTCCACCCGGTCGGGCCTCGTGCCGGCGCCGCGTGAGAGCGCCGAGACGACCACGAACACGGGTGCCGTGACGGCCGGCACCACCGTCGACCACCTCACCGAGACCTACCGCGCGCACTACCGCTCGCTCCTCGGCCTCGCCGCCCTCCTCCTCGACGACACCGCCTCCTGCGAGGACGTGGTGCAGGAGGCGTTCATCCGGGTGCACTCGGCACGCAGCCGGGTCCGCGACCCCGAGAAGACCCTGGCCTACCTCAGACAGACCGTGGTCAACCTGTCCCGCTCGGCGCTGCGCCGGCGCATCCTCGGCCTCAAGCTCCTGTCGAAGCCGATGCCCGACATGGCCAGCGCCGAGGAGGGCGCGTACGACCAGCTGGAGCGGGACGCGCTGATCCGCGCCATGAAGGGCCTGCAGCGCCGCCAGCGCGAGGTGCTGGTGCTGCGCTACTTCGCGGACATGACGGAGGCCCAGGTCGCCGAGACCCTCGGGATATCCCTGGGGTCGGTCAAGGCCTACGGGTCCCGCGGCATCGCGGCCCTGCGCGTGTCGATGGAGGCCACGTCATGAGCCGGACCGGCCCCTCGGCCCTTCCGCCGTCCCCGGAACCGAACCCCGGCGGAGCGACTCCCGGCGGACCGAACCCCAGCGAACCGAACCCGAGTGAGAGCGGCACCGTGAACGCGAGCAACAGCCCCGGTCCCGGCCCCGAGAGCGAGCTGGACCTGCGCGGTCTGCTGCAAGGCGCCGTGGAGGGGCTGGAGCCCGCCGACGGCGCGCTGGACCGGCTGCGGGTCGCGGTCCCCAGGCGCCGGGCCCGCAAGCGGCAGGCCCTCGTCGGAGCCGCGGCCGCACTGCTCGTGGGCGCCGTGCTGCCGGCCTTCTTCCGCGTCGCGCAGACCCCCGACGACTCGGGGGTCGACCACTCCGCGATGGCGGGGCACGGCGAGAAGACCCGGACCGGCCCCGGCAGCGGCACGACCGACCCCGACCTGACCGGACCCGGGGTGCACGGGCCCTCGGTGTGGCCCACCACCCGCGCGTCGAACGGCAAGGGCAAGGGCTCCAAGCACCACACCGGTAAGGGACACGGGACCGGCCCGGGCTCCTCGGGCGGATCCGACGGCGGTTCCGGCGACGGGGGCGAGGGCTCGGGAGGCCTCGGCGTGGACCCGAACCGTCCCGCCTCCGTCCCGCCCGGGACCCCGGCCTGCCAGGCGGACCAGCTCGGCGTCGCGGTGGAGGACGCCCGGACGCCCGACGCCGACGGCAAGGTCTACGGCACCTTCCGCATCACGAACGTCTCGCAGAACAAGTGCGTGGTCGGCGGCGGCGGGTCCGTGAGCGCAGTCGGCGCCGGCCAGAAGGCCCTCACCGTCCTCGACCACACCGCGGGCGACGCCGCCCCCGGCCTGCCGGACCCGTCCCAGGAGATCGCGCAGCTGATGCTGCGGCCCAACGACGGGTACGAGGTGCGGTTCGCCTGGGTGCCGGCGCAGGCCTGCCCCACCCCGGACCCGACCCCCGGCGCCTCCCCCTCGGGCGGTACGACCGACGGCGGCACCGACGGGTCCACGGACCCCGACCCGCTCGAGGACGGCGCGACGCCGTCGGACGGGGACGTGGACGCGGGCCCGGACACGACCGCCGCGGAGCCGGGCTCGGTGCAGGTCACGCACGTTGCGGAGCCGGGCGCCCCGGTGGCCTCGGCCACGATCCCGAACGCCTGCTCCGGCACGGTCTACCGCACCGGCATCCTCCCGGCCCCGCCCGCGTTCGAGTGACCGCGCGGCGCCCACCGGGCGTCGCGGGTCAGCCCACCGGCTGCTGCGCCGGCTCGACCAGCAGGCCCGCCTCGGCGTCGCGCCGGGCCTCGACCTCGCGGCGGTAGAGCCGGAACCACATGAACAGCACGAAGGCCGCGAAGACGAACCACTCCCCGGTGTAGCCGAGGTTCTGGAAGGCCTTCAGGTCCAGGCCGGTGTCGGCCGGCGCCACCGCCGGTACGGGCGTGAGCCCCGCCGAAGCCGTCGGCACCGTCAGCCACGCGTCGTACAGCTCGTACGGCACGAGGTTCACCAGCGAGGCCGCCGCGATCACGCCCAGCTGCCCGGCCGGCAGGCCGCCCTCCGCGTGCACGCCCGGCGAGGTGGAGGTCTCCGACGCCTGGAGCGCGCCCGTCACCGTCACCCGGCCCGCCGGAGCCGCGGGGCCGACGCCCTGCGCGGGGCCGGGACGCCAGCCGCGTACGACCGGGACCGCCCGGCCGCCGTCCGTCTTCAGCAGCGTCAGCACGTAGTACCCGGTGCGCCCGTCGAGCGTCCGGTCCGGTACCAGGAACTGGTCGGCGTACGTCCCCGTGACGCTCGCCGGCCGGCCCGAGGTCTTCTTGTCCACCGGCAGCAGCGCGTCCAGCGGCTCGGCCGTCTGCTCGGTGACCGGCCGGGCGGACGCGGCCTCGCGATGGCTGTCGACGCGGTCCTCGAACCGGCCGAGCTGCCAGGAACCCATGAACAGGCAGAAGGGGACGGCCAGCACGACGAAGAGGTTGATCCCCCACCAGCGCGGGGTCAGCAGAAACCGGTGCACCCCTCCACGGTACGGGGGGTGCACCGGATCACCGGCGCCGGGTCTCCGGCGCCGGTCCCGGTGTGCGGACCGGTCACCGGACGGGTGTTTCACGTGAAACACCGTCCGGTGGCGGAGCGTCACCGGGGGCCCGGCGCGGCGGTCACCGCGGCAGGTGCTCGAGCGCGAACTCGATCTCCATCCGAAGCTGCTTGATCCGCTCCTCCACGACCAGCGAACCGTGCCCGGCGTCGTAGCGGTACACCTCGTGCACCGCCCCGCGCGCGGCCAGCCGGTCCACGTAGTTGTCGATCTGCCGGATCGGGCAGCGCGGGTCGTTCACGCCCGCCGCGATGTACACGGGAGCGCGGACGGCGTCGACGTACGTCAGCGGGGACGAGGCCGTGAACCGGTCGGGGACCTCCTCCGGGGTGCCGCCGAACAGGGTCCGGTCCATCGCCTTCAGCGCCTCCATCTCGTCGTGGTACGCCGTTACGTAGTCCGCCACCGGTACCGCCGCCAGCCCGACCGCCCAGGCCTCCGGCCGCGTGCCGAGGCCGAGCAGCGTCAGGTAGCCGCCCCAGGAGCCGCCCGAGAGCACCAGCCGGCGCGGGTCGGCCAGCCCCGAGGCCACCGCCCACTCCCGTACGGCGTCGATGTCCTCCAGCTCGATCAGGCCGACCCGGTGCTTGAGGGCGTCGGTCCACTCCCGCCCGTAGCCGGTGGACCCGCGGTAGTTGACGCGGACCACGGCGAACCCGTGGTCGAGCCAGGCCGCCGGGCCCGCCCCGAAGGCATCGCTGTCGTGCCAGGTCGGCCCGCCGTGGATCTCGAAGATGGTCGGGAACGGGCCCTCGCCGTCGGCCGGGCGCTGCACGAGCGCGTGGATCCGACCGCCCGGGCCCTCGACCCACGCGTCCTCCACCGGTCGCGAGCCGGGCGCCTTGATGCCGGGCGCCTCCAGGACGACGGTGCCGGTCGTCGACCGTACCGAGGACGGCTGCGCGGCCGAGGACCACAGGTACTCGACGGTGCCGTCCGGGCGGGCCGTGGCCCCCGAGACCGTGCCCCGAGGCGTGTCGACGCGGGCCAGCCCGCCGTCGGCGAACTCGTAGCGCCAGAGCTCGCTGCGGGCCTCGAAGCTGTGCTCGATCAGCAGCGCGGAGCCGTCCGGGTACCACTCGGCGCTCAGGTCGCCGGGCAGCCCGAGGACCAGGTCGGTCTGCTCGCCGGTGGCGACGTCCCAGACCATCGGCTCCCAGCGGCCGCGCCGCTGGTGGCCGATCAGCAGACGGGTGTCGCCGGCGACCGGGGCGAAGCCCAGCACCTCCAGGCCGAGTTCCTCGGTGCCGCCCGCGGTGTCGTCGAGCTCGGCCACGGTCGAGCCGTCGAGGCGCAGCACGCGCAGTGCGGAGTGCATGGCGTCGCCGTGCTCGGTGTGCTCGATGGCGAGCAGGGTGCCGTCGCGGGAGAGGTCGCCGACGCCCGCGGACTCGCGGTGCCGGTAGATCTCCACCGGCGCCCGGTCCGGGCGCCAGACGTGGATCGTCGAGCCGTCCTCGTCGGTGGAGCGGCCCACCACCGCGCTGCCGTCGCGGCCGATCGCCAGGCCGGCGGGGAAGGAGGGCGCGAGGCCGGGGGTGGCGGGCTCGTCGGGGCCGCCCCCGAAGGGCTGGCGCAGCCAGACGCCGAACTCGTCGCCGTCGGTGTCCGAGAACCACCAGATCCACTCGCCGTCGGGGGAGAGGGTGCCGTCGGTCGTGCCGTTGGGACGGTCGGTGGCCCGGCGCCGTGCTCCGGTGGCCCGGTCCCAGGCGTAGAGCTCGAACGTGCCCGTGGCGTTGGAGACGAAGAGGCAGCGGTCGGGAGCGTCCTCGGCCCACTCCGGGAGCCCGACGCGCGGGGCGCGGAAGCGCTTCTCCCAGTCCGGCATGGTCGTCGTGTCTTCGGTGGTCATGGGCCCATTGTGTCCGCTGCGCAGGGGCGGGCCGGGCCGACCGGAGGACTACTCCCAGGCGGTGGTGGAGGTGGCGGCGGAGACCGCGGCGGCCTGGGCGAGGTGGGTGCGCAGCATGGCGGGGTCCTTTTCGGGAGCTGGAACGAGCTGGACGGTTCCGGAGCCACGTCCCGCGGTGACGCTTCCTCCGGTGTCCGGGCCGGGCCGCTGTCGCTGGCCCCTTCCGGTGTCCACTAGCTTCGTCGCAGGTCAGGACGGTCGGAAGGGCTTCCGGGTGGACGGAAACGGTCCTGGACGATTCCGTCCAGCAGAGCCGGAGCCGGAGCCGGAGCCGGAGCCAGAGCCGGGGCCGGAGCCAGAGCCGGGGCCGGGGCCGGGGCCGGGGCCGGCGGGACCGGGGCCGGCGGGGCCCGGCCCTGCGGGGACGGTCTCCAGCAGCCGCTCGTAGTACGGCGCGACCAGCGGGGCCCCGACCCGCCCCACCGTCCAGCCGCGCAGCGCCGGCAGCTCCCGCAGGGCGAGCCGGCACAGCGCCGCCGTACGGTCCTCCGCCTCGCCCAGGCTGCCGGCCAGCAGGTAGACCCCGAGCACCGGGTCCGGCCGGGCGTCGGGGTGGGCGCTCACGTGCTCCACCGGGCTGTCGGAGCGCGCCAGTCCGCGGACCGCGTCGGCGCAGTCGGAGGGGAGTCGGTCGGCCGCCGACGGGGCGCGGAGGGCGGCATGGATGAGGTACATGCCCGCACTGTGCCCAAGCCCGGCTCGCGTGCACATAGTGGCAAGCTGGACACTTCGGGCCCCGACCGGAACCGTCCACACCGCTGGTACCGCCGCGTGACGCGTGCGACGATGCATACGACCTTGATCATTAACACTTGCAGGAACCGCAGGGCTCACACGGGGGGAACCGCTGTGCTCGCCACTCTTGGCCTCGACGCGACGGCAGAGGCCGTCTACCGCGCCATGCTCGCGCATCCGGAAGAGGGGGTGCTGGCCCTCGCCGACCGGCTCGGCGTCCCCGAGGACGCCGTCCGGCGCAGCCTGGACACCCTGAGCGAACTGGCCCTGGTCCGGCCGTCGTACGAGCGCCAGGGGCAGCTGCGCGCGGTGTCGCCGGACATCGGCATGGAGCTCCTCATGGCCCGCCAGCAGGCCGAGCTGGCGGCCCAGCAGCAGCGCATCGAGGCCTCGCGCGCCGCCGCGACCCAGCTCATCGCCGAGTTCGCGGACCTCTCGCCGACCTCGGCCAGCCCCGGGGTGGAACAGCTCGTGGGGCTCGACGCGATCCGCGACCGGATCTCGACCCTGGCCCGCGAGGTCCGCCGGGAGCTCATGACGTTCGCGCCCGGCGGCGGCCACCGCCCCGAGAGCCTGGAGGCCTCGAAGCCGAACGACCTCGCGCTGCTCGACCGCGGCGTGCGGATGCGCTCCCTCTTCCTCGACAGCGTCCGCAACAGCCAGGGCACCGTGGCCTACGCGACCTGGCTCACCGAACTCGGCGGTGAGGTCCGCACCGCGCCGGAGCTGCCCACCCGGCTGATCATCTTCGACCGGTCCACCGCCGTCATCCCCGTCAGCAGCGACGACAGCGCCGCCGGCGCGGTGGTCCTGACCGGCCAGGGCACGCTCACCGCGCTGTGCGCCCTCTTCGACACGGTCTGGTCCGCGGCCACCCCCCTCGGCGCCCCCACCGCCCCGAAGGACGAGGGCACCCTGACGGCCCAGGAGAACACGGTCATCCGACTGCTCTCCCAGGGCCTGACGGACGAGGCCATCGCCAAGCGGCTCGGCGTCTCCCCGCGCACCGCCCGACGCCTCGCGAACGACCTGATGGACCGCCTGAACGCGCGCAGCCGCTTCGAGTTCGGCGTCCGCGCCGTCCAGCGCGGCTGGCTCCCCCACGCGGAGTAGCACCACCGGCCCCACCCCGCCCGGCGCCGCCGCAACGGCCGACGGGGCGGGGCCGGTAGGCCGGGAATGTGGGGGAGGCCCGGGAGGGACGGGGGACGGGAGGCGCGGTCGCGCAGGCGCCGGTCCAGGACCCGCCGGGCCGTTCCCTCCCGAGGGCCGCCGAACATACAGGAAGGGCCTGATCCACTCAGTGGATCAGGCCCTTGACCTGGTCTTACGAAGTCGGGGTGGCGGGATTTGAACCCACGACCTCTTCGTCCCGAACGAAGCGCGCTGCCAAGCTGCGCTACACCCCGATCGCCGCCTTGCGGCCTCTCGGCCCTGGCGACATCGATTACTCTAGCGGACCCTCGCGCTGAGACGAAATCCGGTTTTCACCGGGCCCCCGGCGGGGGCTACGCGGCGGGCGTGAGGGTGAGCAGGGTGGCCTCGGGCGGGCAGGCGAAGCGGACCGGGGTGAAGCGGTTCGTGCCGCAGCCGGCCGAGACGTGGAGGTACGACCGGTTGCCCGCGAGCTCGTGGGTCGACAGGCCCTTGACCCGGTCCGTGTCGAGGTCGCAGTTGGTGACGAGCGCCCCGTAGAAGGGGATGCACAGCTGCCCGCCGTGGGTGTGCCCGGCCAGGACCAGCGGGTACCCGTCGGCCGTGAAGGCGTCGAGGGTGCGCAGGTACGGGGCGTGCACCACGGCCATCGAGAAGTCGGCGTCCGCCTCCGGACCGCCGGCGACGCGCTCGTACCGGTCCCGCTTGATGTGGGGGTCGTCCAGGCCGGTGAAGGCGAGCTCCAGGTCGGGCAGCTTCAGTCGGCCGCGCGCGTTGGTGAGGTTCACCCAGCCGGCCGCGTCGAAGGCGTCCCGGATGTCCTCCCACGGGTTGTGGACGGCGCCCACGACCGGCGGGTTGCCGTTCAGGCCGTGCTTGCCCTGGGCCTTCTCCAGCAGGTAGCGGGCGGGGTTGCGCAGCCGGGGCCCGTAGTAGTCGTTCGAGCCGAAGACGTACACGCCGGGGAACTCCATCAGCGGTCCGAGCGCGTCGAGCAGCTCCGGCACGCCCTCGGTGTCGGAGAGGTTGTCGCCGGTGTTCACGACGAAATCGGGGCGCAGCCCGGCCAGGGACTGCAGCCAGGCGCGCTTCTTGCGCTGCCCGGCGACCATGTGGATGTCGGAGACCTGGAGGATCCGGATCGGGCGCACGCCGCGCGGCAGGACCGGGACGGTGACCCGGCGCAGCCGGAACGACCTGGCCTCGAAGCCGGCGGCGTACGCCACGCCGACCGCCCCCGCGGCTGCGATTCCGGCGGTGACCTTCAGGGGGAGTCCGTAACGCGCGCGCATGGGGACATCGTCGCAGACCCTGCCCGCTGCGGCGGACGGTCCCCGGGCCCCCGTCCCCGCGGGGCGGCCGAACGTCCCCCGTCCTGCGGTCCCCCCTGCGCCCCTCGGCGCGGCCGGGGGAAACCGGTAGGCGCCGACCGGGCCCGACCTGGCAGACTCGACCCATGACCAGCCTCAAGTCCAAGCTGCAGGAAGACCTCACGACCGCCATCAAGGCGCGCGACGAGCTCCGCTCGGCCACGCTCCGCCTCACCCTCGCCGCGATCACGAAGGAGGAGGTCGCGGGCAAGGAGGCGCGCGAGCTCTCCGACGACGAGGTCCTCAAGGTGATCGCGAAGGAGGCGAAGAAGCGCCGCGAGGCCGCCGACGCCTTCGCCCAGGGCGGCCGTCCCCAGCAGGCCGAGCGCGAGCTGGCCGAGGGCGAGGTCCTGGCCGACTACCTGCCCAAGCAGCTCAGCGACGACGAGCTCACCGCGATCGTGGCCCAGGCCGTCGAGGAGGCCAGGGCCGCCGGCGCCGAGGGACCGCGGGCCATGGGCGCCGTCATGAAGATCGTGAACCCGAAGGTGCAGGGCCTGGCCGAGGGCGGCCGGGTGGCCGCCGTCGTGAAGCAGCTGCTGGCCGGCTGAGCCGGAGAAGAGCGGAAGAAAGGGAGGGGCGCCCCGGCCGTCAGGCCGGGGCGCCCCTCCCTTCGTCGTGCCCCGCGTCCTACGGGGTCCCGCCGATCAGGCCCGGGTCGGTGGGGAGGTCGGGGAAGGTGATCCCGCCGTCCCCGCCGTTGCCGCCGCCGTCGGCGCCGCCGGTGTCGGTGCCGCCCGTGTCGCCACCGGTTCCGCCGCGACCGGGCTTGTCGTCGCCGCGGCCGGGCTTGTGCTTCTTGCCCTTGTTCTTGCCCTTGCCCTTGCTGCCGCCGGCCGGGTCCGGGGACTCCGGCAGCGGGACGGTCACGAACTGCATGACCTCGCGCCCGGCCAGTGCGCCCGAGACCGCGTCACGCCAGATGGGGCCGGGGACGCCACCGCCGTAGACCTTCTCGTAGTACTGGCCGCCGATGTAGATGTTCTCCATCGAGATCTGCTTGGCGCCGCCCGAGCCGACCCAGGTCGCGCCCGCCATGTTCGGCGTGTAGCCCACGAACCAGGCGTTGTAGCGGGAGTCGGTGGTACCCGTCTTGCCCGCGCTGTCGCGGTCGCTCAGACCCGCCTGGGCACCCGTACCGGAGTCGACCACGCCGCGCAGCAGGGTGTTGATCGTGTCGGCGGTCTTCTCGGACATGACCCGGTCGCAGCGCGACTTCGGCACCGCGATGGCCTTGCCGTGCGGGTCGGTGATGGACTCTATGGCCACGGGGGTGCAGTACGTGCCGCGGTTGGCGAAGGTCGCGTACGCGTTGGCCATGGTCAGCGGGGACATGCCCTCGGTGCCCAGCGCGATGGAGGGCACCTCCTTCAGCTTCTCGCCGTTGGCGGGGATGACGCCGAGCTTCTTCGCCATGGTCGTCACCGGGCAGAGGCCGATGTCGCTGATCATCTCGACGAAGTAGGTGTTGACCGACTTGGCCATCGCCTCGCGCAGTGCGTACGGGCCGACCTCGGACTCCGACTCGTTCTCGACCGTGTCGCCGGTGTTGACCCACGGCGAGCCGCTGCAGCTCTGCACCGGGCTCGGGTACGGCATGTCGTGCGGCGACTGGTACACCTTGCCCGGCGAGACGCCCTGCTCGATGGCGGCGGCGGCGACGAAGGGCTTGAACGTCGAACCGGTCGGGAAGCCGAAGCTCGATCCGCCCATGCGCTTGTCGACGGAGAAGTTGATCTGCGTCTCGTTCGTGCCGAAGCCGTACGGCTTCGACTGGCCCATGGCGAGGATCCGGCCGGTGCCCGGCTGGACGAGCGTCACGGCGGTGGCGACCTTGTCGTCCTGGTTGACGTGGTCCTTGATGGAGGCGTTGACCGCCTCCTGGGACTGCGGGTCCAGGGTGGTGCGGACGGTCAGGCCGCCGCGGTTCCAGACCTTGGCCCGCTCCTCGCGCGTCTTGCCGAAGACGGGGTTGGAGAGGAACACCGCGCGCACGTAGTCGCAGAAGAAGCCGGCGCCGCTGACGGCCGTGATGCAGCCGTTCTTGGGCTTGGTCACCTTCAGCTTGATGGGCGTGGCCTTGGCCGCGTCGGCCTCGGCCTGCGAGATGTCCTTCACCTCCGCCATGCGCTGGAGCACCGTGTTGCGACGCTTGGTGGCTTCCTCGGTGTCGTTGACGGGGTCGTACCGGCTGGGCGACTGGACGAGTCCGGCCAGCAGGGCGGACTCGGCCAGCGTCAGGTCGCGGGCCGGCTTGCTGAAGTAGCGCTGGGAGGCGGACTCGATGCCGTAGGCCTGCTGCCCGAAGAAGGTGATGTTGAGGTAGTTCTCGAGGATCTTCTTCTTCCCGAGCTCCTCCTCGACCTGGATCGCGTACTTCAGCTCGCGCACCTTGCGGCCGAGGCTCTTCTGCTGCGCCTCGGCGACCTTGGCCGGGTCGTCGCCGGCCTCCTCGACGAAGACGTTCTTCACGTACTGCTGCGTGAGCGTCGAGGCGCCCTGGGCGGCGCCGCCCTCCTGCGCGTTGCGGTTGACCGCGCGCAGGATGCCCTTGACGTCGATCGCCCCGTGCTCGAAGAAGCGCGAGTCCTCGATCGCGACGATCGCCTTCTGCATGTACGGGGAGATGGCCGTGAGCGGCACGACCTTCCGGTCCCGCGAGTAGACGGTCGCGATGAGACCGCCCTCGGCGTCGAGGATGTTCGTGCGCTGACTCAGCGGCGGGGTCTTCATGTTGGCGGGAATCTCGTCGAACCCGTCGACCGTGCCCTTGGCCGCGAGACCGAGCACGCCCGCACCGGGAATCGCGATGCCGGCGAGCACGACGCCGGCCAGCGCGGACACCCCGAGGAACTTGGCGGCCTGCTGGGTCCCGGTGAGACCTCCGCCCGAGCGCTTCTTTGGCATGGGGGAAGCCTACGTTCTCATTCCCCGGACACGCGTGCATGCCTTGGCCTAAGCTGCCCTCAACTGTCACAGCAGTGCGGGGGGAGATCAACCCTTCGGCATGACATTCACCCTTTCCGAAGCGGGTGGACATATGTCCGAATGCCCCGCATCCGTCGCACGGCGCCCCTTGTGAGACGACCGGCTTGTCCCGAATCGCCGGAATGGCCCGTCATGTCGCCGCGTCACTCCGTCGGGTGATCTGCCGCTTACGCATAGTCCGTTCGGACCATTCAAGATTGGGCCCGTCGGGGGTGTTGCGCTGTGCCCGCCTTCCGTAACGTCCTCAACTGGCAGCGGTGAATATGCCGCTACCGCCGTGGGGGAGCCTCGATTCGGGAGAGGACGGCGCCGTAATGGGCTGGGTTACCGACTGGAGTGCGCAGGCAGCCTGCCGCACTACCGATCCGGATGAGTTGTTCGTACAGGGTGCAGCGCAGAACAGGGCCAAGGCGGTGTGCACCGGTTGCCCGGTGCGGACCGAGTGCCTCGCGGACGCGCTCGACAACCGCGTCGAGTTCGGTGTCTGGGGCGGCATGACCGAGCGGGAGCGGCGCGCACTGCTGCGCAGGCGCCCGACCGTGACCTCCTGGCGGCGACTGCTGGAGACCGCTCGTACGGAGTACGAGCGCAGCACCGGCATCCTCGGAATGGATGCCGACGAGGAGGCGGACGTCGCCTACGAGACGTACGCGGCGGCCGGGTAGACCCGGCACCGGTACCCCTTCGCGGGCGGACGCGCTCCACCGCGGACGGACCGGTCCCTCCGGGCGTCCCCGGAGCTCCTCCCACGCTCGTGTCCGATCAGCCCCGCTGACCGGTCGTGAGCCGCTCACCGATGGCCCGAAGCCCGGCGAGGTCGTGCACATCGCCGGGCAGGGCGGCCACCTCGGCCACCGGCACCTCAGGGTGCAGTGACGTGAAGCGGTCGCGCGTCTGCTGCTCGCGCGCGATCACCTGCATGCGTTCGGCGTGCAGGCGCAGCAGCCCGGCGGCGATCAGGTCGGCGTCCGAGGCGCCGCTCGTGCCGGCCGATCCGTTCGTGGGGCCACCACCGCCATGCGGGGGAGCGTCCGAGGCGGTGGAGTCACGAAGTCCAGCTTTCCCGGACTCCTGATCGACAATGCCGCCTTCTTCAAGATTCTCCGCGGCTGCCAGGGCCCGCTCCGCCGAGAGCCCGTCGGCGCCACTGCCGTGCACCCGGTTCAACACCAGCCCGGCCAGCGGCATGTCGTCCGCGGCCAGCCGCTCCACGAAGTACGCCGCCTCGCGCAGCGCGTCCGGCTCCGGCGCCGCGACCACGAGGAAGGCCGTCCCCGGCGCCTGCAGCAGCCGGTACGTGGCGTCGGCGCGGGTGCGGAAGCCCCCGAACATGGTGTCCATCGCCGCCACGAAGGTCTGCACGTCCTTCAGCAGCTGGCCCCCCATCAGCTTGCTCAGGGTGCCGGTCATCATCGACATGCCGACGTTCAGGAACTTCATCCCGGCCCGGCCGCCCACCTTCGCCGGCGCCATCAGCACCCGGATGAACTTCCCGTCCAGGAACGACCCCAGCCGCTTCGGCGCGTCCAGGAAGTCCAGCGCGGACCGGCTCGGCGGGGTGTCCACCACGATCAGGTCCCAGTCCTCGCGCGCCCGCAGCTGGCCCAGCTTCTCCATGGCCATGTACTCCTGCGTGCCGGCGAAACCGGCCGACAGGGACTGGTAGAAGGGGTTCTCCAGGATCGCCCGGGCCCGGTCGGGGTCCGCGTGGGACTCGACGATCTCGTCGAAGGTCCGCTTCATGTCGAGCATCATGGCGTGCAGCGCGCCACCGGCCGCACCCGCGTCCGCCACCGGCCGCGGGGTGTTGTCCAGCACGTCGATCCCCATCGACTGCGCCAGCCGCCGCGCGGGGTCGATGGTCAGCACCACCACCTTGCGCCCCCGCTCGGCCGCCCGTACGCCCAGGGCCGCAGCGGTCGTGGTCTTGCCCACCCCGCCCGCGCCGCAGCACACCACGATCCGGGTCTCCGGGTCGTCCAGCAGCGCGTCCACGTCCAGCAACGGGGGAGTCCTCAGCGCACTGCTCACGCGGCGCTCACCTGCTTCCGCAGCTCCGCCGCCAGGTCGTACAGCCCGGCGAGCTCCATCCCGCCGCCCAGCAGCGGCAGTTCGTACGCGTCCACGCCCAGCCCCGCCAGCACGGCACGCTGCTCTCGCTCCAGCTCCACCCGCTCGGCGTGCTCCGCGGCCTGCTCCAGCAGCGGGTCCACCAGCCGCTCGGCCGGGCCGCCGCGGCGCGCCGCGCCCAGCCCCGCCCGGGACAGCGCCCGCGCCACCTCGCCGCGCCGCTCGCCCGAGGCGGCCCGCAGGGCCTCCTCGTCCAGATGGTGCGGACGCACCATGTTGACCACGACCCGGCCCACCGGCAGGCCCGCGGCCCGCAGCTCGTCGATGCCGTCGGAGGTCTCCTGCACCGGCATCTCCTCCAGCAGGGTGACCAGGTGCACGGCCGTGTCGGGGGACTTCAGGACCTTCATCACCGCCTGGGCCTGGTTGTGGATGGGGCCGAAGCGCGCCAGCCCCGCCACCTCGTCGTTCACGTTCAGGAAGCGGGTGATGCGGCCGGTCGGCGGCGCGTCCATCACCACGTGGTCGTAGACGAAGCGGCCCGCCTTGTCCTTGCGCTTGACCGCCTCGCAGGCCTTGCCGGTCAGCAGGACGTCCCGCAGACCGGGGGCGATGGTGGTGGCGAAGTCGATGGCGCCGAGCTTCTTCAGCGCCCGTCCGGCCGAACCGAGCTTGTAGAACATCTGGAGGTAGTCGAGCAGCGCCCGTTCGGCGTCGATGGCCAGGGCGTGCACCTCCCCGCCGCCCGGCGCCACCGCGATCTTCCGCTCCTCGTACGGGAGCGCCTCCGTGCCGAAGAGCTGCGCGATCCCCTGCCTGCCCTCGACTTCCACGAGAAGTGTCCGCTTGCCCTCGGTCGCGAGGGCGAGCGCGAGTGCTGCGGCGACCGTGGTCTTACCGGTGCCGCCCTTGCCGCTGACCACCTGGAGCCTGCTCACGCGTCGAGCCTAACCACTCGCCTTTCGGGCTGCGCATGAGCCCTCGTCCAGGTATTACGCTCCCCTGCTATGAAGAAGTTCGAATACGCGACGGTCCCGCTGCTGGTCCACGCCACGAAGCAGATCCTCGACACGTGGGGCGAGGACGGCTGGGAGCTCGTCCAGGTCGTGCCCGGGCCGAACAACCCCGAGCAGCTGGTCGCCTACCTGAAGCGGGAGAAGCAGGCATGAGCGCTGTCGAGGCCAAGCTCGCCGAGCTCGGACTGACGCTCCCCGAGGTCGTGCCCCCGCTGGCCGCCTACCAGCCGGCCGTCCGCTCCGGCGCGTACGTCTACACCGCGGGCCAGCTCCCGATGGTCGAGGGCAAGCTCCCGCTGACCGGCAAGGTCGGCGGCGAGGTCTCCGCCGAGGAGGCCAAGGCGCTCGCGGCGACCTGCGCCCTGAACGCGCTGGCCGCCGTGAAGTCCGTCATCGGTGACCTGGACAAGATCGTGCGGGTCGTGAAGGTCGTCGGTTTCGTCGCCTCGGCCCCCGACTTCACCGCCCAGCCCGGCGTCATCAACGGCGCCAGTGAGCTGCTCGGCGAGGTCCTCGGCGAGAAGGGCGTGCACGCCCGCAGCGCCGTCGGCGTCGCGGTCCTGCCGCTGGACGCGCCCGTCGAGGTCGAGTTCCAGGTGGAAGTCGCGGACTGACGCTGCCGCCACCGAGGGGGTCCCGGGGACGCGTCCCCGGGACCCCCTCGAACATCCCGCCGGATCGCCGTAGGCTCCGCCCATGTCGAACGGTGAGACGAACGGGCAGCGCGGCCCGCACGGCGAGCAGGACCAGCAGACACCCGGCCCCGCCCCCGCCGGCGGCCAGTGGTACCCGCCGGAGTGGCCCGACCGCATCCGCGCCCTCGCGGACGGCAGCCTGACGCCCGTGGCCCCCAAGCGCGCGGCCACCGTCATGCTGCTGCGCGACGCCGCCGACGGCCCCGACGTCCACATGCTGCGCCGCCGCGCCTCCATGGCCTTCGCCGGCGGCGCGTACGCCTACCCCGGCGGCGGCGTCGACCCGCGCGACGACGACCACCTGGTGGGCTGGGCCGGACCCGCCCTCGACCACTGGGCGAAGCGCCTGGGCACCGAGCCCGCCACCGCCCAGGCCATCGTGTGCGCCGCGGTCAGGGAGACGTACGAGGAGGCGGGCGTCCTGCTCGCCGGCCCGACGGCCGACACCGTGGTCGACGACACCACCGGGGACGACTGGGAGACCGACCGGCAGGCCCTGGTGGCCCGCGAGCTCTCCTTCGCCGACTTCCTCGACCGCCGCGGCCTGCTGCTGCGCTCCGACCTCCTGGGCGCCTGGGCGCGCTGGATCACCCCCGAGTTCGAGCCGCGCCGCTACGACACCTGGTTCTTCGTGGCCGCCCTCCCCGAGGGCCAGCGCACCCGCAACGCCTCCACCGAGGCCGACCGGACCGTTTGGATCCGCCCCTCCGAGGCAGCCGCGGGGTACGACCGGGGCGAGCTGCTGATGATGCCGCCCACCATTTCGACCCTGCGCTCCCTGGAGCCGTACGGGAGTGCCGCCGACGCCCTCGCGGCCGCCGAAGGCCAGGACCTGACACCGGTGCTGGCGCAGGCCAGGCTGGAAGGGGGCGAGCTGGTGCTCAGCTGGCCGGGCCACGACGAGTTCACCAAGCGGGTGGGGACGACGGGAGGTGCGTCATGACGGACGCCGCCGCGCTGCCGGGCCAGCCCCGTGGTGCCGTGGTCTCGGGGCCGGCGACGGCCCGGGCGGTCAACGTCCTTGCGCCGAACGCCTCCGCCATGACGCTGGACGGCACCAACACGTGGATCGTCTCCGAGCCCGACTCGGAGCTGGCCGCGGTGATCGACCCGGGCCCGCTGGACGAGGCGCACCTGCGCGCGGTGGTCGCGGCCGCCGAGGCGGCCGGCAAGCGGGTCGCCCTCACGCTGCTGACCCACGGGCACCCCGACCACGCCGAGGGCGCCGGCCGCTTCGCCGAGCTGACCCGGACGAAGGTACGGGCCCTCGACCCGGCCCTGCGGCTGGGCGACGAGGGCCTCGCGGCCGGCCAGGCCGTCCGGGTCGGCGGTCTGGAGCTGCGGGTGGTCCCCACGCCCGGGCACACCGCCGACTCGCTCTGCTTCCATCTGCCCGCCGACGGGGCCGTGCTGACGGGGGACACGATCCTCGGACGCGGGACGACGGTGGTGGCGCACCCCGACGGACGGCTGGGCGACTACCTCGACTCGCTGCGGCGGCTGCGCTCCCTGACGGTCGACGACGGCGTGCACACGGTGCTGCCGGGGCACGGGCCGGTGCTGGACGACGCCCAGGGCGCGGTCGAGTTCTACCTCGCGCACCGGGCGCACCGGCTGGCGCAGGTCGAGACGGCGGTGGAGGACGGCTTCACCACGGCCCCGGAGGTCGTGGCCCACGTGTACGCGGACGTGGACCGGTCGCTGTGGCCGGCGGCCGAGTGGTCGGTGCGGGCGCAGTTGGAGTACCTGCGCGAGCACGGTCTGATCCCGGGGCCGCCCGGCTACTGACCTGTCCGGGCTGTCCGCCGGTCACTTAGGCTCCCTGCATGATCTTCGCCGTCATCGCCCTCGTCCTCGCCGTGAACTGGATAACGGCCCACGTCAACCAGAAGGTCCGGGAGGTGGCCCGGAAGACCGCCCGGGTCGAGTACAAGCTCGACCTGATCATGGCCCACCTCGGCATCGAGGAGCCGGAGCCGGCGGGCCTGGACGTGGTCCGGGACCTGCTGCGCAAGAACAAGGAGATCGAGGCCATCAAGGAGTACCGGCGGATCACGGGAGCGGGCCTCAAGGAGGCCAAGGACGCCGTCGAGGCGCTCGACTACTGAGCCCTCACCCCGCGGGCCGCGGGGACTTCACCCCGATCACGGCGGCGTACTCCGCCGCCAGCCACGGTCCGAGGTCCTCGGCGTACGCGTGCAGCACGGCGGGGTCGGCCGTCGGCTCCAGTGCCAGCCGGGCCGCCTCGCGCAGCTGCCCGGCGCGCTCGGGGTAGTACTCCGCGAAGGCCTCCGCCTGCCGCCCCAGGTCGCTGGTCCAGCCGCCCCACCGGGGCATGACCAGCGTGAAGGCGGTCCGGACCAGCTGCCGGGACCAGCCGCGCACCAGCCGCCGGTACGCCGCGTCGCCGGGCCCCCCGGCTCCGCTGCCGGTCACACCCGCGACGGCGACCGTTCCCGCACCCGCGCGCTCGGCCTCCGCGATCCGCTGCCGCAGCTTCGGCAGCAGGTCGGCCAGGTCGCCGTTGGTCTCGCGGGCCAGCAGCGCGTCGGGCCGGTACCGGGGCAGGTGCTCGGCGAGGTCGGCCCCGAGCAGCGGGGTGCACAGACAGGCCACGAACCAGCCCAGGTCGTACCGCTCCGCCTCGCTGAGCAGCCGCTCCTTGCCGAACAGCAGGAGGCCCACCCCGTCGACGACGGGGTGGGCGGAGTCGAGGTCGGCGGCCAGGTCGGCGGCGGCCTCCCGGTCCGCCGCCGTGGGCTCCCCGTGCAGGGCCAGCAGCAGGTCGAGGTCCGAGCGGCCGGGGCGGGCGGTGCCGCGCGGCAGCGAGCCGTACAGGTAGGCGCTGTGCAGCCGCCGGCCGTACGTCTTCACGATGCGGTCGCGCGCGTCGGCGACGAGGCCCTGGAACTCGGCCCCGATGCGGGCGAATGAGCCCTCGCGCTCGATGAACCCCTGCCCGTCCAGTCCCCTGTGCTCCACGCGCCCCATTGTGTCCATGGGCCCCACTGTGCCGCGCGGCCTTTTCGCGGCCCTCGAACCACGCGCGAGCACGCCGAAGGCCCCGCCCGAGTGGGCGGGGCCTTCGGTGTCGCGGCGGGGTGCGGGACGCGTCAGCGGGACCGCTTCGCCAGGCGCTCGACGTCGAGCAGGATCACGGCACGGGCCTCCAGGCGCAGCCAGCCGCGCTGGGCGAAGTCGGCCAGGGCCTTGTTCACGGTCTCGCGGGAGGCGCCGACCAGCTGGGCCAGCTCCTCCTGCGTGAGGTCGTGGACGACGTGAATGCCCTCCTCCGACTGCACGCCGAAGCGGCGCGAGAGGTCGAGCAGGGCGCGGGCGACACGGCCCGGCACGTCGGAGAAGACCAGGTCGGACATCTGGTCGTTGGTCTTGCGCAGGCGCCGGGCCACGGCGCGCAGCAGGGCGGTGGCCACCTCGGGGCGGGCGTTGAGCCACGGCTGGAGGTCGCCGTGGCCGAGGCCGAGCAGCTTGACCTCGGTCAGCGCCGTGGCGGTGGCCGTACGCGGGCCCGGGTCAAAGAGCGAAAGCTCACCGATCAGCTCACCGGGGCCGAGGACGGCGAGCATGTTCTCGCGCCCGTCGGGGGAGGTGCGGTGCAGCTTGACCTTGCCCTCGGTGACCACGTACAGCCGGTCACCCGGGTCGCCCTCGTGGAAGAGGGCGTCGCCGCGGGCGAGGGTCACTTCGCTCATGGAGGCGCGGAGCTCCGCGGCCTGCTCGTCATCGAGCGCCGCGAAGAGCGGGGCGCGCCGCAGAACGTCGTCCACGAGTCTCTCTCCTATGTCGACCTGCATCAGGGGACCGTGCTCCCCATTTTGCCGGACGCTGCAAACAGTGCGATCAATCACAGGATGCCGGACGAACCGGGTGTGCTGTGCCGCCGGGGGCGAATCGATGGGCTGTTCGGGCCACCGCGGAGGGGGGGCGCGGGCGGGTCCCGGGGGCCAAGAGGCCGCCGGGCGTGGGCGGAAGGGCCTGTGGGCGCCATCATGCCAGGCGATTCCGCTCTGGGCGAACAGTGGGGGCGGAGTGATTTCGGAAGCCGTCCGGGGCGTTCGGAACCACTCCCCTGCCGCGGCGGTGCCACTTTGCGGACACGGCCCGGTCCTGTCGGCGGCCGGGCGTAGCCTTCGTCACATGGCAGCAGCGAAGAAGGCCGTACCGGCCCCTGCGACGGCGAGGGCCACGAAGACGACGGCGACGAAGACCGCGAAGACGGCGACGACGGCGACGAAGACCGCCAAGACGGCGGCCGGGCGGACGGCGGCCACCCGGACGGCGACCAGGAAGACGGCGGCCGCGCCGGCCGTGACGGCAGGAGCGGCCAAGCCGGAGTCCCGCCTCGCCATGGTGCGGCGCGCCCGCCGGATCAACCGCGAGCTGGCCGAGGTCTACCCGTACGCCCACCCCGAGCTGGACTTCCGCAACCCCTTCGAGCTGCTGGTCGCCACCGTGCTGTCGGCCCAGACCACCGACCTGCGGGTGAACCAGACCACCCCGGCCCTCTTCGCGAAGTACCCGACGCCCGAGGACATGGCCGCGGCCGTGCCCGAGGAGCTGGAGGAGATCATCCGGCCCACCGGGTTCTTCCGGGCCAAGGCGCGCTCGCTGCTGGGCCTGTCCGCGGCCCTGCGGGACGACTTCGGCGGCACCGTGCCGGGCCGGCTGGAGGACCTCGTGACCCTTCCCGGCGTGGGCCGCAAGACCGCCCACGTCGTGCTGGGCAACGCCTTCGGCCGGCCCGGCATCACCGTGGACACCCACTTCGGCCGTCTGGTGCGGCGCTGGAAGTGGACCGCGCAGGAGGACCCGGAGAAGGTCGAGGCGGAGATCGGCGCGATCTTCCCGAAGAGCGAGTGGACGATGCTCTCGCACCGGGTGATCTTCCACGGCCGGCGGATCTGCCACGCCCGCCGGCCGGCCTGCGGCGCCTGCCCGATCGCCCCCCTGTGTCCGGCGTACGGGGAGGGCGAGACCGACCCGGAGAAGGCGAAGAAGCTGCTCAAGTACGAGATGGGCGGCCAGCCCGGCCAGCGGCTGAGCCCGCCCCCGGACTACCCGGGCAGGCCGGCCGCCCCGCTGGGCGCCGCCGCGGCCGACTGACCCGGTCCGCACCGGGGGAGGAACGAATCGGGCCTCCGGCGGCGTTGAGGCCGTCAGGGGCAGTACAGCGAACGGGGAGCCGATGACAGGGGCGACACGGGCCGGCGGGTCCGGATCCACCGAATCCACGCGGACGGGGCTGTCCACCGCCGGGTTGCCGTCGTGGCTGGACCCGGTGGTCGAGGCGGCGCGCACGGTCCGGCCGACCCAGCTGAGCAGGTTCCTGCCGCCCGCCGGCGACGACGTCCGCGAGTCCGCCGTCCTGATCCTCTTCGGCGACGGCGCCCAGGGCCCCGAGCTGCTGCTCATGGAACGCTCGGGAACGCTCCGCTCGCACGCCGGGCAGCCCTCCTTCCCCGGCGGCGCCCTCGATCCGGAGGACGGCGATCCGGAGGACGGCGCCCCGCTGCGCGCGGCGCTGCGCGAGGCCGAGGAGGAGACCGGGCTGGACCCGGCCGGGGTGCAGCTCTTCGGCGTGCTGCCGAAGCTCTTCATCCCGGTGAGCCGGTTCGCGGTCACCCCCGTGCTCGGCTGGTGGCGCGAGCCCAGCCCGGTCGGGGTGGTGGACCCGGCCGAGACCGCCCGGGTCTTCACGGTGCCCGTGGCGGATCTCACGGAGCCGGCCAACCGCGCCACGGTCGTGCACCCGAGCGGCTTCCAGGGCCCGGCATTCCTGGTCGAATCGGCTCTGGTCTGGGGTTTCACCGCCGGACTGATCGACCGGATCCTGCACTACGCCGGCTGGGAGCGGCCCTGGGACCGCACCCGGGAGGTCCCGCTCGACCGGCTCTCGTGAGACGGTGGCCCACGTGAACGTGCTCGACCAGCTGAACGTGCTGGACATCCTCCTGCTGGTCGCCGCCGTGTGGTTCGCGATCATCGGCTACCGCCAGGGGTTCGTCGTCGGCATCCTGTCCGTGATCGGCTTCCTCGGCGGCGGCCTCATCGCGGTGTCCGTGCTGCCGCTGATCTGGAACCAGGTCACGGACGAGGCCGCCGTGACCACGACGGCCGCCATCGTCGCGGTGGTCGTGGTGATCATCTGCGCCTCGATCGGCCAGGCCTTCACCACCCACCTGGGCAACAAGCTCAGGCGGCACATCACCTGGTCGCCCGCCCGTGCGCTGGACGCCACGGGCGGCGCGCTGGTCAACGTGGTCGCCATGCTGCTGGTGGCGTGGCTCATCGGATCCGCGCTGGCGGGCAACCCGACCAACAGCCTCGGCAAGCAGGCCAACAAGTCCCAGGTGCTGTACGGGGTCTCCCAGCTGATGCCGCAACAGGCGGGCACGCTGTTCTCGGACTTCAGCTCCGTCCTCGCGCAGAACGGCTTCCCGCAGGTCTTCAGCCCGTTCTCCAACGAGCCCATCACCGAAGTGAGGGCGCCCGACCCGGCCCTTGCCCGGAGCCCCGTCGCGCAGCGCGCCAAGCGCTCCATCGTCAAGGTCGTGGGCACCGCGCCGAGCTGCAGCAAGGTGCTGGAGGGCACCGGCTTCGTCTTCGCCCGGCACCGCGTCATGACCAACGCCCACGTCGTCGGCGGCGTCTCGGAGCCCACCGTGCAGATAGGCGGTGAGGGGCGGCTGTACGAGGCGAAGGTCGTGCTCTACGACTGGCGGCGCGACATCGCCGTCCTCGACGTGCCCAAGCTCAAGGCGCCCCCGCTGGAGTTCACCGAGCCCGACGCGCGCAGCGGCAGCGGCGCGATCGTGGCCGGCTTCCCCGAGAACGGCTCGTACGACGTGCGCGCCGCCCGGGTGCGCGGCCGGATCAACGCCAACGGCCCGGACATCTACCACCGGGGCACGGTCCGCCGTGACGTCTACTCGCTGTACGCGACGGTGCGCCAGGGCAACTCCGGCGGCCCGCTCCTGACCCCCGAGGGCCAGGTGTACGGCGTGGTCTTCGCGAAGTCCCTGGACGACCCGAACACGGGGTACGCCCTGACGGCCGACGAGATCCGGGACGACATCCAGGACGGCCAGCTGGCCACCCGCCGCGTCACGAGCGAGGGCTGCGCCCTCTGAGGCGCGTCCCGGAGCCGGGCCGGTCCTCCTGCGCCCTAGCTGCGGGTATGCCGCAGCCGGGCCGAGACCCAGCGGGCCCGGCGGCGCAGGATACGCGGGATGTCGAGGCGTGGGTCGGGGCCCTCAGCGGGGCCGCCGACCCTCTCGTGGGAGCCCAGCGGCGCTGCTGAGCGGCGGTTGCGTGCGGAGTCACCGTAGTCGTGCGTCCAGCCCATACTTCGACGTCTGCCCGGGCCTCATGGTCCGTAACCGTGCGGGGGAGGGCCAATTGGCCTATGCGCGGGGCATGTGAACGTTCGACGTACGCGTGTTCAACACGGGGTCCGACGGATCCCCGTCGGACCCTCAGCGGTCGGGCTCGGGGTCCTTCAGCCAGTTGACGAGCTCCGTCGAGAAGGCCACCGGGTCCTCCTCGTGCGGGAAGTGCCCGAGGCCGTCGAACAGCCGCCAGCGGTACGGCGCTTCGACGTACTCGCCGGAGCCCGCGGCGCTGCGGGTGCGCATCACCGGATCCAGCGACCCGTGCAGGTGCAGCGTCGGCACCCGCACCGGACGCTTCATCCGGCGGTAGAACTGCACGCCGTCGGGGCGGGCCATCGAGCGGACCAGCCACCGGTACGGCTCGATCGAGCAGTGCGCGGTGGAGGGGATGCACATGGCGCGCTGGTAGACCCGTACGTCCTCGTCCTCGGGCAGCCGCGGGCCGGACCAGTCCCGGATCAGGTCGCCCACCAGGGCGCCGCCGTCCGCGACCAGCCGTCGCTCGGGCAGCCAGGGCCGCTGGAAGCCCCAGATGTGCGACCCGGCCCGGCTCTGCGTGTAGTCGGCCAGCATCGCCGAGCGCCAGCGCCGCGGGTGCGGCATCGAGGAGACCACAAGGCGGCGCACCAGCTTGGGGCGCATCACGGCCGCGGTCCAGGCGAGGTAGCCGCCCAGGTCGTGGCCGACCAGGGCGGCGTCGGGCTCGCCGAGGGACCGTACGACCCCGGTGATGTCCAGCGCGAGGTTGGCGGGGTCGTAGCCGCGGGGGGTGCGGTCGCTGCCGCCCACCCCGCGCAGGTCCATCGCCACGGCCCGGTAGCCCGCGTCGGCCAGCGCGGTCAGCTGGTGGCGCCAGGTCCACCAGAACTGCGGGAAGCCGTGCAGGAGCAGGACGAGCGGCCCGTCGCCGAGCTCGGCGACGTGGAAGCGCGCACCGTTGGCCGCCACGTCGCGGTGCAGCACCTTCCTCCCGTCAGGGAGGTCGAGCCGGACCGCCGTGGCGGCGGTGGGCGGGGTGCCGGGGTCGGGTGTCGGGGCCGTCATGAGGACGAGCGTGCCACACCCACGGCCTTGGCACTGACCGGCCGCGGGTGCGGCTTGACGGTGCTGACGACCGCCGCGGTCTCCTTGATGGAGGCGATCGACTTCTCCGGCGGGCTGATCTTCTTGAGCTTGGAGACGGCGAACAGCGAGAGCACGCCGGCGACCAGCAGGAACACGCCGCCGACGATCAGGAAGGACCAGGCCAGTCCGAGGCCGAGGTTGTGGATCCCGTACGCCGCGGCGAAGCTCAGCACCGGCACCGCGAACAGCGCCAGCGTGCCGGCGACGCCGATCGCGCCACCGCCGATGCCCACGCGCTTGACGTCCTCGCGGATCTCGGCCTTGGCGAGGGCGATCTCGTCGTGCACGAGGGCCGACATCTCGGCGGTGGCGACGGCGACCAGCTGGCCGAGACTGCGCTCCACCTCTTGCGGCTCCTGGCCCACTGCGCTCATCGCTGTCTCCCTCACTCGTCCGGGCTCGTCCTGGGGTCCCTCCCCGCGGTAGCCGGGGGAGGCCTGCTGTCAGATCATGCCGGACTGTCGCCGTCGGCGCTGGACGCGGTGGCCGATCCGGCCGCGGGTCCCGTGGTTCCGGCCGCGCCGCCGGTCCCTCGGGCGGCCAGCTGCGCCCGGCGCCGGTGCTCCGCCGCCTTGGCCTCGTGGATCGCGGCCATCCGCAGGTGGTAGGCCGGGTTCTCCTGCTCGTAGATGTCGGGGATGCCGTCCTGGTCCTCGTCGAGCTCCTCGGCCGCGGTCAGCGCCCGGTACGTGCGGTCGCGCAGCTTGAGCAGGATCCCGGAGAGCACGGCGGCGATCAGGGAGCCCATGAGGACGGCGGCCTTGACCTCGTCGGCCAGGACGGCGTCCTCGGTGAACGCGAGCTCGCCGATCAGCAGCGACACCGTGAACCCGATGCCGGCCAGGGAGGCCACGGCGAAGACGTCGGGCCACTGCAGGTCGGGGTTGAGCGACGCCCGGGTGAAGCGGGCCGCCGACCACGTGCCGCCGAAGATGCCGACGGCCTTGCCCACCACCAGACCGAGGACCACACCCAGCGTCTCGGGGCGGGTGAACACCTCGGCGAGCGCCCCGCCGGAGAGGGTCACGCCGGCGGAGAAGAGCGCGAAGAGCGGTACCGCGAAGCCGGCGGAGAGCGGTCGGACCAGGTGCTCGATGTGCTCGCCGGGGGACTGCTCCTCGCCCTCGGCGCGGGTGCAGCGCAGCATCAGGCCCATGGCCACGCCGGCGATGGTGGCGTGGACGCCGCTGTTGTACATCAGGCCCCAGACGGCCAGCGCCAGCGGCACGTACACGTACCAGCCCCGCACCCCCCTGCGCAGCAGGAACCAGAACAGGGCCAGGCCCAGGAACGCGCCGACGAGCTGCGGGAAGCGGATCTCGCTGGTGAAGAAGATCGCGATGATCAGGATGGCGAAGAGGTCGTCCACCACGGCGAGGGTCAGCAGGAAGGCGCGCAGCGCGGAGGGCAGCCAGGTGCCGATGACGGCGAGGACGCCGAGCGCGAAGGCGATGTCGGTGGCGGTGGGCACGGCCCAGCCGTCCAGCGTGCCGCCCCCGATGGTGTTCACCAGGGTGTAGACCAGGGCGGGTACGGCCATGCCGCAGACGGCCGCGATGACCGGGAGGGCGGCGGCCTTGGGGTCGCGCAGGTCGCCCGCGACGAGCTCGCGTTTGAGCTCGATGCCGGCCACGAAGAAGAACACCGCGAGCAGCCCGTCGGCGGCCCAGTGCTGGACGGAGAGGTCCAGCCCGAGGGCCGCGGGGCCGAAGTGGAAGTCGCTGACGGTGGTGTAGCTGTCGGCGAGGGCCGGGATGTTCGCCCACAGCAGGGCGGCGACCGCGGCCGCCAGGAGCAGGACGCCACCGACCGTCTCGGTGCGCAGGGCGTCGGCGACGTACCGGCGCTCGGGCAGGGAGAGGAGGCCAAGGAACCGGCGGCCGGAGCGGTCTTCGGAGGCCGGGTCGGCGGGGGTGCCGGTGGGGGAGGGCGGCAGCGAGGGCGAGGCCACGGTGGGGCACCTCCGGTGGTCGACGGCATGGCAACGGCAGTTGCCGACCAGACTTCCCGGCTCACCCTGAGACTTCAGCGCCTTGAATATTGACGCTTCCTTGATTTTACAGGGTGCGCTCTCGCGAGGTCATATCGGACGATCTTCACCCTAAATGCCGGGAGGGCATCCGGCGCGTGGTGCGCCGGACGCCCTCCGTGGCGTTGTGCCGGGATCAGTCCTCGCTGGCGGCGCTCGGCAGCTTGTCCTGGATCAGGGACATCACCGAGGAGTCGGTCAGCGTGGTGACGTCACCCAGCTCGCGGTTCTCGGCCACGTCGCGCAGCAGGCGGCGCATGATCTTGCCGGAGCGGGTCTTGGGCAGCTCGGCCACCGGCAGGATCCGCTTCGGCTTGGCGATCGGACCGAGGGTGGCGCCCACGTGGTTGCGCAGCTCCGCGACCAGGCCCTCGTCCTCGCTGGCGGTGCCGCGCAGGATCACGAAGGCGACGATGGCCTGGCCGGTGGTCTCGTCGGCGGCGCCCACGACGGCCGCCTCGGCGACCGCCGGGTGCGAGACCAGCGCGGACTCGACCTCGGTGGTCGAGATGTTGTGGCCGGACACGAGCATCACGTCGTCGACGCGGCCGAGCAGCCAGATGTCGCCGTCGTCGTCCTTCTTCGCGCCGTCGCCGGCGAAGTACTTGCCCTCGAAGCGGGACCAGTAGGTGTCGATGAACCGCTGGTCGTCACCCCAGATGGTGCGCAGCATGGACGGCCACGGCTCGGTCAGCACGAGGTAGCCGCCGCCCCCGTTCGGGACCTCGTGGGCCTCGTCGTCCACCACGGTGGCGGCGATGCCGGGCAGCGGGCGCTGGGCCGAGCCGGGCTTGGTCTCGGTGACGCCCGGCAGCGGGGAGATCATCATGGCGCCGGTCTCGGTCTGCCACCAGGTGTCCACGATCGGGCAGCGGCCGCCGCCGATGTGCTCCCGGTACCAGATCCACGCCTCGGGGTTGATCGGTTCGCCCACCGAGCCCAGGATGCGCAGGCTCGACAGGTCGAACTTGGCGGGGATGTCGTCTCCCCACTTCATGAACGTGCGGATGGCCGTCGGCGCGGTGTAGAGGATCGTGACGCCGTACTTCTGCACGACCTCCCAGAACCGGCCCTGGTGGGGGGTGTCGGGGGTGCCCTCGTACATGACCTGGGTCGCGCCGTTGGCCAGCGGGCCGTAGACGATGTACGAGTGGCCCGTCACCCAGCCGATGTCGGCGGTGCACCAGTAGACGTCGGTCTCCGGCTTGAGGTCGAAGACCGCGTGGTGGGTGTAGGCCGCCTGGGTGAGGTAGCCGCCGGAGGTGTGCAGGATGCCCTTGGGCTTACCCGTCGTACCCGAGGTGTAGAGGATGAACAGCGGGTGCTCGGCGTCGAAGGCCTGCGGGGCGTGCTCGGTGGACTGGCGGCCGACCAGCTCGTGCCACCAGACGTCGCGGCCTTCGGTGAAGGCGGTGTCCTGGCCGGTGCGGCGTACCACCAGCACGTTGCGGACCTGCGGGCACTTGTCCAGGGCCTCGTCGATGGCGGGCTTGAGGGCGCTCGGCTTGCCGCGGCGGTAGCCGCCGTCGGCGGTGATGACGAGCTTGGCGTCGGCGTCCTGGATGCGGGAGGCGACGGCGTCGGCGGAGAACCCGCCGAAGACCACCGAGTGCGCGGCGCCGACGCGGGCGCAGGCGAGCATCGCGACGACGGCCTCGGGGATCATCGGGAGGTAGACCGCGACCCGGTCGCCGGCCTCGACGCCCAGCTCGGTCAGGGCGTTGGCGGCCCGGGAGACCTCGTCCTTGAGCTCGGCGTAGGTGATGCTGCGGCTGTCGCCGGGCTCGCCCTCGAAGTGGATGGCGACGCGGTCGCCGTGGCCGGCCTCCACGTGGCGGTCCACGCAGTTGTACGCCACGTTGAGCTTGCCGTCGGCGAACCACTTCGCGAAGGGCGGGTTGCTCCAGTCGAGCGTCTCGGTCGGCTCGGTGGCCCAGGTCAGCCGCCGGGCCTGGGTGGCCCAGAAGCCCAGCCGGTCCGCCGCGGCGTCCTCGTACGCCTGCGCCGTGACGTTGGCGTGGGCGGCCAGACCGGCGGGCGGTGCGAACCGCCGCTCCTCCTTGAGCAGGTTGGCCAGGCTTTCGTTGCTCACCGACATCTCCCTTTCCCAGGGTGTCCGTTGTGTCCCGGGTCATAGCTCATCAGGCACGGGCCCGGGTGACAAGGGGTAACCGGAAATTGGTTTAGACCTGTAGCCGGACGGTGGACGTGCGCAGCGGAAGGCCCTCCCCGCTGCAGGGTGCGGGGAGGGCCATACGGTCTCACGTACGACGGGGTGCTCCGGTTCAGGCGGTGGCCTGTTCAAGTGCCGAGTCCCGCTCGATCGGCCGGATCGCCTCGGTCCGGCCCGCGCCGGTGCTGGCCGCCGCCAGGGCGCCGGAAGGGGCCCCTTCCGGGTTCCCGGGCAGGTCGGAGGCGGTGTCGTGCGGGTCCACGCTGGTGAACACATGCGGCTCGAAAAAGCCGTCGGCCTCCGCCAGCAGGTACGCCTGGGCCTCGCCCACGTGGAAGTACATCCCGTGCAGTTCGAGGGTGCCGTCGGCGAGCCGGCGGCGGACCGACTCGTGTGCACGCAGGTGCTCCAGCTGCTGCACGACGTTGGTCAGGCACAGCTGCTCGACCGCGTCCGCCGGCAGCCGGCCGGAGATCCGGGCCCAGCGGTGGTGGCGGCTCGACATCCGCTCCAGGCTGGGGGCGCCGTGCCGCAGCCAGCGGCGCAGCGGGGTCGGGGGGAGGTCCGGCGGCGTGGTGAGCAGGGCCTGCATCGCCCCGCAGCCGGAGTGGCCGCAGACCGTGATGCTCTCCACCTGGAGCACGTCCACCGCGTACTCGATGGCCGCGGCCACGGAGTCGTCCCCGGACTCGGACCCCGGGAGCGGCACCAGGTTCCCCACGTTGCGCACGGTGAACAGGTCGCCGGGGCCACTGGCGGTGATCATGCTGGTGACCAGGCGGGAGTCGGCGCAGGTCAGGAAGAGCTGGGAGGGTTGCTGGCCCTCGCGCGCCAGCCGTTCCAGCTCGCCGCGCACCAGGGGGGCGGTGTCGCGCTGGAACGCGCTGATGCCGGTGGCCAGTCGGCCCGCGCGGTGCCGCGGCGCCGCGGCGGGGGCCCTGCGGTGTTCGCAGTGGTTCTGCACCGCGTGCCACGGCGTCCACGGACGGCAGCAGTGGTGCGGGCCCTTGGCTCCGTGCGCGCTCCTGCCGGCGGGGGCCCCGCCGCCGGCCGCCGCCTCGGCCGACCCGGCGGCGGGGCGGGGGGTGCGGCCGGTGACCGTGACCCGGCCCCCGTGGGCGAGCTGTGCGTCCTCCCAGTCCTGGAGGGTCTCGTACGCCGCGTGGTCCATGAAGGATCCGTCCAGTTCGAGTACGACGACGGCGTCCTGCGGGATCTGGCTCAGCACCCGGCTCAGCCGGGGCACCGCCAGGAAGGTCAACTGGCCGCGGGCGCACACCCGGTGCACCCCCTCGTGGGCCTCCAGGGTGATGCGGGTCCGGGCGAGCCGGTTCAGGGCCACCGCGATCGCCACGCCGATGCCGACGGCGACGCCGGTGAGCACGCCGGCGAGGACCACGGCCACCGTCGTCACGGCGTACACCAGGGCCTCGCGGTGGCGCGTGACGTTGCGGATGTGGGTGATGCTGACCATCTGCACGCCCACCGCCAGGACCAGCGCGGCGAGGGCGGCCAACGGGATCAGGTCCAGTACGGGTACCAGCACGGCTGCGGCCAGCAGCACCCACACGCCGTGCCATATGGTCGAACGCCGGCTCGTGGCGCCCGCTTTGACGTTGGTGATGCTCCGGACGGCGCCACCCGACACCGGCAGCCCGCCCAGTGCGCCGGAGGCCATGTTGGCCAGGCCCTGGCCGCGCAGCTCCCGGTCGAGCGAGGCGCGCCGCGGCCGGTCGGTCGTGGCGCGCTGGGCGGCGATGAGCTTGTCGGTGGCCACGGCGGAGAGCAGGGACTCGACGCTGCCCACCAGGGTCACGGCGACCACGGCGGCGAGGATGCCCAGCACGGGGCCGTCGGGGAGTTCCGGCAGGGCGTGGCTGCGCCAGGACGGCAGGTCGACGCGCGGCAGGCCGGGCCCGGCCGCGGTGGCCGCCGCCGTGGCCAGGGCTACGGCGGCCAGGGCGGCGGGCGCCTTGCGCAGCAGCCGCCCGGCGCGCCCGGGCAGCCGGGGCCAGACCAGCAGCACGGTGATCGTCAGCGTGCTGACGGCGAGCGCTCCCGGGTGGAGGTCGGCCAGCTGTGCCGGCAGCTCCCGCACGTTGGCGATCGCGGAGCTCTGGGGCGTTCCCCCCAGCACGATGTGGAGCTGCGCCACCACGATCGTGACGCCGATGCCGGCGAGCATGCCGTGCACGATGGCGGGGCTGACCACCAGCGCGGAGCGGGCGGTGCGCAGCAGGGCCAGGCCCAGCTGCGCCGCGCCGGCCAGCACGGTGATCGCGCAGGTGGTGCGCCAGCCGTAGCGGTGGATCAGCTCGGCGGTGACCACGGTGAGGCCGGCCGAGGCGCCGCTGACCTGCAGCGGTGCGCCACCGAACCGGCCGGCCACGATGCCGCCCGCCGCTGCGGCGACCAGCCCGGCCTGGAGCGGGGCTCCGGTGGCCAGGGCGATGCCCAGCGAGAGCGGCAGGGCGATCAGGAAGACCGCGATCGACGCGGAGAGATCAGACGAGCGATCAGACACGGGTACACGGCTCCTCCCAAGCAAAGCTCAACAGTCGGTAAACGAACCGTAATGGAGAGTAAAGAACCCGGTGGGATATAAGCCGCAAACGGATGAAGAGTTCCCACTCTCGGGTGATTAAGCATTTTGTCCGGCTTGTCATATCTTCGTTTGGCTTCCTTGCGTGGGACGTTGCGGACGCGCGCCGAGACGGCGGCACCCCAACGCGGAACACGGCAAGGAAGAGGGTGGGCGGATGATGGCCGCCTCGAAGAAGATCGCCGGGGGCCTGGTGGCCACGGCGCTGGCGCTGGGCGTCGCGGGTTGCAGCAGTTCGGAACCCGCCAGGCGCCCGGCCGCCGGGCATCCGGGCGCGGGCGCCGGGGGCAGACCCGGCGCTCCCGCCGCGCCCGCACCGGGCAGCGTCCTCAGGCTGATCGGCGACGGCTCGACCTCGTACACCGGCGGGCAGCCCAACGTGGCGCTGCCGGAGAAGCTGAAGCCCGGTGAGAAGCCGCCGCAGTTCGTGGTCTTCTCGTGGGACGGCGCAGGCGAGGACAGCCAGAAGCTCTTCTCGCACTTCCGCGAGGTCGGGAAGAAGTACCACGCCCGCATGACGTACTTCCTCAGCGGCGTCTACATGCTCCCCGAGGAGAAGCGGGACCTGTACACCGCGCCGCAGCACGACCCGGGCCGCTCCGACATCGGCTTCGGCGACCTCCAGGGCATCAAGGACACCGCGGAGCAGCTACGCGGCGCCTGGCTGGAGGGCAACGAGATCGGCACCCACTTCAACGGGCACTTCTGCGGCCCGGACGGCGGCGTGGGCACGTGGTCGGTCGAGGAGTGGAAGAGCGAGATCAACCAGGCCAAGTCCTTCGTCAAGAGCTGGAAGACCAACTCGGGCCTGAAGGAGGAGAAGGCCCTCCCCTTCGACTACGACAAGGAACTGATCGGCGCCCGCACCCCCTGCCTCGAGGGCCAGAAGAACTTCATGCGGGCCGCCAAGACGATGGGCTTCCGCTACGACTCCAGCGGCATCAGCAAGCAGGTCTGGCCCAAGAGGACCGAGGGCCTGTGGGACGTGCCGCTCCAACTGGTCCCCATGCCCGGCCGGGCCTTCGAGACCCTCTCGATGGACTACAACTACCTGGTCAACCAGTCCGGCACGACCACCCAGGGCGACCCCTCGCAGCACGAGTACTGGGGCGACCAGATGCGTGACGGCCTGCTGAAGGCCTTCGACCGGACCTACCGGGGCAACCGGGCGCCGCTGATCATCGGCAACCACTTCGAGTCGTGGAACGGCGGCACGTACATGCGTGCCGTCGAGGAGACCATCAAGAGCGTCTGCACCCAGCCCGAGGTGCGCTGCGTGCCCTTCAAGGAGCTCGTCGACTGGCTCGACGTGCAGGACCCGAGGACCCTGGAGCGGCTGCGCACCCTGGACGTGGGCGAGGCGCCGAAGGACGGCTGGCCGACGTTCATGACCAAGGGTCCGGCCGCTCCGAAGCCGGCCGCGCCCGGAGCCCCCGCCGTCAGCCGGCAGGAACAGGAAGAGGGCTGACCGCCGCGCCGGCGAGGCCGTCGGCGCCCTCCTCCGCGAGCCGCTCGTGAAGGACGAAGCCGGGGTCGACCTGCGCCGCCAGGTCGACCCCGGTCTTCGCGTTGCCCCAGCTCTCGGCGTTGCGCAGGTGGAAATGGACCATCTGCTCGGTGTACCGCGCCCAGTCCCGCCGCTCGTACGAGCCGTCCGCCGCCTCCCGCAGGGCGGCCAGCGCGTCCCGGTTGGCGGCCTCCAGCAGCTCGAACCGCGGCGGGCGCCCCTTCTCCATGGCGCGCACCCAGTCCGAGTGCCCGACCGTCACCAGCAGGTCGTCCCCCACCTCGGCGCGCAGGAAGTCCACGTCGTCCGGGCCCTGCACCTTGTTGCCGACGACCTTCAGCGCCACGCCGAAGTCCCGTGCGTACTCCTTGTACTGGCGGTAGACCGACACGCCCTTGCGGGTGGGCTCGGCGACCAGGAAGGTCATGTCGAACCGGGTGAACATCCCCGACGCGAAGGAGTCGGAGCCCGCCGTCATGTCGACGACCAGGTACTCGCCGCGGCCGTCCACCAGGTGGTTCAGGCACAGCTCCACCGCCCCGACCTTCGAGTGGTAGCAGGCCACACCCAGGTCGGCCTCGGTGAAGGGGCCGGTGGCCATCAGCCGGACCGGGCCGCCCTCGAGGTGCAGGGTGCGGGCGCAGGCCTCGTACACCGGGTTGTCCTCGCGGATCCGCAGCAGGCGCGAGCCGGCTCCGGGTGGGGTCGTCTTGATCATCGAGTCGGCGGCGGCGATCCGCGGGTTCGCGCCCCGCAGGTACTCCTTGATCAGCGGCAGTCGCGCGCCCATGGCCGGCAGCGCGGCGGCCTCCTCGTCCGAGAGGCCGAGGGCGGCGCCCAGGTGCTGGTTGATGTCGGCGTCCACCGCCACGACGGGGGCGCCCGCCGCCGCGAGGTGGCGGACGAAGAGGGAGGACAGGGTGGTCTTGCCGCTGCCGCCCTTTCCTACGAAAGCGATCTTCATGTTCACCAAGGGTAGCGACTCGATCGCTCGCAGTGGTCGAACCGAGTGAAGAAGGCCACTCGGGGCGGGGTGCGGTGCTATGGGTGCGTAGGCTCCCTACTTATGAGTACGTCAGCCGATCCGCTCGCCGCCCTGGCCCAGCTGCCCGGCGTCGCCGAGTCCGTGGAATCCATGCGCAAGGCCGTCGACCGGGTCTACGGGCACCGCGTGATGCGGCGGCGCAGCGCGGAGATCACCGCCGAGGCCGCGCTGCGCGGCGCGCGGGGCAACGCAGCGCTCTCCGGGGCGGACTGGGCGCTGGAAGAGGTGCGGAGGCGCACCGACTTCGGCGGCGACGACGAGGCGCGCACCGTGGGCGCCGCGCTGCGGCTGACGGCCGAGGCGGGCCAACTGCTCACCATCTGGCGGCAGTCCCCGCTGCGCGTGCTGGCGCGGCTGCACCTGGTGGCGGCCGGCGGCGCGGGCACCGGGGCGGACGACGGCGTCATCGGCCGGCCGCGACTGGCGGGCGAGCCCGTTGTCGAGCCGCTGGTGGACCTGCCACTGCCGGCGGCCGACGAGGTGGCGGGGCGGCTGGACGGGCTCTCGGGCCTGGTCATGGCGGGGAGTTCGGCACCGGCGCTCGTGACCGCCGCCGTGGTGCACGGCGAGCTGCTCGCGCTGCGGCCGTTCGGTTCGTACAACGGGCTGGTGGCGCGGACCGCCGAGCGCATCGTGCTGATCAACAGCGGTCTGGACCCCAAGGCCGTCTGCCCGGCCGAGGTCGGGCACGCGGAGCTGGGCGCGGCCGCCTACCGTGCGGCGCTGGACGGGTACGTCTCCGGGACCCCGGACGGCATGGCCGCCTGGATCGCGCACTGCGGGCGGGCGGTCGAGCTCGGGATGCGGGAGTCGACGGCGGTCTGCGAGGCGCTGCAGCGCGGCGCGGCGTAACGGGGCCCGCACAGGGTTGCGGCGACACCCGTACTGCTCTGGTGTCGCCGCTGGCATTCACGCCCAGTTACCAAGCGTCCTCGATACGTGCCCATCAGGCCGGGATACTTTGCCCTTGCCTGGTGCGGGCGGCCCTTAATCGAAGGGTCGACGTCGCGTGGGTGCTCGGCGTTCATGCAATCGGTCCGTGGGGCCTTCCTGCGTTCTAAAGATGATCCTCTCGGATGTTCTTCGGTCTCGCGGGCCGTGAATCCTTTGTACCTCTGCGGGGAGTGAAGCGGAACCCCTAACCCCGTTTTCTTTACCTTTCCGGACGGTCGGCACGAATCGGACAGCCGGCGTCCGCGCAGGCCAGGCCCTCCGTCGAGGTGCTGCCCGCATGCAGGCGCACGTTGTCAGGAAGTCGCCGCGGCCAGCGCGCCGGCGCGGCGCCGGCTCGCGTACCAGACCAGGCCGGCCGTGGCAGCGGCCGCGCCGACGGCCGCCGCCGCGACCAGTGCGGGGCGGGCCGGCATCGACAGGCCGGGCAGCCGCTGCTTGAGGCGCACCGGCCGGTTGAACACCAGCACGGGCCAGTCGCGGGACAGGGCCTCGCGGCGCAGGGCCCGGTCGGGGTTGACCGCGTGCGGGTGGCCGACGGACTCCAGCATCGGGACGTCCGTGATCGAGTCGCTGTACGCGTAGCAGCGGGCCAGGTCGTAGCCCTCGGACTCGGCGAGCTGGCGCACCGCCTCGGCCTTGGTCGGCCCGTAGGCGTAGTACTCGATCTCGCCCGTGAAGCACCCGTCGTCGCCCACGACCATGCGGGTGGCGACCACGCGGTCGGCGCCGAGCATCTCGCCGATCGGCTCGACCACTTCGGCCCCGGACGTCGAGACGATCACGACGTCGCGGCCCGCGGTGTGGTGCTCCTCGATGAGGGAGGCGGCCTCGTCGTAGATGATCGGGTCGATGAGATCGTGCAGCGTCTCCGCGACGATCTCCTTGACCTGCTGGACGTTCCAGCCCTTGCAGAGGGCGGACAGGTACTCCCGCATCCGCTCCATCTGGTCGTGGTCGGCGCCGCCGGCCAGGAACACGAACTGCGAGTAGGCGGTCCGCAGCACGGCGCGGCGGTTGATGAGGCCGCCCTGGTAGAAGGACTTGCTGAAGGTCAGCGTGCTGGACTTCGCAATGACCGTCTTGTCCAGGTCGAAGAAGGCGGCCGTGCGGGGCAAGGAGTGGTTTTCCACGCCCCGAGCATATGCGCCCACCATTCGGCGTAAGGTGGGGCGCGTGGGTTTGCTTGAGAAGGCTCTCGGGTACACCATGGAAGTCACGGATCGTTCGCGACCGTGCTAACCCGGTCCGACTCCTCCCCCCCCGAGTCGGCCGTGGGGACGACCCCCGCTCTCCCCCCCGGCGGGGGTCGTCGCATGTCCGGACGCATTTTCGTCCGTTCCCCCGATCCGGTGCGATCGATTTCAACTCCCCGCTGCCGCTCGGGCTTCCTCGCGTCCCCCTCTTCACCCTTCTGGACTCGTGACGGTCCGTAGTGGTTCCACCGCGCAGTGGAACACGCCGGAATGGGTGAACGAGTTATTCACAGGTGGGGGGTTGTCCACAGTTTTCGAGCAAGATCCACATCTTTTTCCCGATCGCTGCACGGTGATTCCGACCGCGAAGTCCGCGGTGGTGGGATTTGCTGCGAGAAGGGGGCGGAGATCGTGGCCGGAACGAAGTCGCGCGAGGCGCGGGAACGACGTGAGGTGCGGTCGGCGGGCGGGGTCCGTACGGAGGTGTCGACCAGGACGGGGGTCCGGGGCGGCGTCGGGCCGGTGCAGAACCGGGCAGAGGGCGGGTTCCGGGCGTACGACCCCGACCGCGGGGGCGCGCCCCTGATCATCACCGAGGACCCGGAGCTGCTCGACGACCTGCTGCGGCTGTGCGCGGCCGCAGGGGCCGAGCCCCGGGTGCACCACTCGGTGCCGGAGCAAAGCGGAGGGCCGCCGGGCCCCTCGGCGGCGGACCGGACGGCCTGGGAGACGGCCCCGCTGGTTCTGGTCGGGGACGACGCGGCCGGGCGGGTACGGGGCGCTCCCCGCCGTCCCGGGGTCTTCCTGGTCGGCCGGGAGCAGGACGACCCGTGGGTGTGGCAGGCCGGGGTGGAGATCGGTGCCGAGCAGGTACTGCGCCTGCCCGACACCGAGTCCTGGCTCGTCGACCGGATCGCGGACGTGGCGGAGGGCGTCGGCCGGCAGGCCCTGGCCGTCGGCGTCATCGGCGGCCGCGGCGGGGCCGGGGCGTCCACGCTGGCCTGCGCGCTGGCGGTGGGAGCCGCCCGGGCGGGCGAGCGGACGATGCTGATCGACGGGGACCCGATGGGCGGCGGCCTCGACGTCCTGCTCGGCGGCGAGCACGCCGAGGGCCTGCGCTGGCCGGACCTCGCGGGCTCGCGGGGCCGGGTCGCCGCCGGGGCCCTGGAGGAGTCCCTTCCGGAGCTGCACGCCCTGAGGGTGCTCAGCTGGGACCGCGGGGACCGGGTGGTGGTGCCGCCCACGGCCATGCGCTCGGTGCTGGCCGCTGCGCGTCGGCGGGGCGGGGTCGTGGTGGTGGACCTGCCGCGCCGGGTCGACGAGGGGGTGGCGGAGGCGCTGGCCCAGCTCGACCTCGTGCTGCTGGTGGTGCCGGCCGAGCTGCGGGCGGTGGCCGCGGCGAGCCGGGTCGCCGGGGCCGCCGGGACGGTGGCGCGCGACCTGCGGGTGGTGGTCCGGGGGCCCTGCCCGCCGGGGCTCGACCCGCCGGCCGTCGCCGGCCTGCTGGAGCTGCCGCTGGCGGGGGAGGTCCCGGCCGAGGCCGGTCTGGAGCAGGAGCCGGGCGAGCCGCCCGGTGCGCGGGCGCGGGGGCCGCTGGCCCGGTTCAGTGCCGGGTTCTGGGAGCGGGCCCTGGTCGGCGGAGGTGCGGGATGAGCACCGGACTGCTGGACGCCGTGCGCCAACGGCTCGCGGAGAGCGGCGCGGATCCCACACCGGCCCGGGTGGCGGCCGCCCTGCGGGCCCAGGGGCGGCTGCTGGGGGACGCGGAGGTGCTGGGGGCCGCCCGTGAGCTGCGCTCCGAGCTGGTGGGCGCCGGCCCCCTGGAGCCGCTGCTGGCGGACCCGGACGTGACGGACGTCCTGGTGGCCGGCCCGGACCGGGTCTGGGTGGACCGCGGCGGCGGGCTGGAGCTGACGCGGGTGGCGTTCCCCGACGCGGACGCGGTGCGGCGGCTCGCCCAGCGGCTGGCCGCGGTCGCCGGCCGACGGCTCGACGACGCCCGGCCGTGGGTGGACGCCCGGCTGCCGGACGGTACGCGGGTGCACGCGGTGCTGCCCCCGGTCGCGGTGGGCTCGGCCTGCCTGTCGCTGCGGGTGGTGCGCCACCGGGCGTTCACCTTGGAGGAGTTGGCGGAGGCGGGGACGCTGCCGCCGGGCGGGGCGCGGATCCTGCGGGCCCTCGTGGAGGCCCGGGTGTCCTTCCTCGTGTCCGGCGGGACCGGTTCCGGCAAGACCACCCTGCTGAGCTCGCTGCTGGGACTGGTGGGGCCGGGCGAGCGGATCGTGCTCGCCGAGGACTCCGCCGAGCTGCGGCCGGACCACCCGCACGTGGTCCGCCTGGAGACCCGGCCGGCCAACCAGGAGGGGGCGGGCCTGGTGACCCTGGCCGACCTGGTCCGGCAGGCGCTGCGGATGCGGCCGGACCGGCTGGTGGTGGGCGAGGTGCGCGGGGCCGAGGCCGCCGACCTCCTCGCCGCCCTCAACACCGGCCATGCCGGCTGCGGGACCGTGCACGCGAACGCCGCGGCGCACGTCCCCGCCCGGTTGGAGGCCCTCGGTACGGCTGCGGGGCTCGACCGGGCCGCCCTGCACAGCCAGTTGGCGGCCGCCCTGTCGGTGGTCGTGCACCTGGTGCGGGACCGGGAGGGGCGCCGGCGGGTGGCGGAGGTGCACGTCCTCGAGCGGGACCCGGCAGGTCTGGTCGTCACGCTGCCCGCACTGCGCTGGGCGGCCCGGGGGTTCGTCCGCGAGCCGGGCTGGGAGCGGCTGCGGCCGATGCTGGGAGGTCTGCGATGACCGGGTGGGCGGCCGCCCTGGTGTGCGCGGGCCTGGCCGTCTGGCTGCCGGCGGCGCGCCGGCCGCTGCCCGAGCGCGCGCGGTGGCTCTTCGGGGGCGGCCCGCCGGAGCGGGCCTCGTGGCACCGGTGGCCGGCCGTGGCAGGGAGCTGGTTGAGGGGGCGGCGCGAGTGGGCCTGTCTGGGTGCGGGCCTGCTGGTCGGCGGGGCCGGGCGGTCTCCGCTGCCGGTGTGCGCGGGGGTGCTGGCGGTGCCGCTGGCGCGCCGCTGGCTGCGGACCCGGGAGGCGGAGCGCGAGCGCGCCGCACGCGGGGCCCGCGTCATCGCCCTCTGCGCGGCCGCGGCCGCCGAACTGCGGTCCGGTGCACACCCGGGCCAGGCCCTCACGGCCGCCTTCCGTTCCTGTGCGGCGCCGGTCGGTACTGACCGGTCTCGGGATCCCGGCACGCCGGACGACCCGGGGCCGGGGTCCGGGTTCGGGTCGGGCGGGGCGCTGCGGGGTGGTGCCGGTGCCGGGGCCCGTGCGGGTGCGGGCGGGGGGTCTCGGGGTGTCGGTCGTACCGGCTCGGTCGGTGACCCCGTCCAGGGGGTGGGCGGATTCGCGCGGCCCGTGGGTGTCGGTGGCGGTTCCGGGGGTGGCGCTGCTCGCGGCGCGGGTGGGGTCCCCGGTCGCTCCGAGGAGGTCTCGGCGGTGGTCAGGGGCTCGGTGCCCGGCTCCGGGGGCGGAGGTGGACCCGCCCGTGGCGTCGTGACCGGCTGGGGCGATCGGTTTCGGCCAAATTCGGGTCGGTGGGCGGTGGCCCTGTGGCCTCGGCGGGCGCTCTCGGGCGCGGGCCGGCCGGTCGTAGCGGGCCGGTCGGGGCCGGCGGGGCCGGCGGGCGGTCCGGCCGTCGCGCACCTGGTCGGGCGGCGCCCCCGGGGGCCCGCGGCCGTCCGGCACCGTCGGGGAGCGGACCCGGACGACGGCGCCGAGTTGGCCGTCCTGGCGGCGGCCGCATTCGGCGGGGACGTGCCGGGTGCGCTGCGGGCGGCCGCCGGGGCGCCCGGAGCGGAGGGGCTGGCCGGGATGGCCGCCTGCTGGCGGGTCGCGGTGGACGGCGGTGCCGGTCTCGCGGCCGGACTCGACCGCCTGGAAAGGGGGTTGCGGGCCGAGCGGGACCAGCGGGCCGCCCTGCACGCCCAGTTGGCGGGGGCGCGTGCGACGGCGGTCGTGCTGGCGGTCCTTCCGGTGGCGGGTGTGCTGATGGGGAGCGCGCTCGGGGCCGATCCGCTGCGCGTGCTGCTGCACTCGCCCGCGGGGCTGGGCTGCCTGCTGACGGGCCTGCTGCTGGAGGGGCTCGGCCTGTGCTGGGTCCGACGGATCGTACGGACGGGGGAACGACCATGACGGCGGAGTTCGTCAACAGCCTGGGGACGCTCGGCGAGTACGCGGCCTTCGCGGCGGGTGGCACGGCCCTGACCGGCCTGCTCACGGCGCGGATCCGCGAGCGCGGCACGCGCCGCCGGCTCGAGCGGCTGCTGGCGCGCGGGGGCGGGGGAGGCCCGTCGGGGGAGCCGGCCCCGGTGGAGTCGGGTCCGGGGGCTCCCGGCGCGGGCAGGCCGGTGGCGTTCGCGGCCAGGAGGCCCCGGGGACCGTGGCGGGCGGGTCGCGGGCGGCGCCTGGGGGGACGGTGGCCGCCGGTCGGCTCCGCGCGGCCGGGCGGGGGGTGGTGGCCGGGGCGCGGGAGCGGTCGGAGGGGCGGCCGTTCCCTTGCACAGGAGGCGGAGGCCCAACTGCCGCTCGCCGCCGATCTGCTGGCCGCCTGCCTGACCGCCGGAGCGGGACCGCGCGAGGCGGCGGAGGTGGTCGGCGAGTCGTTGGGCGGCCCCGTGGGGGAGTGCCTCGCCCGAGCCGGGGCCGAGGTGCGGCTGGGCGGCGACCCGCGCGAGGCGTGGGGGAGGCTCGCGCTGATACCGGGGGCCCGGCCGCTGGCCGCCTGCCTGGAGCGCGCGGCCAGGACGGGGGCGCCCGCCGCCGAGCTGGTGTCCCGGCTGGCCGCGGGGCTCCGGGAGGAGCGTTCCCGGGCCGCCGTCGCCCGGGCCCAGCGTGCCGCGGTGGTGATCACGGCCCCGGTGGGCCTGTGCTTCCTGCCGGCCTTCCTCGCGGTCGGCGTGGCTCCGGTGGTGATCGGCCTCGCGTCGGGCCTGCTCGCCTCCCGCTGACCGCGCGACCGGCCCCCGCCGGAGCCGGCCCGGCCTCTCCCGGGCTCCGCGGGCGCGGGCCGCCGCCGACGGCGTACCGGAAGACCACCGGTACTTCCGAACAACCCATCTCGAACGAAAGGGAGTTACGACATGAAGATCTGGCAGCGGACGTGGATCGGGCGGCGCGTGCGGGCGGCGCTGCGGCGAGGGCGACGGGAAGCGGGCATGACCACCGCCGAGTACGCCATGGGCACGATCGCGGCGGCCGCGTTCGCGGTGGTGCTCTACAAGGTGGTCACCAGCGACACGGTGTCGTCCGCGATCGCCGCGACGATCGGGAAGGCCCTCGATGCGCCGTTCTGAGGGAGCGGTCGGCGCGCGGGCCGACCGCGGGTACGTCACGGCCGAGGCGGCCCTCGTCCTGCCCGCGCTGGTGCTCTTCGCGGCGCTGCTCGTCTGGGCCCTCATGGCCGCGGGCGCGCAGATCCGCTGTGTGGACGCGGCCAGGGCGGGGGCCCGGGCAGCCGCCCGGTCGGAGCCGCCCGGGGCGGCCGTGGCCGCCGCCCGGGCAGCGGCTCCCGACGGGGCGCGGGTCGAGCTCGTGCGGGACGGGGACCTCTGGCGGGTGCGGGTGGAGGCGCCCGCACCCGGGCCGGGGATCCTGCCGGTGCGGGTCGGCGCCGGGGCCGTGGCCCTGGCGGAGGACGCGGTCGGCGGCCCCGGTACGGAGGAGGCGCCGTGAACCGGGACCGGGGGTCGGCGACCGTGTGGGCGGTCGTGGCGGCCGGGGTGCTGTGCGCCGTGTTCGGGGGCGTGCTCGCCCTCGGCCAGGCCGTGGTGGCCCGGCACCGGGCGGGCGCCGCGGCGGACCTGGCGGCCCTCGCGGCCGCCGCCACCTGGAAGGGCGGCGAGCCGGGCGCCTGCGCGGCGGCCCGGCGGGTGGCCCGTGCCCAGGGCGCCGAGCTCACCGCCTGCTCCGCCCCGGGCGAGGTGGTCGAGGTGACGGCCGGCGTCGCCCTGGGGCCGTACGCACCCGTCGTCCGGGCCCGTGCGGGCCCCCCGGAGGCCCTTCCGGAGGCGGGCCGGTCACCCGTTCGGCCCTACGTCGGCGAACGGGACCGGTACGGGCCGAAGAGGAGGGTCCTGCCACCCCCTGGACGCCCGGGGGCCGGGCCGCCCGTCAGGGGGGCGGCGCCGCGGAGAGGAGTTCCGTGAGGAGGCGGACGGCGCCCCGCTTGTGGAGGGGGTCGTTGCCGTTGCCGCACTTGGGGGACTGGATGCAGGAGGGGCAGCCCGCCTCGCACTCGCAGGCGGCGATGGCCTCGCGGGTGGCGGTGAGCCAGGCGTGGGCGGTGCGGAAGGCGCGCTCGGCGAACCCGGCGCCGCCCGGGTGGCCGTCGTACACGAAGACCGTCGGAAGGAGGGTGTCGGGATGCAGCGGCACGGAGACGCCGCCGATGTCCCAGCGGTCGCAGGTGGCGAACAGCGGGAGGAGGCCGATGGAGGCGTGCTCGGCGGCGTGCAGGGCGCCGCCGAGGATCTCCGGGTTGATCCGGGCGGCGTCGAGCTGGTCCTCGGTGACCGTCCACCACACGGCCCGCGTGCGCAGGGTGCGGGGCGGCAGGTCCAGCTTGGCCTCGCCCAGGACCTCACCGGTGATCAGCTTGCGGCGCAGGTACGAGACCACCTGGTTGGTGACCTCGACCGACCCGTAGCAGAGCCGGGCGTCCCCCCAGGGGATCTCGGTCTCGGTCTCCAGCACGGAGATGGACGTGGTGTCCCGCGCGGTGGTCGAGAACGGCGGGCTCGCCTCCTCGACCAGGGCGACGGAGTCATCCAGGTCCAGGTGCTTCACCAGGTAGGTGCGGCCCTGGTGCAGGTGGACCGCACCGTCGTGGACGGCGGAGTGGGCGGCGGACTCGTCGACCGTGCCCAGCAGGCGCCCGGTCGCGGCCTCCACGATCTGCACGGGGCGACCGCCCCCGCCGCGGATGTCGGTGAGGTCCGAGGCCCGTTCGCGACGCGTCCAGTGCCAGGCCGTGGACCGCCGCCGCAGCAGCCGCGCGGCCTCCAGCTGCGGCATCAGGTCCCTGGTGGCGGGGCCGAACAGGGCCAGGTCCGCCTCGGTCAGCGGCAGCTCGGCGGCCGCCGCGCACAGGTGGGGCGCCAGCACGTACGGGTTGTCGGGGTCCAGCACGGTGGCCTCGACGGGCTGCCGGAACAGCGCCTCGGGGTGGTGGACGAGGTACGTGTCCAGCGGGTCGTCGCGCGCGACCAGCACGGCCAGGGCCCCCTGGCCGGACCGGCCGGCCCGCCCCGCCTGCTGCCACAGGGAGGCCCGGGTACCGGGGTACCCGGCGATCAGGACGGCGTCCAGGCCCGAGACGTCCACGCCCAGCTCCAGCGCGGTGGTGGCGGCCAGGCCCAGCAGCTCGCCGGAGTGCAGGGCGCGCTCCAGGGCCCGGCGCTCCTCCGGCAGGTAGCCGCCCCGGTACGCGGCCACCCGCCGGGCCAGCGAGCGGTCCACCTCCGCCAGCCGCTCCTGGGCGATCAGGGCGATGAGCTCGGCGCCGCGCCGGGACCGGATGAAGGCCACCGTGCGGACCCCCTGCACGGCCAGGTCGGTGAGGAGCTCGGCGGTCTCGGCGGTGGCGGTGCGGCGGACCGGCGCGCCCTTCTCGCCCACCATCTCGGTCAGCGGCGGCTCCCACAGGGCGAAGACCACCTCGCCCCGCGGGGAGGCGTCGTCGGTGACCTCGGTGACCGGGACGCCGGTCAGGCGACTCGCGGCCACCGCGGGCTCACTGGCGGTGGCCGAGGCGAGCAGGAACACCGGATCGGCGCCGTACCGGGCGCACAGGCGGCGCAGCCGGCGCAGGACCTGGGCGACGTGGGAGCCGAACACGCCCCGGTAGCTGTGGCACTCGTCGATGACCACGTAGCGCAACGCGCGCAGGAAGGAGGACCAGCGGGGATGGGCCGGCAGCAGGCCCCGGTGGAGCATGTCGGGGTTGGTCAGGACGTAGTTGGCGTACTGGCGCACCCATTCGCGTTCCTCGACGGGCGTGTCCCCGTCGTAGACGGCCGGCCGGACCGCGGTGCCCAGCGGGGCCGCCAGGGCGGCCACGGCGCGCCGCTGGTCGGCCGCCAGCGCCTTGGTGGGCGCCAGGTACAGGGCGGTGGCGCCGCGGCCGTTCGGCGCGCCGGCGCCGTCCGCCAGGGCCGACAGGACGGGTGCCAGGTAGGCCAGCGACTTGCCCGAGGCGGTACCGGTCGCCACGACCACGGACTCGCCGTCCAGGGCGTGCTCGGCGGCCTCCGCCTGGTGGGCCCAGGGGTGCTCGATCCCGCACGCCTGGATGGCCGCGACGACGTCTGTTCGAATGCGGTCCGGCCAGACGGCATGACGGCCCTCCCGAGGGGGCAGATGCTCCGTATGGGTGATGCGATCAGCGCGGCCCGGCCCCCTTGAGAGCCGGTCGAGAACCGTGCCGGGGGCGGGTCGTGTGGGCGCGGCTGCCGTGCGGCGACCGGGGCGGTGAGTACTGGCCATTGGAACTGAGTGTGTCACCGGCATGCGGGACAATGGGTCCGAAGGCGTCGTGCGCGCCTGCCGGTAAGTGATTGAATGCCATCGCGGCTGCCAATCCGTCCCCTACCTTCGGATGGGGAGGCCCCTGGGGGGCACCGCTCGATAGCAAGGTGCTGGAGGATCCGTGGACCTGTCCCTGTCGACCCGCACTGTCGGTGACCGCACGGTCGTCGCGGTCGGTGGCGAGATTGATGTGTATACCGCGCCCAAGCTGCGCGAGCAGTTGGTCGAGTTGGTGAACGACGGCAGCTACCACCTCGTGGTCGACATGGAGGGGGTGGACTTCCTCGACTCCACCGGTCTCGGCGTGCTGGTGGGCGGCCTCAAGCGCGTCCGCGCACACGAGGGCTCGCTGCGGCTGGTCTGCAATCAGGAGCGCATCCTGAAGATCTTCCGCATCACCGGCCTGACCAAGGTGTTCCCCATCCACACCACGGTGGAGGACGCGGTCAACGCCACCGACTGACCTCACCCGGATTCAGCAGCGGGGGCATCGGGCCGTGCAGGCCCGAGCCCCTGTACAGCACGCCGTACGTCCGAGGGGGACCACATGGCCACCGTTGAACTCCGTTTCAGCGCCCAGCCGGAGCACGTCCGCACGGCCCGCCTGGTCGCGGCCGCCGTGGCGCGCCGGGCCGGGGTCGAGGAGGCCGTGCTGGACGAGGTCAGGCTCGCGGTCGGCGAGGCGTGCTCCCGTGCCGTCGGGCTGCACCGCAGTGCCGGTGTGACCGCGCCCGTGAGGGTCGTGCTGACGGACGAGGAGAAGGTGTTCTCCATCGAGGTCGGCGACGAGCTGCCCGGCCCCGGCGGAGCCGGTGGCGGCGCCGCCGAGGCCGACGCCGAGGACGAGGACGAGATGGGCCTCGCCGTCATCAGCGGGCTCGTCGACGACGTCGAGGTCACCCGCGACGCCTCCGGCGGGGTCATCCGCATGAGCTGGCCCACCCCCGCGGACGCCGAGCTCCACCCGGCCTGAGCCCGCCCGCCGCCCCGCGGTGCCCGGGCTCCCGGGCGGTTGCCGGTCGGGGTGTGCGGGCTCCAGGCGTGCCTACGGCACGCACGCGGCCCTACGCCGCCCTGTTCGCGCCGTACGCCCCCTACGCCGTACGTGGCGCCCGCGCCGTACGCCACTACGCCGTACGCCGACATGCCGGCACCGTACGCCGCCGGGCCGTACGCGCTGCCACAGCCCCGCGCCGTGTGCCGCCCTGCGCCGTGTGGACCGCACGGCCCCGGCCGGCGTCGCCGGCCCGGCCACGCGAGCGGGGTGTCGAGTCCGCCGACTTCGAGTACCGGGCCGCCCCGAACGGCGGACGCCGGCGCCGTCGCGGCCGTACCCGGCCCTTCCGAGGGCCGCGAACTCCTCAGACTTCCCGATCATTATTCAGGCCCTGCTGAGCAGGGCCTTTTTCATTTACCTAGATCATTGACCAACCGTCAATGTGTTTGCCCCATTACCGCTTTCGAGCGTAATGGCGTGACGCGATCATTTGCTGAGGAGGGAGAGGAGGCCAATTCCGTTTCCCGCGTACTGTTTTGATCGGGTGGCGCTCCCTACAATCCGTCCACATCTTTTGAGCTCTTCACGTCAAGGAGGACGAATGACGGGGCTCTTCACCCCTCTCGAGCCAGCCCGTACCGCCGGGCTCGCGGCGGCGGTACTCACGGATGACAACCGGCTCATCGTGTACGTCATCGCGGCCGTCGCGCTGGCCGCCCTCGTGGTGGCCCAGCTCCTGGTGCGCCAGGTGCTCGCGGCCGACGAGGGCACCGACAACATGAAGAAGATCGCGGCCGCGGTCCAGGAAGGCGCCAACGCCTATCTCGGCCGGCAACTGCGCACCCTCGGCGTATTCGCCGTGGTGGTCTTCTTCCTGCTCTTCATGCTTCCCGCCGACAACTGGTCGCAGCGCGCCGGGCGTTCCGCCTTCTTCCTGATCGGTGCGGTCTTCTCGGCGATCACCGGATACGTCGGCATGCGGCTCGCGGTCCGCGCGAATGTCCGCGTCGCCGCCGCCGCGCGGGAGGCCACTCCCGGCGAAGGCGAACCCGAAAAGGACCTCACCGCCGTCTCGCACAAGGCGATGAAGATCGCTTTCCGCACCGGCGGCGTGGTCGGCATGTTCACCGTCGGCCTGGGCCTCCTCGGCGCTTCCTGCGTGGTCCTCGTCTACGCCGCGGACGCGCCGAAGGTGCTGGAGGGCTTCGGCCTCGGCGCCGCCCTCATCGCCATGTTCATGCGTGTCGGCGGCGGCATCTTCACGAAGGCCGCCGACGTCGGCGCCGACCTGGTCGGCAAGGTCGAGCAGGGCATTCCGGAGGACGATCCGCGCAATGCCGCGACCATCGCCGACAATGTGGGCGACAACGTCGGAGACTGCGCGGGGATGGCGGCCGACCTCTTCGAGTCGTACGCCGTCACGCTGGTCGCCGCCCTGATCCTCGGCAAGGCCGCCTTCGGCGACGCCGGTCTGGCGTTCCCCCTGATCGTGCCCGCCATCGGCGTGATCACCGCGATGATCGGCATCTTCGCCGTGGCCCCCCGCCGCACCGACCGAAGCGGCATGACCGCCATCAACCGCGGCTTCTTCATCTCCGCCGTGATCTCGCTGGCGCTGGTCGCCGCCGCCGTCTTCGCCTACCTGCCGTCCTCGTACGCGGACCTCAAGGGCGTCACCGAGTCCGCGATCACCGCCCACGGCGGCGACCCGCGCATCCTCGCGCTCGTCGCGGTCGCCATCGGCATCGTGCTCGCCGCCCTCATCCAGCAGCTCACCGGCTACTTCACCGAGACCAACCGGCGCCCCGTCCGGGACATCGGCAAGACCTCCCTGACCGGCCCGGCCACCGTCGTCCTCGCCGGCATCTCCGTGGGCCTGGAGTCCGCCGTCTACACCGCGCTGCTCATCGGTCTCGGCGTGTACGGGGCGTTCCTGCTCGGCGGCACCTCGATCATGCTCGCGCTGTTCGCCGTCGCGCTCGCCGGCACCGGGCTGCTGACCACCGTCGGCGTCATCGTCGCCATGGACACCTTCGGTCCCGTCTCCGACAACGCCCAGGGCATCGCCGAGATGTCCGGCGACGTCCAGGGCGCCGGCGCCCAGGTCCTGACCGACCTCGACGCCGTCGGCAACACCACCAAGGCCATCACCAAGGGCATCGCCATCGCCACCGCGGTGCTGGCCGCGGCCGCGCTGTTCGGCTCGTACCGCGACGCCATCGCCAACGCGGTCAGGGAGGTGTCGGCCAAGGCCGGCGAGTCGGGCCTGAGCCTGGACATCTCGCAGCCCAACAACCTCGTCGGCCTGATCCTCGGCGCCGCGGTCGTCTTCCTCTTCTCCGGGCTGGCGATCAACGCCGTCTCGCGGTCCGCGGGCGCCGTGGTGTTCGAGGTGCGCCGGCAGTTCCGCGAGCACCCCGGGATCATGGACTACACGGAGAAGCCCGAATACGGCCGCGTGGTCGACATCTGCACCAAGGACGCGCTGCGGGAGCTGGCCACCCCGGGCCTGCTGGCGGTCATGGCCCCCATCGCGGTGGGCTTCGTCCTCGGGGTCGGCGCGCTCGGCTCGTACCTCGCGGGCGCCATCGGCTGCGGCACCCTGATGGCGGTGTTCCTCGCCAACTCCGGCGGCGCCTGGGACAACGCCAAGAAGCTCGTCGAGGACGGCCACCACGGCGGGAAGGGCAGCGAGGCCCACGCCGCGACCGTCATCGGCGACACCGTCGGCGACCCGTTCAAGGACACCGCCGGCCCGGCCATCAACCCGCTGCTGAAGGTCATGAACCTGGTGGCCCTGCTGATCGCCCCGGCGATCGTCCAGTTCAGCTACGGGGTCGACGCGAACGCCGGCGTCCGGGCGGTCGTCGCCGCCGTCGCGCTGCTCGTCATCGTCGGCGCGGTCTACGTCTCCAAGCGCCGCGGCATCGCGGTCGGCGACGAGGAGTCCGACGGCGAGGCGGCCGGCGGGACGGCGGAGCGGGTGAGCCAGCAGGTCGACCCGGCCACCGCGGTCTCCTCGTAACCCCTGACACCCCCTCCCAGCAGGGGCTTTGCGAGCGGGCGGGCGGCGCGTACGGACGCGCCGCCCGCCCGCTTCGCGTCACCCGTCAAGGTGCGGGGTGTATCTTCCGGGGCCGAGAGAGCCTTGGAAGGGACCGATCCGGTGAACAAGAAGCTTGCGACGGCGCTGTCCGGCAGCGCGGTGCTGGTACTCGTGCTGTCCGGCTGCGGGGACGACGACGAGAAGAAGGTCAACGACTGGGCCAAGAAGGTCTGCGACCAGGTGCAGCCGCAGGTCAAGAAGATCGTGGACGCCAACACCTCGATCCAGAAGGAGGCCACGGACCAGAGCAAGGCGGACGTGGTCCAGAAGACGGACTCGACGGCCTTCCAGCAGATGTCCGACGCCTACAAGGCCATGGCGAACGGAGTCGCGAACTCCGGCACCCCGCCGGTCAAGGACGGCCAGAAGACCCAGGACGACGCGGTCGCCGAGCTCAACGGCATCGCCACGTCCTACGCGAACCTCAAGAAGCGCGTCGACGGCCTCGACGCCAAGGACCAGGCCGCCTTCGCGGACGGGCTCAAGGGCATCGCCGCCGAGCTCGACAAGCTGAGCAAGAGCGGCAACGACGCGCTGACGAAGCTTCAGTCCGGCGAGCTGGGCAAGGCGATGAAGAACCAGAAGAGCTGCCAGCGCACCGAGCCGCCGGCCCCGGCGACGAGCTGACACCCGCGCGGCGCCCCGGGCCGGACGTGCGCCGCTCCGGCCGGGAGCGGCCGGTCGCACGGATTGTCGGCGGGAGCGGCCACAATGGGCGGGTGAGTACCACCAGCCTGCCCTCGCCCGATCGCGCCGCCCCGCTCCGCGCGGCCCTGCTCGCCGCCGGATTCACCGCGGACGGGCTGCTCGACCTGCTCGGCGCGCCCGCGTACGCCGCCCTGGCCCGCGCCGAGACGGTGCCGGCCGTGCGCGCCACCCGCGGGGACGGCCCGCTCGCCACGCTCACCCGGCTGTTCCTGCTCCAGCACGCCGTCCCGGTGTCGGCCGCCGCGGCCGCCCTGCCGCTGGAGGACGCGTTGGCCGACGGCTGGCTGGAGCGCGTGCCCGCCGGTGCCGGTGCGGTGGGCGACGGCCCGGTGGAAGGCACTGCGGGCGGGGACGCGCCCGGGGACGCGCCCGGGGAGGGCTCCGTGCGGGCCCGGGTCGACGTCCGCCCGTACGGCGGTCCCGACGGCGAGGACTGGTTCATCGTCTCCGACCTCGGCTGCGCGGTCGGCGGCGCCGGCGGCATCGGCAGCCGTGAGGAGGGCGTGGTCCTCGGCGTCGGCGGAGCGTCCACCACGTTGGCCGGAATCACCGTGCGGACCCCGGTCGGTTCGGCCCTCGACCTGGGCACCGGATCGGGCATCCAGGCGCTGCACGCCTCGCAGCACGCCACCCGCGTGACGGCCACCGACGTCAACCCGCGGGCCCTCGACTTCACCCGGCTGACCCTCGCGCTGTCCGCGGCCCCGGCCGCCGAACTGCTGGTGGGATCGCTGTTCGAGCCGGTCGGGGACACGACGTACGACCTGATCGTGTCCAATCCGCCGTTCGTGATCTCCCCGGGGGCCCGGCTCACCTACCGGGACGGCGGGATGGGGGGCGACGACCTCTGCCGCACCCTCGTGCAGCAGGCCGGCGCCCATCTGAACCCCGGCGGCTATGCACAGTTTCTGGCCAACTGGCAGCACGTGGAGGGCGAGGACTGGCACGACCGGCTGCGTTCCTGGGTCCCGCGCGGCTGTGACGCGTGGATCGTGCAGCGCGAGGTGCAGGACGTCACCCAGTACGCCGAGCTGTGGCTGCGCGACGCGGGCGACCACCGGGACGACCCGACCGCCTACGAGCGGCGGTACGCCCAGTGGCTCGAGGAGTTCGAGGCCCGCAAGACCAAGGCCGTCGGCTTCGGCTGGATCACCCTGCGCCGTACGGACGCCGAGCGCCCCTCGATCGTGGTCGAGGAGTGGCCGCACCCGGTCGAGCAGCCGCTCGGCGACACCGTGCGCGCCCACTTCGCGCGCCAGGACTACCTGCGGGAGCACGACGACGCGGCGCTGCTGGAGGGACGCTTCCGGATCGTCGAGGAAGTGGTCCAGGAACAGGTGGGCCTGCCGGGCGCCGAAGACCCCGAGCACGTGGTGCTCCGGCAGAACCGCGGCATGCGGCGCGCCACCAAGGTCGACACGGTCGGAGCGGGTTTCGCGGGCGTGTGCGACGGCTCGCTGACCGCGGGGCGGATCCTGGACGCGATCGCGCAGCTGATGCAGCAGGACCCCGTCGTGCTGCGGGACCGGACGCCGGACGCGATCCGGCTGCTCGTCGAGCAGGGCTTCCTCGAGCCCGCGGACCGCTGACGCCGCGCGGGGCACCCCTGGGTGTCGGCCGCGAGGGTCGGGTCCGCGAGGGTCGGGGTCCCCGCGGCGGTGCGTCCCGGGGGTCTCCGGCGGTACGTCTCGGGGCCGGGGCGGCGGTACGCGCCCCGTTCACCCGGGGTTCGCGTGCCGTACCCCCGGGAGTGCCAGGCTCCCCGCAGGGGAAGGGGGAGCGGCATGGAGAGTGGACCAGCGATCTTCGCCGGAGCGGTGTTCACGGTGTTCGGGGCCGCGATGCTGCTCTGGACGGGAGCGCGCGTGATGCACCGCGCGCCGGTCGCCGAAGGGGTGCGCCCCGCAGTGGCGGTCCCGCTGGCCGTCCTGGCCGGAGCGGTGTTCCTGGCGCTCGGCGTGTGGTGCTTCGCGCATATCTGAGAGCGGCCCGCCGGCGTCCCCGGGCGGGGGCGCGGGCCGTCCGGCGCCGGGCGGCCAGCTGCCCGTACGCGGGCCCGGCCGGGGCTCCTACCAGGGACCGGCAGGCGTCCGGGGGGCGACGCGCGGGCAGCGGCCGGATGGCCGCCTGGTGGCCGCCGGGCGGTCCCCGGATCGGGCACTCCGGGAGGATGCGGCGGCATCCGGGCGGCAGGAAGGGCACTAGTCGGGTTACCGTTCGAGTGGCCGTTGCGGGCTTCCGCTGTTTGACACGGGGGCGGGTTGTACCGTCACACTCCGCAGCGTCGCCGTACTGCGACCGAGTGCCGACCGGAGAGAAGAGCCAAGTTGTCCCCGACTAGCGAGACCGCAAAGGGCGGCCGCCGACTCGTCATCGTCGAGTCTCCTGCGAAGGCGAAGACGATCAAGGGCTACCTCGGCCCCGGCTATGTCGTCGAGGCGAGCGTCGGGCACATCCGCGACCTCCCGAACGGCGCGGCGGAGGTGCCCGAGAAGTACACGGGCGAGGTCCGTCGCCTCGGCGTGGACGTCGAGCACGACTTCCAGCCGATCTACGTCGTCAACGCCGACAAGAAGGCCCAGGTCAGGAAGCTCAAGGAGCTGCTGGCAGAGTCCGACGAGCTCTTCCTCGCCACCGATGAGGACCGCGAGGGCGAGGCCATCGCGTGGCACCTCCAGGAAGTCCTCAAGCCCAAGGTCCCCGTCCACCGGATGGTCTTCCACGAGATCACCAAGGACGCGATCCGGGACGCCGTCGCCAACCCGCGCGAGCTGAACCAGCGCATGGTCGACGCCCAGGAGACCCGCCGCATCCTCGACCGCCTCTACGGCTACGAGGTCTCGCCGGTCCTGTGGAAGAAGGTCATGCCGCGGCTGTCGGCCGGCCGCGTCCAGTCCGTCGCCACCCGCCTCGTCGTCGAGCGCGAGCGCGAGCGCATCGCCTTCCGCTCCGCCGAGTACTGGGACCTCACCGGCACCTTCTCCACCGGCCGCGCCGGTGACCCGAGCGACCCGTCCTCGCTGGTCGCGCGCCTGAACACGGTCGACGGCCGGCGCGTGGCGCAGGGCCGCGACTTCGGCCCGAACGGCCAGCTCAAGGGCGCGGACGTGCTGCACCTGGACGAGGCGAACGCGCGTGCCCTGGCGGCCGCCCTCGCCGACACGTCCTTCGCGGTCCGCTCGGTCGAGTCCAAGCCGTACCGCCGGTCGCCGTACGCCCCGTTCCGGACGACCACGCTCCAGCAGGAGGCCTCGCGCAAGCTGGGCCTGGGTGCCAAGGCCTGCATGCAGGTGGCGCAGAAGCTGTACGAGAACGGCTTCATCACCTACATGCGTACCGACTCCACGGTCCTGTCCGAGACGGCCGTCGCCGCCGCCCGGGCCCAGGTCACGCAGCTGTACGGCGCCGACTACCTGCCGGAGAAGCCGCGGGTCTACGCCGGGAAGGTCAAGAACGCGCAGGAGGCGCACGAGGCGATCCGCCCCTCGGGTGATCGTTTCCGCACCCCGGCCGAGACCGGTCTGACCGGCGACCAGTTCCGCCTCTACGAGCTGATCTGGAAGCGGACCGTCGCCTCCCAGATGAAGGACGCGACCGGCAACTCCGTCACCGTGCGGATCGGTGGCCGGGCCTCCGACGGCCGGGACGCCGAGTTCACGGCCTCCGGCAAGACGATCACCTTCCACGGCTTCATGAAGGCCTACGTCGAGGGCGCCGACGACCCGAACGCCGAGCTCGACGACCGCGAGCGTCGGCTGCCGCAGGTCGCCGAGGGCGACGCGCTGGCCGCCGAGTCGATCACCGCGGACGGCCACGCGACCAAGCCGCCGGCCCGCTACACCGAGGCCTCGCTGGTCAAGGAGCTCGAGGAGCGCGAGATCGGGCGCCCGTCGACGTACGCGTCGATCATCGGCACCATCCTGGACCGCGGCTACGTCTTCAAGAAGGGCACGGCCCTGGTGCCGTCCTTCCTGTCGTTCGCCGTGGTCAACCTGCTGGAGAAGCACTTCGGCCGGCTGGTCGACTACGACTTCACCGCCAAGATGGAGGACGACCTCGACCGCATCGCGCGGGGCGAGGCGCAGTCCGTGCCGTGGCTGAAGCGTTTCTACTTCGGCGAGGGCTCCGGTGAGGGCGCGGGCGGCGCCGCCGAGGCCGGCAACGGCGACGGCGACCACCTGGGCGGCCTGAAGGAGCTGGTCACGGACCTCGGCGCGATCGACGCCCGGGAGATCTCCTCCTTCCCGGTCGGCGAGGGCATCGTGCTGCGGGTGGGCCGCTACGGGCCGTACGTCGAGCGCGGTGAGAAGGACGCGGAGGGCCACCAGCGGGCCGACGTGCCCGACGACCTCGCGCCCGACGAGCTGACCGTCGAGTACGCCGAGCACCTCTTCTCCAAGCCGAGCGGCGAGTTCCCGCTGGGCAAGGACCCGGAGACGGGGCACGAGATCGTGGCCAAGGACGGCCGCTACGGCCCGTACGTGACCGAGATCCTGCCCGAGGGCACCCCGAAGACGGGCAAGAACGCGGTCAAGCCGCGGACGGCCTCGCTCTTCAAGTCCATGTCGCTCGACACCGTCACGCTCGACGAGGCCCTCAAGCTGATGTCGCTGCCGCGCGTGGTGGGCGCGGACGCGGAGGGCGTGGAGATCACCGCTCAGAACGGCCGCTACGGCCCGTACCTCAAGAAGGGCACGGACTCGCGGTCCCTGGAGACCGAGGACCAGCTCTTCACGATCACGCTCGACGAGGCGCTGGCGATCTACGCCCAGCCGAAGCAGCGCGGGCGGGCGGCGGCCAAGCCGCCGCTGAAGGAGCTGGGCGTCGACCCGGTCAGCGAGAAGCCGGTGGTCGTCAAGGACGGCCGCTTCGGCCCGTACGTCACGGACGGCGAGACGAACGCCACACTGCGGCGCGACGACGACGTCGAGACGATCACGCCGGAGCGCGGCTTCGAGCTGCTCGCGGAGAAGCGGGCGAAGGGGCCCGCGAAGAAGGCGCCGGCGAAGAAGGCCCCCGCGAAGAAGGCGACCACCGCCAAGACGGCGGCGGCGAAGACGACGGCGGCCAAGAAGACCGCCGCCAAGAAGACGACGACGGCGGCCAAGAAGACGACGGCGAAGAAGACGACCGCGGCGAGGAAGACCGCCGCGACCCCGTCGACGGACGAGTAACCGCTCCGGCGGAACGAGGGCCCCGAGAGCCGCCCGGCTCCCGGGGCCCTCGTCGTTCCCGCGGGGCCGGGACCGGCTGGGGGTGTCCGGCGGATCACGGCCGGGCGCGGGCCCTGGACCGGCTGCCTGCGGACCCGGGTCGGACCTGCGGACGCGGCCCCCTTCCCTGTGGATCCCCGGGGGCCCCGGGCATCCACAGGGAAGGGCGGACAGCCGAGTGCAGCGGATAGGCTGGGCGGATGACGCGAACCGAGCAGCCAACGGTCGTGCCCGCCTACGACGAAGCCCTCGCCGCCGACTCCCGCGAGCGCGCGGTGCGCTCCCTGCTGCGCACTCCGCCGCTGCGCCGGCTCTGGAGCGCGCAGCTGGTCAGCGGTATCGGCGACGCCCTCGCGCTGCTGGTGCTCGTCCTGCTCGCCTTCCAGGCGGCCGTCATGGAGGACTCCTTCGGCGGCGGCTACCGGGGAGCGGCCCTCGCGGTCGCCGCGGTGTTCGGCGTACGGATCTTCGCCACCCTGCTCTTCGGCGCCGCGCTGCTGGGCCCGCTCGCCAAGCTGACCGCCCCCGGCGGCCGGCTCGACCGCCGTTGGACCATGATCGGGGCCGACGGCCTGCGGATCGCACTGTTCGTCGTCGCCCCGCTGTGGCGGGTCTGGGCCCCGAACCAGGCCCTGACGGTCCTGCTGGCCACGGTCTTCGTCGCGGGGCTGGCCGAGCGCCTGTGGACGCTGGCCAAGGAGAGCGCCGCCCCGGCGCTGCTGCCGGCCCCGCCGCCGGAGGGCGCGACCGTGCGGCCGCTGCCCGACCACCTCGACGCCCTGCGCCGGCTCTCGCTGCGCACGAGCTTCGTGTGCCTGCCCGTCGCCGCCGCCGCGCTGGTCGTGGCCGGCCTGGTCGGCCGGGCCCTCGGGGTCGGGGTGCAGTGGTTCGCGGACAACCCCGCCGCCCTCGGCTCGTACGTCGCGGCCGGCCTGTTCGCCGCGTCCGTCTCGCTGCTCGTACCGCTGGTCCTGCCCGTCGTGAAGACCCCGCGCCCGCGCTCCCCGCTGGAGGGGCTGCGCCCGCCGACGTTCGCGGAACGCCCGGAGAAGGGCCGGACCGGCGCGATCCCGCTGCTCGTGCTGGCCAGTGCCGCCGTCGCCGGTGCCGTCTCGTGCGCCGTCGCGCTCGCCGTGCTGCACTCCGACGACCTCGGCGGGGGCACCGCCGCCTACGCGCTCCAGGTGCTCGCCCTGACCGGCGGCACCGTCGTCGGCATCCGGGCCAGCCAGACCGGCCGGGTGCTGGCCACCCTGTCGCGGCGCCGCCTGCTGGCGCTGGCGATAGCGCTGACCGGCTTCGCGCTGCTGGTGATGGGCCTGGTCGCGGACACCGCCACCGTCTTCTTCCTGGCGCTGTGCGCCGGCACGGGCGCGGGCGTGGCGGCGAACACCGGCCACATCCTGCTCGACCAGGAGACCGAGGAGTTCCGGCGCGGCCGCGTCACCGCCCACCTGCACGCCGTCGTACGGATCGCCGTGGCCCTCGGGGCGCTCGGCGCCCCCCTCTTCGCCGCGGCCATAGGGCCGCACCGGCTGGGCGGCGGCTCCTTCGTGTTCGCGCACGGCGGTGCCGCCTTCGGCCTGATGCTGGTCGGTGCGCTGCTGCTGCCGGTCGCGGTGATCGTGCTGACCCGGGTCGACGACCGGTCGGGCGTGCCGCTGCGGCGGGACGTCAAGGAGGCCCTGCTGGGCGGTGAGCCGGCCCAGGCGCCGTCCGGCAGCGGCTTCTTCATCGCCCTGGAGGGCGGCGACGGGGCCGGCAAGTCCACCCAGGTGCAGGCGCTGACGGAGTGGATCCGCAGCAAGGGCCACGAGGTGGTCGTCACGCGCGAGCCGGGCGCCACGCCGGTCGGCAAGCGGCTGCGCTCGATCCTGCTGGACGTGTCGTCCGCCGGGCTCTCGCACCGGGCCGAGGCGCTGATGTACGCGGCCGACCGGGCCGAGCACGTGGACACGGTGGTCCGCCCGGCGCTGGAGCGCGGCGCGGTGGTCATCACGGACCGCTACATCGACTCCTCGGTGGCCTACCAGGGCGCCGGCCGGGACCTGTCCCCGGTGGAGATCGCGCGGATCTCGCGCTGGGCGACCGGCGGCCTGGTCCCGAACCTGACCGTGCTGCTCGACGTCTCCCCGCAGACCGCGCGTGAGCGCTTCACGGAGGCGCCGGACCGGCTGGAGTCGGAGCCGGAGGAGTTCCACCAGCGGGTACGGGCCGGCTTCCTGACCCTCGCCGCGGCGGATCCCGGGCGCTACCTCGTCGTGGACGCGGGCCAGGACCCGGAGTCCGTGACCACGGTCGTACGGCACCGGCTGGACCGGATGCTGCCGCTGTCGGAAGCGGAGATCCAGGCGCGGGAGGAGGCCCGCCGGGCGGCCGAGGAGGCCAGGAAGGCCGCCGAGGAGGCCGCGCGCAAGGCCGCCGAGGAAGAGGCGCGCAGGGCCGCGGAGGAAGAGGCCGCCCGCAAGGCCGCGGAGGCGGAGGCGGCGCGGAAGGCCGCCGAGGAGGCTGCCGCGCGCAAGGCTGCCGAGGAGGCCGAGAAGGCACGGCTGGCCGCTGAGGCCGCGGCCGCCGCGGAGGCCGCCCGCAAGATCGCCGCTGAGGAGGCGGCCCGTCGGGCCGCGGAGGCGGAGGCCGCCCGTCGGGCGGCGGAGGCCGAGGCGCGCCGGGTCGCCGCCGAGGAGCAGGCCCGCCGCGAGGCGGAGGAGAAGGCCCGTGCGGCCGAGGCCGAGCGGCTGCGGCGGCAGGCCGAGGAGGAGGCCCGGCTGCGGGCCGAGGCCGAGGAGCGGCGTCGGGAGAAGCAGCGGCGCGCGGAGGAGGCCCTGCTGGCGGCCGAGGAGGCCCGCCGGCAGGCGGAGGCGGCCGCGGCGGCGGTGGCTGCGGCTTCGGCTGCGGCTTCGGACGCGGCTTCGGCCGGGGCGGTGCGGGATTCCGGTGCGGTGCGGGATTCGGGTGCGGTGCGGGATTCGGGTGGGGTGTCCGCCGCGAGGAAGGTCCCGCTGCGGAAGGAGCCGGTGGAGCCCTCCGAGGCGGTCACGGTCGAGACGCCCGTCGTCGGCTCGGAAGAGGTCACCCAGACCGTTCCGGCCCCGCAGGAGCTCGGAGCCCGGCCCGACGCGGCGGAGACCGCGGTGCTGCCGCCGGTGCGGGACGACCGGGACGCGGCGGAGACCGCGGTGGCGGAGACCGCGGTGCTCCCGCCGGTGCGGGACGACCGCGACGTGGCGGAGACCGCGGTGCTCCCGCCGGTGCGGGACGACCGCGACGTGGCCGAGACGGCCAAGCTGCCGCCCGTGCGGGAGGACCGCTGGGCGACCGGCGGGTCGGCGGAGGCCCCCGTGGACCGGGTGCCGCCGGGCATCTTCCGTGACGAGGCCCCGGCGGCTGGCGGGAACGACCGTACGGCGGAGCTGCCGGTTCCGGACGCTTCCGGGCGGGCCGGCCGGCCGCGGCCGGCGTGGGCGGAGGAGACTCCGCTGGACGACCTGCCGACGCTGGCCGACGAGCTGCTCGGGCCGCGTGGGGCCGGAGACGAGGGGGACGACCCGGAGGGCGGGCGGGGTCGGCGCCGCTGAGGCTCTCGGGGGTTTGATCGCCCCTCCCCGCCCCTTCCCGCAACCGTGGTTTGCGACCACGGACGCCGCTCCCCGGGGCTCCGCCCCGGTCCCGGGCCGGGCGCTGCGCGCCGGCCCTCCTGGGGCTCCGCCCCAGACCCCGCGCCTCACTGGGCTTCGGACGTCGGTGAGGTTGGGTCGTGGTCCTGGGCTTCGGACGTCGGTGAGGTTGGGTCGTGGTCCTGGGCTTCGGACGTCGGTGAGGCCGGGTCGTGGTCCTGGGCTTCGGACGCCGGCGAGGTCGGGTGGGGGGCCCTTGAGCGTGGGCTGTCGGCGGGGCTGGAGGGGCGACCTCGTGGGCGGGTGATCCCGAGTCTCGAACACCGGCGGAGCTGGACGTACTGCGGGGTGGCAGGGGGCGCCGGCGGTGGGGTGTCGGTGGGAGGGGACAGAATGGGAGGCGGCGCGGGAGGTACCGGCGCGGCAGGAAGGAGGCCCCCATGCCCGTATGGGACGACCTCGTGGGCCAGGAACGCGTCACGGCCCAGCTCGCCGCCGCCGCGCGTGACGCCGACGCGCTCGTGACCGCTGCCGAGGCCGGCGACCCCGCACCGCCCGCCTCGAAGATGACCCACGCCTGGCTCTTCACCGGCCCGCCCGGATCCGGGCGGGCCACCGCCGCGCGGGCCTTCGCCGCCGCCCTGCAGTGCACCAGCCCCGACCGGGCCCTCGGCGCGGAGCCCGGCTGCGGGTTCTGCGACGGTTGCCACACCACGCTCGTCGGCACCCACGCCGACGTGGAGATCGTCCGCACCGACCTGCTCTCCATCGGCGTCAAGGAGACCCGCGACCTGGTCCGCCGGGCCCAGCTCTCGCCCGCCGTCGGCCGCTGGCAGGTGATCGTCCTGGAGGACGCCGACCGGCTGACCGAGGGGGCCGGGAACGTCCTGCTCAAGGCCGTGGAGGAGCCCGCCCCGCGCACCGTGTGGCTGCTCTGCGCGCCCTCGCTGGAGGACGTGCTGCCCACCATCCGGTCCCGCTGCCGGCATCTGACGCTGAGCACCCCGTCCGTCCAGGCCGTGGCCGACGTCCTCATGCGCCGGGACGGGATCGAGCCCGACGTGGCCGCCGCCGCGGCCCGGGCCACCCAGGGCCACATCGGCCGGGCCCGCCGCCTGGCCACCGACGAGCGGGCCCGTGAGCGGCGCCGGGCGGTGCTGCGGCTGCCGATGCGGGTCGACGACGTGGGCGGCTGCCTCAAGGCCGCCCAGGAGCTGATCGACGCGGCCTCCGAGGACGCCAAGCAGGTCGCCGAGGAGATCGACGCCAAGGAGACCGAGGAACTGCGCGCCGCGCTCGGCGCCGCGGCCGGCACCGGCGGGCGGATGCCGCGCGGCACCGCCGGGGTGATGAAGGAGCTGGAGGACAGGCAGAAGCGCCGCCGCACCCGGACCCAGCGCGACAGCCTCGACAGCGCCCTCGTCGAGCTCACCGGGTTCTACCGGGACGTGCTCGCGCTCCAGCTCGGCTCGGGTGTGGCCCTGGCCAACGTGGAGCTGCGGGAGGACCTCGACCGGGTGGCCCGCGCCGGCGGCCCGGAGCGCACGCTGCGCCGGATCGAGGCGATCATCGCCTGCCGCGACGCCCTCGACCGGAACGTGGCCCCGCTGCTGGCGGTGGAGGCGATGACGATGGCCCTGCGCGCCGGCTGACACCCCCGCGGGCACCCTGACCGCCCCCCCCGGCTCACACTCCGACCGACACCCCGGTCGCCACCGAGGCCCGGCCGCCGCGGGGACGCGCCGGGCCCCCTCCGCCACGCCGCGGGCGACCGTCGTCGGTTCGCCCCGCACGTCACCCGTACGGGCCGGTAAGGGACCCGTCGCGCGCCGGAAGGCTAGGCTCCGGGGATGGACACCAGGCGCGTGCTGCGTACCACCGGGACCCTGATCGCGGCGGCCGGACTGCTCGTCTCCGGCTGTACGGCCGGTGGCTCGGGCTCCGAGGCGGCCGCCTCCGTCCCGGCCCCGGGCCGGCTGGCCGGGCAGACGGGGGAGTCGGCCCGCCCGGAGGCGACCCCGGCCGCCCTGGCCCCGTACTACGCGCAGAAGCTCAGCTGGCGGGCCTGCGGCGCGCCCGGGTTCGAGTGCGCCACGCTCAAGGCCCCGCTGGACTACGACCGCCCCGCCTCGCAGGGCGGCAAGGACATCGCCCTCGCCGTCGCGCGCAAGAAGGCCACCGGCCCCGGCAAGCGCCTCGGCTCGCTGCTGGTCAACCCGGGCGGCCCCGGCGGCTCCGCGATCGCCTACCTCCAGGGCTACGCCGGCATCGGCTACCCCGCGGCCGTCCGGGCCCGGTACGACATGGTCGCCGTCGACCCGCGCGGCGTGGCCCGCAGCGCGCCGGTCACCTGCCTGGACGGGCCGGCGATGGACGCGTACACGCAGGTCGACCAGACCCCGGACGACCAGGCGGAGCAGAGCAGGCTGGTGGCGGCGTTCAAGCGGTTCGCGGCCGGCTGCGAGGGGCGCTCGGGCACCGTGCTCCCGCACGTCTCCACCGTCGAGGCGGCCCGCGACATGGACCTGCTGCGCGCGGTGGTGGGCGACCGGAAGCTGAACTACGTCGGAGCCTCGTACGGCACCCTCCTGGGCGCCACGTACGCCGACCTGTTCCCGAGCCGTGTCGGCCGCCTGGTCCTCGACGGCGCGATGGACCCCACCCGGTCGGCCCTGGAGCTCAACCGCGACCAGACGGAGGGCTTCGAGACCGCGTTCCGGTCCTTCGCGAAGGACTGCGCCAAGCACGCCGACTGCCCGCTCGGCAGCGGCGGCCCCGATGACCAGGCGCGCCGCCTGCAGGACTTCTTCAAGAAGCTCGACGCCCAGCCCGTGGCCACGGGCGAGAAGCGCACCCTCGGCGAGGCCCTCGCCACCACCGGTGTGATCGCCGCGATGTACGACGAGAGCGCGTGGCCCCAGCTGCGCGAGGCGATCGCGCAGGCGCAGAACGGCGACGGCGCGGGGCTGCTGGCCCTCGCCGACAGCTACTACGAGCGGGAGCCGGACGGCTCGTACCAGAACCTGATGTTCGCGAACGCCGCCGTCAACTGCCTGGACCTGCCGCCCGCCTTCAGCGGGCCGCAGGCCGTGACCGCCGCCCTGCCGTCCTTCAGGAAGGCCTCGCCGACCTTCGGCCCGGGTCTGGCGTGGGCCGCGCTGAACTGCGCGTACTGGCCGGTCGAGCCCACCGGGACGCCGCGCCGGCTGGAGGCGAAGGGAGCCGCGCCGATCGTGGTCGTGGGCACGGTCCGGGACCCGGCGACCCCCTACAAGTGGGCGAAGGCGCTCGCCTCCCAGCTCGACTCCGGCACGCTCCTGACGTACGACGGCGACGGCCACACGGCGTACGGGCGCGGCAGCGACTGCATCGACACGGCGATCAACCGCTACCTTCTCGAAGGCACCCCGCCGGCCGACGGCAAACGCTGCTGATGAGCTGGTGCGGGGCATCCCGAATCACCATGTAGACTTGCCGTCGCCGCTGTAGCGCACCACTCCCTCGCGGGAGGGCTCCATCGGTGGTGTGCCGCCTTAGCTCAGTTGGCCAGAGCAACGCACTCGTAATGCGTAGGTCTCGGGTTCGAATCCCGAAGGCGGCTCCAGCGAAACCCCAGCACGGACCTCGTCCGGGCTGGGGTTTCTTGGGTTTTCGGCGGTCTTTGCGGGTTTCTCGGTCTTCGCGGGGTGGCTGCGGGCGGCTCTGGCCCCAGGAACCGTCCTAGGGTGATCCGATGAGCGATCACAGCAGTGGCAGCGGTCCCCTCGGTGGGCCGGAGTCGGGTCCGGGCGAGGTCGTGGTGCGGGAGGCCGGGGCGGCGGACCTGGGGGTCCTGAGCGAGCTCTTCCTCGGGTACCTCGAGTTCTACGAGGTGCCGGTAGCCGACCCCGGGCGGCCGCGGGCGTACCTCGCCGAGCGGATGGCCAAGGGCGAGTCGATCGTGCTGCTCGCCGAGCGCCCGGACGGCACCGTCGTGGGCTTCACGCAGATCTACCCCACCTTCTCCTCCCTGGAGATGCGCCCGATCTGGGTCCTGTACGACCTGTACGTCGCCCCCGCCGGCCGCCGCACCGGCGCCGGGCGGGCCCTGCTGCGCGCCGCGCTCGACCGGGCCCGGGCGGCCGGCGTGGCCGGGGTGCAGCTGGAGACGGCGTACGACAACCACGTCGCGCAGGGTCTTTACGAGGCGGAGGGGTTCGTCCGGGAGGAGTTCCACGTGTACTTCCACGGGCTCGGCGACTGACTCCGGGGGCGGGTGTGCGTGTGGGTGGGGAGGAGGTCGTGGCTCAACTGGGGGCGAATAAAAGAGGGGTGAAACATTTCGGCGGGCTCGGCGCGTCGTAGGGAGTGAGGGCGCGCAGTCGGCGCGCGCCGGGGACGGGGGAGAAGGATGGGTCGGTCCCGCACGGACGGGTTCCGCGCGTTCGCCGCGGCGCGCACCGGGCACCTGTACCGCTCGGCCTGCCTGCTCACGAGTGGCGACACGCACCTCGCCGAGGACCTCGTGCAGGAGACCCTGGGGCGCATGTACGTGCTGTGGGGCCGCCGGATCGGGCGGATCGACAACCCTGCCGCGTACGCCCAGACCGTCCTCGTGCGCGTCTACCTCACGCACCGCCGCCGCTACTCCTCCTCCGAGCGTCCCCACGGGGAACTGCCGGGCGCGGACACCGCCGCGGCGCCGGCCGCCGATCCGGCGCTGCGGATCACGCTGCTCGACGCGCTCGGGCGGCTCGCGCCCAAGGACCGCGCGGTGGTGGTGCTCCGCTACTGGGAGGACCGCAGCATCGAGGAGACCGCCCAGGCCATGAATCTGAGCTCCGCCGCCGTCCGGACCCGCTGCTCCCGCGCGCTGTCCCGGCTGCGCGAGCAGCTCGGCGGGAGCCTGGGCGAGTTCGCACTGCGCTGAGGGCGAGGGGTCGGCGCCACCGCGCGCCTGCCGTACCGCCCCGCCCGTACTCCCTCACACGACGTCACCAACACGCCAGGAAGGTGTGGTTCCGCATGCCCTTCGAAGACGAGTTCGAGCAGGCCCTCCGCCAGACCGGAGACGCTTTCGCCGCCGAGCAGCACAGCCATCTGATCGAGGGCGGTGAGCGGTACGGCCGGCGCCGGCTGGTGCGCCGGCGGGCCGCTCTGGTCACCGGGAGCGTGCTGAGCTTCGCCGTGGTGGCCGGCGCGGGCGCGTACGCCGCCGGGACGGTCGGGGGCGGGACCGACCGCACTTCCGTGGCGGCGGCCCCCTCGGTGGACGAGGGCTCCGGCCCGGCCGGTGACAAGGGGCCCGCGGGCGGCTCGGGCAAGTACAGCGGCGAGCAGCTCGTGGCGATCCTCAAGCAGCTGCTGCCCGCGGGCCGGTTGACGGACACCCGGGGCCGGGGCACCCGCGAGTCCGGCCCGTACGCGGCCGGGGTGTTCGACGACGGCAAGGGGAAGGCGGCCGTGTCGGTCTCCTTCAACCGCTTCACCCCCGGCAGCCAGGCGCTCGCGGACATGACCGCCTGCCCGGGCAAGAACGACATCGAGTTCGACGCCTGCACGGAGGAGAAGCTCCCCGGCGGCTCGCGGCTGATGGTCTTCCAGGGGTACGAGTACCCCGACCGCCGGGTGGAGACCAAGAACTGGCGAGCCGTCCTGACGACCAAGGACGGCTACGTCGTCGACGCGAGCGAGTACAACGCGGCCGCCGAGAAGGACTCGCCGATCACCCGGCCGAAGCCGCCGCTCACCCCCGCCCAGCTGAAGTCCCTGGTCACCTCGCCCAAGTGGACGCCCGTGGTGCGGGACCTGTACGCGCCGCCCGCGGCCCCCGGGGGCGGCGACCCCGTACGGGCGCTGCACGTCCGCGAGCCGTTCCTGACCCTGCTCCCCAAGGGGCTGCGCGTGGTGGACAAGGGCGGCGACGGCGACGCCACCTACGCTGTGGTGGACGACGGCAAGGGCCGCTCGCTCGTGCAGATCAACGTCCAGCCGCGCATGGGCGACGTGGAGCAGGAGCTCTTCCCGGCCGGCGACTCGTCGGTGAGCCAGCTCGCCGACGGCACCAAGGTCCGGCTCATGCAGCGTCCGGGCGAGAAGGGCGGCCAGGGCGTCGTCTGGTGGACTGTGGACACGATCCGCACCGACGGCCTGCGGGTGGTCGTCTCGGCCTTCAACGCCGGGTCCCAGAACAAGGCCGCGACACGGGCCGAGCCCGCGCTGACGATGGAGCAGCTGAAGGCCGTCGCGCTGAGTGAGGTCTGGAAGCGGCAGGGTTAGCGGGGAAAGCGCGCCGGTCCAGGGCCGGGGGCCTGCAGCGGGGCCGGCTGGAGGGGCTGGTCAGGGGGTTGGCTGGTGGGGCGGCCGGATGGGCTGGTCGGGCGGGCCGGAGGGGCCGGCCGGGGGCGGCAGGGCTGGTTGCGGAGGTGCTACGTGGTCACTTGGCGTCCGCGTAGCACTCCACGACGGCCGTCGTGAACGGGAAGCGCACGGGGGTCTCCCCGAAGGCGATCCGCCCGGCCAGGTCGCCGGCCGTGCGGATCGCCCGGGCCACCTCCTCGGCCTCCTCCGCCGGGCAGTGCACCATCACCTCGTCGTGCTGGAAGAACACGAGCTCCGCCCGCAGGCCGGCGGTGGCCTGCCGCAGCGCAGCCAGCATCAGCAGCGCCCAGTCGGCGGCGCTGCCCTGCACCACGAAGTTGCGCGTGAACCGGCCCCGGGCCCGGGCGTCGGAGGAGGCGTACCCCGGGCCCCAGCCGTCCCGGCCCCGGCCGCTGCCGTCGCTGCCGCCGGTGCCGTCGTCACCGGGGCCGACCGCCGCCGGGTCGTACTGCGGCAGGCCCGCCTCGCCGCCGGCCCCGTCCGCCCCGTCCGGGTCGGAGCCGGCCGCGGGCGGGCAGGTGCGCCCCAGGTGGGTCCGGACGAGCCGGCCCTCCTCGCCGGCCTTCGCGGCCTCGTCCACGTACGCCACCGCCCTCGGGAAGCGGCGGCGCAGCGCGGCCAGGTTCTTGAGGCCGTCGCCGGAGGTCTGCCCGTACACGGCGCCGAGCACGGCGAGCTTGGCCATCTCGCGGTCACCGGAGAACGCCCGGTCGGACACGGCCTTGTACAGGTCGCCCGGCTGCCCGGCCACCTCCATCAGACCCGGGTCACGGGAGATCGCCGCCAGCACGCGGGGCTCCATCTGGTCGGCGTCGGCGACCACCAGCCGCCAACCCGGGTCCGCGACCACCGCCCGGCGGATCACCTTGGGGATCTGCAGCGCGCCGCCGCCGTTGGTGACCCAGCGGCCCGTGACCGTGCCGCCGGGTACGAACTCGGGCCGGAAGCGGCCGTCGTGCACCCAGTCCTGGAGCCAGGACCAGCCGTGCGCGGTGTAGATCCGGTACAGCTTCTTGTACGCGATCAGGGGCTCGACGGCCGGGTGGTCGACCTCCTGGAGCTCCCACCGGCGGGTGGAGCGGAGCTTGATACCCGCCTCGGCGAAGGCCTTGACCACGTCGGCGGGCAGGTCGGGGCGGACCCGGCGCCCGAAGGCGCGGGACACCTCGTCGGCCAGCTCGGCGAGGCGGCGCGGCTCACCCCGCCCCGCGTACCGCTCCCCGAGGAGCTCGGTCAGCACGGCCCGGTGCACGTCGGCCCGCCACGGTATGCCCGCCGCGTTCATCTCCGCCGCCACCAGCGCGCCCGCGGACTGGGCGGCGGTCAACAGCCGGACCCGCTCCGGGCGGGCGGTCGCCGCGTGCCGGCGGACCTGGTCGGCGTACACCTCCAGCAGGGCTTCGAACGGCAGCGGCGGGGCGGCCGCGGAGGCCGGGTCGAACAGCGACGACTGCGACTGGGGCGTGGCTGCCCGCTGCGGCGGGTCGGGGGGTACGGGCGCCCCGCGCAGCCGCGCCCAGGCGGCGGCCGCGGAGCGGGGCTCGCCGAACCGGCCCTCGTGGCCCAGGAGGAGGAGTTCGGCGTCCTCGACGTCGTAGCACCGCTCGACGCGTACGCCGGCGGAGAGGAGCTGGGGGTACACCTCGGCGGTGGACCGCCAGACCCAGCGCGTGCCGGGCGGGGCGGAGCGTACGGCGGTGGCGGCGTCCGGGGCGGTCCGGACGGGGGCGGCGGGGAGGCCGTCGGGGGTGAGGGGGACGTATGCGACGCCTTCGGCCTCGTCGGTGTTCCGGGCCTCGTTGGTGTCTCCGGCCGCGTCGTTGGTTCGGGCCTCGTCCCTGGTGCGGTTCGTGGCCGGGCCCAGTGCCCACCGTTCGCTCACGGGTGCGAGTGTGCCACCGGGGACTGACAGCGAGGGCATTCCGGCAGCGGGGGCAGTTGGGTCGGGTCGCCTGGTTCACCGGTGCGGGTGCAGGTGCGGGTGCGGGTGCGGGTGGTGTGTGGTGTGGTGTCGATCCACTGTCCACAGGCTGTGGACAGTGGGTGGTGGGAGGCGGGAGGGGGGTCGGTGGCGGGGCGTGCGAGGCTGGGCGTGTGAACCCGTCTGACCCGGTCGTCGACCGTGCCTTCGCCGCAGCCCTCTACTCCCAGGACGACACCGGCCTCGACACCGGTGCCTCGCTCCTGGCCGCCGATGCCGCCGGCTGGTCGGAGACCGGCCGCGAGCTGCTGGCGCGCGGCTCGGCGTTCGTGCGTACCGCCTGGGAGCGTGGGTGGCAGCCCGCCGACGTGCTCCGGCTGGTGCGGCGCGACCTCGACGAGCGCCACGAGCGCCTCGCCCTCGACCTGATCGCCGCCGAGGGCCGGCGCTACGGCGCCGGGCAGCTCTCGGAGCGCTGGACCGCGCAGCTCGCCGAGCTCGGTGGCGCCGGGGCCTGGTGGGGGAGTGACCCCGAGTACGCGGAGGGGCTCGCCCGGCGCGAGTCGGCGGACCGGTTCACGCTCGCCACCGCGCTGCTGGAGACGCTGCGGCTGCTGGTGCGGCTGCCCTCGGTCGAGCCGGTGGGGCCGGTGCCGGGCGATCCGCTGGCGGCCGTACCGCTGGAGCACGGCGACCCGAAGACCCTCGGGCGGATCCGGGCGCTGCTGGCCAAGGCCGAGGCGACGACCTATCCCGAGGAGGCCGAGGCGCTGAGCGCCAAGGCCCAGGAGCTGATGGCCCGGCACACCATCGACGAGGCCTCCCTGGCCCGGCCCGGACAGCGCCCCGGGGCGTGCCGGATCGGCGTCGAGCCGCCGTACGAGGAGGCCAAGGCGGTGCTCCTGGACGCGGTGGCCACGGCCAACCGGTGCCGGGCGGTGTGGAACTCGGCCTTCGGGTTCTCGACGGTGGTCGGCTTCGAGAGCGACCTGGAGGCCGTGGAGCTGCTCCACACGTCGCTGCTGGTGCAGGGCACGGCGGCGATGACCCGGGCCGAGGCGGGCCAGCGGGCCGGCGGCCGCAAGCGGACGAAGACGTTCCGGCAGTCCTTCTTCCTGGCGTACGCGAGCCGGGTCGGGCACCGGCTGGCGGAGGCGGCCGAGCACGTGGCGGAAGCCGTGCGCGCGGAGGCGGGGGAGCGGGCGGACGCGCTGCTGCCGGTGCTGGCGGCGCGGGACGTGGCGGTCGGCGCGCGGGCGGAGGAGATGTTCCCGCGGACCACGACCACCCGGCTGCGGGGCGCCACCGACGAGGCGGGCTGGCTGGACGGCACCGCGGCGGCGGACCGTGCCGACATGGGCGGGCGGCGCGGCCGTATCGGGCGGGAGGCCCGTTGACCTGAGGACCGCTGAGGCGGCGCGGGTGTGCTCCGACAGCGACCTCGCCGCCGCTTCCCCCGGCCCCCGAAGGAATGACGGGGCGCGCTGCCGCGCCGCGTCACGCAATCCGCTGAAGGCGGTGCGGAACCCGTGGGATGCGGCGGGGATCACATACGCCCGACGCGGAACCGAACCCCTCCGGAAATTCATCTCGGAGAACGGGAAAATTCGCGACTGCCGTGTGACACGTGTGACGCCCGGCAGGCACGGCAAGCCGCCCGCACCATCGGGAACGCCCGGGAAATTGCCCTTTTGCCCCACGGTTCCGGGCCGCCCCGAACCGCCGCGTGACCAGGGGGACACCCCGCGTGCACGTGCATCTGCCCATGCAGCAGCATATGAACACAGCTATGATCCGGTGGAGTTGACATCTGCACTATCGGGGGATTCCTGTGGACCACGCGTACAACGGCATGGCCGCCACAGAACTCGGCGGAGTCGTCTGGCAGAAGAGCCGACACAGCAACTCGCAGGGCTCCTGCGTGGAGTTCGCCAAACTTCCCGGGGGGAATGTCGCCGTCCGCAATTCCCGGCACCCGGACGGCCCGGCCCTCGTCTACACGCCGGCCGAGATAGAGGCGATGCTGCTCGGCATCAAGGACGGCGAGTTCGACCACCTCATCGCACCCTGAACGCCCTGAACGCCCGGAACGCCCTGGCCACCCTGAACGCCCTGGCCGCCCCGACCACCCTGGGCCGCCCTGAGCGCCGCCGGCCGAGGCGTCCCGGCGTACGCGGCAAGCGCGCCACGCAAAAGGGGCGGGGTCCCGTCGGCCCCTACCGGGCCGGCGGAACCCCGCCTCCTCCGTGTGCCGGTGTGTGCCGGCGGCGTACGCACGCGCCGCCGCGGCTCAGTCGTGCAGCATGAACAGCGCCCAGACCACCTTGCCCGTCAGCCGCCCGGCGAGCGGGTGCCAGCCCCAGCCGTCGCTGTACGAGTCCACCAGGAACAGTCCGCGCCCCGATTCCAGGTCGCAGTTCTCGTCCAGCCGCTCCGGGGAGAAGCCCTCGCCCTCGCCCGGTGCCGGGCAGTCCTCGCTCGGATCGCGCACCGCGCACACCAGGCGCGTGCTCCACCTCATGAGGTGCAGCCGTACGCCCGATTCGGGCGCCGCGCCCACGCCCGCCGGCAGGGCGTGCCGCAGGGCGTTGGTGACGAGTTCGGAGACCACCAGCGCGACGTCGTCGAACCGGTCGTCGAGGCCCCACTGGGAGAGGGTCGATCTCGTGAACGAACGGGCGCCCCGCACCGCTTCGAACTGGGCGGGCAGGGCGCAGGACGCGGACCCGGAGACGGCCGAGGGGTCGACCGGGGGCAGCCCCTGCCGTAAGGGCTCGAGCATGGTCGATCCATTCGTCCCCATGCGAGGCACTCCCGGGAGTCGCGGACGGAGCGGTACTGCGGGGTGGCGCCTTGCGCCCGCGCGAGAGACGCACGGTACGCGCCAACCATGGTTCCGAATGCGATGGGCAGATGCAAGGGCAGATGCACGTGCACGCGCCGGACGTGTCCGCTCCCGTGATGCTTCTTGCCCATTTCTTCCTACGCCGACTTACGGACTTCTTTTCCAGGAAGCCGGATTCCGTTACAGAACGAGTACGGGCGGCTGCGTTTTGGTGGCAGACTTCGGGCCCGGGGTACGGGGGTCCCGCAGGCAGCCCCTCGCGCCGGTGGGCGCCGGGGGCACGAGCGAGATGGGGAGGGCTGGAGAGTGACCGCAGGAGAGTCGAACAGCGGCTCCGTGGTGCGACGCATCCTCCTGGGATCACAGCTGCGGCGACTGCGTGAATCCCGTGGGATCACCCGTGAGGCGGCCGGCTACTCGATCCGCGCATCAGAATCGAAGATCAGCCGTCTGGAGTTGGGAAGGGTGAGCTTCAAGGCCAGAGACGTAGAGGACCTGCTGACGCTCTACGGGGTCACCGACGGCGCGGAGCGCGAGTCGCTCCTCGGTCTCGTGCGCGAGGCCAACGCGGCCGGTTGGTGGCACAGTTACGGCGACGTGCTGCCGGGCTGGTTCCAGACGTACATCGGCCTCGAAGGCGCGGCCTCCCTCATCCGTATCTATGAAGTGCAGTTCGTGCACGGCCTGCTGCAGACCGAGGCGTACGCGCACGCCGTCGTCAGCCGCGGCATGCCCGGGGCCTCGGCCGCCGAGATCGACCGCCGGGTGGCGCTCCGCCTCGAACGCCAGAAGGTCCTCGTCTCCGAGAGCGCGCCGCAGTTCCACGCGGTCCTCGACGAGGCGGCCCTGCGCCGTCCGTACGGCGACCGGGGGGTCATGCGCGGCCAGTTGGAGCACCTCATCGAGATCTCCCAGCGGCCGAACGTGCGGCTCCAGGTCATGCCCTTCAGCTTCGGCGGTCACGCGGGCGAGAGCGGGGCGTTCACGCTCCTGCGCTTCCCCGAGTCCGACCTCCAGGACATCGTCTACCTCGAACAGCTCACCAGTGCCCTCTACCTCGACAAGGACGACGAGGTGGCCCAGTACGGACGGGCGATGGAGCGCCTGCAGGGGGACTGCCCCGACCCCGGGGCGACCCGGGATCTTCTCCGAGGTCTGCTCCAACTTTCTTGACACGCAAGTAGGATGACGGCCATTCAGGCGCCAGTGCAGCGCAACGGTGCGCGCTCGCAGTAAGGGATGACATGTCCATATTCACCGAGCTGGCTCACCAGTACATCGACGGGCAGTGGCTTGCCGGTACCGGCTCGTGGGACATCATCGACGTCAACCCCTACAACGGCGAGAAGCTCGCGGCGATCACCGTCGCCACGGTCGAGCAGGTCGACGAGGCCTACCGGGCCGCCGAGCGCGCCCAGCGCGAATGGGCGCAGGTCAGCCCGTACGCCAGACGCGCCGTCATCGAGGGCGTGCTGCGCCTGACCGAGGAGCGCGAGGACGAGCTCGTCGAGGCGATGATCGACGAGCTGGGCGGCACCCGCGCCAAGGCCCGCTACGAGGTCTGGCTCGCCAAGGAGTTCCTGCGCGAGGCGATCCAGCTCGCCGTCCGGCCCGAGGGACGGATCCTGCCCTCCCTGGTGGAGGGCAAGGAGAACCGGGTCGAGCGGCTGCCCGTCGGCGTGGTCGCGGTCATCAGCCCGTTCAACTTCCCCTTCCTGGTCACCCTGAAGTCCGTGGCCCCCGCCCTGGCCCTGGGCAACGCGGTCGTCATCAAGCCGAACCAGAACGCCCCGGTCACCGGCGGCGGGGTCATCGCCAGGCTCTTCGAGGACGCGGGCCTGCCCGCCGGCCTCCTCAACGTCCTGGTCACCGACATCGCCGAGATAGGCGACGCGCTGCTCACCCACCCCGTGCCCAAGGTGATCTCCTTCGCCGGCTCGGACCGGGTCGGCCGGCACGTCGGCGCCGTCGCGGCCAAGCACTTCAAGCGCACCGTCCTCGAGCTCAGCGGCAACAGCGCGCTCGTCGTCCTCGACGACGCCGACCTCGACTACGCCGTGGACGCGGCCGTCTTCAGCCGCTTCGTCTACCAGGGGCAGGTCTGCATGGCCGCCAACCGCATCCTGGTGGACCGGGCGGTCGAGCACGACTTCACCGAGCGGTTCGTCAAGCGGGTCCGCTCCCTCAACACCGGCGACCCGCACGAGGACGACGTGCAGATCGGCCCCCTGATCAACCCCTTCCAGGCCGACGCCCTGACCGCGCTCGTCGACCGCGCGCTCGAGGAGGGGGCCACCGCGCTCGTCCGCGGCGCCACCCGCGGCAACCTCGTCGAGCCGACCGTGCTGACCGGCCTGCCCGAGGACTCCCCCCTGCTGGGCCAGGAGATCTTCGGCCCGGTCGCGCTGCTCGTGCCGTTCGACGGCGAGGACGAGGCCGTACGCCTGGCCAACGCGACCCCCTACGGGCTCAGCGGGGCCGTGCACACGCGCGACGTCGAGCGGGGCGTGCGCTTCGCCAAGCGCGTCGAGGCGGGGATGTTCCACGTCAACGACTCCACGATCTCGGACGAGCCGCTGGCCGCGTTCGGCGGGGAGAAGGCGTCCGGGCTCGGGCGGCTGAACGGGGACGCGACCGTCGAGGCCTTCACCACCCAGAAGTGGATCTCGATCCAGCACGGGCGCTCGCACTTCCCGTTCTGAGCCGAGCGGGCGGACCGTTTCTGCTTCCTGCGCCGCGGACGCCGCTCCTGAGCCGCGGAATTCTCCCCGCCGTGCCGCGGGTGATCGCGGACAGAAGCTGACCGCAAGCCCCCGTAGCGTCGTTCCTGTCAGAAGGAAGCAGGCGCAAGCCAGACGCGAAGGCGGCGGTCGGTCATGGTCACTCACGTTCCCGCGGAATCCCAGGGCGACGAGCGCGGCGCGCTCCTGAACTTCGTCGAGGCCCAGCGCGGTGCCCTGCGGCGGTCCGTCCTCGGCCTCACCGCCGAGCAGGCCGCCAGCCGCCCGAGCGCCAGCGAGCTGTCCCTCTCCGGCCTGCTCAAGCACGTCGCGGAGACCGAGCTCAACTGGCTGCGGATGGCGCAGCAGAAGCCCAACGAGAAGCAGCGCGACGAGTCCACCTGGGCCGACAGCTTCCGGCTGGTCGGCGACGAGTCGGTGGAGGGCGTGCTGGCCTTCTGGGACGGGGTGGCCGCCGAGCTCGCGGACTTCATCGCGGCCGTGTCCAGCCTCGACGACACCTTCCCCCTGCCGGACCAGCCCTGGTTCCCGAAGGAGGGCAAGGTCTCGATGCGCTGGTTGCTGCTCCACCTGGTCGAGGAGCACGCCCGGCACGCCGGCCACGCCGACATCATCCGCGAGTCCCTGGACGGCCGGACCGCCTTCGAGCTGGTCGCCGCCGCCGCGACGGACGCCTGAGGGCCGTCCGCCCCGGCGGTCCCCACCCGGCCCCGCCGCGACCCCACCTCCGTCGCCGCCCGGGCTTGCACCTCACGCCGCGTGAGGGGCCAGGCTGGAGTGCGTACCGAACGACAGGAGCGGGAACGATGAGCTATTCCGTGGGCCAGGTCGCCGGTTTCGCCGGGGTGACGGTGCGCACGCTGCACCACTACGACGAGATCGGCCTGCTCTCCCCGAGCGGGCGCAACCACGCGGGGCACCGGCGTTACGACGACGCCGACCTCGAGCGGCTGCAGCAGGTCCTGTTCTACCGGGAGCTCGGCTTCCCGCTCGAGGAGGTCGCGGTCCTGCTGGACGATCCCGACACCGATCCGCACGAGCACCTGCGCCGTCAGCACGCGCTGCTGACCGGCCGGATCGATCGGCTCCAGCAGATGGCCAAGGCCGTCGAGCAGGCGATGGAGGCACGCAGAATGAGCATCAACCTGACCCCCGAGGAGCGCTTCGAGGTCTTCGGGGACCAGGACCCCGAGCAGTACGCCGACGAGGCCGAGCAGCGGTGGGGCGGCACGGACGCCTACAAGGAGTCCGCCCGCCGGACCGCGACGTACACCAAGGAGGACTGGCTGCGCATCCGGGCCGAGGGCGACGCCCTCAACGGGCGGCTCCTCGCCCTGATGGAGGCGGGGGAGCCGGCCGACTCGGAGGCGGCCATGGACGCCGCGGAGGAGCACCGGGCGCAGATGAGCCGGAACTTCTACGACTGCCCGCACGCGATGCACCGCTGCCTCGGTGAGATGTACGTCGCCGACGTCCGCTTCACCGAGAACATCGACAAGGCAGGGCCGGGCCTGGCCGCGTACCTGAGCGCGGCCATCGTCGCGAACGCGGAGCGGCACGGGGCCTGATCCGAAGAGCCCCCTAGCCGCAGGGGCGCCGCAGACGGTAAAAAGGTGGCAAAGGAGCCCCCCTCCGGGCTGGAACCGGGCGGGGGCCCGCCGCGTTCATAATTGTGGGCAACCGCCCGGCGCACCTGTCCCCGCGACGGCACACCTGTCCCCGAATCCCAGGAGCCCGGATTCCCGTGTACACGACGACCCTCGCGACCGGACTCTCCGAGTGGATGTCCCCTGACTACTGGATCTCCAACTTCGGTCTGATCGGCATCCTGGCGATCGTCTTCGCCGAGTCGGGGCTCTTCGCCTTCCTCCCGGGCGACTCGCTGCTCTTCACCGCCGGTCTGCTGGTCGCCAACGGCCAGTACATCGAGGAGCCGCTCTGGCTGGTGGTCACGCTGATCGTGGCGGCGGCCGTGCTGGGCGACCAGGTGGGCTACCTGATCGGCAAGTTCTTCGGCCCCAAGCTCTTCAACCGGCCGAACTCGAGGCTCTTCAAGCGGGAGAACCTCGACAAGGCGCACGAGTTCATCGAGAAGTTCGGCCCCAAGGCCATCGTGCTGGCCCGCTTCGTCCCGATCGTGCGGACCTTCGCGCCGATCGTGGCGGGCGCCGGCCGCATGAAGTACCGCACGTTCATCACGTACAACGTGATCGGCGGCCTCGGCTGGGGCGCCGGCGTCACGATGGCGGGCTACTGGCTCGGCCAGATCGACCTCATCAAGAACCACGTCGAGTCGATCCTGGTGGTGATCGTCCTGGTGTCGGTGGTCCCGGTCGCCTTCGAGGTCCTCAAGGCCCGCCGCGAGGCGAAGAGCGCCCCCGCGGCCCCCGCCGGCGCCCAGGACACCGAGTTCACCGCGCCCCCGCAGCGCGGCCGCCACGCGCGCCGCTGACGCCGTACGCGCACTGCAGACTCCGCACGGAGGCCCGGGGCGACCGCCGCCCCGGGCCTTCGTCGTGCCCCGTGTGCTGCGGGCCTTCGCCCCGCAGGCGCCGCGCAGCGGCCGGGCGGGCTCAGTACCCGCGGGTGCGCTTGGCCGCGCCGCGCTTGGCGGCGCTCGCGCGCACCGGCCCGCGCATGAACAGGCGCGAGATCTCCGCGCCCAGGTTCACCCCGATCGCGATGGCCAGCGCCAGCGCGGCCGCGTTCACCAGCGAGGCCAGGCCCTTGTCCAGCCGGCCCTCCGCGATCGACAGCAGCCCGTAGTACGTCGCCGAGCCGGGCAGCAGCGGCCCGATCGCCGCCGTGACGTACGGCAGCGCCGACGCGTACCGGTAGCGCGAGAACAGCTGGCCGAACAGGCCCACCAGCCCCGCCGCGACCGCGGTGGACGGCACCGGCGGGATGCCGCCGGCGTAGTGCAGCGCCCCGAACGTCACCCAGGCCACCCCGCCGTTCAGCGACACGATCCACACCGTGGCCCACGGCTGCTGCAGCAGGATCGCGAACGTGAACACGAGCACCAGCGCGGCAGCGATCTGCACCGGCGGCCGCTCGGTGATCTGCAGGACCTCCTCCGGGTTCGGCGAGGTGTGCAGCTGCAGGCCCAGGTAGAGCACCGCCAGCACGCCGATGATGATCCCGATGAAGAGGTACATCACCTCCAGCAGGCGTGCCGAGGCGGTGATGTAGAAGCCGGTCAGGCCGTCCTGTACGGCCGCCACCAGGGCCCGCCCGGGCAGCAGCGCGAACAGCCCACCGGTGATCACCGCGGAGGCCTTCACGTCCCAGCCCGTCAGGCTGATCGCCACGCCGATCGCGGCCGGCGGCATCGCGGCCACCACGAACTGGTAGAACTCCGGCAGCCCGCGCCCCGCGCACACCCATGCCAGCCGGTCGCCCAGGATCGCGCCCAGTGCGGCCGCGAAGAACACGAGCACGCCGCCGCCGACCAGGATCGAGGCCGCGCCCGCCAGCAGGCCCGCCGCAGCGGTGAGCACCCAGCCGGGGTAGGGGTGGCGGTTGCGGCGGATCACCGCCAGCCGCCGGTACGCCTCCTCCAGCGAGATGTCGACCTCGGGCGCGCTGACGTCGTCGACCAGGCGGAACACCGCCGCCAGCCGGTTGTAGTCCGTACCGCGGCGGCGCACCGTGCGGCTGGCCGAGACCGGGTCGTCGACCAGCGAGGGCTGGTGCGTGATCGACAGCATCGTGAAGGTGACGGTCGGCTCGCACCGGTCCAGCCCGTACGAGCGGGCCACCGCGAGCATGGCGGCCTCGACGTCCTCCGCGCCCTCCCCGCCGGCCAGCATCAGCTCGCCGATGCGCAGGGTCAGGTCGAGGACGCGCGGCACGGCCGGGCCGCCCTCGCCGTGCTTCTGGGCCGGCTCCGGCACCGGCCGGTCGCCGACGGGCATGCGCAGCATCGTGCGCATGCGGTCCTGCCAGGGGGACTCGGTCATCCGGGCGAACGGCAGGTCCGCGGCGGCCTGGTGGCCCGGCGGGCCCGGCGGGCCGGACGGGGCGGCGTACGCGCCGGGACGGGCGAACGCGGAGCCCTCCAGCTCGGCCGGCGGGGGCTCCAGGCCCTCCGGGACCGCGAACTCCGACGTGGGGTGCTCGTCCTCGGCGGGCGGCGACGCGGCCACGCCGTCGGGCGGCGCGAACGCGCTGTGCGCCTCGTCCGACCGCGGCTTGCGGTCCTCTGCCCCCTCGGACTCCGCCACGCCCACTCCTGTCCCTGGCCACCCCGATCATCAGTATGCGGAACCGTTTCGTCCATGGCGAAAGCGGGTCGAGGGGGAGTGAGCTGAGGGTGTGGGGGGTGGTACGGGCGTGGGCGGGGGCGCGGGTACGCGAACGGGCGGCACCCCGTGCCGGGGTACCGCCCGTTCAGCTCGGCTCCGTCAGGAACCGGAAGGCTCGGCGAAGAGCCGGGGGCCTCAGTGGCCGCCGTGCTCCTGCAGGCGCTTGAAGGAGCGCTCGATCTCGGCCTCGGCCTCGGCGCGGCCGACCCAGTTGGCGCCCTCGACGGACTTGCCGGGCTCCAGGTCCTTGTAGACCTCGAAGAAGTGCTGGATCTCCAGGCGGTCGAACTCGGAGATGTGGTGGATGTCGCGCAGGTGCTCCACGCGCGGGTCCGAGGCCGGCACGCACAGCAGCTTGTCGTCGCCGCCCGCCTCGTCCGTCATGCGGAACATGCCGATCGCACGGCACTTGATCAGGCAGCCCGGGAAGGTCGGCTCGTCAAGGATGACCAGCGCGTCCAGCGGGTCGCCGTCCTCGCCGAGGGTGTTCTCGACGAAGCCGTAGTCGGTCGGGTAGCTGGTCGAGGTGAAGAGGCGACGGTCCAGGCGGATCCGGCCGGTCTCGTGGTCCACCTCGTACTTGTTCCGCGAACCCTTGGGGATCTCGATGGTGACGTCGAACTCCACGTCCTGCTCCTCCATGATCACGTGCTTCGAGTGACAGCGCGTCCACCCGGGGGCCGGGGTGCCATGCTCGCGGCAAGACGCAGTGGTTAAGTGTCCCTCACGCAGTCGTGTGATCGCGAAAGGGGCTGGTCCGAGGTGCCGCTGACAACGACGTGGCGGCTCGCCGCGGGATCGGCCGCGGCCGGTCTCGCCCTCGCGGCGGGTGCCGTGGCCGCCGCAGGGCCCTGGGACTCCGGCCAGCGTAAGGCCGAGCGGGCCTGGGCCGCCGCCCACGAGCGCACGGGTGGCGCACATCACGGCCGCGGCGGCCCCCAGGGGCCCCGTGAGCCCGCGGTGGCACCCAGTGCCCCCGGCGTGCTGTCCGCGGTCGCCGGGCCCGGCCTCACCGCCGCCCGTACGACGGCCCTGGGCAAGGCCCTGGCGCCCCTGATGGCGGATCCGGGCCTGGGCACCACCCGCACCGCCTGCGTCCTCGACGTGGCCACCGGACAGGTCGTCTACGCCGCCGACGCCGACCGGCCCATGACCCCCGCCTCCACCATCAAGATCGCCACCGCGGCGGCGGCCCTCGCCGGCCGCGGCCCCGACCACCGCATCGAGACCCGGGTGCTGGCCGACCCCGACGGCCGCCGGGTCGTCCTCGTCGGTGCCGGCGACCCCACCCTCACCGCCCGCGCCCCGCGCGGCGCCGGCTCCGACGGCGCCACCGGGCCCGGCCCGGCCGGCCACGGCCCCACCGGCGGCAGCCTCGTCGAGCTCGCCGACGAGACCGCCCGCGCCCTCAAGGCCCGCGGCGCCGGCGCGAAGGACGTACGCCTGGCCTACGACACCACCCTCTACAGCGGCCCCGCCGCCCACCCCATCGGCGCCGACAACGACAACATCGCCCCGCTGAGCGCCCTGATGGTCGACGAGGCACGCCTGGACCACTCGTACTCCGGTACGGCCGACCGCGCCCCGGACCCCGCCCGGGAGGCCGCCGAGGCCTTCGCCGGACTCCTGCGCGCCCGCGGGATCGCGGTCTCCGACGACATCGCCCCGGGACGCGCTTCGGCCAAGGCCGCGTCCGTCGCCGACACCGCCTCCGCACCGCTCGCCCAGCTGGTCGAGCGCATGCTCACCGAGAGCGACAACGACCTCGCCGAGGCGCTGGCCCGTCAGACCGCGCTCGGCGAGAAGAAGCCCGCCAGCTTCCAGGGCGGCGAGCAGGCCGTCACCGCACGGCTGCGCGCCCTCGGCGCCCCCCTGCGCGGCGCCCGCTTCGCCGACGGCAGCGGCCTGTCCCGCCAGGACCGGGTCAGCGCGCGCCTGCTGGCCGCCCTGCTCGCCCGGGCCGCCGACCCCACGCGGCCCGACCTGCGGCCCGTCCTGACCGGCCTGCCGGTGGCCGGGTTCACCGGGACGCTCAGCGGCCGCAACGCGGGCGACTCCCCCGCCGCGGGGTTGCTGCGCGCCAAGACCGGCACGCTCAACGGGGTGAACTCGCTCGCCGGCATCGTGGTCGAGCCGACCGGGCGGCTGCTCGCCTTCGCCTTCCTCGCGGAGGGGACGCCCGGGAAGGACGCGGCGCAGGGGGCCTTGGACCGGCTGGCCGCCGGGTTGGCGGGGGCGGGGGACGGGCCCGCGGCCGGGGCTGCCGGTTGAGGGCTGCCGGCTGACGGCGGGGGCCGGAGGCTGCGGGGCGGGGAGCAGGGCGCGGACGGTCCGAAGCCCGGTGCACAACCCCCTCCGCAGCGGGCCCGGTCCACGTACCGTTGACGTATGACGAGCCTCGGTGGTGCGGAGATGGTCGACTGGAATCTCGCGGTATCGACCGCGACCCGGCTGGTGCGGCCCGGACCGGAGGTGACCCGGGACGAGGCGCGGGCCGTCGTCGCCGAACTGCGCCGGCACGCGCGGGCCGCCGAGGGACACGTACGGCGGTTCGTCCGGATGATGCCCGAGGACGCGCCCGTCGCGGACACGCCCGTGCTCGTCGTGGACCGGGCCGGGTGGGCCAAGGCCAACGTGGCCGGCTTCCGGCACCTCCTCACCCCGCTCCTCGGCAAGATGCAGGAGCGCCGGACGACCGCGAACGCCCCCGGCGGGGCCCTCTTCGGCGCCGTCGGCGGGAAGGTCACCGGCGTCGAGCTCGGGATGCTGCTCGGCTTCCTGGCCTCGCGCGTGCTCGGGCAGTACGAGACCTTCGCCCCGGCCACCCGCGACCTGCCCGGCTCCGCGGGCGGCGGCCGGCTGCTGCTGGTCGCCCCCAACATCGTCCACGTCGAGCGCGAGCTGGAGGTCGACCCGCACGACTTCCGGCTGTGGGTCTGCCTGCACGAGGAGACGCACCGGACGCAGTTCACGGCCGTCCCCTGGCTGCGCGACCACCTCGAAGGGGAGATCCAGTCGTTCCTCGGTGCCACCGAGATGGACCCGATGACCGTCCTCGAACGGCTCCGCGAGGCGGCCCAGTCGCTCTCCGGGGGCCGCCCGGAGGGCGAGGACGGCGAGGAGGAGGGCGGGCGCTCGCTCGTCGACCTCGTCCAGACCCCCGAGCAGCGCGAGATCCTCGGCCGGCTCACCGCCGTGATGTCCCTGCTCGAAGGGCACGCCGACTACGTCATGGACGGCGTCGGCCCCGAGGCCGTGCCCTCCGTCGCCGAGATCCGCGAGAAGTTCCAGAAGCGGCGCGCCAGCGGCGCGGGGCGCCTCGACGCGGCCCTGCGCAAGCTCCTCGGGCTCGACGCCAAGCTCCGCCAGTACCGCGACGGGGAGCGCTTCGTGCGCGCCGTCGTCGACCAGGTCGGCATGGACGGCTTCAACCGCGTCTGGACCTCGCCCAACACCCTCCCCACGAAGGCCGAGATCGCCAAGCCCGCCGACTGGGTCCAGCGGGTGCACCGCAAGGGAAGTGACGCGGAGTGACGCAAAGCGACCACTGATGTCTCCTGGAGGCGCTCAGCATCACCCATCCGAGGGACCGTGGGCCGTGGATAGGCGTGCGATGCTCAGGGAACGGCTCGGCTCTGTCACCATCGACGCACTCTGAGTGACGTTCCGGTCCTCCGGGGCCGGGGCCACCACCCGAGCGCACCACCCCCGCACCACCTCCTGAGCACTGCCGCGCGCCCCCCGGGGCGAGCGCCTCCAGACTTCCACCGAAGGGCACCGGACATGGGACCCCATCCTGCGGTCGCGGCGATACGCCTGGCGGTCCGCCGCGTACTCCACGACGTACTGACCGACCTCGACCAGACCGCCCGCGACCGGGCCGCACGCGCGACCGACCCCGAGACGGCCGCGACCGGCCCCGGCCGCCCCGCCGGCGGCATCCCCGCCCCCGCCTCCGGCGGCGACCGGCGCCCCCTCGTCCTCGTCGCCTGCTCCGGCGGCGCGGACTCCATGGCCCTCGCCTCCGCCCTGGCCTTCGAGGCGCCCAAGCTCGGCATCCGCGCCGGCGGCATCACCGTCGACCACGGCCTCCAGCCCGGCTCGGACCTGCGCGCCTCCGAGGTCGTCGCCCGCATGACCGCCCTGCGGCTCGAACCCGCCGAGTCCGTGGCCGTCACCGTGGGCCGCGACGGCGGCCCCGAGGCCGCCGCCCGCGACGCCCGCTACGCAGCGCTCGACGCCGCCGCCGAACGGCTCGGCGCCGTCGCGGTCCTGCTCGGCCACACCCGCGACGACCAGGCCGAAACCGTCCTGCTCGGACTCGCCCGCGGCTCCGGCATCCGGTCCCTGTCCGGCATGGCCGAGAAGTCCGGCGGGACCGGCTACGGGGCGGCGGCCCCCGGCCGCTACCGCCGCCCGTTCCTGAACATCGACCGCCAGACGGCCCGCAAGGCCTGCATGGTGCAGTCGCTGGCCGTCTGGGACGACCCGCACAACGCCGACCCCGCCTACACCCGCTCGCGGCTGCGCCACGAGGGCCTGCCCGCCCTGGAGAAGGCCCTCGGCAAGGGCGTCGTCGAAGCCCTGGCCCGCACCGCCCAGCTGTCCCGGGACGACGCCGACGCCCTCGACGCCTGGGCCGTCCAGGCCGACCGGACCGTGCGCGACGAGGCAGGCCAGCTGGAGTGCGCCAAGCTCTACGCCCTGCCCCCGGCCGTGCGCCGCCGCGTGCTGCGCCGGGCCGTGGTCCAGGCAGGTTCCCCGGCCGGCTCCCTCTTCGCCCGCCACATCGAGGAAGTCGACCGTCTCATCACCGGCTGGCGGGGTCAGGGCGCGATCAACCTGCCCGGCCGCGTCATGGCCCAGCGGCAGGGTGGCAGACTTGTCATCCGGCAGGGCTGAGTGCTGAACCACGGCCGAGGCCTCCGGGGGAACGTCCGGGGCCGCGGCCGCCAACGAAAGCGATGCGGGTGAACGAGAAGGACATGGGCAACGATCTTGCGTCGGTGCTCATCACCAAGGAAGAGATCGACGCGAAGCTGGCCGAGCTGGCCGCGAAGATCGATGCGGAGTACGCGGGCAAGGACCTGCTCATCGTCGGCGTCCTCAAGGGCGCGGTGATGGTGATGGCGGACCTGGCGCGCGCCTTGTCCACCCCGCTCACCATGGACTGGATGGCGGTGTCCTCCTACGGCGCGGGTACCCAGTCCTCCGGCGTCGTCCGGATCCTCAAGGACCTGGACACCGACATCAAGGACAGGCACGTCCTGATCGTCGAGGACATCATCGACTCCGGTCTGACGCTGTCCTGGCTGCTGTCGAACCTCGGCTCCCGCCAGCCGGCCTCCCTCGAGGTCGTCACGCTGCTGCGCAAGCCCGACGCCGCCAAGGTCGCCATCGACGTGAAGTGGGTCGGCTTCGACATCCCGAACGAGTTCGTCGTCGGCTACGGCCTCGACTACGCGGAGAAGTACCGCAACCTCCCGTTCGTGGGCACGCTCGCCCCGCACGTCTACGGCGGCTGAGCCCCGGCTCGCACCGTGTCCACCCCCGGCGGCCACCGCCGGGGGGTGGCGCGCCCCCGTCGGCGCGGGTCGGCGGGGAACCACTCCCGCGTTCCCGCCGTTGGAGCATGCGAAGGCGGATTTGTCAGCCGTCCAACCAGGCCACGGGTGACAATGCTGGGGTACCTTCCGAAGAACAGTCTTTACTCACAGCAGCATTTACCTACGGGCAGGAGGGACGGGGCGATCACCGCCCCGTATGGATGGACGTGAAGCGATACTTCCGTGGGCCGGTCATGTGGATCGTGCTGGCCGTCCTCGCCGTGGTCGTGCTGATGAATGTCGTCGGCTCGGGTGGCGGCTACAAGTCGGTTGACACCAGCAAGGTTCTGAACGCGATCAGCCAGAACCAGGTCAAGCAGGCGAGCCTCACCACCGGCGACTCGCAGATGATCAAGATCGAGCTGAAGGACGGCCAGAAGCTCGACGACGAGTCCGGCAGCAAGTTCCAGGCGAACTACATCGGCGACCAGGGCGTCGACATCGCCAAGGACCTGCAGGCCAAGTCCGACGGGGGCCAGATCCCCGACGGCTACTCCGTGACGCCGGACAAGACCAACCCGTTCCTGGGCGTGCTGCTCTCCCTGCTGCCGTTCGTCCTCATCGTCGTGGTCTTCCTGTTCCTGATGAACCAGATGCAGGGCGGCGGCTCCCGGGTGATGAACTTCGGCAAGTCGAAGGCCAAGCTCATCACCAAGGACACCCCGAAGACGACCTTCGCCGACGTGGCCGGCTCGGACGAGGCGGTCGAGGAGCTCCACGAGATCAAGGAGTTCCTCCAGGAGCCGGCGAAGTTCCAGGCCGTCGGCGCCAAGATCCCCAAGGGCGTGCTGCTGTACGGCCCGCCCGGCACCGGCAAGACCCTCCTCGCGCGCGCCGTCGCCGGTGAGGCGGGCGTCCCGTTCTACTCGATCTCCGGCTCGGACTTCGTCGAGATGTTCGTCGGTGTCGGCGCCTCCCGCGTCCGCGACCTCTTCGAGCAGGCCAAGGCCAACGCGCCCGCCATCGTCTTCGTCGACGAGATCGACGCCGTCGGCCGGCACCGCGGTGCGGGTCTGGGCGGCGGCCACGACGAGCGCGAGCAGACGCTGAACCAGCTGCTCGTCGAGATGGACGGCTTCGACGTCAAGGGCGGCGTCATCCTGATCGCCGCCACCAACCGGCCCGACATCCTCGACCCGGCGCTCCTGCGCCCGGGCCGCTTCGACCGGCAGATCGCCGTCGACCGCCCGGACATGCAGGGCCGTCTGGAGATCCTCAAGGTCCACCAGAAGGGCAAGCCGGTCGCGCCCGACGTCGATCTGGCCGCCGTCGCCCGCCGCACCCCCGGCTTCACCGGTGCCGACCTGTCGAACGTCCTGAACGAGGCCGCGCTGCTCACGGCCCGCTCGGACCGGAAGCTGATCGACAACCACATGCTGGACGAGGCGATCGACCGCGTCGTGGCGGGCCCGCAGAAGCGGACCCGGATCATGTCGGACAAGGAGAAGAAGATCACCGCGTACCACGAGGGCGGCCACGCCCTGGTCGCGGCGGCTTCCCCGAACTCCGACCCGGTCCACAAGATCACGATCCTGTCCCGCGGCCGGGCCCTGGGCTACACCATGGTCCTGCCCGACGAGGACAAGTACTCCACGACCCGCAACGAGATGCTCGACCAGCTGGCGTACATGCTGGGCGGCCGCGCGGCCGAGGAGCTGGTCTTCCACGACCCGACCACGGGCGCCGCGAACGACATCGAGAAGGCCACCGCCACGGCCCGCGCGATGGTTACGCAGTACGGCATGACCGAGCGCCTGGGTGCGATCAAGTTCGGCGGCGACAACACCGAGCCGTTCCTGGGCCGCGAGATGGCGCACCAGCGCGACTACTCGGAAGAGGTCGCGGCGCTGGTCGACGAAGAGGTCAAGAAGCTCATCGAGGCCGCGCACAACGAGGCCTGGGAGATCCTGGTCGAGAACCGCGACGTCCTCGACAACCTCGTCCTCGCGCTGCTGGAGAAGGAGACGCTGGGCAAGGAGGAGATCGCCGAGATCTTCTCGACCATCGTCAAGCGCCCTGCCCGCCCGGCGTGGACCGGCTCCTCGCGCCGGACCCCGTCGACCCGCCCGCCGGTGCTCTCGCCGAAGGAGCTCCAGCTCACCAACGCGGCCAACGGCGTCGCCGCCGGCGCCGGCACCGTCTCCACGGAGAAGGGCATCGAGGTCGCACCGGAGGACCGCCCCGAGGCGTGACGCCGATCACCGGAATGGATGCCGCGCCCCCCAGGTTCTAGCCTGGGGGGCGCGGCATTTTCGTATGCCCGTGTGAGCGCAGACAGGAACGAGGCAGAGATGACCGACCCAGTGACCCTGGACGGCGAGGGCACGATCGGCGAGTTCGACGAGAAGCGGGCCGAGGCCGCAGTCCGCGAGCTCCTCATCGCGGTCGGCGAGGACCCGGACCGCGAAGGCCTCCTCGAGACCCCCGCCCGGGTCGCCCGGGCGTACCGGGAGATCCTCGCCGGCCTCTGGCAGAAGCCGGAGGACGTCCTGACGACGACCTTCGACCTCGGGCACGACGAGATGGTCCTGGTGAAGGACATCGAGATCGTTTCTCTGTGTGAGCACCACCTGCTGCCGTTCCACGGGGTGGCCCACGTGGGCTACATCCCGGCCGAGAGCGGCAAGATCACGGGGCTGTCCAAGCTGGCCCGCCTCGTCGAGGTGTACGCCCGCCGCCCGCAGGTGCAGGAGCGCCTCACCACGCAGATCGCGGACTCCCTGATGGAGATCCTCGAGGCCCGTGGCGCCATCGTCGTCGTCGAGGCCGAGCACATGTGCATGTCGGTCCGCGGCATCCGCAAGCCGGGCGCCAAGACCACCACCTCGGCCGTCCGCGGCCAGCTCCGCGACTCCGCCACGCGCGCCGAGGCGATGGCCCTGATAATGGCCCGCTGACCGGCCGCAGCGCCGTACGGACGACGAAGGGGCCCCTCACACGGGTGAGGGGCCCCTTCGGCTGCGTAGGCGTCTCGCGCTCACGCGTCGGCGCGGGCGTGGTCCTTGTCGTCGTCCTCGGGCAGCCGGCAGACGCGCTCCAGGAACATGGCGGCGGCGATGACGCAGGCGCCGGCGAGGACGGCGAAGCCGGCGTAGACGGCCTGGTCGCGGCGGGCCGGGACCTCCAGGCTGTCCATGGCCAGGAAGGCGCCCACGCCGCCGTAGATGCCCGCCACGACGGCCGAGACGAGGGCGCTGGCCTGTCCGAAGACCACGGCGCGCGCCGCCATCAGGGGCTCGACGCCCTTGGCGCCGGGAACGCGCTCGCGCTGCGCCTTCAGCCGGCCGCGCAGCGAGAGCGCGGTGGCGAACAGGACGACGGCGATCACGGCCAGCACGATGGGGGCGGCCAGCGGGACGCCGGGCAGGGTGCCGTACGCGTTCCAGAGCTTCGCGCCCGCCCACGACAGCACCCCGGCGATCACGAAGATTCCGGTCAGGACACCCAGCCGCAGTTGCTTCACGTCCCCGTTCCCCGCTTTCCGCTCCGCTGCCAGCTCACACGCTAACGCTTACTCGGGCAGGCGGAGTTCCAGGTCGGGGCGCGGCGTGACGCCGGCCGTGCCGAGGGCGGCCAGGAGGGCGGTGACGGGGCCGTGGCCGGGCAGCGCGGCGGCGGGGTCGACGTCGTGCCAGGGGGCCAGCACGAAGGCGCGCTGGTGGGCCCGGGGGTGCGGGAGGGTGAGGACCGGGTCGTCCGAGACCACGTCGGCGTACGCGACGATGTCGACGTCGATGGTGCGGGGGCCCCAGCGCTCCTCGCGGACGCGGTCGAAGGCCTCCTCGATGGCCTGGCCGCGCTCCAGCAGGGAGCTCGGCGGCAGGGTGGTCTTCACCACGGCCACGGCGTTGAGGTACGACGGCTGGGAGCCGGGCTCGACGCCCCAGGGCTCCGTCTCGTAGACGGGGGAGACGGCCTTGACCCGGACGCCGGGGGTGTCGCCGAGGGCGTCGACGGCGCCCTGGAGGGTCTCCAGGCGGTTGCCGAGGTTCGAACCGAGCGCGACGACGGCGAGCCTGGGGTTGGACAGGGTGGTGTCCGCGGCGTCGACGGTCTCGACGACGGACGCGGGCACGGGCTGCACGGTGGGATCGACCTGGGGCTGGTTCATGCGCGGCTCCGCGTGATCGTGACGGTCACATCGTCGAAGGGCACGGTGATCGGGGCGTCCGGCTTGTGGACGACCACCTCGACCTGGGCGACGCCCTCGTGCTTGAGGCACTGCTGGGCGATGCGCTCGGCGAGGGTCTCGATCAGGTCCACGGGCTCGCCCTGGACGACGTCGACGACCTCCTCGGCCACCACTCCGTAGTGGACGGTCTTCGCCAGGTCGTCGTCGGCCGCCGCGGGGCGGGTGTCGAGGTGCAGCACCAGGTCGACGATGAAGGTCTGGCCCTCCTCGCGCTCCCGGGGGAAGACGCCATGGTGCCCGCGGGCCTTCAGGCCGCGCAGCGCGACACGATCCACGCGAATCACTCCTGCTTTCGTAGGTTCTTCCGGCCCCGGGAGTTCTCCGGAGCCTTGGGCCTACGCCGAGTGCGGTCGGCGTCGTCCACCTTCGAATCTACCTGCGGGAGACGACAGCGCTTGCCCATGGGGGTCAGGAGGCGTCGTCTTCCTCGTCTTCTTCGGTGTCCGTCAGGACGGGAGAACCGTGGTGGGACCACAGGCGCCACCCCCCGGGTGTGCGTCTGAACACATTCGTGGCGACGACCAGCTGCCCGACGAGCGGGCCGAGTGCACCGCCGTCCTCGGCGGGCCCGCCGCTGAGGATGTTCTCGGTGCAGGTGACGACGGCGGTGTCGCCGATCACGGCGGTGCGGGTGTCCGTGAGGAAGAACTGGATGTACTCGGTGTTCGCCATGATCAGGGCGTACGAGCGCAGCACCTCCCCGCGTCCGGAGAGCACCGGCCAGCCGGGGTGGACGCAGGAGACCTCGTCGTCCAGCCACATGCCGGACATGCCCTCGAAGTCGCCCTGCTCCATGGCCTCGTAGAAGGCGGTGTTGGCCGTCTCGACGGCGTCGACGTCGCTCTCGCGTCGGGTCACCGGGCGGCCTCGACGGCCCGGGCGACCCGGACGGCGTCGGCGGTGGCCCGTACCTCGTGGACCCGGACGGCCCAGGCGCCCTCGTGGGCGGCGATGGCCGAGACGGCGGCGGTGGCGGCGTCGCGTTCGCGGGCGGGCGGCGGCGCGGCCTCGGCGGTGCCGGCCAGGATGCGGCCCAGGAAGCGCTTGCGGGAGGCGGCCACCAGCACGGGGCGGCCCAGGGCGCGCAGCTCGGCGAGGTGCGCGACGAGGGCGAGGTCGTGCTCGGCCTGCTTGGCGAAGCCGAGGCCGGGGTCGATGACGAGGCGCTCGGGGGCGATGCCGCCGTCGATGACGGCGTCCATACGGGCCCGCAGCTCGGCGGTGACCTCCGCGACCACGTCGGAGTAGACGGCGCGGCTGTTCATGTCGGCGCTGAAGCCGCGCCAGTGCATGACGACGAACGGCACGCCGGTGTCGGCCACGGCGGGGATCATGCCGGGGTCGGCGAGGCCGCCGCTGACGTCGTTGACGAGGGTGGCGCCGGCGGCGACCGCCCGTTCGGCGACGGCCGCGCGCATGGTGTCGACGGAGACGGTGACGCCTTCGGAGGCGAGGCCGCGGACGACGGGGACGACGCGGCGGAGCTCTTCGTCGGCGTCGACGCGGGTGGCGCCGGGGCGGGTGGACTCGCCGCCGACGTCGACGAGGTCGGCGCCCTGGGCGACGAGGTCGAGTCCGCGCTTGACGGCGGCGGTGGTGTCGAACCAGCGGCCGCCGTCGGAGAAGGAGTCGGGGGTGACGTTGACGACCCCCATGACCGCGCAGCGGTCCCACTCCGGCAGGCCGACGACCCGGCCCCTGGCGGCTGCGCCGCGCATCGTGTTCATACCTCCAAGGGTAGGGCCGGGGCCTTGCGGCGCCCGGCCGGGCCCGGGGCCGGCGGCCGGGGGCCGGCGCCCCGGGGGGACGGACGACCCGGCCCCCCGGTCGGGGATCAGGCGACCTGGACCTCGCGCTCGGCGGCGGGCTGGGTACGGGTCTTCGGCGCCGGACCGGGGCGGCCGGCGGTGCCGGTGGTGTCGGCGCCCGTACCCGCACCCGCACCGGCGGCCGTGTCGGCGGGCTCCGGGGCGGCGGTCAGGTGGGCGCACGGGCGGGCCGGCTTCGGGCCGCGGCGGGCGGCGAACAGGCGGGGCAGGGCGAGGGTGACGAAGCCCTCGGCCTGCATGGCGGCGAGCCCGATGCGGGGCAGGTCGCGGGTGGTGCGGAAGACCACGAAGCGGGGCTCCCAGCGGGGGCGGAACTTGGCGTTGAACTTGTAGAGGGACTCGATCTGGAACCAGCGCGAGAGGAAGACCAGGAGGCCGCGCCAGATGCGCAGGACGGGGCCGGCGCCGATCTTCTCGCCGCGCGCGAGGGCGGAGCGGAACATCGCGAAGTTCAGAGAGACGCGCTCGATGCCCAGCTGCGGGCAGGCGGCCAGGGCCGCGACGATCAGCAGCTCGTTCATGCCGGGGTCGGCGGCCCGGTCGCGGCGCATGAGCTCCAGCGACATGCCGTCCTTGCCCCAGGGCACGAAGTGCTGGATGGCCTTGAGGTCGCCGAAGGGGCTGGTGTCGCCCTCCTCGGAGCGGTGGGCGGTGACGATGACGCAGTCGCCGTCGCCGGGGTCGCCCACGCGGCCGAGGGCCATGGAGAAGCCGCGCTCGGTGTCGGTGCCGCGCCAGGCCTCGGCGGCGCCGCGGACGGCGGTGAGCTCCTCGTCGGTCAGCTCGCTGACCCGGCGCACCTTGGTGGTGTAGCCGTTGCGCTCGATGCGCTTGACCATCTGTCGGACGTTGCGCATGGCGCGTCCGGTGAGGGAGAAGTCCTTGACGTCGACGATGGCCTCGTCGCCGAGTTCGAGGGCGTCCAGGCCGGTCTCGCGGGTCCAGACCTCGCCGCCGGTCTCGCTGCAGCCCATGACGGCGGGGGTCCAGGAGTGGGCCCGGGCCTCCTCCATGAAGCGCTCGATGGCGCCCGGCCAGGCCTCGACGTCGCCGATGGGGTCGCCCGAGGCGAGCATGACGCCGGAGACGACGCGGTAGGTGACGGCCGCCTTGCCGCTGGGGGAGAAGACGACGGCCTTGTCGCGGCGGAGCGCGAAGTGGCCGAGGGAGTCGCGGGCGCCGTGCTTGGCGAGCAGCTCGCGCAGGTGGGTCTCGTCGGCGGGGGTGAGCCGGGCGGCCGGGTGCTCGGGGCGGAAGGCGAGGTAGACGGTGGTCAGCGCGGTGAGCATGCCGAGGGCGCCGAGGGAGTAGCCCACGGTCCAGGACACCTGGCCGGAGTAGGCGACGGGGCCCTCGAAGCCGAAGAGTCCGTAGAGGACGTGGGTGAGCTGGTCGGCGATGCTCGGCTGGCCCAGCAGGCGCTTGGGGTGGGAGTTGACGATGACCAGTCCGAGGCCGATGGAGCCGGCGCTCATGAGGACGAAGTTGGCCAGCGCCTTCCACCGGCTGCGCGGGTCGGGCAGGGCGTCGAACTCACTCCGGTGGCGCAGCAGCAGCGCGAGGAGCGCGGCGGCGATGAGGACGCCGACGACGGAGTGGCGGTACGTGAACTGCGCCACGGCCCCCGCGGGGAGCAGGACGACGGCGGCCCGCCAGGCCCGGCGCTTGCGGCGCTTGAGGCCGTGGGCGAGCAGCAGGAGCAGGACGCCGGCGCTGATGGCGAGGGCGGCCGCGAACGGGCCGAGGGCGCCGGGGAGGACCTCGGCGAGGGTGTGGATGCGGCTGTGCCGGAACCGCGGGAACACGCCCGCGGCGACGTCCAGCAGGCCCACGACGGTGCATGCCGCGCCGACGAGACGGGGTACGGACTCGGGACGTGGGCCGCTGAGGATGCGGCGTACCTTGCTCGGAACCTGTCCCGACTTATCGCCATCTATCCTGACAGACATCGCTTCCTGCAGCTCCGCGAGAGATCCTGTGACCGAAGGCCACAGCGGCTTCCGGACATGTGCGCCCACTAGGACGGCTCGAGCGGGACGCGGGTTCACTGTTTCCGAAGAAAAAACTCATTCCGCCTTCAGAAAGTCGCTGACTGCATCATGGGTCTCACCAGCAATACGGTCCTGGCGCTGGCCATCGTCGCGGGCGTGCTGCTCTTCGTCGCGACCGTCTGGTTCTGGCCGCGGCTGTCGGGCCGCACCTGGCGTGCCGTGTCCGGACGGGTGGGCCTGCTGCTCGCCACGCAGCTCGCGCTGTTCTCGGCGGTGGGCCTCGCGGCCAACAAATCGTTTCTCTTCTACGGTTCCTGGGCGGACCTGTTCGGCCAGGAGACCGAGTTGGGCGTGGTGGTCGACCACTCGGCGGGCGCCAAGGACATCAAGGTCGTCGGTACCCAGAAGCTCGACGTGCCCGGCGGGGCCCGGCCGGCCGTGGGCGGCCAGATCCAGAAGGTGGTGGTGGCCGGGCAGAAGTCGAAGATAACCAGCCCGGCGTACGTGTACCTGCCGCCGGAGTACTTCCAGCCGCAGCACGCCAAGGACGCCTTCCCGGCCGCCGTGGTCCTGACGGGCTATCCGGGCACCGCGGAGAACCTGATCAAGGGGCTGGACTACCCGATGAGGGCCTACAAGCAGGCCAAGGCGGGCAAGATGAAGCCGATGGTCCTGGTCATGATGCGGCCGACGGTGGCGCCGCCGCGGGACACCGAGTGCGTGGACATACCCGGGGGACCGAAGACCGAGACCTTCTTCGCCGAGGACCTGCCCAAGGCCATCGGCGAGAGCTACCGCGTCGGCAGCAAGCCGCAGAACCTGGGCTTCGTCGGCAACTCCACCGGCGGCTACTGCGCGCTGAAGATGGGCATCCACTACCCGGGCACCTTCGGCGCGGTGGCCGGCCTGTCCGCTTACTACAAGGCCGCGCAGGACCCGACCACCGGCGACCTCTTCCACGGCGACAAGGCCCTCAAGACGCGCGCCAACCTGCTGGCCAGCCTGAAGGCCAAGGCCCCGTCCCACACGTCGTTCCTGGTCACCAGCAGCCGGACGGGTGAGGGCAACCTCGCCGACACCAAGAAGTTCATCGCGGGCGTGAAGCAGGGCGACCGCGTCTCGTCGATCATCCTCGACAGCGGCGGCCACAACTTCAACACGTGGCGGCGCGAGATCGAGCCGATGCTGATCTGGATCAGCGGCCGGCTGCAGGCCTGACGGGCCGTCCGGTCACCCGGACGGCCGTCCTGTCGGACCGTTAACCCGCCCCGGTCAGGGCTCCGCCCGGCGCAGCGCGCGGTGCACCGCCGCCGGGGTCAGCACGCCCAGCACCGCCCCGTCCGGCCCGTCCTCCGCGGCCGTGACCGCGATCCGGCCCGCGTCCTGCTGGAGCAGCAGCGCCAGTGCCTCCCGCAGCGAGGCGCCCAGGGGCAGGCGCGCGTGGGGGAGCTCCGCCCCGTCGGGGACCGGTTCGAGGTCCGCGCGCTCCACCCGCGTCACCGCCAGCCGCTTCAGGCCGCGGTCCGCGCCCACGAAGTCCGCCACGTACGGGGTGGCCGGCGCGGCCAGCACGGTGGCCGGGGGCGCGAACTGCTCGATGGTGCTGTGCCCGTAGACCGCGATCCGGTCCCCGAGCCGGACCGCCTCCTCCAGGTCGTGCGTGACCAGCAGGATCGTCTTGCCCACGGTGCGCTGGAGCGCCAGGAACTCGTTCTGCAGGCGCTCGCGCACCACCGGGTCCACCGCACCGAACGGCTCGTCCATCAGGAGGACGGGCGGATCGGCGGCCAGCGCCCGGGCCACTCCCACGCGCTGGCGCTGCCCGCCGGACAGCTGGTCGGGGAAGCGGCCGCCGTGCACCGCCGGGTCGAGGCCGACGAGTTCGAGGAGTTCGGCGGCGCGCTCGCGGGCCTTCGCCTTGGGCGTGCCGAGCAGCCGGGGGACGGTGGCCGTGTTCTCCAGCACGGTCTTGTGGGGGAAGAGCCCGACCTGCTGGATGACGTACCCGATGCGGCGCCGCAGTTCGACCGGATCGGTGCCCGCGACGTCCCGGCCGTCGATCAGGACGCGGCCGGAGGTCGGCTCGACCAGCCGGTTGACCATCTTCATGGTCGTCGTCTTGCCGCAGCCCGACGGGCCCACCAGGGTGACCAGTTCGCCCTCGGCCACCTCGAAGGAGAGGTCCTCGACCGCGGTGGTGCCGTCGTCGTAGCGCTTGGTCACATGCTCGAATCGGATCACGGGCCCATCTTCGCAGTGGGTTTGTGAAGGCGGTGTTGCCCCGGTGCGAAGGATCCGGGCGTTGTCGGCGGCGGGGGTTAGGGTCGTGGTGATCGCCGCGGACGCGGCGCCGGGACGAGCCGACCGGAGGGGGTGGGGGGATGGCCGCTGCACCGAACTGCCTCGTGGCGAACGACTGGATCTGCTGGGAGTACGTGCGCTCGCGCAGCCAGGAGCTGACCGACGCGACGCTGCAGCACGTGTGGATCACCGTGGTCTCGGTGCTCGTGGGACTGGCCGTCTCGGTGCCCCTGGCCCTCCTGGCGCGCCGCCGCCCGGCCTTCGCCGGCCCGATGCTGGCGACCACCACCCTGTTGTACGGGATCCCCTCGCTCGCCATGTTCTCGCTCCTGACGCCCGTGTTCGGGTTGTCGGCGTCGGTGGTCGTCACGGGGCTGGTGCTGTACTCGCTGACGATCCTCGTGCGTAACCTCCTGGCGGGCCTGGCGGCCGTGCCGGACGAGGTCCGCGAGGCCGCCCGCGGCATGGGGTACGGGCCCGCGCGGCTGCTGTGGCAGGTGGAACTGCCGCTGGCGCTGCCGACGCTGATGGCCGGGATACGCATCGCGACGGTGTCCACCGTCGCGCTGACCTCGGTGGGCTCGATCGTCGGCAGCGGCGGGCTGGGCAACCTCATCGCCCCGGCCGTGCAGAGCTCCTTCCGGGCCCAGGTGCTGACCGCTTCCGTGCTGTGCGTCCTGCTGGCCCTGGTGGCGGACCTCCTGCTGCTCGGCGTGCAGCGGCTGGTGACGCCCTGGGCGCGCGCGGCGAAGGGGGGCTGAGCGGTGTCGGTACCGGTCGGGACGTGGCGCTGGCTGAGCGACGGGGCGCACTGGACGGGGGAGTCCGGGGTCTGGCACCGGCTCGCCGAGCACGCGTACGTGAGCGGCGTCGCGCTGGGGCTGGCATGCGCGGTGGCGCTGCCGGTCGGACTGTGGCTGGGGCACCTGGGCCGCGGCGGGACGGTGGCCGCGCAGGTGGCGAACGTGGGCCGGGCGGTACCGGTGTTCGCGGTGCTGGCGCTCTTCATGGTCTCGCCGCTGCGCAATGCCGGGTACCTGCCGACGATCACGGCGCTGGTGCTGTTCGCGCTGCCGCCGCTGCTGACGAACGCGTACGTCGGTGTCCGCGAGGTCGACCGGTCGGTGGTCGAGGCGGCGTGCGGGATGGGCATGTCCGGGCCGCAGGTGTTCCGGCGGGTGGAACTGCCGCTGGCGCGACCGCTCCTGATGACGGGGGTGCGCTCGGCGGCCGTGCAGGTCGTCGCGACCGCCACGATCGCCGCGATGGTCGGCCAGGGCGGCCTCGGCCGCATCATCACGGCCGGCTTCAGCACGTACAGCACGCCGCAGGTGGTGGCGGGCGCGCTGCTGGTGGCGGCCCTGGCCCTGGTGGTCGAGGGGGTGTTCGTGGTGGCCGACCGGCTCCTCGGGCCGGCCCGCCGCTGATCCGCCGTCCCCGCCGTCCCCGTCGCCCCGCCCCCGCTGTGCCCCTGTCCGCTTCCGTCGAACGGAGTTTCCCCATGAGCAAGACCACGCGCCTGCTCGGCGCCGCGCTGGGTGTGCTGGCCCTGACCGGAACGCTGGCCGCCTGCGGCGGCGACAGCCTGGAGAAGAGCAAGGACGCCGGCTCCGCGCCCGCGGGCGGCTCGGGCGAGAAGGGCTCGCTGGTGGTCGGCGCCGCGGGCTTCACCGAGTCCAACGTGCTGGCCGAGCTGTACGCTCAGCTGCTCGGCGCGGCCGGCTACGGCACGTCCGTCAAGACGGTCAGCAACCGCGAGCTGTACGAGCCCGCCCTGGAGAAGGGCGAGATCGACGTCGTGCCCGAATACGCGGCGACCCTCGCCGAGTTCCTGAACGCCAAGGCCAACGGTCCGGACGCACCCCAGAAGAAGCCCGTCGCCTCCGCGGACGTGGCCGCCACGGTCGCGGGCCTGGAGAAGCTGGCCGCTCCCCTGGGCCTGAAGGTCCTGCCGGCGGGCGCGGCGGTCGACCAGAACGCCTTCGCGGTGAGCAAGGAATTCGCGGCCGAGAACAAGCTCAAGACCCTTTCCGACCTCGGTGCGGCGAAGCTGAAGGTAAAGGTCGCGGCAGGTGACGAATGCGCCGTGCGCCCCTTCTGCGCGGTGGGCCTGAAGGAGAAATACGGAATCGACGTCTCCGGTATCGACCCCAAGGGCGTCGGCACCCCGCAGGCCAAGCAGGCCGTCAAGGACGGGGTCGACCAGCTGGTGCTGACCACGACCACGGACGCCACGCTGGAGGCCTTCGGCCTGGTCCTCCTCGAGGACGACAAGAAGCTGCAGAACGCCGACAACGTCCTGCCCGTGGTGAATGCGAAGGACGCCGGAAGTGCGGAGATCGCGGCCGCCCTGGCGAAGTTGACCAAGGTGCTCAGCACGGCCGATCTCGCCGAACTCAACCGCAAGGTCGACGGCGAGCGCGCCAAGCCCGGCGACGTCGCGAAGGCCTACCTCACGGAAAAGGGCCTGATCGAGAAGTAGCCGCGGGGCCTTGGGGTAACCGCCTGGAAACAGATTGCCGGGCGGCTCCCCCAAGGCAGTGCACGCACTGTAAATTTCAGGCCATGCCACGTGGACGCCACCGCCATTCGCCGCCCCTGCACAGGCTCCTCACCCCCACGACGATCGCCGGTGTCTCGCTCACCAGCGCCGCGGTCGCCTGGCTCCTCGCGGAACCGGTGGCGCTCCGCCTCCTGGTGGCCGCCACCGCCGCCGCCGGCGTCACGGGCGCGGTGGTCATGCGCGGCTGGGACCGCGCGGCCGGCCGTCGCGTCGCGGAGTTGACGCGCGAGCGCGTGCGCGACGAGTGGCGCGCCGAGGACCGCATCGCGGAGCTGGAGTCCGACCTGGAGGAGTCCCGGGCGCTGCGCGCCAAGCTGGAGAAGACGCTGCGTGCCAAGCGGGTCGAGCTCGCGGGTCTGCGCGGCGAGCACGCGGCGCTGCTGCGCCGGTACGCGACGGCCGAGACGGAGCGCGCCAGCGCCCTGGAGGGCCGCCGACTGCTGGCGAAGGCCGCCGCGCCCACCTCCCCGGCGAAGGAGCTCCCCGCCCCGTCGGAGGACCGGACGACCGCCGGCGCGCCGACCGCGCTCGGGTACGCCCGGGCGCACGCGGCCCTGACCGCGCTGGCCCGCAAGGCCGGGGCGCCGGCCGCGCCCGGTGCGGTGCAGGCCGGCGGCGCGGCCGCCCCCGCCGAGGCGCACGCCAGGGCCCTGCCGCAGGGCCCGGCCCCGGCCGCGGCCCTGCCGCCGGCCGCCCCCGCGACCCTGCCCGCCCGCCGGACGCCCTCCGCGGTGGCCCCGTACGCGGCGGCCCGCCGTACGGTCTCCCGTGCCGAGGGCGGCTTCGACTTCTTCGGCACCAAGTCCGCGGCCCGGACCCGCGCCGCCATCGAGGCGGTGCAGAACGAGGACCTCGCCGACGTGGTGGGCGCCGAGGCCCTGGCGGTCCACAAGGCCGAGTCCGCCGAGCCGGAGTTCAAGCCGCGGGCCCCCGAGCACCGGGCGGTCGGCCAGGTCATCGACCTGACCGCGCACGACGAGACCGAGGCCATCGACGTGGCGTCCCTGCGCACCGCGATCTCGTGACGCCCGGCAGGAACCTTCCTGCGGACAGCACCCCGGCGAGAACACCCGGGCGAGCACACCCGGGCGAGAACACCCCGGCAACGCACGAGAGCCGGCCAGGCGCCCCGCGCCCGGCCGGCTCTCGCGCGTCCGCCGGCTACTTGTCGATGTCGCCGACGACGAAGAACATCGAGCCGAGGATCGCGACCATGTCGGCCACCAGCGTGCCGGGCAGCAGCTCGGTCAGCGCCTGGATGTTGTTGTACGAGGCCGAGCGCAGCTTGAGCCGGTACGGCGTCTTCTCGCCCTTCGAGACGAGGTAGTAGCCGTTGATGCCCAGCGGGTTCTCGGTCCACGCGTAGGTGTGGCCCTCGGGCGCCTTCAGGACCTTCGGCAGCCGCTGGTTGATCGGGCCGGGCGGCAGCTGCTCCAGCCGGTCGAGGCAGGCCTCGGCGAGTTCCAGCGCGTTGTGCGTCTGGTCCAGCAGGCACTCGAACCGGGCCAGGCAGTCGCCCTCCTGCCGGGTGACGACCTTGAGCACGTCCTGGAGCTCGCCGTACGCCAGGTACGGCTCGTCGCGGCGCAGGTCGAAGTCGACGCCCGAGCCGCGCGCGATCGGCCCGCTGACCCCGTAGGCGTGCACGGCCCCGGCGGACAGCACGCCCACTCCGCGGGTCCGGCCGCGGAAGATCTCGTTGCCGCGGACCAGGTCGTCGTACACGGACATGCGCGAGGTGACGTCCGCGATCGCGGCCCGGGCCCGGCCCGTCCAGCCCAGCGGCAGGTCCTCCTTGAGGCCGCCGACGCGGTTGAACATGTAGTGCATGCGGCCGCCGGAGATCTCCTCCATGACGGCCTGGAGCTCCTCGCGCTCGCGGAACGCGTGGAAGATCGGGGTGATGCCGCCCAGTTCGAGCGGGTACGACCCCAGGAACATCAGGTGGTTCAGGACGCGGTTGAGCTCGGCCAGCAGCGTGCGCATCCACACGGCGCGCTCGGGCACCTCCATGCCCAGCATCCGCTCGACGGCCATGACGACGCCCAGCTCGTTCGAGAAGGCCGACAGCCAGTCGTGGCGGTTGGCCAGCATCACGATCTGGCGGTAGTCACGGGCCTCGAACAGCTTCTCCGCGCCCCGGTGCATGTACCCGACGACGGGCTCGGCCGAGCGGATCCGCTCGCCGTCCAGGACGAGGCGCAGGCGCAGCACGCCGTGCGTGGAAGGGTGCTGGGGGCCGATGTTGAGCACCATGTCGGTGCTCTCCGCCGCACCGCCGATGCCGACCGTGGTCTCCGTCATGGGAACAGTCTCTCAGCCCCCGCTCGATCCCCGGCCGCAGCCCTACTCTGGGGGGATGGAAACGGGGACGGGCACGGGGACCGGTGCGGGGACGGGGGCGGCGCCCGGGGCGGAGGTGCCCGGGGCGGAGCCCGGGTGGACCGGCCTGCCGGGTGGGCTGCTCACCCTGAGGCGCCTGCTGCTGGTGGTCTGGCTGGGCGCGGCGGCCGTCGTGGCGGGGGTGCTGCCCGGCGTGCTGGCGGGGCCGGCCTGGGCGGCGTGCGCGCTGCTGCCGCTGGCGGTGCTCGCCTGGGGCTGGGTGCTGCTGGGGCGGAACTGGCGCTCGTGGCGGTACGCCGAGCGCGCCGACGACCTGCTGATCAGCCGGGGAGTGCTGTGGCGGGAGGAGACGGTGGTCCCGTACGGCCGGATGCAGCTGGTCGAGGTCACCTCGGGCCCGCTGGAGCGGCGCTTCGGGCTGGCCTCCGTACAACTGCACACGGCGGCCGCCGCCACGGACGCGCGCATCCCCGGCCTGGACCCGCGCGAGGCGGAGCGGCTGCGCGACCGGCTGACGGAGCTGGGCGAGGCGAGGTCGGCGGGCCTGTGAGCAGTACGGAAGCGGAAGCGCGTGCCGCCGCCCGGGAGCGGCGGCTGCACCCGGTGACCCCGCTGCGCCGCGCCTGGGCCCCGATCGCCCTCGTCGCGGGCCTGGTCGTGCAGAACCCCGACCGGGCGCGCGAGTGGAGCACGGGCCTGTCGACCGGCTGGGGCGCCCTCGCGGTGGGCCTCGCGATCCCGCTCGCCGGCCTCTACGGCTTCCTCAGCTGGTGGTTCACCCACTTCGCGGTCACCGACACCGAGCTGCGCATCCGCACCGGACTGGTCTTCCGCCGCACCGCCCACATCCGCCTCGACCGGCTCCAGGCGGTGGACGTCACCCAGCCGCTGCTGGCCCGGATCGCCGGCGTGGCCCAGCTCAAGCTGGACGTGGTCGGCACGGAGGAGAAGGACGAGCTGGCCTACCTCGGGGAGAGGGAGGCCCGGGCGCTGCGCGCCGAGCTGCTGGCCCGGGCGGCCGGCTTCGCCCCCGAGGCGGCGGCCGAGGTCGGCGAGGCCCCCGTGCGCGAGCTGCTGCGGCTGGCGCCCCGGCAGCTGGTGCTCTCGCTCGCGCTGAGCCTGTCGGTGCCGTGCGCCGTGGCCGCCGGGCTGCTGGCGCCGCTCGTGGTGTGGCGCTTCAGCGCCAACCCGTGGGCCGCGCTGGTGGTCCTGCTGCCGATCCTGGGCGCGGTGTGGCAGGCCAGCGCCGGCCGGTTCCTGACGGAGTACGACTGGACGGTCGCCGAGTCCCCCGACGGGCTGCGCCTCGACCACGGCCTGCTCGACAAGGCCCACGAGACCGTCCCGCCGGGCCGCGTGCAGACCGTCCGGCTGGTCGAGCCGCTGCTGTGGCGGCGGCTCGGCTGGGTGCGGGTGGAACTGGCGGTGGCCGGCTCCAAGAACGAGGTCCTGGTGCCGGTCGCCGAGCGGGCCGCCGCCGAGCGGGTGATCGCGTGCGTGCTGCCCGGGGTGGACCTGGGCGCGCTGTCCTTCGCCCCCGCGCCCCGCCGGGGCGCCCGGTGGGTGGTGCCCGTGTGGTGGCGCGGCTACGGGCTGGCCGTCTCGCCGGCGGTGTTCGCGGTGCGCGGCGGGCTGCTGTGCCGGCGCACGGCGATCGTGCCGCACGCCAAGGTGCAGAGCGTCCGCCTCACCCAGGGCCCGTGGGAGCGGGCCATGGGCGTGGCGGACGTGGCCGTGGACACCGGCGCCGACAAGACGGTGACCGCCCGGCTGCGCCCGGCAGGCGAGGCCGCGGAGCTGCTGGCCGCCCAGGCGGAGCGGTCCCGGACGGGCCGGCGCACCGCCCGCCCGGACCGCTGGATGACCTAACGGGTGTGGGGCGGATCAGGGTCGGGTAGCCCCCGGGGCCGCCCCGTACCCCGCCGGCGGTCGGACGTCAGGCCGCCGGCCCGCTGCCCGCCCGCACCATCCCGGTCTCGTACGCCAGCACCACGACCTGGACGCGGTCGCGCAGGCCCAGCTTGGTCAGGATGCGCCCCACGTGGGTCTTGACGGTGGCCTCCGACAGCACCAGCCGGGCCGCGATCTCCCCGTTCGACAGCCCCTGCGCCACCAGCAGCATGACCTCGCGCTCGCGATCGGTCAGCCGTTCCAGCTCCTTGTGCTGCGGCTCCGCCGTGGTCGTCGGCAGCATCGGCGCGAACCGGTCCAGCAGCCGCCGCGTCGTGGACGGGGCCACCACCGCGTCACCGCTGTGCACGGAGCGGATGGCCGCCAGCAGCTCCGCCGGCGGCACGTCCTTCAGCATGAAGCCGCTGGCCCCCGCCTTCAGCCCGGAGAACGCGTACTCGTCCAGGTCGAAGGTGGTCAGGATGATGACCTTGGGGTGGTTCTCCTGCTCGCAGATCCGGCGCGTGGCCTCGACCCCGTCGAGCTTCGGCATGCGGACGTCCATCAGCACCACGTCGACGGTCGTCGCCCGCAGCACCTCCAGCGCCTCCAGGCCGTCGCCCGCCTCCGCGACCACGTCCATGTCCGGCTGGGCCGCGAGGACCATCCGGAAACCGGTGCGCAGCAGCACCTGGTCGTCGACCAGCATGACTCGGATGGACATCCCGTAATCCCTATCCCTTGGTTCGGGGCCCTTCGGCCCTGTGCCTCTACGGCCCTGTGCCTCTTCGGCCCTGTCAGGACCCGCCGGCCCGCCCGGCCCGCCCCCGCGTCAGGACTTCCCCTTCAGCGGCAGCAGCGCGCTGATCCGGAAGCCGCCGCCCGGCCGGGGACCCGCGTCCAGCGTGCCCCCCACCATGCCGATCCGCTCCCGCATGCCGATCAGTCCGTGCCCGGCCCCGTCCGCGCCGCCGTCCTCGTACAGCTCGTGCGCCGCGCCCCGGCCGTCGTCCTCGACCAGCAGGCCGAGCCCGTCGTCGAAGTAGACCAGGCGCACCCGGGCCTTCGCCTCGGGGCCGCCGTGCTTGCGCGTGTTCGTGAGGGCCTCCTGCACGATCCGGTACGCCGTCAGCTCCACGCCGCTGGGCAGCGGGCGCGGGGCGCCCTCGACCTCGAAGTCCACCACGAGGCCGGCCTGCCGGACCTGTTCGACCAGGACCTCGATCTGCTCCACGTCCGGCTGGGGCACGTAGTCCTCGGAGTCCTGCGGCTCGCCGGTGCGCAGCACGCCCAGCAGGCGGCGCATCTCGGCCAGCGCCTGGCGGCCGGTGGTGGAGATCGTCTCCAGGGCCTGCTTGGCCTGCTCCGGCGCCATGTCGATGACGTACGCCGCGCCGTCCGCCTGCACCACCATCACCGAGACGTTGTGCGCGACGACGTCGTGCAGCTCGCGGGCGATCCGGGCGCGCTCGGCGGCCACCGCCACCTTCGCCTGGGCCTCGCGCTCCTTCTCCAGCCGGCGGTTCTTCTCCTCCAGCTGCGCGAAGTACGCCCGCCGGGTGCGGATCGAGTCGCCCAGCACCCAGGCCAGCGCGAACGGCACGGTCGCCATGAACGGCGTCGCGATGTCGTTGGTGGGGTCGGCCCCGGTGAAGCCCCAGCGCAGCGCCGCCAGCGGGGCGGCCAGGAGACCGGAGCCGAAGGCGACCCGCGAGAGCCATCGGGGCACCTCGGCGGAGGCGGCGACCGTGTAGAGGATGAGGAGCATGGCCACGTCTGCCATGTGGGGCTGGACGTCCGCCGCGAGCTGGAACGCCCCCGCGCCCACCGCCAGCCAGTACATGGCGGCGGTGAAGCGCCGGCGCAGGGCGGTGACCACGCAGAGCGCGGTCACCGAGACCATCGCCAGCAGCCGGGCCGGCACCGAGCCGTGCTCCGAGGCGACCTCCAGCGTCGAGACGCCGAAGAGCAGCACAGCCCAGAAGCTGTCGACGCCCGTCGGGTGCCTGCGGAGGAAGTCGTAGAAGCGCTGCACGTAACCCAGAGTAGGGAAGGGGGATAGGTGCCGGAGTCAACCGCAGGGGCGATCTCTCTCCTGGGGCGCCTACTCCCCAAGGTGGAGTACCTCCCGCCCCTCCGGGTGCACCTACCTTTGTGCGCATGAGCGGTGATCTGGGGACCGGGGCGGCGGAGCCGGCCGGGCCGGTGGGCTGGCGGCGGGCGATGGAGCGGGCCCTGTACGGGCCGGACGGTTTCTACGTGCGCCCGCAGGGCCCGGGCCCCGCCGGCCACTTCCGCACCTCCGTGCACGCCTCCCCCCTGTACGCCGGGGCGGTGGCCGAGCTGCTGCGGCGGGTGGACGGGGCCCTCGGGGGGCCGCCGGAGCTGGCGTTCGTCGACATGGCCGCCGGGCGCGGGGAGCTGATCACCGGGGTGCTGGCCGCGCTGCCGGCGGACACGGCCGCGCGCGTGCGCCCGTACGCCGTGGACCTCGCCCCGCGCCCGGCCGGCCTGGACCCGCGGATCGACTGGAGGCCCCGGCCGCCGACCGGGGTGGAAGGGCTGCTGTTCGCCAACGAGTGGCTGGACAACGTGCCGCTCGACGTCGCCGAGGACGGCCGGTACGTGCTGGTGGCCGAGGACGGCTCCGAGGAGCCCGGCGGGCCGGTGGCCGCGGCGGACCGGGACTGGCTGGATCGGTGGTGGCCGGGCTGGCGCGACGGCGGGCGGGCCGAGATCGGCCGCCCGCGCGACGAGGCCTGGTCCGCCGCGGCCGGCTGCGTGGCGCGGGGCCTGGCGGTGGCCGTCGACTACGCGCACGCGCGCGCCGAGCGGCCCCCGTACGGCACGCTCACCGGCTTCCGCGGCGGCCGCGAGGTACGCCCGGTCCCGGACGGAAGCTGCGACGTCACCGCCCACGTGGCGCTGGACGCGTGCGCCGGGCCGGACGCGGTGCTGCTGACGCAGCGCGCGGCGCTGGCGGAGCTGGGGGTGTGGGGGGCGCGGCCGCCGCTGTCCCTGGCGGCGGCGGACCCGGCGGCCTACGTCCGGGCCCTGGCGGGTGCGGGCGAGGCGGCCGAGCTCACGGCGCGCGGGGGCCTGGGGGACTTCGGGTGGCTGGTGGAGGCGCGGGGGATCGACCGGGTGCTGTGACGCGCCGACCGACCGGGTTCTCCGACGCGCCGAGGGGGTGCCGCCACGACCCTGGCGGCACCCCCTCGGCGGGTGTTCCGTGCCGTTACTCCGTCACGTCGTGGCCCTCGTGCAGGCCGCCGCCGCTGCCGCTGCCGCCGGTCGGGGTGGAGGTCACCGGCTGCGTCAGGGGCGCGAGGTCGTAGGCGTAGTGGCCGACCGCGTCCGCGATGACGTCGATGTTCACGTCGAAGGCCGGCATGTTGATGTTGGTGATGTCGTCGCCCTTGGCGTGGTAGTTCACGTCGTACGCGACGCCCGCCGTGCCGCCGTACCTGGCGGCCTGGGCCTCGGTCTTGATGCCCTCGGCGCCGGTGAACGTGCCGCCGGACGGGATGCCCGCGCCGATGAACGGCCCGTAGTCGGAGCGGCCGGTGAAGTCCGTGCCCTCGTGCGGGATGTTCTGCGAGGTCAGGAAGTCGTTGATGCCCTTCTCGAGCTGCGCGGAGCCCTCGGGGCCGGGGCCGGAGCCGACGCCGTCCGAGTCGTCGCCGTCGTAGACGAAGTACGCGGCGTTCGGCGAGGCGATCATGTCGAAGTTCAGGTACAGCCTGATCTGCTTCTTCTGCGCCTCGGAGAGCGAGTCGACGTACGCGTCGGAGCCCAGCAGGCCGAACTCCTCCGCCGACCACCAGGCGAAGCGGACCTTGTTCTTGACCTTCTCCTTCGACTTGGCCAGCTGCTGGGCCACCGTCAGGATGCCCGCCGAGCCGGAACCGTTGTCGTTGATGCCGGGGCCCGCGGTGACGGAGTCGAGGTGGGCGCCGAGGAAGACCGTGTTGTCCGGGTCGCCGCCGGGGGTCTCGGCGACCACGTTGAAGGTCTTCCGGGCCTCGTGGATCTCCCGGATGTCCAGGTTCACGGTGACGGGGCCGGCCGCGATCTCGGCGGCCAGCGCCTCGCCGTCGGCCTGGGTGAGGCCGCCGGTGGGGATCTTGCCGACGTTCGGGTCGGCCAGGGTGCCGTTGAGGGTGCCGGCGGTGTTGTTGTAGACGATCGCGCCGATGGCGCCCGCGGCCGCCGCGTTGGCCTGCTTGGCCGCGAAGGTGCAGCCGCCGCGCTTGATCAGGGCGATCCTGCCGGCATAGTTGCCGGTGGCGTAGTCCCCGGCGTCGCAGCCGTTGGTGTTGTCGGCGTCCACCGGGACCGCCGCGAGCTGCCCGGTGATGCCGCCCTCGGGACCGCTCGCCGTGTACGTCATCAGCTTGATCGCGACGTCCCGCGGGGTGGGGGAGACCACCTTCAGCTTCTCGGCGATCGGGGCCGTGTAGACGAAGTCGAACTCGTGCCGGACCGGCTTGTAGCCGGCGCCGCGCAGGACCGCCTCCACGTACTTCGCGGACTGCTCGTGGCCCTTCGAGCCGGCCACCCGGGTGCCGCCGTTGTAGTCCGCGATGGACTGCAGCGTCTGGAGGTGCTTGAAGGCGGCCTTCGCGGTGGAGTCCTTCACGAGCTTCCTGGCCAGCGCGTCGCCCTTGTTGGCCCAGCTGGGGCTCCCGTCGCCGGGCGTGGCGCCGGCGGGGCCCGCGATGAGCAGCGGGGAGACGAGGGCGGCGGCCGCCAGGGCGGCGGTGGCGGCGGCTATACGGCGTGCGGGCATGGACGTCCTTTCACACGGCAGGCAGGGGAGTGCACCGAGGTGGGGCGTGGAGCTGGGACGCGCGGTGCACGCACGTTATGCGGGTGCCGCCCGGTCTCGCCAGGCTTTTCGCTGATTCCGGTTGATGAATTCCATATATCGGTACCGCGGCAGGGGGGCGCGAGTGTTGACCCGGCATCAGGGGGAAGCGCTGGGCCATCAGGGCCGCGGCGTCGCGGGTGGCGGCCGGCGAACCGCCGCCCACGGGCCGGGGCCGCCGGCTCCGCCCGCCGCCGGGTCAGCGCAGGATGCCCTCGACGAGGTCGGAGCCCAGCCGCGCCACCGTTCCGATGTCCAACTGGTGCTGGACGTAGCGCCCCTGACGGCGGGTGGTCAGCAGCCCGGCCTTCTTCAGCACCGACAGGTGGCGGGAGACCTCGGGGGCGCTGATGCCGTACGTGTTCGCCAACTCCCCCGTGGTCGCGGGCCCGCGCGCCAGGCTCCGGCACAGCCGCATGCGCATCGGGTGCGCGAGCGCCTCCATCCGGCGCTGCAGCAGCTCCACCGGGCCCGGACCCGGCAGCTCCGCGGAGCGCACCGGGTACTGCACCACGGGCCGCCAGCCCGCGGCGTGCAGCACCAGCAGGTGGGGCCAGCCGAAGGTGGACGGGACCAGGACCAGTCCGGGGCCGAGCTCCGGGTCGACGGCGGAGGTGTCGCCCGTGGTCATCTTGTCGACGGTGATCACGGATCCGGCCGGGTCCACGGACAGGGCGGTGGACACCCCCGCCAGCGCGGCCGCCAGGCCCTTGCGCCGCAGCAGCTCGGTCTGGTGGCGGGCGTGGGCCGCCAGCCCCGGCGCGATGCGCCGCCAGGTCTCCCCGAAGAAGGCCTCCTCGCAGTCCTCGAGGAGCCGGCGCAGCCAGGCCCGTACGGTGCCGGGCTCCGCCAGCAGCCGGTTCGTGAACCCGAGCTGCCGCGGCCCCCGGGCGGCGGCCGCCTCCAGCGCGCGGGTCCGCGCGGCCGGGTCGGTCAGGGGGGAGGGGCCGCCGCCCTCGTTGTAGTGGGCGAGCGCGCAGTGCTCCAGGGCGGCCGCGACGAACCGCTCGTCCGGCAGCCGGTCGAGCAGGTCGAGCTCCTCGGCCAGCGTCGCCCCGGGCAGGCGGGGGCCGTCGGGGGCCGCGGGCAGTCCCGCGAAGGGCATGAAGACGTCCGAGTACGACACCTGCCACAGGAACCCGGCCTCCAGCAGCCGGTCCGCCAGGCCCGGGTCGAGCCGGGCGGCGGTGGCCGTGGTCCAGGAGGCCAGGTTCGGGTGGTGGGCGGGCTGCGCGAGCGCGTGCAGCACCATGCACAGCTCCGCGAGCGGCGACGGGGCGAACACGATCCGTCCGTGCTCCAGCCCGCCGATGTCGATGGTCACGCCCATCGGGCCATTGTCCCCGTACGTCCGGCGGCGCCCGGGGGCGCCTCCGCAGCGGCCGGCGGCGTCGGGACGCGGCCCGGGACGCGGGCCGGGGCGCGGGCCGGGGCGCGGGCCCGGGTCAGGCGAGCGCCCGTACCTCCTCGACGAAGTCGAGGACCGCGCGGCGGACCTCGTCGGCCGACCAGGACAGCGCCTCCGAGGCCACCGTCAGCTCCGTGACCGCCAGTCCGGGCGGCCCGTCAGCGAAGAACCGGCCGAAGAGCGCCGTCCGCGTGGACTCCGCCTGCCGCACCGCGGCCTCCGTCAGGAGGTCGGCCGCGTACGGCAGCCACACGTGGAACTGGTGCGTCGTCGGCACCTCCGGCACCAGCCGGAACCACGGCACCCCCGCCTCCGCGAACCCCGCCCGCAGCCCCTCGGCCACCACCTTCGCGTGCGCCACGTACCCCGGCAGCCGCGGCAGCTCCCGCTCCAGTCCGGCCAGCGCCGCCAGGGCCTGCGGGAACTGCCGGAACACCTGGCCGCCGTACCGGTGCCGCCACACCCGCGCCTCCGCCACCAGCGAGGCGTCCCCGGCCAGTGCGGCGCCCGAGAACCCGCCGAGGGACTTGTAGAACGACACGTACACGCTGTCCGCCAGGTCCGCGATCTCCGCGAGCGGCCGCCCGAAGTGCTCCGTGGTCTCCCACAGCCGCGCCCCGTCGAAGTGCACCACCGCCTCCCGCTCGCGGGCCGCCTCCACCAGCTCGGTCAGCTCCTCCCAGGAGGGCAGCAGGAAGCCGGGGTCGCGCAGCGGCAGCTCCACCATCAGGGTCCCGAACGGCTCGGGCAGCTCGCGCACCTCGTCGGCCGTCGGCTGCCGGGCCTCGGTCGTGGTGTGGACGACGCGCAGCCCCGACACGACGGAGAGGGCCTCGCCCTCCCACCGCTCCGGGTGGGACTCGGGGTGCAGGGCCACGACCGGGTTGCCGGTCCGGCCCGCCCAGCAGCGCAGCGCCACCTGCTGGGCCATCGTGCCGGAGGGGAAGAACGCCGCCGCCTCCTTGCCGAGGAGCTCCGCGACCCGGCGCTCCAGCTCGGCCACGACCCCGTCGCCGTACTTGTCGCCCGGCTCGTCCAGGTCGTAGCCGCGCTCCGCCCAGGCCGCCAGGTCGGCCAGGTGCTCGCCCAGGCTCCGGTCCACCACGTTCTGGTTCAGGATCCGCTCGGCCGCCCGCCAGGCGGCCCGGCGCCGCCGTGCGGCGGCCTCCTCGGCGTCCGGCTCCGCGCCGAGGCTCCCCTCCGCCACGTCCGCCACGTCCCCCACTCCGTCCCCCGCATCCTCTGCGCCCTCGCGCCGCGCGTCCGTCATACGGCCGATCATCACCCGCCCGGGGCGGGCCCGGCCACGGAAATTCCGGCCGGGGGGCCAGCGGCTAGCATGGCGACGTATCGTCCGGTACCCCCCGCGGACTGGAACGGAAGGCCCGCCCCGCGTGAACCCAACCCAGCAGCCCCGCCCCGCCCGGCTCACCGTCGGAGTCGTCGGCGCGGGCCGTGTCGGCCCCGCCCTGGCCGCCTCGCTCCAGCTCGCCGGGCACCACCCGGTCGCCGTGTCGGGCGTCTCCGACGCGTCCCGGCGCCGGGCCGAGGCCCTGCTGCCCGGAGTGCCGCTCGTACCGCCCTCCCAGGTGCTGGAGATGGCCGACCTGGTGCTGCTGACCGTCCCCGACGACGCCCTGCCCGGGCTCGTCGAGGGCCTGGCCGCCACCGGGGCCGTCCGTCCCGGGCAGCTGCTCGTGCACACCTCCGGCCGGTACGGCACCGCCGTCCTCGACCCCGCACGCCGCGCCGGCGCGCTGCCGCTGGCACTGCACCCCGCCATGACGTTCACCGGAACCTCGGTCGACGTGCAGCGGCTCGCCGGCTGCTCCTTCGGGGTGACCGCCCCCGAGGAACTGCGGCTCGCCGCCGAGGCCCTGGTCATCGAGATGGGCGGCGAGCCGGAGTGGATCGCCGAGGAGGCCCGGCCGCTGTACCACGCGGCCCTCGCCCTCGGCGCGAACCACCTCGTCACGCTCGTGGCCCAGGCCATGGAACTGCTCCGCAAGGCCGGTGTCGGCCACCCCGACCGGATGCTCGGCCCGCTCCTCGGCGCCGCCCTCGACAACGCCCTGCGCTCCGGTGACGCGGCCCTGACCGGGCCGGTCGCGCGCGGCGACGCCGGCACGGTCGCCGCGCACGTGGCGGAGCTGCGCAAGCACTCTCCCGCCAGCGTCGCGGGCTACCTCGCGATGGCCCGCGCCACCGCGGACCGCGCCCTCGCGCACGGGCTGCTCAAGCCGGAGCTCGCCGAGGACCTGCTCGGCGTGCTCGGCTCCGGCACGTCCGACCACGAGGTCGCCCCCGGCGCGCCGGGTACCCCCGCGGGGCCCGCCGCGACCGACGGCACCGGGGACCCGGACGGCTCCGGCGGCCCGGCCGGCGGCTCCGGCAGCGCCGGCCCTCCGGGCGGCCCCGGTCCGGACGACGACCCCGACGGCCGCCACGGCCCCAACGGCCCCCAGGGAGGGGAACGATGAACCGCCAGCTCCCGCCGGTGCTCCGCACGGCCGCAGAGCTGCACGCCCTGCGCGCCGACGCGAAGGGCCGCCGCACCGTCGTCATGACGATGGGCGCCCTCCACGAAGGCCACGCCACGCTCGTCCGCACCGCCCGGGACCTCGCCGGCCCCGACGGCCAGGTCGTGGTCACCGTCTTCGTCAACCCGCTCCAGTTCGGCCCGAACGAGGACCTCGACCGCTACCCCCGCACCCTCGACTCCGACGTCGAGATCGCGGGCGCGGCCGGCGCCGACGCCGTCTTCGCCCCCGGCGTCGACGAGGTCTACCCGGGCGGCGAGCCGCAGGTGCGCGTCACCGCCGGCCCGATGGGCGACCGCCTCGAAGGCGCCACCCGCCCCGGCCACTTCGACGGCATGCTCACCGTCGTCGCCAAGCTGCTGCACCTGACGCGCCCCGACACCGCCCTGTTCGGCCAGAAGGACGCGCAGCAGCTCGCCCTCATCCGGCGCATGGTGAGCGACCTGAACTTCCCGGTCGAGATCGTGGGCGTGCCGACCGTCCGCGAGGGCGACGGCCTGGCCCTCTCCAGCCGCAACCGCTACCTGTCGGAGGCCGAGCGGGGCACCGCCCTGGCCCTCTCCCGCGCCCTGTTCGCCGGCCGCGACCGGCTGGCCGCCCAGTACGCCCTCGTCGCGCGCGCCTCCAGCGCGCCCACCACCGACGAGCGGGCCGCCGCCCTCGCCAAGATGGGCGAGTCCCGGGCCTCCGCCGACGCGCACGCCGTGTCCGTGGCCGCCGCCGGACTGCCCGCGGCCGTCCGCGCCGCCGCCGGGGCCGTCCTGGCCGACGCGGCCGCCGCCGAACCGCCCCTGGCCCTCGACTACGTCGCCCTGGTCGACCCCGCCACCTTCACCGAGGTCCCCGACACCTTCACCGGGACGGCCGTGCTGGCCGTCGCCGCGAAGGTCGGCACGACCCGGCTCATCGACAACATCCCCCTGGAATTCGGCCCCGTGGACGCCGTCGGAACCGCAGCCGCGACCGCCGCCCCGCCCTCGGGGGACCGTACGGCAGACGGAGCACACCTGTGAGCAGCACCGGCCGCACCCCGGCCCTCAGAGCCACCGGCCCGGGTACGGGCACCGCCACCGGCATACGCCTGCACGCCCCCGCCCCCGGCTGGGCGATCGAGGCGGACGTCGTGGTCATCGGCTCCGGCGTCGCCGGCCTGACGGCCGCGCTGCGCTGCGCCGCCGCCGGCCGCCGTACGGTCGTCGTCACCAAGGCACGGCTCGACGACGGCTCCACCCGCTGGGCCCAGGGCGGCATCGCCGCCGCCCTCGGCGAAGGCGACACCCCCGAGCAGCACCTGGACGACACCCTGGTCGCCGGCGCCGGACTGTGCGACGAGAACGCCGTACGACTCCTGGTCACCGAGGGCCCCGACGCGGTGCGCCGCCTGATGGCCGCCGGCGCCGAGTTCGACCGCGACGCCACCACCGGCGAGATAGAGCTGACCCGCGAAGGCGGCCACCACCGGCGCCGCATCGCGCACGCCGGCGGCGACGCCACCGGCGCCGAGATCTCCCGCGCGCTCGTCGAGGCCGTCCACGCCTCCGGCATCGAGACCGTCGAGAACGCCCTCGTCCTCGACCTCCTCCAGGACGCGGCCGGCCGCACCGCCGGCGTCACCCTGCACGTCATGGGCGAGGGCCAGCACGACGGCGTCGGCGCCGTCCACGCCCCCGCCGTGATCCTGGCGACCGGCGGCATGGGCCAGGTCTTCTCCGCCACCACCAACCCCGCCGTCTCCACCGGCGACGGCGTCGCGCTCGCGCTGCGCGCCGGGGCCGAGGTCTCCGACCTCGAATTCGTGCAGTTCCACCCGACGGTGCTCTTCCTCGGGCCCGACGTCGAGGGCCAGCAGCCGCTGGTCTCCGAGGCGGTGCGCGGCGAGGGCGCCCACCTCGTCGACGCGGACGGGGTCCGCTTCATGGTCGGGCAGCACGAACTCGCCGAACTGGCTCCCCGCGACATCGTCGCCAAGGGCATCATGCGCCGCATGCAGGAGCAGGGCGCGCAGAACATGTACCTGGACGCCCGGCACTTCGGCGCCGCGATGTGGGAGCAGCGCTTCCCCACCATCCTCGCCGCCTGCCGCGCCCACGGCATCGACCCCGTCACCCAGCCGATCCCGGTCGCCCCCGCCGCGCACTACGCGAGCGGCGGCGTACGGACCGACCTGCGCGGCCGGACCACCGTCCCCGGCCTCTACGCGTGCGGCGAGGTGGCCTGCACCGGCGTCCACGGCGCCAACCGGCTCGCCTCCAACTCCCTTCTGGAGGGCCTGGTGTTCGCCGAGCGCATCGCGGCGGACATCGCCGCCCGCGCCGCCGCCGGCGAACTCACGTCGGCCGGCCCCGGCATACCCGTGCCGTCCACCGGCCCGCTGCTGCCCGGCGACGCCCGCTTCGAGGTGCAGCGCATCATGACCGAGGGCGCGGGCGTGCTGCGCTCCGCCGACAGCCTCCAGGACGCGGCCGACGCGCTGGAGTCCCTGTACTGCCGCGCTCTCAACGAACTGGAGACGCACGGCAAGACGGCCGAGCCCGGCACCGACACGTGGGAGGCCACCAACCTCCTGTGCGTGGCCCGGGTGCTGGTCGCGGCCGCCCGCCGCCGCGAGGAGACCCGCGGCTGCCACTGGCGCGAGGACCACCCCGACCGCGAGGACGCCGCCTGGCGACGCCACATCGTCGTACGGCTGTCGGCGACCCGGCGGCGCGCGCTGGTCGTCGCGACGACCCCGACGGCGGACTTCCCGCCGGTGGACGGGCCCTCGGCCCTGGTGCCGGTGCCCGAGGAGCGGCCCGACCGGCGCTCCGACTGCAGCGAGCGCCCCGGGCGCTCCGAAGAGACTTCCGTACGCCACCCCCTGACGCAGGAGCAGTGACCGTGAGCACCCCCGAACTCCCCCTTGTGCAGAACGAAGAGGGCTGCGGCGACGACTGCGCCTGCGGCCCCGCCGAGTCCGGCCTGGACCCGGCCCTCGCGCAGCTGCTGGCCGACGCCGGCCTCGACCCGATCGAGGTCGAGGACATCGCCCACATGGCGCTCTCCGAGGACCTCGACGGCGGCGAGGACGTCACCACCGTCGCCACCGTCCCCGAAGACGCCGTCGCCACCGCCGACTTCACCGCCCGCGAGGCCGGCACGGTCGCCGGCCTGCGGATCGCCGAGGCCGTGCTGTCGGTCGTCTGCGAGGAGGCGTTCGAGGTCGAGCGGCACGCCGAGGACGGCGACCGCGTCGAGCCGGGCCAGGTCCTGCTCTCCGTCACCGCCCGCACCCGCGACCTGCTCACCGGCGAGCGCAGCGCCCTGAACATCCTGGGCCGGCTGTCCGGCATCGCCACCGCCACCCGCGCCTGGGCCGACGCGCTGGAGGGCACCGGGGCCCGCGTGCGCGACACCCGCAAGACCACGCCCGGCCTGCGGGCCCTGGAGAAGTACGCGGTCCGCTGCGGCGGCGGCGTCAACCACCGCATGTCGCTCTCGGACGCGGCCCTGGTCAAGGACAACCACGTGGTGGCCGCCGGCGGCGTCGCCCAGGCCTTCGAGGCCGTCCGCGAGATGTGGCCGGACCTGCCCATCGAGGTCGAGGTCGACACCCTGCACCAGGCCCGCGAGGTCATGGACGCCGGTGCGGACCTCATCCTGCTCGACAACTTCACGCCGATGGAGACCGAGGAGGCCGTGATCCTCAACAAGGAGCACAACAAGGGCCGCGCGGTCCTGGAGTCCTCCGGCCGCCTGACCCTCGACAACGCCCGCGCGTACGCGGAGACCGGCGTCGACTACCTCGCCGTGGGCGCCCTCACGCACTCCGCGCGCGTCCTCGACATCGGCCTGGACCTGCGAGAGGCAGCGCGCTGATGCTGCTCACGATCGACGCCGGCAACAGCCAGACGGTGCTGGGGCTCTTCGACGGCGAGGAGATCGTCGAGCACTGGCGCATCTCGACCGACCCGCGGCGCACCGCCGACGAGCTGGCCGTCCTGATGCAGGGCCTGATGGGCATGCACCCGATGCTCGGCAGCGAGCTGGGCGACGGGATCCACGGCGTCGCGATCTGCTCGACGGTGCCGTCCGTCCTGCACGAGCTGCGCGAGGTCACCCGGCGGTACTACGGGGACGTGCCGGCCGTCCTCGTCGAGCCGGGCGTCAAGACCGGCATCCCGATCCTGACCGACCAGCCGAAGGAGGTCGGCGCCGACCGCATCGTCAACGCGCTGGCCGCCGTCGAGCTGTACGGGGGCCCGGCGATCGTCGTCGACTTCGGTACGGCCACGACGTTCGACGCGGTGTCGGCGAAGGGCGAGTACCTCGGTGGGGTCATCGCGCCGGGCATCGAGATCTCGGTCGAGGCGCTCGGGGTGCGCGGCGCGCAGCTGCGCAAGATCGAACTGGCCCGGCCGCGCAAGGTGATCGGCAAGAACACCGTCGAGTGCATGCAGTCCGGCATCGTCTACGGCTTCGCGGGCCAGGTGGACGGCGTCGTCACCCGCATGACCCGGGAACTCGTCGGTCCCGACGGGGACCCCTCCGACGTCCGCGTCATCGCCACGGGCGGCCTGGCGCCGATGGTCCTCGGCGAGTCCACGGTCATCGACGACCACGAGCCGTGGCTGACCCTGATCGGCCTGCGGCTCGTGTACGAGCGGAACGTGGGCGCGTTCTCGTAGCGTCCGGCCCCCTGCCGGGGCGGGCGGTTGAGCCGCCCGCCCCGCCGGGCGCCGACGTCGGTGGGGCGCCGGCGGCCCGCCCGCCGTGGCCCCGGGGAGCGCCGCCCCGGCCCGTCCGCCGCCCGCCGCGCCGGGAAGCGCGTGGTCAGGGGATTTTGTCCGATTAGCGCGTATCTTCTGGACATGCCCACGCCCTACGGATCCCGCGGCGGCATGGCCTTCAGCGCTGCTGAGCTGGTCGTGCTCCGGCGGTCCCTCGCCCATGCCCTCCACTCCGGAACCGACCGGGCCCTGGCGCCCGGGGAGGTCAAGGACTGCCTGCGGCTCGCGCAGGCCCTCGACGACGCCGTGGGTGAGGCCGAGCGGCTCAGAGCCTTCCTGCTCGACGACCTGCGCCGGTACCGGGATGCCCTGCCCGGGAGCCTGGGCGGGTACCTCGAGCTGCTCCAGGACGCGCTGGCCGCCGGGTACCAGCCGGTGCCCGACGACCTCGCCGCCCTGCGCGCGCTGCGCGGCAACCGGGTCGCGGCCGCGCTGCTGCAGCGCTGCCAGGTGCTCGCCGAGAAGGCCGTACGCGCCAAGCTCGGCGCCGCCCTCACCCGCCCCCAGCCGGCGCTGGGGGTCCCCCCGGCGCCGCGGCTGCGACTGCTGGCCCTGCCCGGTGGCGGGGAGCGGCGCTCGCAGCCCGATCCGAAGCCCAGGCCCGACCCGGCCCCCGCCGAGCCCAAGGCGCCGCGGCCCGACCGGCCGATCCCGACGCCCGGCGAGGTCTTCCCGCCACGGCGGAAGCCGGCGCCCCCTGCCGAGGGGCGGGCCGCAGGGTAGCTACGCTGAGGGGCATGGACTACGTATCCGCGCTCGTGCCCCCCATCGTGATGGCCGCGTTCTTCATCGCCCTCGTCGTGACGATCGTGAAGAGCCAGGGCGGCGCCAACAAGGCGAAGGAAGACGCGGCCGTCGACGCCGCGCTCGCCCGCGCCGAGGCGACCCGGCAGGCCAAGAGCTAGCTCCCTTCCCTTCTCGTTCTCCCCCACGGGCCCCGCCTCCTTGCGGCGGGGCCCGTCGGCGTTCGCCGGTCCGCCCGGGACGGCTCGGCCTTTCGCGGGGTGCGGCGATTTCGTCGCGCGAATAGCCGGGCAATTTTGGACATCTCGCACTATGGTGCTGGTGTGCCTCGCCCCTTGGGAGAACTCGAAGACGCCGTCATGACGCGGGTGTGGCAGTGGAACCGCCCGGTCACAGTTCGGGAAGTGCTGGAGGACCTCCAGAAGGAACGGTCCATCGCGTACACCACCGTGATGACCGTTATGGACAATCTCCATCAGAAGGGCTGGGTCCGCCGGGAAGCCGAAGGCCGCGCCTATCGATATACGGCGGTCTCCACCCGCGCCGCCTACTCGGCCGCACTGATGAACGAAGCCTGGCAGACGAGCGACAACCCGGCCGCCGCCCTCGTCGCCTTCTTCGGCATGATGTCGCCCGAGCAGCGGGAGGCGCTGCGCGACGCCGTACGCATCGTGCAGCCCGCCGAGGACGCCGACGGCGCCGGGGCCTCCGACGAGGGCGGCCGGGGCGATGCCGGCGCACCGCCCGGGGAGGCGGGGCGATAGCGTCCCCCCATGGACGCACAGCATGGCGATTCGCATCCGGAGGACTTTCCCGGTGCGAATGCAAAAGCCGTAACGATCCGGCGGGCCCGCACCACGGATGTGGCCGCCCTGCGCCGCCTGCTCGACCAGTACGTGAGCCAGCGCATCCTGCTCGACAAAGCCCCGGTGACCCTTTACGAGGACATCCAGGAGTTCTGGGTCGCGGAACGCGAGGTCGACGGCCGGGTCGTGGGGTGCGGCGCCCTCCACGTCATGTGGGAGGATCTCGCCGAAGTCCGCACACTCGCGGTCGACCGCGAGCTGAAGGGCGCCGGAGTCGGGCACCAGCTGCTGGACAAGTTGTTGCAGACCGCCCGCTGGCTCGGCGTGCGCCGGGTTTTCTGCCTCACCTTCGAAGTCGACTTCTTCGCGCACCACGGCTTCGTCGAGATCGGCGAGACGCCGGTCGACACCGATGTCTACAGTGAGCTCCTGCGTTCCTATGACGAGGGCGTCGCCGAGTTCCTGGGTCTCGAACGGGTGAAGCCGAACACCTTGGGCAACAGCCGGATGCTTCTGCACCTCTGAACGAGTGCGGGAAGCAGTCCCGCGATCACACCCCGTTCGTACCGGCTATTCCGCCCGGGCGGCCCGGCCGTGGCCTATGTCCGAATCGCGTGCGTTTCCCGTCGTGTGGAGCTCCTGAACCTCTCCCGGGGGTTTGTGTTTTCCAGGCAAAAGCGGTTTCCTTTCCGCGTACTGCATTTTCGATGAAAGGAAATCCGGTGGCACAGAAGGTTCAGGTCCTTCTTGTCGACGACCTCGACGGTGGCGAGGCGGACGAGACCGTGACGTTCGCGCTGGATGGCAAGTCCTACGAGATCGACCTCACCACCGCCAACGCGGACAAGCTCCGCGGTCTGCTCGAGCCTTACACCAAGAGCGGGCGTCGCACCGGCGGCCGGGCGGCCGCGGGCCGTGGAAAGGGTCGTGCCGCTTCCGTGGCCAGCCCCGACACCGCCGAGATCCGCGCGTGGGCGAAGGCGAACGGCTTCAACGTGAACGACCGCGGCCGCGTGCCCGCCGAGATCCGCGAGGCCTACGAGAACGCCAAGGGCTGACCCGCCCGAGCGGGGTTCCCGGCACGGGCCAGCCGTGCGCGGTGGCATTCGGTCGCCGCGGCGCCCGCCAGCCGGGCCAGATCGGGAGCCGCCCCGGCCGCGCCGGGGACTCCCCGGCCGGTCCCGCCGCCCACGGCGGCCAGGGACGGCAGCAGTGCCTCGCAACCCGGCTCCGGGGGCCGTAGCCAGACGGCGGCCCCCGCCGGGTCACCCCCGGCCGGGCCGGGGGGCTCGGGGGCGGTGATCCGGCCGCCGGCCCCGAGGGCGGTGAGGTCCAGTGCGACCCCGCCCCATTCCAGCCATTCGAGCAGCCCCGGCAGCTCGTCCGCGCTCCCGGCGGCCACCAGGAGCCGCATCCGCCGCCCCATCAGGGCCACGGGCCCGGTCGGCACGCCGCGCCGCAGTACCGCGTAGCCCGCGTCCGCCGGGAGCTCCAGGACGTCGAACCGCACCCCGGTCAGCAACTGGACGGGCGGCCCGCCCGGCACCGGCTCGGCCACCGGCCAGCCGAGCACGTGCGCGTACCAGTGGACGAGGGCCGCCTGGGCGGCACCGGACCGGTACGGCGCACCCAGCGGCGCGCGGGGCGGCGGGACGGTGAGGGCCATGCCCAAGCAAACTCCCGAAACGCCCGCGGGTTACGCACCGTGCGCCGGAGGGTGCGGAGCGTGAACTTCCGCCGGAGGGTGTCCCGCATTTGAGACGCAACTGTGTTCGCCCGTAGCGGAGGGAACCGGTGTGGAGGGCATGGAGTGTCGGTGCCGACGGGTAAGACATTCCTAGTGGATCGGGGCGACAGGCTGATTAACCCGGCTCCCGTTCGCCATCGGCGTACTCGTGAGACGGGTATCTGTCTGGCCTGCGGGAACATCGTCTCGCACCATCGGGTTAGAGCAGTTGTCGGCTGTGCAGGGCGGGTTTTCCCCAACGACGGGGGTGAGCCGTGGACGGATGTCGGCAGTTGGAATGAGCTGTCCCGCCCCGCGGGACTAGCATGCGGAAGGACAGGGCGGGGACCGACCCCGAACTGCCCGACCGCTCTGAGGAGCGAATAACGATGTTCGAGAGGTTCACCGACCGCGCGCGGCGGGTTGTCGTCCTGGCTCAGGAAGAAGCCCGGATGCTCAACCACAACTACATCGGCACCGAGCACATCCTCCTGGGTCTGATCCACGAGGGTGAGGGTGTCGCCGCTAAGGCCCTGGAGAGCCTCGGGATTTCGCTCGAGGCTGTTCGCCAGCAGGTCGAGGAGATCATCGGGCAGGGCCAGCAGGCGCCGTCCGGTCACATCCCCTTCACCCCGCGGGCGAAGAAGGTCCTGGAGCTGTCGCTCCGCGAGGCCCTCCAGCTCGGCCACAACTACATCGGCACCGAGCACATCCTGCTCGGCCTGATCCGCGAGGGCGAGGGCGTCGCCGCCCAGGTCCTCGTGAAGCTGGGCGCCGATCTCAACCGGGTCCGTCAGCAGGTCATCCAGCTGCTCTCGGGCTACCAGGGCAAGGAGACCGCCACCGCCGGCGGCCCGGCCGAGGGCACCCCCTCGACCTCGCTCGTCCTGGACCAGTTCGGCCGCAACCTCACCCAGGCGGCCCGCGAATCCAAGCTCGACCCGGTCATCGGGCGCGAGAAGGAGATCGAGCGGGTCATGCAGGTGCTGTCCCGCCGTACCAAGAACAACCCGGTCCTCATCGGCGAGCCGGGCGTCGGCAAGACCGCCGTCGTCGAGGGACTGGCGCAGGCCATCGTCAAGGGCGAGGTGCCCGAGACCCTCAAGGACAAGCACCTCTACACCCTGGACCTCGGCGCGCTCGTCGCCGGCTCCCGCTACCGCGGTGACTTCGAGGAGCGCCTGAAGAAGGTCCTCAAGGAGATCCGCACCCGCGGCGACATCATCCTGTTCATCGACGAGCTCCACACCCTCGTGGGTGCGGGTGCCGCCGAGGGCGCGATCGACGCCGCGAGCATCCTCAAGCCCATGCTGGCCCGCGGTGAGCTGCAGACCATCGGCGCCACCACGCTGGACGAGTACCGCAAGCACCTGGAGAAGGACGCGGCCCTCGAGCGCCGCTTCCAGCCCATCCAGGTCGCGGAGCCCTCGCTGCCGCACACCATCGAGATCCTCAAGGGTCTGCGCGACCGCTACGAGGCCCACCACCGGGTCTCCATCACGGACGAGGCCCTCGTCCAGGCGGCCACCCTTGCCGACCGGTACATCTCGGACCGCTTCCTGCCGGACAAGGCGATCGACCTGATCGACGAGGCCGGCTCCCGGATGCGCATCCGCCGGATGACCGCGCCGCCGGACCTCCGCGAGTTCGACGAGAAGATCGCGGCCGTCCGTCGGGACAAGGAGTCCGCGATCGACTCCCAGGACTTCGAGAAGGCGGCTTCTCTCCGCGACAAGGAGAAGCAGCTGCTGGCGGCGAAGACCAAGCGCGAGAAGGAGTGGAAGGCCGGCGACATGGACGTCGTCGCCGAGGTCGACGGCGAGCTGATCGCCGAGGTCCTCGCGACCGCCACCGGCATCCCGGTCTTCAAGCTGACCGAGGAGGAGTCCTCGCGTCTGCTGCGCATGGAGGACGAGCTCCACAAGCGCGTCATCGGCCAGAAGGACGCCATCAAGGCGCTTTCCCAGGCGATCCGCCGTACCCGCGCGGGGCTGAAGGACCCCAAGCGTCCCGGTGGCTCGTTCATCTTCGCCGGCCCCTCGGGCGTCGGTAAGACCGAGCTCTCCAAGACGCTGGCCGAATTCCTGTTCGGCGACGAGGACGCGCTGATCTCCCTCGACATGTCGGAGTTCAGCGAGAAGCACACGGTTTCCCGCCTCTTCGGTTCGCCCCCCGGTTACGTGGGCTACGAGGAGGGCGGCCAGCTCACCGAGAAGGTGCGCCGGAAGCCGTTCTCCGTCGTCCTCTTCGACGAGGTCGAGAAGGCGCACCCGGATATCTTCAATTCCCTGCTGCAGATCCTGGAGGACGGTCGCCTGACCGACTCCCAGGGCCGCGTCGTGGACTTCAAGAACACGGTCATCATCATGACGACCAACCTGGGTACGCGCGACATCTCGAAGGGCTTCAACCTCGGCTTCGCGGCCACGGGTGACGTCAAGACGGGCTACGAGCGGATGAAGGCCAAGGTCAACGAGGAGCTGAAGCAGCACTTCCGCCCCGAGTTCCTGAACCGTGTCGACGACACGGTGGTCTTCCACCAGCTCAGCCAGGAAGACATCATCCAGATCGTCGACCTGATGATCGCGAAGGTGGACGAGCGCCTCAAGGACCGCGACATGGGCATCGAGCTCAGCGGCGAGGCCAAGATCCTCCTGGCCAAGCGCGGCTACGACCCGATCCTGGGTGCCCGCCCGCTGCGCCGGACCATCCAGCGCGAGATCGAGGACATCCTCTCGGAGAAGATCCTCTTCGGCGAGCTGCGCCCCGGCCACATCGTGGTCGTCGGCACGGAGGGTGAGGGCGAGACCGCCAAGTTCACCTTCCGCGGCGAGGAGAAGTCCGCCCTGCCGGACGTGCCCCCGATCGAGGCCACGGGCTCCGGCCCGGACCTGAGCAAGGGCGCGTAACGCCCGCAGGCACAGCCCGACGGGGCGGCCCCGGAACCCACGAGGTTCCGGGGCCGCCCCGTTTTCGGTGCTCCGGCCGATCTCAGAACAGCAGTACGCGCAGGTTCTTGGGCAGGTAGCGGTGGACGTTGATGCGTCCGGTCGGCCGCCGCAGGATCAGTTGAGTGAGTGCGGGGAACACGGTGGTGACTCGCTTGAGCGTGTCCTTGGTGACGTCCGCCGTACCCCCGAGGTGGAGCCGGCGCACCGTCGGAAGCCTCACGTCCTTGGGCGCCGCCAGCACCCCTCCCAGCGGAAGGTTGAGGTTGGTCAACCGCGGCAGGGCGGCGACGTCCCGCCATTCCTCCGCACCTTGGAGGGTCGTTCCGGGATCGAAGCTGATCAGGTTCTCCAGGGTCCGAAGCCCGTGCAGCGCTCGTGGTACCACTCCCTGCCCGAGGTTCAGCTCTTCCAAGGACCCCGGGCACCCGAGGCCATCGGCGAGGGTCCAACCGGGAGGGAGGGTGCCGGAGAGCGTCAGGCACCTCAGCCGCGTCCAGGACCGGATCACGGCAAGGGAGCTGAGCAGCTCGGACGTCTGGAGCCAGGCCCGGGAGACGGCGCAGTCCCCCAGGCCGTCCAGGCTCCGGAGGTTGCCGCAGTCGGTGATCTGGAGGTCATGGAGGCCGGACTGGTCGTGCAGGAAGTCGAGGTCCTGGAGACGCGGGTTCCGATGGATGCCGAGCTGCTGGATCGGCACCTGGGCCGCATAGCGGGCGAGGGCGGATGGCGAGATCGCCCCTGAGACGGCGAGACGCGGCTGCGGAGCGAGCTCGCCGAGCAGTTCCAGGCGCTCCTCGTCCCCGACAGAGGCGGTGAGATCCGGCGTCGGTGCGATGCCGGAGATCACCTGCTCCGCGTAGGTGCGGGCGTCGAAGTACTGCCACCCGTCGAAGAGCAGGCTTCGGGCATGCGGGTTCACGTGGCGGCGGTACCCGGCCAGCACCGGGATGGCAGCCTCGGCCCTGGTCTGCGCAGCCGCCATCACCACGTAGGGCGCGTGTTCGTATGTGCAGTCGGCAGCGTTCGGGAGCAGCTCCAGGATCAGCGGTCCGGCCTCCGCCAGGAGCAGGGCGGCGGAGTGGCCCGACGGTGGGATCAGGTGGCTCGCGGCGGCTGCCACGCTCTCCCGCACACCCGGGTCGACCTCGGTGGCGTACGGCAGGCTCGCGAAGGCCAGCAGTGTCGCACGGCTGGTGCCGCGGTCCAGCAGGGCCCGGAGGATGTCGGCGCGCTCACGGGGGCGGGCCTGGGCGACGGCGAGACGGATGACGTCCTCCCACTGGTCGTCGTCCGCGTGCCTGGCCAGTTCACCCCAGCTGCCTTCGTCGACGATGGCTCGGGCTCCCAGGAAGTCCTGGAAGGTGCGGTGGACGAAGTGCACCCGTCCTGGGGTCGGACGGCGCAGCAAGCCGGTGCGCAGCAGCAGGTGGGCAAGGACGGTGGCCCCGTCTCCGCCCACGGCCGTGGCCTCGGGCAGGGCCGGTAGTGCCTCGTGGATCAGCCGCTCGGCCAGCGGCAGCTCCATCTCGGACCTGCCGTTGCGGATCAGCCAGTGGGCCAGCCGCTGGAGGAGTTGGAGCTGCGTCTCCTCCCGGATCTCCGTCATGGCGACCTGGCGCTCGCGGTCACGGCGGGTGAGCAGCATGGAGAGGGCTGCCTCGTACAACTCCTTGCGCCCCCGGGGCAGGAATCCGTGCCGGTCCCGGTGCAGGGCGCAGATCAGACCGCACATGAGGGGGTTGGTGGCGAGCCGGCCCAGGTCGGTGTTGGAGCGCACGGTGGCTGAGAGCTGGGTCTCGTAGCCGGCCAGCGCGGTGTCCTCCTCGGGGTCGCCGACCTGCGCGGCGGTGTGCCAGCGGCTGATGAAGGCGGTGACCTCCGCCTGGGACATGGGGGCGAGCGTCAGCTCGGTGAAGGACTCGTCGAGCAGCCAGTGCTCGGCGATGGCCGAGGGGCGTGAGGTGAGCAGCCAACGGTTGCCGGGGTACGTGCCGATCAGGTCGGACAGCCATGCGCGGGTGCGGGCGCGGGCGTCCTCGGGGATCTCGTCGAGGCCGTCGACCATGACGAGCCCACGCCCGTGCGAGAGCACCCGGTCCTCCCAGCCCGGGGGCTGCTCGCCGGCGAGCGGGACGCCGACGGCGTTGAGGAACTCGCGCGGGGCGGGCAGCCGAATGTGCTGGCGGGTGAGGGTGCGCAGCGGCAGGACGAAGGGGATCTTGTCGCGGAGGTAGGCCATCCGCTTGTCCGGGACTGCCCGGGCGGCGGAGACGGCGAGCCACTGGATGAGGGTGGTCTTGCCCGAGCCCGCCTCGCCGCGCAGCAGTACGCGCTCGTGGTCGGCGAGGGCCTGGTCGGCGGGGCGGGGGCCCGGAGCGTCTAGGTCGGCCCAGAAGCTGTCCGTTGTGGCAAGGCGCAGCTCGTCCCGCGCGAGGGTTGCGTCGTCCCTCGGGGCCAGGTCGAAGGCGCCGAAGTCTTTCGGTGATGCCGCCGTCGCCGCCAGGCTCATGTACGCCGCGTCCAGGGGCCACTTGCCCGGGGTGCGGGTGAGGTCGATGCCGAAGATCGTCAGGGTGCTGTGCTTGCGGACGACGTAAGCGAGGTAGCGGCGCTCGAAGGCGGTGTCGTGGGCGTCCTGGCGGGGGACGCGGGCCACCAGTTCGTCGACCTTGGCGACCAGCTCGGCCTGGCGGCGGGACTGGTGGACCAGGGTGGCCGCGACGAAGGTCGAGCGCTGGGTGAGGAAGTGGAGGACGTGCAGGCAGGTGGCCAACAGCAGCCGGTCGTGGAAGTAGCGGGCCTGCTCGGAGAGGCCGACGGGCGGGGTCTGCGCCAGCAGCATGCGGGCCAGGGCCTCGTGGCCGAGCTCGACCGCTCGCGCGTCGGTGAGGTCCAGGTCGGCGAGACCGTACAGCGTGGCGGCCAGGGCGGCGGCCACGCCCACCTGCTCGTCGGCGGGTACGGGTTCCTCGCCCGGGGCGCGCAGGGCCTCCCGGACCAGTTCGTCGGCGATGTGGTCGAGGTCTGCCCGGGTCAGGTCGCGTTTCTCGCGCCAGGAGACGTACGACGAGATGCGCACGGGCTGGTCCACGAGGCCTGCGCCGGGGCCCTCCGATATCCGGAAGAGCTTCCTGACGATGGGGCCGATCACGGTCGATGCGAGGCGTAAGCCCGCCTGGGCGACTGGGTCCACGAGGCGTGAGCGTAGCGGTGGGTTGTCCGGCTTTCGTCCCGAAACGGACAGGAGATGGTCCGTGGCCGGTGACAAGCCGCACATGGGATCAAGGGTGTACGAGCGGAAATAGTAGATCGAATCGGACGCCCGAAGGGGTGGAAGTGCAGGAAAAGGCTCGTCAACGGGACAAATCACACCACCCGTGTTACGGGCTTGCGTAGTAATTGGGGGGTTTGGGGAAGCCCGGGCGCCCGGGTTACCAATGTGAAGCCAGCCCGGCTGCAACGTGCCGGGCTGATTTCGTGCCCGAGTCCCCTCGGGCCTGCGGCCCGGTCCGTGGGAGTCCTTCCCGCGGCCCACGGCCGAGTCCCTGTTCCCCAGCCGGAGGTTCATCAAGATGTCGAAGCGCGTCGCCACCAACCGAGTCCGTTCGTCCATCCGTACCCGTAGCGCCGTCGTGGCCGCGGGCCTGGGTGCCCTGCTGACGATCGGGGCCGGCCAGGCCGCCTTCGCCGACTCGATGCCCGCCTCGGCCGCCAAGACGGCCGTCGTCAAGACCGTCGCCGCCAAGCCCGCCAAGCCCGCCGCCCCGGCCAAGGCCACCGCCTGGGTCCGTCCGGTCGCCGGCTACACCCTGTCCGCCAGCTTCGCGCAGGCCGGCTCCATGTGGTCGCACAAGCACTCCGGTCAGGACTTCGCGGTTCCGGTCGGCACCGCGGTCAAGGCCGCGCACGCCGGTACGGTCGTCAAGGCCGGCCCGAACGGCGGCGGCGACGGCCCGGCGTACGGCAACGCCATCGTGATCAAGCACGCCAACGGCACGTACTCCCAGTACGCCCACCTGTCGCGGATCCAGGTCACCGTCGGCCAGAAGGTCGCCACCGGCCAGCAGATCGCCCTGTCCGGCAACACCGGCAACTCCAGCGGTCCGCACCTGCACTTCGAGATCCGCACCACCCCGAACTACGGCTCGGCCGTGAACCCGGTGTCCTTCCTGCGCGCCGCCGGCGTCACCGTCTGACGCCTCCCTCCCGGGGACTACTTCAGTCGCGGGGCCCGTGATGGGCCTGCGTGACCATGTCGATGGCGACCTCGAGAACGGCCTGGGCCTTCTCCTCGGGGTCGCCTTCGACGCTCTGCATGAAGAACATGCCGGCGTGCAGGGTGAACAGCGCGCTGACGCACCGGACCCGGTCGGCCATGCTGAAGTCGGGCTCCTGGACCAGCTCGCTCAGCGAGATCACGCGCTCCTTGAACGACTCGCCGATGCTCAGCTCGCGCACCGTCGCCTGGTTCTCCTGCATGAAGCGGAACAGCGGGGCGGCGCCCGTCAGCGCGGCGTGGTAGCGGCGGATGATCTCCTGCTTGGTCTCCAGCGTGCGCGGCTGCACGCCGGCCCAGGCGATCAGCTCGTCGAGCGGCCGGGTGTGGTCCTCGAAGACGCCGATCAGGATGTCTTCCTTGGTCTTGAAGTGGTAGTAGAGCGCCGCCTTCGTGACCTCGAGCCGCTCCGCGATCTCGCGCAGCGAGGTCTTCTCGTACCCCTGCTCGGCGAAGAGCTCCAGCGCGACGTCCTGGATGCGCTGGCGGGTGTTCCCGCGGCGCGGCTGCGGCGTGCTGGCGCTGGTCATGGCTCTCCCCGACTTACTTACTTGACGCCCGGCTAGTGACGGGTCTACTTTCACCAGTGTAGTGAACTAGCCGGGCGGCAAGTAAGTATCGGCGCCAGGTAAGTACCACCGGCAGTAGGTACCACCACCGGCGAGCAAGTACCAGCGGCAAGGCAGTACCAGGGGAGTGGCGATGAGCGAGAAACCGGTCAAGAGCGAAGTGGGGGCGGCGCAGGCGCCGGCCGGAGAAGTGGACGGGCCCAAGCCCCGCAGCGTCCGAGTGGTCCTGATGGCGCTGATGATCGCCATGCTGCTCGCGATGCTCGACAACATGATCATCGGTACGGCGATGCCCACGATCGTCGGCGAGCTCGGCGGTCTCGAGCACCTGTCGTGGGTCGTCACCGCCTACACCCTGGCCACGGCCGCCTCCACCCCGATCTGGGGCAAGCTCGGCGACATGTACGGCCGCAAGGGCTCGTTCCTCACGTCGATCGTGATCTTCCTGGTCGGCTCGGCGCTCAGCGGCATGGCCCAGGACATGGGCCAGCTGATCGGCTTCCGCGCGGTCCAGGGCCTGGGCGCCGGTGGTCTGATGGTCGGCGTCATGGCGATCATCGGCGACCTGATCCCGCCCCGTGAGCGCGGCAAGTACCAGGGCATGATGGCCGGCGTCATGGCGCTCGCCATGATCGGCGGCCCGCTGGTCGGCGGCACCATCACCGACCACCTCGGCTGGCGCTGGTCCTTCTACATCAACCTGCCGCTCGGCGCGGTCGCGCTGGCCATGGTCTCGGCGGTGCTGCACCTGCCGAAGAACCGCAAGAAGGCGAAGATCGACTACGCGGGCGCGGCCCTGCTGACCGTCGGCATCACCTCCATCGTGCTCGTCACGACCTGGGGCGGCACGGAGTACGCGTGGGGCTCCGGCGAGATCATCGGCCTGATCGTCGCCGGCGTCGCCGCCATCGCCGCCTTCCTCTTCGTCCAGACGAAGGCGGCCGAGCCGGTCATGCCGCTGCACATCTTCCGCAGCCGCAACTTCACGCTCATGTCGGTCATCGGCTTCCTGGTCGGCTTCGCGATGTTCGGCGCCGTGGTCTACCTGCCGCTGTTCCAGCAGGCGGTGCAGGGCGCCTCGGCCACCAACTCCGGTCTCCTGCTGCTGCCGATGCTGCTGTCGATGATGGTCGTCTCGCTGATCGCGGGCCGGGTCACCACCAGCAGCGGCAAGTACAAGATCTTCCCGATCGCGGGCGGCGCGCTGATGGTCGTCGGCCTGTTCCTGCTCGCGCAGATGGACACGGGTACGTCGCGCCTCGTCTCCGGCGTCTACATGGCGGTCCTGGGCGCCGGCCTCGGCTTCCTGATGCAGATCACGATGCTGGTCGCGCAGAACAGCGTCGAGATGAAGGACATGGGCGTGGCCTCGTCCACGACCACCCTGTTCCGCACGCTCGGCGGCTCCTTCGGCGTCGCGCTGATGGGCTCGCTGTTCACCACCCGGGTGCAGGACACCATGTCCGAGCGGCTCGGCTCGGCGGGCGCCGGCGCGACCGCGGGCTCCGCCCAGCTGGACGCGGCGAGCCTGGCGAAGCTGCCGGCCGCGGTACGCGAGGCGTACCAGCACGCGGTCGCGGCGGGCACGCACTCGGCCTTCGTGCTCGGTGCGGGGGTCGCGGTGCTCGGGTTCCTGGTGGCGCTGTTCGTCAAGGAGGTCCCGCTGCGGGGGGCCGGGCCTGAGGCGCCGGCGACTCCCGAGGCGGGCGCCGACGCGGACTCCGACGCGGACTCCGACGTGCGCTCCGACTCCGGCACCGGCGCGGGTACCGACTCCGCCGACCAGGCCGGTCGGGAAGCCGTCGCCCGCTGACGGGCAGCCCCCACGGTCCACCTCCCCTGGTGAAAAGGCTCCCGACACCCTCTGGGTGTCGGGGGCTTTTTGGTGGGTGCGGGGTGGGGCGCGGGTGGCGCGGGCTGTGGCGGGTTGCGGGCCGTTGCCCTGCGGGGCCGGTCCCCTACCCGCCCTTTCACCGTTTCCCGGGGCTTCGCCCCGGACCCTGTGGGGCTTCCCCCTGGACCCTGTTGGGCTTCGCCCTGGACCCTGTGGGGCTTCGCCCCGGACCCCGTTGGGCTCCCCGTTGGGCTTCGCCCCGCACCGCGTTCGGCCCCGCACCGCGTTCGGCCCCGCCCCGCCCCGGACCGCGTTCGGCTCGTGTCGGGGCCCGTCGGCCGCTGCCCGGATCCACCGACTCAAGGCGGGAGTGCCGTCCCGTGGTGTGTGGGGGAGCCTCTTGAGGCGTCATGGCAGGCTGGTCCGGAGGCAGGCCCGGGCCTGGGGTGGCCGCAGGCCAGGGGCGGAGCCGCCGTGGGGGCGTGCTCCGGGAGCCAGAGGACCGCGACCGCGCCCGCGCAGGCGCCCTCGCGTTCGATGCCGCCCGGCGCGGCGACGTTCCGGAACGTCAGGCGGGCGCCCAGGACCCGGGCCTGGCCGGCGGCGATGGTCAGGCCCAGGCCGTGCCCGACGCCCGCCCGGTCGGTCGAGCCCGTGCGGAACCGGCTCGGCCCCTCCCGGAGCAGTGCCTCCGGGAAGCCAGGACCGTGGTCGCGCACCCGGACCACCCGGCCCTCGACGTCGACCTGCACCGGCTGCCTGCCGTACCGGGCCGCGTTGGCGAGCAGGTTGCCGAGGATGCGCTCCAGCCGGCGCGGGTCCGTGGCGACGATCTCGTCCGCCACCACCCGGACCCTGGCCTCCGGCATCAGGACGGCCACCCGTCGCGAGACGAACTCGCCCAGCGCCACCTCCTGGAGCTCGGCCCGCTCCGAGGCGCTGTCCAGCCGGGCCACCTCCAGCACGTCCTCGACCAGGACCCGCATCGCCTGCGCCCGGTCCCGTACGAGCTCCGTCGGCCGCCCGGGCGGCAGCAGTTCGGCGGCCGTCAGCAGGCCCGTCACCGGGGTGCGCAGCTCGTGCGCGATGTCCGCGGTCACCCGCCGCTCGGCCTCCAGCCGCTGCTGCAGCGCGTCGGCCATGCGGTCCACGGCCCGTGCGAGGTCGTCGGTCTCGTCGCGTACGACGCCCCCGACCGCGTCCCGCACCCGTACGTGCGGGTCGCCCTGGGCGACCTTCCCGGCCGCGGCCGCGGCCTTGCGCAGCCGGCCCGAGATCTGACCCCCGATGAGCACGCCCAGCGCGGAGCCGGCCACCACCACGGACACCGAGCCCACGACGAGTGCCTCGTCGAGGGCGCGCATCATGTTCGCGTTCTCCTGGAAGGAGTTGTGCAGCGACAGCACCTGCCCGTTGCCGAGCGGGACCGCGGCCCACACCTCCGGCGCGCCGCCCGGGTGCTCCTGCACGTACGAACCGCGCCGTCCCGAGCGGGCCTTCTCGCGCAGCTCGCGCGGCAGGTCGGGGTCGTTCAGCTTCGCGCCCAGCGGCGGTTTCTTCGTCACCTCGGCGCTCTTCGCGAGGAACTGGACGCGCTCCATCTGCACCTCGCGCGCGCTCTGCAGCATCGAGACGCGGGCGGCGTTGTGCACCACCAGGCTGAGCGCGAGCGCGATGAGCGCGCCGACGGCGGCGATGGCGAAGCTGATCTTCCAGCGGATGCCTGTGCGGAGTCTGACGCGCTTCATCCGGTGGGCCCCGGGCGGGTCGCGGGCTCTGTGTCTCGGGTCATGCCTTCTCGTATCGCCTCATGCCCGGGGCCGCCTGCGTGCCTGCGTGCGTGCCTGCCTGCGTGCCTGCGTGCCTGCTGCGTGCGTGCGTGCGTGCGTGCCTGCGTGCCTGCCTGCTGCGTGCGTGCCTGCGTGCCTGCGTGCGTGCGCGGCGCGGCCCCCCGGCTCATGCCGTCATGCCTTCAGCTTGTATCCGAAGCCGCGGACCGTCTCGATCCTGTCCTGGCCGATCTTGGTGCGCAGCCGCTGGACGTGGACGTCCACGACCCGGGTGTCCCCGCCCCAGTCGTAGTCCCAGACCCGCTCCAGCAGCCGGTCGCGGGAGAGCACGGTGCCCGGCGCGGTCGAGAACTCCAGCAGCAGCCGCATCTCGGTCGGGGTCAGTGCGACCGGCGCCCCGCCCTTGCGCACCTCCATGCCCTCGGTGTCGACCTCCAGGTCCCCGAAGGACAGCACCCCGCGCTCGCCGCCGAGTTCGTCCTCGGCCGCCGCCCCGCCGTTGCCGCCGGCGTGCCCGAAGCGGCGCAGCACCGCCCGGATCCGGGCGACCAGCACCGCGCCGTCGAAGGGCTTCGTCACGTAGTCGTCCGCGCCCGCCTCCAGGCCGAGCACGACGTCGATCGAGTCGGCCCGCGCCGACAGCATGATCACCGGCACGGTGGACTCGTCACGGATGCGCCGGCACAGGCTCACCCCGTCCATGCCCGGCACCATCACGTCCAGCAGCGCGATGTCGGGCCGCTTCTCCCGGAAGGACTCCAGGCCCGCCAGCCCGTCGGGCCGGGCGGTCACGACGAAGCCGTCCCGCTCCAGAGCGAGGGTCGTCGCCTCGCGGATGACGTCGTCGTCCTCCACGAAAAGCACATGCGTCTCGGCCATCCGCTGCTCTCAGCCCTTCGAGGTGATGGCCGGGGCGGGCTGGCCCCCGCCGTCGGCCGTGTTGCTGAAATCCGTGTGCACCCTGTCGTGCAGGGTGAACTTGTCCCCCGACCACCGGTACGTGATCACGTCCTGGCCCGACGGGTAGGCGATGGAGTCGCCCTTGCCGTAGACCTCGCGGGTGAGTACGAGGTCGCCCCGGTCGATCTCGGCGTAGACGGGGGCTTCCTCGGAGGAGAAGACGTTCTCGAACTTCTCGCCGTCCTTGCGGTACACGAACGTGCCCACGCCCACGGCGTCGGCACAGGACAGCACGTTGACGATCACGTCGTCCGCGCTGTTCGCGGTGACCTTCCCGTACGTCACGTCCACCGGGTACTGCTTGCCCACGCACGGCTTGAGGTCGCGCTTGAGCTGCGCGCTGACCTTCGCGTCCGCCCTCACCAGCGCCACGGCGTCGACGCGCTCGACCGCCGGCAGCGACGAGGCCCGCGGGGTGGGGGCGGTCTTGGCCGCCGACTCCGTACCGGCCGGACCCTCGTCCTTCAGGCCGGTGCCGTTCGAGGAGCAGCCGACCATGAACAGCACTGAGCCGACGAGGACGACCGTCCCCGCCGACATCAGTACGAGTGAGCCCCGGCTCTCCCGGTCGAGGCATCTGCCACTCAGGCCGCGCAACGCACCCGCCCCTCGTTCCGCACGTCGTGGTGGTGGTCGCCGCGCTCGAGGGCGCGCATGTCGAGGTTGCGGCTCTCGAGCTCCTGACGGAGCCGGGCCAGCGCGCGGTGCAGTGTGCTCTTCACAGTCCCTGCCGACATTCCGAGCGCCGCGGCCGTCTCCTCGGTGCTCATCTGCTCCCAGTGTCGCAGCACCACGACGCTGCGCTGCTTGGGCGCGAGAACCTTGAGGATGTCCATCAGCAGGGCGCGGTCGGCGCGCTGCTCGGCGCCGTCCTCGACGCTCGCGTCGGGCAGCTGCTCGGTGGGGACCTCTTCGAGCTTGCGGGCCCGCCACCACTCGGTGCGCGTGTTGATCATGACGCGGCGCAGGTAGGCGTCGGCGAGCGACTTGTCGGCTATGCCGTCCCAGCGGCCGTACGTCCGGACCAGCGCGGTCTGGAGCAGGTCCTGCGCGTCGGTCGGGTCCGGGACCAGGCGGCGGGCACTGCGCAGCAGCGCGTCCTGGCGGGTACGTACGTACTCCTCGAATCCGAGCACCTCGCCGTGCGCCATGTCAGACCGCCTCCGTTCCTGTCCGTCCGTGCGTCTCCTGCTTACGGATTCGAAGGTACGGAGGGGTTGTCACGAGGCTGTGCGGTCCAGACCTCGGTGGACGCACGGAAAGCCATAGGTTGTGTAACAGCCCCTGGGGCGACGGTTTCCGAGCTGGTGCCGGAGCGCGACATTCCGACGCCGCGAACGGGGGAAGGGGCGGGCGGCCGACTCCGGCTCCCGCAGGGCAACGACCCGCGCGGGAGCCGGAGTCGGCGGCCCGGCCGGGCGCCGGGCGGGGCGGTTACGTCAGGGGCAGCCGGTACAGGCGGCCGGCCAGCGGCTCGACCAGCCCGTCCGAGACCAGCCCGTCCAGCGCCCGGGCCCGCTGCACCGGTTCGTCCCACACCGTGTCCAGCACGGCCTGCGGCACCGGCCCCACCGCGTCCCGCAGCACGGCCAACAGCCGCCCCCGCACCTGCCGGTCGGTGCCCGCGTACGTCTGGCCGCGCCGCGGCGGGCCCTGGTGCGCCGGCTTGCCGGCCAGCCGCCAGGCGCAGCGCGCGGCGATCGGACAGCGTTCGCACGAGGGGCTCTTGGCGGTGCACACCAGCGCGCCCAGCTCCATCGAGGCCGCCGCCCAGGCCGCGGCCGTCGGCTCGTCGTCGGGCAGCAGGGCCCGGGCCAGGCGCCGTTCGGCGGCGGTGGTCGCGTTCGGCGGGTACTCGGTACCGGTGACGGCGCGGGCGAAGACGCGGCGGACGTTGGTGTCGAGGACCGCGTGCCGCTGCCCGTACGCGAACGAGGCCACCGCCGCCGCCGTGTACTCGCCGATCCCCGGCAGGGCCAGCAGCTGGGCGTGGTCGCGCGGTACGTCGCCCCCGTGGCGTTCCGTTATCGCCACGGCCGCCCCGTGCAGCCGCAGCGCCCGGCGCGGGTAGCCGAGGCGGCCCCAGGCGCGGACGGCCTCGCCGGGCGCCTCGGCCGCGAGGTCGGCCGGGCGGGGCCAGCGGGCCAGCCACTGCTCGTACACCGGGAGCACCCGGGCGACCGGGGTCTGCTGGAGCATGAACTCGCTGACCATCACCCCCCAGGGGCCGGCCTCGGGGTGTCGCCACGGCAGGTCGCGGGCGTGCCCCCCGAACCAGTCGATGACGGGGTCGTGCAGCTCACCGGGCGCCACGGCGCCACCGGCTTCCCGGAGTGCGGGGTCCGGGGTCCCGGCGGCGGAGGCCGGGACGGGGGAGGAGGGGGAGTCGGGAATGGCAGTCATGACACTCCGCATCCTGGCACGTTTCGGGGGTGCCGCGCGGCCCTCCGGCACCGCCGAGGAGGCAGCTACCCGGGTGCGCCCGTGCGGTCAGCCCCGCCCGTAGCCGCCGTGGTCGCCGTGCCCGTACGGCGGGGTGCTTGCGGGCCCCGGCCGGGAGGGCGCGTACGCCTGGGCGGCGCCGGGGGCGCCCGGGGCCGCGGTTCCGTATCGCTGGGCCGGCACGGCCGGGGCGCGGCCGCTCGCCCGGTCGTGGTCGGGGCGGGGGCCGTTGCCGTAGGCCGGGCCGGCGGCCGGGGCTGTGGGGGAGCCGGGGTGCCGGCCGGCGGAGGCCGGGCGGCCCGGGCCCGCGAACCAGGCGAAGGCGGCCGTGCCGGAGGCGCGCATGGTCTCCAGGACCCGGCCCAGCGGCCACGTCAGGGCGGCCACGGTCAGGGCCGCCGTGGAGGCGCCCAGCACGAGGCCGATGCCGACGTCGTGCGGGTAGTGCACGCCCACGAACACCCGGGAGAAGGCCATCAGCACGGCCATCGGCAGCGTCACGTACCCCAGCCGCGGCAGCGCGAGGGCCAGGGCGACGGCCGCGGCGCCGGCGATCGTGGAGTGGTTGCTGGGGAACGACCAGTCGCCGTGCGGAGGGCACGTCACGAGCGAGGCCGCCGCCCCCGCCACCGCCCGGCACGGCCGCTCCTCGTGCACGAGCGACTTGAGGAGCTCCGAGACGATGTACGCGAAGGCCGTCGCGAGCGGTGCCAGCACGGCGAGGGAGAGCGCGCGCACGTCCCCGGTGCGGGCCCGCCACCACACGACGACGAACAGCACACCGAACAGCAGCAGTCCGGCCTCGGTCCACAGTTCGGCCACGGTCTGAAGCCAACCGGGCGTGGAATGAGCGAAATCCGTGACATCGCGATAGAGGTCGGAGGTGTCCATGGTCACCGACAGTACGTAAAGCCGACGTGTGACGGTAACCGGCCCCTCATGTGACCTTTAACCTCGGTGTGCGATGGCGGGCGCGGTCGGCGTGCGACGCGGAATGATGATCGCCAAATCTCGCGCGCCGCGCGGCGGGTGGCCAGCGCACGTGCCCCGATCTCTCGTACAGTTCGCTGCGTGGGATCTCTGCGCAATCCGGTCGGGCCGCTCCCCTCCTCCATCTACTGGCGAAGGAGGGCCGTGCTGGCGTCCGTCGTGGCGCTGCTCGCCATCCTCGCCACGTGGGTCGTCAGTTCCGGCGCCAAGCCGGGCAGCACGGACGCCAAGAACGGCTCCCCGCGCTCCAACACCCCGATCACCCCCGGGGCCGATCCCTCCGGGTCGCCGATCACCCAGTACCCGGGCGGTCGCGGCGGGTCGGGCAGCAGCGGCACCGGGAGCGGGAGCGGTACGGGATCCGAGGGCACCGGCGGCGGCTCGGCCGGCAGCGCCTCGGGCGCGGACGGCGGTACGGACTCCGGCACGGACGCGGGCGCGGGCAAGAACGGCGACCCCGGCGGCGGTCCTGGCGGTTCCGGCGGTGCCGAGCCGGTCCGGGTGCCGGCCGGCTCCCAGCTGCCCAACTGCGCGGCCGGCGCGGTGCGGTGGACCGTACGCAGCGTCAAGAACAGCTACGAGCCCACCGAACGGCCGCGGTTCGAGCTGACCGCCGGCAACACCTCGGGCACCAGCTGCAAGCTGGACCTCGGTCCGCGCACCGCGGTGCTCACGATCACCCGCACCGGCGACGACAAGCCCGTGTGGTCCTCCGCGGACTGCCCGAGCGGCGCGGGGACGGTGTACTACCGGGTGCCGGCGCAGACGGAGATCCGGCACGCGGTGGAGTGGGACCGCAAGGCCAGCGACGCGGCGAAGTGCGCGGCTCCGCCCGCGGGTGCGGCCGAGCCCGGGACGTACCTGGTGGAGGTGCGGTCGCCGGGACTGCCGGTCGTGCAGACGTCGTTCGTCCTCGACCGGGACTGACGGGGCCCGTCGACCGGCTGACGCGCCCGTCGACCGGCTGACGGGGGGATCGACCGGCTGACAGCTCGATCGGCCGGCGGGCCGCGGATCGGCACGACGGCCCGGTCGGGGCCGGGCCGGTGGGACCGGTCCGCGGGGCGGCCAGGTCCGTCCCGTTCTAGACGTACCGCTCCAGGATCGAGGACTCGGCCAGCCGGGACAGGCCCTCGCGCACGCTGCGCGCGCGGGCCTCGCCGACGCCGTCCACGGTCTGGAGGTCGTCCACGCTCGCGGCCAGCAGCTTCTGCAACCCGCCGAAGTGCTCGACCAGCCGCTCGATGATCGCGCCCGGCAGGCGCGGGACCTTGGCCAGCAGCCGGTAGCCGCGCGGCGAGACCGCCGAGTCGAGGGTCTCCGGGGAGCCGCTGTAGCCCAGGGCCTTGGCGACGATCGGCAGTTCCAGCAGCTCGGCGTGCGTCAGGGCGTCGAGGTCGGCCAGCGCCTCGTCGACCGTGCGGGAACGCTTCGCCGTCGGCTCCGGCACGTAGTCCCGCGCGACCAGCTCGCGCTCGCCCTCGACGCCCACGGTCAGCTCGTCGAGCTGGAGCGAGAGCAGGCGGCCGTCCGTACCGAGCTCGACGACGTACTCGGCGATCTCGGTGGCGATCCGGCGGACCATCTCCAGCCGCTGCGCGACCGCGCTCACGTCCCGGACGGTGACCAGGTCCTCGATCTCCAGCGCGGAGAGCGTGCCCGCCACCTCGTCCAGGCGCAGCTTGTACCGCTCCAGCGTCGCCAGGGCCTGGTTGGCGCGGGAGAGGATCGCGCCGGACTCCTCCAGCACGCGCCGCTCGCCGTCCACGTACAGGGCGATCAGCCGCATGGACTGGGAGACGGAGACGACCGGGAAGCCGCACTGCTTGGAGACGCGGTCGGCGGTGCGGTGCCGGGTGCCGGTCTCCTCGGTGGGGATCGACGCGTCCGGCACCAGCTGCACGCCGGCCCGAAGGATCTTGGTGATGTCCTTGTCGAGGATCAGCGCGCCGTCGAGCTTGCACAGCTCGCGCAGGCGGGTGGCGGTGAACTCGACGTCGAGTACGAAACCGCCGGTGCACATGGCTTCGACGGTCTTGTCCATGCCGAGGACGATCAGGCCGCCGGTGTTGCCGCGGACGATCCGCTCCAGTCCGTCACGCAGGGCCTGACCAGGCGCGACGGCGCTCAGGGAAGCGCGTACCAGCGCCTCGTGCTTGGAGCTCGCGCCGGACTTCCCGGGTGCTGCTGCCCCGTCCTTGGCTGCCACTGCACTCCTCCGGTCGCGGTTGCGGTGCCCGTAGACGGCCGGGCGGACCAGCCCAAAGTCTACCGGCGCGCCCTGCCGGCCCCCGGTGCCTTGCCCGACCTGACCGGTTCGGACCCCGATCCGCACCCCGACGCCGCGCCCCTCCGCACCCCGACGCCGCGCCCCTCCGCCCCTCGACGCCGCACCCCTCCGCACCCCGGTCCGCGCCCGCCGGTACGTTCCCGGACGTCCGCCCGGGGCGTGCCCGCCGCTACTCGGCCGCCGGCCGCCGCGCCGCCGCCCGGGACCGCGGGAGCACCCGTAGCGCGTCGCCCATGTCCGCGACCTCCGTGACGCGCATGCCCGGCGGGACCTTCCCCGGGTCGCCCGGTACGAGGGCGTGCGTGAAGCCGAGCCGGTGCGCCTCGGCCAGCCGCCGCTGGACACCGGTCACCCGCCGCACCTCGCCGGCGAGGCCGACCTCCCCGATCGCCACCAGGTTCTTCGGCAGCGGGGTGTCGCTCGCCGCCGAGGCCAGGGCCAGCGCGATCGCCAGGTCCGCGGCCGGCTCCGAGAGCTTCACCCCGCCCACGGTCGCGGAGTAGATGTCCCGCTTGCCCAGCGCGCTGATCCGGCCGCGCTGCTCCAGCACCGCGAGCATCATCGACACCCGGGAGGTCTCCAGGCCCGAGGTGGTGCGCCGGGGCGAGGGGATCTGCGAGTCCACCGTCAGCGCCTGCACCTCGGCCACCAGCGGCCGGCGGCCCTCCAGCGTGACCGTCAGGCAGGTGCCCGGCACCGGCTCGTCGCGCCGGGTCAGGAACAGGCCGCTGGGGTCCGCGAGTCCGGTGATGCCCTCGTCGTGCAGCTCGAAGCAGCCGACCTCGTCCGTCGCGCCGTACCGGTTCTTCACGCCGCGCACGAGCCGCAGCCGCGCGTGCCGGTCGCCCTCGAACTGCAGCACCACGTCCACCAGGTGCTCCAGCAGGCGCGGCCCGGCGATGGCGCCGTCCTTCGTCACGTGGCCCACCAGCAGGGTGGACATGCCCCGGTCCTTGGAGGCCCGGATCAGCGCGCCGGCCACCTCGCGCACCTGCGCCATGCCGCCCGGCGCGCCGTCGATCTCGGGGGAGGCCACGGTCTGCACGGAGTCGAGGACCAGCAGGGAGGGCTTGACCGCGTCGAGGTGCCCGAGGACCGCCGACAGGTCGGTCTCCGCCGCCAGGTACAGGTGGTCGCTGAGGGCGCCGATGCGGTCGGCCCGCAGCCGCACCTGGCTCGCCGACTCCTCGCCCGTCACGTACAGCGTCCTGTGCGCGTCGCTCGCCGCCTTGGCCGCCACGTCCAGCAGCAGGGTCGACTTGCCGACGCCCGGCTCGCCCGCCAGCAGCACCACGGCCCCGGGCACCAGGCCCCCGCCGAGCACCCGGTCCAGCTCGTCCACGCCCGTCGTACGGGCCGTCGCCTGCCGGCCGTCCACCTGCGCGATCGGCAGTGCGGCCGTCGAGACGCGGCCCGCGGCGGTCGTGCGGACCGCGGGTGTGCCCATCTCCTCGACCGTGCCCCAGGCCTGGCACTCGGGGCAGCGGCCGAGCCACTTGGCCGTGGTCCAGCCGCACTCCGTGCAGCGGTAGGAGGGCCGGTCCTTGGCGGATGAGCGGGATGTACGGGCAGCCATGCGCCCCACCGTAGCGGGCGCCACCGACAGCGCCCCGGGGGCGGCAACCGGGTGGCCGGGTGCCGGGAGCGGCGGGCGGGCGGTCGTGCCGGGGGCGGGCGGACCGGTGCCGGGCGGGGACGGAGGCGGGTGACGCCTTGGCCAGGGCCGGTCACCCCCCTGACAGGTACTGGCCACGGCCTCGGCCACGCGCCGCTTATGCCCTGGCCAGGGCCTTGCGGGGCGGTCCGTCAGGGCCGCCGTCGCCCCACCGCAGATCTGTTCACCCGTAAGGATTAAAACTGCTCAAGGCTTCCAAGACGCCCACGGCCCGGCTTCTACGGTCGCCGGGTGACCAGAAGCAGTCAGGCCCAACCCACCAGGAGCACCGGCGCACACCGGGCGCACGGGCGCGTGTGCCGCACGCCGGACGAGCGGCCCCCCTCCCGCCACGAAGTCCATCTCGACGGCCTGTTCACCTACTGCCTCTCGGTGATGTGCGACCACGACGCGGCCACCGAGGCGCTCGGCGACGTCCTCGTGGTGGCCGAGCGGCACGCCGGCCGCCGCTCCGCCGACGCCGGGGAGGACCGGGCCTGGCTCTACGCGCTCGCCCGCTGGGCCTGCCTGCGCAAGCTGGCGACGCAGCGGCGCGCCCGCCAGGGGGCGCACAGCTCCCGCCGTGCTCCGGCGCACACCGTCGCGCCCCACTCCGCCCTTGCGCCGGTCGGTGCGCCCTCGGGAGCGCCGGGCGGCACCGCCGCCGTCGCCCCGGGCGCGACGGACACCAGCGACAGGAACGCGGCCGCCACCCTCGCCAGGAGCGCGGACGCGCCGGGCCCCGGCACCGCTGCCGGGACCACCCCGGACCCCGCCCCGGACCCGGCCGCGGACCCCGCCGCCCTCCCCGACGCCGCCGAGCGGCACGCGGAACTCTCCCGCCTCGCCTGGCCCGAGGCCGCCGGCACCACCCCCGAGCAGCGCGAGGCCCTCGAACTCGCCGTCCGCCACGGCCTCGCCGTCCCCGAGGTGGCCGCCGTCCTCGGCATGGGCCCGGCCGCCGCCCGCGAGCTCCTGGCCGGCGCCGCGTGCGAGGTCGAGCGCACCCGCGCCGCCCTCGCGGTCGTCGAGACCGGCAGCTGCCCCGCGGTCTCCCGGCTCACCGACGACAGCCAGGTACTGCTCTCCAGCGCCCTGCGCGCCGAACTCGTCCGGCACGTCGACGACTGCCCCACCTGCCGGCGCGTCGCCGAACGCGTCGACGCCGTCGGTCCCTGGCCCGGCTCGGCCCTCACCCGGGCGACCCTGCCGCTGGTGGCCGCGCCCCGGCCCGCCGTCGCCCTGGCCGCCCGCGCGCTGCCGCGCAGCCGGATGGCCAGCCCGCGGTTCGACCGCACCGGCTTCCCCATGGACCCCAAGGACCGGGCGCTGCGCCGCGAGCGGCTGCGGGCCCGGGCCGTCACCACCACCGTCGTGGCCACGGTGGTCGCCGCCCCGGTGCTCGCCCTGTGGGCGGCCTACCGAGGCGCTCCGCTCACCGGCGAGGGGGGCGCGGGGGCCACCCGGATCTCCGCCGCGGAGGCCGACGGGCACACCCGCGCCGGCGGCCCGTACGCCTCGTACGAGAACGCGGGCAACGCCCGCACGACGTCCGGCCCGGGCTTCATGGCGGGCAGCCGCTCCCCGGACGTCTCGGTCGAGGTGATCAGCCCCGGCCGGGCCACCGAGCCCTCCGTCCCGGGCGTCAGGGGACCCGGCCGGCTCACGGTCGACGCGGTGTCCTCGGGCGGTACGACCCTGGTGATGCTCAGCGCGAGCGGCGGCACCCCGGTCCAGTGGCGGCTGTGGGCGGACGCGCCCTGGCTGTGGATCAGCAGTACGAGCGGGACGCTGGAGCCGGGCGAAACGTTCACCGTACGCATCTCCGTCGACCACACGGTCGAGCCCGCGGGCGACTGGATCGCCCGGCTCGGCGTGGAGCCCTCCGGCGCGGTCCTCACCATCGAGGGGCACGGCCCGGCCCGGCCGTCGTCCCCGAGCCCGAGTCCGACGACGGCGAGTCCGACCCCGAGCCCCAGTGCCACCACCGCGGACCCGACCCCGAGCCCGACGCCCACACCGACCGGAACCGCGGAGCCGACGCCCTCCACGAGCACAGAAGGAACGGTTTCCCCGGACCCGACCGACCCGACCGCCCCGCCGTCGTAGCCGGCCCGGTGCGGCCGTCGCGACTACGCGCGCTCCGCGGGGTCGGCCGGGTGCGGCGCCATCGGCAGCAGCGAGGCCAGCCGCTGCTCGCACAGGCCGACCAGTACGTCGTACGCCTCCTTGCCCATCAGCTCCGTCAGCTCGGCCCGGTACGACACGTACACCGGCTCGCCCGCCCCGTGAGCCGAGGTCGCGGAGGTGCACCACCAGTGCAGGTCGTGCCCGCCCGGGCCCCAGCCGCGCCGGTCGTACTCGCCGATGGACACCTGGAGCACCCGGGTGTCGTCGGGCCGGTCGATCCAGTCGTACGTGCGCCGGATCGGCAGCTGCCAGCAGACGTCCGGCTTCGTCTCCAGCGGCTCCCGGCCCTCCTTGAGGGCCAGGATGTGCAGCGAGCAGCCCGCCCCGCCCGCGAACCCGGGGCGGTTCTGGAAGATGCAGGACCCCTCGAAGCGGCGGGTCTGCTTCTCCCCGTCCTCGTCGAACTGGGTCCAGCCGCGCCGGGCGCCCTCGTCGTGGAACTGCCACAGCTCCGGAGTGAGCCGCGCCACGTGCCCGGCCACCCGCTGCTCGTCGTCCTCGTCGGAGAAGTGCGCGCCCAGCGTGCAGCAGCCGTCGTCGGCCCGGCCGGCCTGGATGCCCTGGCAGCCGCTGCCGAAGATGCAGGTCCAGCGGGAGGTGAGCCACGTCAGGTCGCAGCGGAAGACCTGCTCGTCGTCGGCGGGGTCGGCGAACTCGACCCACGCGCGCGGGAAGTCCAGGCCGACCTCGTCCCGGGCCCGCTCGGCGTCCGACATGACACCGGAGCCGGTGTCGGCCGCGGAGCCGGACCCGGCACCGGGCTCGGCGCCGTACGCGACCTGTTCGTCCACCTTCACGGCATTGGAGACCTTTGAGCCCTTCGACTCCTTCGACTCCTTCTTGCCCTTCTTCGTATTTGGCACAGCCCCAGGGTAAGCGCGGTGGCGGGCCAAACGGCCGAGTAGCGTTGCCCTTCATGAGACTCGGTGTCCTTGATGTGGGTTCGAACACGGTGCATCTGCTGGCGGTGGACGCGCACCCCGGTGCGCGCCCCCTGCCCGCCCACTCGCACAAGACGGAGCTGCGCCTCGCCCAGCTCCTCGACGAGGCCGGCGCGATCGGCACCGAGGGCGTCGACAAGCTGGTGGCCGTGATCGCCGATGCCGTCCAGGCGGCCGAGGACAAGGGCTGCGAGGACGTGCTCCCGTTCGCGACCTCGGCGGTGCGCGAGGCCACCAACGCGGACGAGGTGCTGGCGCGCGTACGCGAGGAGACCGGGGTCGACCTCCAGGTGCTCAGTGGCGAGGACGAGGCGCGGCTGACCTTCCTGGCCGTCCGCCGGTGGTTCGGCTGGTCGGCCGGGAAACTGCTGGTCCTCGACATCGGCGGCGGCTCGCTGGAGGTCGCGTACGGCATCGACGAGGAGCCCGACGCGGCGGTCTCGCTGCCGCTGGGCGCCGGCCGGCTGACCAGTGCCTGGCTGCCGGGCGACCCGGCGGACCCCGCGGACGTACGGGCCCTGCGGCGCCACGTACGGGCGCAGATCGCCCGGTCGGTCGGCGAGTTCAGCCGGTTCGGGGCGCCGGACCACGTGGTGGCCACCTCGAAGACCTTCAAGCAGCTGGCCCGGATCGCGGGCGCGGCGCGCTCGGCGGAGGGGCTGTACGTCCAGCGCGACCTCACCCGGAAGTCGCTGGAGGAGTGGGTGCCGCGGCTGGCCGCCATGACGGCCTCCGAGCGCGCCGCCCTCCCCGGCGTCTCCGAGGGCCGGGCCGGGCAGCTGCTGGCCGGCGCCCTGGTGGCCGAGGCCGCCATGGACCTCTTCGAGGTCGAGGAGCTGGAGGTCTGCCCGTGGGCGCTGCGCGAGGGCGTCATCCTGCGCCGCCTGGACCACATGCCGTAGGTCACATGCCGTGCCACGCCTGCCGTAGGTCACATGCCGTGCAACGCCTGCCGTGGGCCGGTCGCCGTAGACGCTTGCCGTAGCCGCGCAGCGCCGCGCTCCGGCGGGGTGGGCGCGGCCGGTCGGGAGCGGGCGGCGGTGTGACCGGAAGCACGCTGTGGCCCGGACGGCCGACGGCACCGCCCCGTACCCTGTCCCCGTGGCAGAACCCGTCGTGCGCATCCCGGACGCGAAGGTCGCCCTCTCCACGGCCTCGGTCTACCCGGAGTCGACGGCGACGGCCTTCGAGATCGCCGCGCGCCTGGGGTACGACGGTGTCGAGGTCATGGTCTGGACCGATCCGGTCAGCCAGGACGTCGAGGCCCTGCGCCGCCTGAGCGACTACCACCAGGTGCCCGTCCTGGCCATCCACGCCCCGTGCCTGCTCATCACGCAGCGCGTCTGGTCCACCGACCCGTGGACCAAGCTCCGGCGGGCCCGGTCGGCCGCCGAGCGGCTCGGCGCCTCCACGGTCGTCGTGCACCCGCCCTTCCGGTGGCAGCGCCAGTACGCCCGGGACTTCGTCGAGGGCATCTGGCGGATGGCGGACGAGACCGACGTCCGGTTCGCCGTCGAGAACATGTACCCGTGGCGCTACCGCGACCGCGAGATGCTCGCGTACGCGCCCGAGTGGGACGTCACCAAGGACGACTACCGCCACTTCACCGTCGACCTCTCCCACACGGCCACCGCCCGCACCGACGCCACCGCCATGATCGACCGGATGGGCGACCGGCTCGCCCACGTCCACCTCGCCGACGGCAACGGCTCCGCCAAGGACGAGCACCTCGTCCCCGGCCGCGGCACCCAGCCCTGTGCGGAGCTGCTGGAACGTCTCGCCCTGTCCGGCTTCGACGGCCACGTCGTCATCGAGGTCAACACCCGCCGCGCGATGTCGGCCGCCGAGCGCGAGGCCGACCTCGCCGAGGCCCTGGCCTTCACGCGCCTGCACCTCGCCTCCGCGCTCCGGGTGCCGCGTACGTGAGCGACGACCGGCCCGCCCAGCAGCCTTCACCCGATCCCGCGCCCGCTCCCGCACCCGGTCCCGCGCCCGATCCGGCACCCGGTCCCGCGCCGGAGCCCGAACCGCAGCCCCGCCGGCGACGCGGCCGCCCGGCCCGTGCGGCCTCCGACGGGGGGCCGGGGGCGCAGGAGCGCATCCGGCTCGCCGCCCGCGAGGAGTTCGCCGCCCGCGGCTACGACAAGACGTCCGTGCGCGGCGTCGCCAAGGCCGCGGGCGTGGACCCGGCCCTGGTCCACCACTACTTCGGCACGAAGGAGGACCTCTTCGCCGCCGCGGTGGAGATCACCCTCGATCCCGCCCTCGCCGTGCCCGCCGTGATCGGCGAGGGCCTCGACGGCGTCGGTGAGCGGCTCGCCCGCTTCTTCCTCGGCGTGTGGGAGAACCCCACCACCCGCGCCCCCCTGGTGGCGACCGTCCGCTCGGCCATGACGCACGAGGCGGCCGCGAAGGTGCTGCGCCAGTTCGTCCTGCGCCGGCTGCTGGAGCGCATCGCGCGCGAGCTGGAGGTGCCCCGGCCCGAGCTCCGCGCCGAGCTGGCCGCCTCGCACATGATCGGCGTGGCCATCCTGCGGTACGTCGTCCAGGTCGAGCCCCTGGCCTCGGCGGACCCGGAGGAGATCGTGGCGCTGGTCGCGCCCACGCTGCAGAGGTACCTCACGGAGGCCTGACCTCAGGGAGGCCTGACCTCAGGGAGGCCTGACGGCCGCTCGGAGCACGGGCGCCGGGCGCTGCAGAGGTGCCTCACGGGGGCCTGACGGCCGTTCGGAGCACGGGCGCCGGGTGCTGCAGAGGTGCCTCACCGGAGCCTGACGGCTGCTGGGAGCACGGGCACCGGGCTGAGGGGCGCTTCGTGGAGCCGTCCCGTGGTGTGTGGGTCCCCTCGCCTCTTGACCCGTCATGGCCTGCAGGCCTCCCCCAGCTACCGCTGGGAGGTGCCCCCAGCGGCAGGCCCAC
>NZ_JOGB01000020.1 GCF_000719335.1 Streptomyces sp. NRRL S-87
CCTCACTGGTCACCGCCGTCGCCGCCGGCACCCGCCCCGGCGACCGGCGCGCGGCCCGACTGGCGGCCGAAGGCGGCCCCGCCCCCCCGGTCCGGCCCACCGGCCGCGACCGGCCGACGGGACCCACCGCACCCCGCACGCCCCTCCCGCCCACGGGCCCGACGGCACACCGGTCGGCACCGGTGGCGGGGGAGCACCCACATCAGCCCCTCGGAGGCAGGTATGAGCGGTCGCCGAAACCTGACGTGGCTCGGGCTGACCCCCGAACCCGAACGCGAACTCCCCCTCGCCGTGGCCACCCTGCGGGACCCCGAGGCACCCCCGGCCGCCGCCGAACGGCGCCGACTCGAGCACCTGGTCCTGCACGGCACCCAACGCGCCTGGCTCCGCTACCTCGCCGAGGTCACCTCACTGGTCACCGCCGTCGCCGCCGGCACCCGCCCCGGCGACCGGCGCGCGGCCCGACTGGCGGCCGAAGTCGTCCTCGACCACCACCGCATGCTGATCGGCCTGCCCGGCCCCGGCTGGGACCGCACGACCTCCGAACGCCGGGCCCTGGAACACGCCCTGTCCCTCCTGCCCGCCTAGGGAACGTCCGGCGGGTTCGGGGCCGGGCTCGCGTGCTCTGGTGCCGCGCCAGGCCCTGCCGTCGTCGGTCGCCGACGTCCCCCAGCCACCGCTGGGACGTGCCGCCGGCACCGCGCCGCCCGGCACCGCGCGTCGCAACCGTCGGCCGCCGCCCGTGCTCCGCAACGGCTCCGTCCGCGGCGCGCGATCCACGGCACCGGGCAGCACCGGACACCTGGGCCGATCCGATCCGATCCGAACGAAACCCACCAGGAAGGGAGTTCCAGCCATGACGACGGTGGTGAAGTCCCTCGTCCCGGACGCCGGCGCGCTGCTCCGCACCGACCCGTACGACGACACTCCGCCCGGAAGCGGCCGGGAACGGCCGCTTGCGGGCCGCTCGGCCGCCGTCACCGACGCCGACGCCGACGAACTGCTCGGGCACATCGCCGCCGCGGACCTGCGCGGCCGGGGCGGGGCCGGGTTCCCGGCGGCCGTCAAGCTGCGTGCCGTCCGCGACGCCGCCGGCCCCGCCGGGCCCGCCCCCGTGGTCGTCGCCAACGGAGAGGAGGGCGAACCGGGTTCGGTCAAGGACCGCTGGCTCATGCGCGCCCGCCCGGACCTCGTGCTCGACGGTCTCGTCCACGCCGCCCGCATCACCCGCGCCGACCGCGGCTACGTCTACGTCTCGGACCCCGATGCCGCCGACCGCGTCCGCGACGCCCTCACGCGCCACCCCCCGCCCCTCCCCGTCGGGATCGTCCTGACCGCCCCCGGCTACGTCGCGGGCGAGGAGAGCGCCGTGGTGCGCCGCATCGAGGGGGGCCCGGCCCTCCCCACCGCCAAGCCCCCGCGCCCGTACGAACACGGCGTCGGCGGCGCCCCCACCCTCGTCGCCAACGTGGAGACGCTGGCCCGGATCGCGGCCGTGGCCGCCCGCCCCGACCTGCGCGGCGCCATCGCCGGCAGCACGCTGCTCACCCTCTCCGGCGGGTCGGCCCCGGCCCTCCTGACCGAGGTGCCGTACGGCGTGCCGCTGCGCGAACTCGCTGCCGCGCAGGGCGTCCCGGACGCCTGGGGCGCCCTGGTCGGCGGGCTCTTCGGCGGGCTGGTCGGACGGACGGGCCTCGACCTGCCGCTGGAGCCGGAGGCGCTGAGTGCCGCGGGCACGGCCGTGGGCTGCGGGGCACTGCGCTTCCTGGGCCCCGACGAGTGCCCCGTCGCCCTCGCCGCCGAGGCCGCCCGCTACCTCGCCGCCGAGAGCAGCCGCCAGTGCGGGGTCTGCGTCTCGGGTACGGCCGCCATCGCCGACGCCCTGCGCGGGCTCACGCTCGGCGAGGCCCCGGCCGACCTCCGCGAGCGCCTGCACCGCTGGTCCACCGGCCTGCACGGCCGCGGGGCCTGCGGCCTGCCGAGCGCGGCGGCCCGGCTCGCCGGCACCGTCGCGACCGCCTTCCCCGCCGCCCTCGACACCCACGAGCACGGCGCCTGCCCCGTCTGCCCGGCCCCCGCCCCGCCCCTCGCCGTCCCCGTCCCGCCCGTCCCCGTCCCGCCCGTCCCCGTCCCGCCCTTTCGCGTCCCGGCCCTCCCCGTGCCGGTCCCGGACCCCGCTCCACCCGGACCCGAGTGGCCCCCAGAGCCCTGAGGCCCCGCCCGCCGGCAGCCTGGCCGACCCGCACCCCGCACCCGGCACCCGCACCCGCAGCCGCCCGCACCCGCATCCCCCGCCCGCCCCCCCCGCTTCCCCGCCCCCGGCGCACGCGTCCCGCAGCCGCAACCGGCCTCCCGCGACCGGCCCTCCCGCACCCCGCCCCCGCCCCCGCAGCCCGCAGCACCCGGCCCGGCCCGGCCCGGGCCCCCGAAAGGACCCGCCATGAAACTCCTCCTCGACTCCACCCGCTGCCAGGGCTACGGCCTGTGCCTGGAGCACGCGCCCGCCCTCGTCGAGCTCGACGAGTGGGGCTACGCCGTCGTCCTCGACATCCCCGTCCCCCTCTCGGAGGAGGACAACGCCAAGGCCTGCGCCGAGGCCTGCCCCAACGCCGCCCTGCGCGTGGTCGGCTGACGTGGCCCGCGACCTCACCGCCCTCTTCGACCCCCGCTCCGTCGCCGTCGTCGGAGCCAGTGACGACCCCGCCAAGTACGGCCACGCGGTGGCCGCGCAGGCCCTGCGCGCGCCCGGCCGCCGTCCCGTCCACCTCGTCAACCGCCGCGGCGGGACCGTGCTCGGCCGCCCCGCCGCCACCTCCCTCCCGCAGCTCGGCGAACCCGTGGACCTGGTCGTGGTCTCCGTACCCGGCCCCGGCTTCGAGGCCGCCGTCGACGACGCCCTGGCCTGCGGGGCCCGCGCGATCGTCGCGATCACCGCCGGCTTCGCCGAGACGGGACCGGCCGGACTGGCCCGCCAGCGCGCGGTCGCCGACCGGGTACGGGCCGCCGGAGCCGTCCTGGTCGGCCCCAACTGCCTCGGCATCGCCGACAACACCACCGAGCTCTACCTCGCCTCCGACGCGTTCGCCCCCGGCGGCGTGGCCCTCCTCAGCCAGAGCGGAAACCTCGCCCTGGAGCTCCAACTGCGCTGCCTACCGCACGGCGTGGGCTTCTCCCGCTTCGTCTCGCTCGGCAACCAGGCCGACGTGACCCTCGTGGACCTGGTCGAGGACTGCGCCCGCCACGACGAGACCCACGCCATCGCCGTGTACGCGGAGGACTTCGGCGACGGGCGCGCGCTGGCCCGCGCCGCCGCGGCGGCGGACAAGCCGGTGGTCCTGCTCAGTGCCGGACGCGGCACCGCCTCGGCGCGCAGCGCCCGGTCCCACACCGGGGCCCTCACCACCTCCGCCGACGTGGTGGCCGCCGCCTGCCGCGACGCGGGCGTCGAACTGGTCGCCACCCCGCGAGAGATGGCCGTCGTGCTCGCCGCCCTGGGGTCCCGGACCAAGGCCCGCGGGACCGCCCGCGGGACCGGCCGCCGCACGGCCGTCTTCACCGACGGCGGCGGCCACGGCGCCATCGCCGCCGACGCCGCCGAGGCCCGGGGCCTCACCGTGCCCGAACTCAGCGCCCCGGTACGAGAATCCCTGCGCCGGGTCCTGTGGGCCCAGTCCTCCGTGGCCAACCCCGTCGACCTCGCCGGGATGGGGGAGCAGGACCCGGACTCGTACGCCCGCACCGTCGCGGCCCTGCTCGACGCGGACGAGGTCGACGCCGTCCTCATGACCGGCTACTTCGGCGGGTACGCGGCCTCCCAGGGCGGCCTCGGAGGCGGTACGGCGGCCCGCACCGGCCCCGGTGCCCCGCAGGCTCCCGCGGGCCCCGCCACCCCGCTCGCGCCCGACGCCCCGGCCCCCGGCACCCTGGCGGCCGGCGAACTGGCGGCCGCCCGCACCCTCGCCGCCCGCCTCGCCACGCCGTGCGCCGCCCCCGGCGACGGCGCGGCCCGCGTCCCCGCCGCCGCCCCCAAGCCGCTGGTCGTGCAGTCCATGTACCCCGACTCGCCGAGCTGCCGCGTGCTCGCCCGGGCCGGCGTACCGGTGTTCGAGGCGACCGAGGACGCCGCGCGGGCCCTGGCCGCCATGACGGCCCCCCGTCCGGCCACCGCCATCGCCCCCCTGCCCGACCCCGCCGTGCCGCTGGGCGACCCCGGCTACCACGGCGTACGGGCCCTGCTGGCCGCCGCCGGGGTGCCCTTCCCCGCCGCCCGCGAGGTGATCGACGAGGCCGGTCTGCTCGCCGCCGCCGACGCGTTCCCGGGCCCGTACGTCCTGAAGGCCCTGCACCTGCTGCACAAGTCCGACGCGGGCGGGGTCGCCCTCCGGCTGCCGGACCGGACGGCCCTCCTGGAGGCCCACCGCGCCATGCACGCCCGGCTCGGCGCCGCCGCGTACTCCGTGGAGGCCATGGCGGACCTCACCGACGGCGTCGAGCTCATCGTCGGCGTCAACCGCGACCCCCGCTTCGGGCCGGTCGCCATGGTCGGCCTCGGCGGGGTGTTCACCGAGGCCCTCCACGACGTGGCGTTCGCCCTCGCCCCCGTGCCGGCCGCGCACGCCGAACGGCTCCTGCGCGGCCTGCGCACGGCGGCGCTCCTGACCGGTGCCCGCGGCCGCCCCCCGGTCGACCTGCGGGCCGCCGCCGAGGCCGTCGCCCTGATCACCGAGGTGGCCGCGGCCCATCCCGAGATCAGCGAACTGGAGGTCAACCCGCTGCTGGCCCGCCCGGACGGGGTCCTCGCCCTCGACGCCCGCGCGGTCCTGGCCCCGCCGCCCGCCGCCCCCTGACGACCGGGCCCCCGGCCCCCGGCCGCTCCAGCCACCCGCGCCACCCGATCCGACGCACCGCCCGACCGCACCGTCCGAGCCCACTCCCAGATCCAGCCCAGTTCCAGCCCAGATCCAGCCCAGATCCACCAGGAGCCGCAATGGACTTCCGCTACACCCCCGCCCAGGCCGACCTCAAGGCCCGTGCCGCCGGCTACGCACGGCTGCTCATGGCCTACGAGAACCAGTCCGAGGAGGCCGGCGGCCCGCTCCCCGCCGACACCGTCCGCGAGCTCACCCGGGCCGCCATGGACGCGGGCGTCTACGCCATCAACATGCCCGCGGAGTGGGGCGGCGCCGGCCTCTCCCTCCTCGACCAGGTCATCGTCGAGGAGGAGTTCGGCAAGGTCACCAACTGCCTCTGGGACATCCCCTGGCGTCCCGCCAACGTGCTGGCGTACGGCACCGAGGCGCAGCGCGAGAAGTACCTGCTGCCGGTGATCCGCGGCGAGCGGTTCGACGCCTTCGCCGTTACGGAGCCGGGTGCCGGGTCCGACCCCGGATCCGGCACCAGCACCGCCACCCGGACCGCAGGCGGCTGGCTGCTCAACGGTGAGAAGTGGTTCGTGACCTGCGGGGACATCGCCGACTTCCTGCTCGTCCAGGCCGACGCCGGCCCCGACCGGGAGGCCACGCTCTTCTTCGTCGACAAGCAGGCCCCCGGGGTGGAGCTGACCCGGGTCCCGCGCTTCATGCACTCCGCGGTCAACGGGCACCCCGAGTTCACGTTCACCGACGTGTTCGTGCCCGACGAGGACGTCCTCGGCGGCGTCGGCAACGGCTACGAGCTGACCCGGGAGTGGTTCACCGACGAGCGGCTGATGATCGCCGCCCGCACGACGGGGGCCGCGGAGCGGGCGCTGGAACTGGCCCGCGACTGGGCCGTCGAGCGGCGCCAGTTCGGCTCCCGGATCGCCGACTTCCAGCTGGTCCAGGGCATGCTCGCGGACTGCGCCGCCGACATCGCGGTGAACCGGGCGTACACCCACCAGGTGGCGTGGGAGGCCGACCAGCCCGGCACGGACCGCAAGACCCTGCACGCCAAGGCCGCCACGGCGAAGCTCGCCGCCAGCGAGGCCGCGGGCCGGGTCGTGGACCGCTGCCTGCAGATCTTCGGCGGGCGCGGTTACGACCGTACGTACGCCGTCGAGCGCATGTACCGCGAGCTCCGTGTGGACCGGATCTGGGAGGGCACGTCCGAGATCCAGCGCCTGATCGTCGCGAACGAACTGGTCAAGCGCGGCACCGGCGCCCTCGCGCTCCCCACCGCCCCCTGACCCGCCCCCTCCCTCCCTCCCTGCCCCGCTCCCGCCCGCCCGCCCACCGGAGCGGACCCCACCGGACCGCACCCACCAGACCGGAGACACAACCCATGGACTTCCGCCTCACCACCCGCCAGCAGCAGCTCAAGGCCACGGCCCGCGAGCTCGCCGCTTTCATCGAGAAGTACGAGCTCGACTGCGAGGAGGCCAACGGCCTGCCCCCCGCGGCCCACACCGAGATCCGCGACGCCGTCCTGGCCAGCGGCCTCCAGGCCGTCAACATGCCCGCCGAATGGGGCGGTGCCGGCCTGACGATCTTCGAGCAGGCCGTGGTCCAGGAGGAGCTCGGCAGGCTCACCGGTGCCCTGTGGGACACCGTCTGGCGCCCGGCCAACGCCCTGCGCCACTGCACCCCCGAGCAGCGCGAGCGCTACCTCGTCCCCGTCATCCGCGGCCACCGCCGCGACTGCTACGCCGTCACCGAGCCCGGGGCCGGCTCCGACCCCCGGAACCTCGCCACCACCGCGACCCGCACCGACCGCGGCTGGGTCGTCAACGGCGAGAAGTGGTTCGTGACCGTCGGCGACCACGCCGACTTCCTCATCGTCCTGGCGGCGGCGGGGGAGGAGCGGGCCCCCACCCTCTTCCTCGTCGACAAGGAGACCCCCGGGGTCGAGATCACCCGGGTGCCGCGCTTCATGCACACCTTCGTCTACGAGCACCCCGAGTTCACGTTCACCGACGTCGAGGTGCCCGAGGACGCCGTCCTCGGCGGCATCGGAGACGGCTACGACATCACCCGCTCCTGGTTCACCGAGGAGCGGCTGATGATCGCCGCCCGCACGACGGGGGCCGCGGAGCGGGCGCTGGAGCTGGCCCGCGACTGGGCCGTCGAGCGGCGCCAGTTCGGCTCCCGGATCGCCGACTTCCAGCTCGTGCAGGGCATGCTGGCGGACTGCGCCGTCGACATCGCGGTGAACCGCGCGTACTTCCACCAGGTGGCGTGGGAGACCGACCAGCCCGACGCCGACCGCAAGACCCTGCACGCGAAGGCGGCCATCGCGAAGCTCTCCGCGAGCGAGGCGGCCGGCCGGGTCGTGGACCGCTGCGTGCAGATCTTCGGCGGGCGCGGCTACGACCGCACGTACGCCGTCGAGCGCCTCTACCGCGAGCTGCGCGTGGACCGGATCTGGGAGGGCACGTCCGAGATCCAGCGCCTGATCGTCGCGGGTGAACTGGTCAAGCGGGGCACGGGCGTGCTGCACCTGCCCACCGCCTGACGGACGGGAGGGCGGCCCCGGCACGACCCGGCCGCCGCCACCACCCCTGCCCGCGGTGACTCATGGGCGAAGATGGTCACCGCGGGTACGGGGTCCGGGCGGCGGGCGGCCCGAGGACACGCGTACCGGCACGGACGGACACGGATGGGGAGTCACGACGTGAGCAAGGCCGAACGCACGCAGGAGACGCGCGAGCGGATCCTCACCGCTGCCTGCGCGGTCATCGCGGAGGTCGGCTTCGAGAAGATCCGCATGCGCATGGTCGCCGAGCGGGCCCAGGTCTCCACCGCGCTGCTGCACTACCACTTCGAGACGCGGGAGAAGCTCTTCGACGAGGCGATGCGGCACTCCTTCCAGCAGACCGGCACCGAGCTGGAGCGGGACGCCGGCTCCGTGCCGGCCGCGGTGACCCTGGCGCGCATCGTGCACAGCATGCTGCCCACGGACGCCGAGCTGCGCCAGGACTGGAAGCTGTGGCAGGAGCTGTGGGTCCGCGCCCTGCGCGACCCCTCGGCCCACGAGCTCACCCTGGACCTCTACGAGCAGCTGCACGTCTGGGTCGCCGAGGCGGTCCGCCGCGGCATCGACGCGGGGGAGTTCACGCCCTGCGACGTCGACGCCGTCAGCACCCTGGTGCTGGCCCTGTGCGACGGCTTCGGCATCCGCCTCATGCTCGCCGACCCCCGCCTGACCGTCGCCGCGGCCGAGGCCGCCATCTGGGGCACCGTGGCCCCGGCCCTGGGCACTCCGGCCGCCTTCCCCGCCCTCTGACGCCGTCGCGAGCCCGAGCCCGAGCCCGAGCCCGAAGCGCGCGGGGCCGTCCGTACGCGGTCAGTCCTGGTCCAGGACCTCGCGGAGGGTCTGGGCGAACGCCTCCGGCTCGCCCTGCTGGCCGTACTCGCCGCCGAGGAAGCCCCCGTGGTCGCCGGGGAAGAGCACCAGGTCCGTTCCCAGCCGCTCCGCGACGGCCGCCGCGGCCCGGGCCGGGAACTGGCCCTCCGACTCCTTGCCCGCCGCCACGACCAGTCGCGTCCGGGCGGCCCGCAGCGCCGCGAAGTCGGGCTCGTACGACGTGCAGCCGCGCATGTTCTGGCCCAGCAGCGGGTCACCGCGCGTGCCGTCGTCCTCGGTCGGCAGGCCGAAGGCGGCCGGGTCCGGCGCCGGCTCGTCACGCCAGTCGGTGGGGAACGGGCCCCGGCGGCTCACCACCGCGAGGAACTTCGCCATCGCGGGCCCCGTCCCCGACCGCAGGTACGTCGCGTGGATGTCGGCGCACACCTCCAGCGCCGCCTCCCGGTCAGGCAGCACCTGGGCGGTGGGCGGCTCGTGCGCCAGGAGGGTGCGGACCAGCTCCGGGTGGGCCGCCACGAGGGCGAGTCCGTTGACCGCGCCGCCGCTGCTCGCGAAGACGTCCACCGGTCCCGCGCCGACCGCCTCGACCACCCGCCGCACGTCCTCGGCGTGCTCGCCGGGCACGTTCTCGGCGACCCCGTCGGTGCGGACGCTGCGGCCGGCACCCCGCGGGTCGTACGTGATCACGGTCCGGTCGGGGAAGTGCGACGCGAGCGTGGTGAACCCCGTGGCGTCCATGGGCGAGCCGATCAGGAGCAGGGCGGGCCGGCCCCCGGCCCCCTCGCCCGCACCCTGGGCGGGGCGCACGTCGTACGTGATCGTCGCGCCGACGGACTCCAGCGTGCGGGTCACCGTCCCGGTCATGGAGGTCATGGTCCTTCTCCTTCGTGCTGCGTGCGGTGCTGTCAAGGGTTGGACCGGCGTCGGGCCCGGAACTCATCGGTGTCCGCGGAGAAAGTTTCGTCCGACGCCCGGCCGCCGGCGCCCGGGGCGGAATCGAGCGCAGAACGGGGGCGGAAACGGGTCCCGGAAACGGCGGCCAAGAACGGGTCCCGGAAACGGCGGGGCGCCGGACCCGAGGGCGGTCTCCCGTCCCCCGGCCCGGCGCCTCGGCCCGTACTCGGTCCGGCGGTCCGCCGGCCCGTGCCCCTACCAGATCGCCCCGACCCACTCCGGGTGGTCGATGAACGGGTTCCGGTTGTGCTGGTAGGTGTCGAAGATGACCTGGTTGCGGCGCTGCTCGAAGGCGTCCGGCGGGTCCAGCTCGTTCCACTGCTTCAGGACGCTGAGGCGGCCGTGCAGCGGGACCGAACCGTTGACGGAGTCGTTGACCTCCAGGTTCGGGTAGCCGTCCTCGCCCTCGTAGCGGACGGCCATGTAGAAGATCATGCGGGCCACGTCGCCCTTGACGGCGTCGCGCGGCTCCCAGGAGTCGGAGTCCGTACGGCTGCCCGGCGCCTCGCTCACCGCGCTGCCGCCCATGTCGAAGTCCTTGTTGCCCCGGGTGCTGTTGACCGTGACGTCCTCGGGACGTATGTGGTGCAGGTCGGTGCCGGGGCCGGCCGAGGTGCCGAAGTCGCCGTGGCTCTGGGCCCAGACGTGCTCGCGGTTCCAGTCGTTGACGCCGCCGCCGTTCGTGGACTTCGACTGCGAGCGGCCGGAGTAGACCAGGATCACGTTGTTCGTGTTGTTGGGGTCCTGGTCCGTGTTCTTCAGGGCGTCCCAGACGGCGCTGTACGAGATCTTGGACTGCGTCTTGATGATGCCGTGCAGCGCGGACTTGAGCGCGGTGCCGGTCTTGCCTTCGGCGGCCGCGTAGTACGAGTCGTACGGTGCCGCGGCGGAGGCCGCGGAGGCCGAGGAGCCCGTCGGCAGCATGAGCGCGACCGCGGCCACGGCGGCACCGGCGGCGGCCCAGCGGCCACGACGGACCGTGCGCAGGGAAGTCATCACGTGGGGGAAACCTTTCGGCAACGCATCGCGCCACCGCAGGATTTGGCGGCGCGTCATGCTCTGGGGAGAGAATCCGGCCACATCGTGTCATCCGAGTCACGAAATTGCGACATGTGCATGACGGGAATCTGCAGGAACGGTGACGCGCGTAGACCGAAATGCCGCATCAGGGGGCGAATTCCGTTCCCCGGGGCCGCCCGCTCCGGCCCGCTTCACCGGAACACCCCATTCCGGTACGGGGGTTGGGGTGGTCCGGCGCGTGCGTCGCTGTACCGCGTCGACGCCCGGCAGGGGCTGACGGGCGTCGACCACGTGGCTCGGCGCGTGGGCGCGCGGGACGCGTTCCCTCCGCGCGGGAGGGCGCCGGGGTCAGGCGTCGCCGGCCGGCGGAGAGGAGACGGGGCGGCGGGCGTAGCAGAAGAGGTGCTCCTCGTCGGCCGCGCCCTTGGGGTGGAACACCGACACCTCCTGGTGGAGCACGTCGAGCCCGCAGTCCTCGCGCAGCCGGCGCACGAACTCCTCGGGGGCGAAGCTGGACACCCGCACCGGGCGCCCCATCCACTCGATCACCACGTCCTCGACGTCGGCCGGCACCGTGGCCGTCACGAGGTAGCCCCCCGGCGCCAACCAGCCCGCCATCCGCTCCAGCGAGGCCGCCGCCTCCGCCCGGGTCATCATCAGCAGCGGGAAGAACGCGCAGACCGCGTCGAAACTCCCGTCCGCGGCGCTGAACTCCCGTACGTCGCACTGCTCGAACCGCGCCCCCGGCACCTGCTCGCGGGCCAGCCCGACCATCTCGCCGGACACGTCGATGCCGGTCACCTCGCAGCCGGCCCGGGCCAGCAGGTCGGCCACCGGCCGCCCGGTGCCGCTGCCGACGTCCAGCACCCGGGCGCCCGCACCCAGCCGTGCCGTCAGCCAGTCGACCGCCGCCAGCTGGCCCGGGAGCTCGCCGAAGGCCTGCTCGTACGCGATGCCCAGCCCGTCGAACAGCTCGGCCGCCGACACCGTCTCCGGGGGCTCCGCCGCCGGGCCACCGCCGACCGGGTCACCGTCCGGCCGTCCGGCCGCCTCAGGTCCCACCGAGTCCCAGCCGCCGACGCCCGTGCCGCCGGTCCCGCCGCCCGCCTCTTCGCCGCCCATCGCGGCCTCCTCCCTCGTACCGGGCCCGGACCACCCCGGCCCGCGGGTCAACTACCCACCCGGCACAACGCCCTCACCGGCTCCGGGAGGCGTGGTCCCGGGCCCGCGCCACCCGCTCGGCGGAGGCGTACGCGGCCTCGGGGGCCGGCGGCCGCGGCAGCCAGCGGGCCAACGGCAGGGCGGCGGCGCCCAGGACGAAGCCGTAGCAGGCCACCAGACCGTGCCCGTTGTCCTGGGCCGCCCACAGCGCCAGGCCCGCGGCCGGCACCGCCACCGCCAGCAGCCGGTCCTTCGTCGCGGCCGAGGTCAGCAGCAGCCCCGCCGCGAGGGTCGCGCCCAGGAAGTACGTCGCACCCGAACTGCCCGCGAAGTTCCGCGGATCGGTGCTGGGCGCGGTCTCACCGAACAGCGCGTCGATCCGCTGCGGCAGCAGGACGCCCGCGGCGAACAGGGCCACCGCCGGCGGGCCGCCCCAGAACCACTCCGCCAGCGCCCCGACCACCGCGAGCGTGATGATGTTCCACAGGGCCCCGAACAGCCCGCCGTTCTGCATGAACACGGCCGTCACCACGCGCCACCAGCCGCTCTTGCGTGGATCGCCGTCCAGGGCGTCCATCGCCCCGGCCCAGCACAGCTGGACCACGACCGCGCCGACTGCCACCACGGTCAGGCCGACCGCCACCCAGGGCACCGGACGCCGCCGTACCGTGTCCTCGCCGATCAGGCACACTCCGGCCCTGAACGTCAGCACCATCAGTGCCGCAGTGGTCAGGTTGAACACTATGGCGTCCACGCAGATCGTCCCCCGTCAGAAAGGGCCCTGGTCACGGGCCGGCGATCACCCTAGTCCAGGGCGCGGCCGGCACGGCGCGGGAATTTCGGCAGCCGGCCCGGGCCCGGTCTGCCGCCGAACCGCCCCTTTGTACGCCCCCGTCACCGGCTCCCCGTCCCTTAGGGTGACCGCTGGGGCGATCCGTACGGCGCGGGCGCGACCACCACGAGAACGGGGGCACTCGGTGGAGTCTCTGCGGCCCGGTGACCCGACGGACATCGGCGGGTACCGCCTGCTGGCACGGCTCGGTGAGGGCGGGATGGGGGAGGTGTTCCTGGCCCGGACCGCGTCCGGCCGTCCACTGGCCCTCAAGACCGTGCACCGCGAGCTGAGCCTGGAACCCGGGTTCGCCGAGCGGTTCGCGCGGGAGATACGCACCAACGACCGCGTCCGCTCCCCGTGGACGGTCTCCGTCGTGGACTTCAGCCCGCCCGGCGCGACGCCCCAGTGGCTGGCCACGGAGTACGTCGCCGCGCCCTCGCTGGCCGACTGGGTCCGCCAGGACGGGCCGCTGCCCGAGCAGGCCCTGCGCCGGCTGGCCCTCGAGCTGTCGGCCGCCCTCGTGGCCGTCGACGCGGTCGGCGTGGTGCACCGCGACATCAAGCCGGCCAACGTCCTGCTCGGCCCCGAACGGCCCTTCCTCATCGACTTCGGCATCGCCCGGGCCGTCCGCGACGCGCGCCGCACGCAGACGGGCACCGTCATCGGCACCCCCGGCTACCTCGCCCCCGAGCAGGCGACCGGAGCCGTGGCGGGGGCACCGGCCGACGTGTTCTCGCTGGCCGCGGTGCTCGTGTACGCGGCGACCGGCCGAGGCCCGTTCGTCGGCCCCGAGGAGGAGCTGGGCCTGCCGGCCCTCCTGTACCGGATCGTCCACGACGAGCCCGTCCTCGACGGCGTACCGGAATCGGTCGCGCCCCTGGTGGCGCAGTGCCTCGCCAAGGACCCGGAGCAGCGCCCGACCGCCGAGGAGGTACGGGCCCGGCTCGCGGCCGCCGAGCCGGAGTGGCCCGACGCCGTGCCCGCGGCGCTGCTCGCGGAGACCACCCGCCGCGAGGCGGACCTGCGCACCCGCCTCGCCGCCGGCGACCCGCAGCCCCCGCCCGCCGACGCGCCGGGCGCCGTGCCGCCGCCCGCCACGACGCCACCCGCCCCCGGTCCGTACGCCCCGCCCCACCTGCCCACCGCGCCCGGTACGCCGCCCCCCGCCACCCCCCGCCCCGGCACGGACGCGATCGGTACCCGGCCGGTGACCGGGCGGCCCGGGCGCACCGGAGCACCGCACCGGACCAAGGCGATCACCGCGGTCGTCGGAGTCACCGTCCTCGCGGCCGCCGTGGCCCTCCTGGTCCGGTACGCGGGGAGCGCCGACGACCACGGGGACAAGGCCTCGCCCCCCGCCTCGCACACGCCGACCACGACCCCCGCCACCGGACCCGCCCCGGCCACCGCGAAGGCCCTCCCCGCGTCCTGGGTCGGTGCCTGGACCGGAACGGGCCCCGGGACGCCCGACGCCGACGGCATCTCCCGGGCCAGGACGAAGGACTTCAAGGTCACCGTCACGTTCCGCGCCGGCGTGGTGGGCGAGGTCGTGGGCAGCCAGGTCAGTGACCTCCGGGAGGTCACCACCGGCCGGAACCTCGGCTGCACCGAGGCCCTCGAACTGCGCCAGATCAACGGCGGCACCGCTGTCCTCGCCGCCGTGACCAGCCACCCCACCGACCGCTCGTCCACCCTCACCTGCCCGTCGGGGAACCAGTACGTCGTGACCATGTCCGCCGCCGACCGCCTCACCCTGGAGGCGGAAGGAGCCCAATCGGCCGGCGCGCCCGACACCCTCACGCGCCGCCGCTGAGGGCGACGGGCCCGCGGACCCGCGGGCCCGAAGCCCGATCCCGACCAGCTGCCGGCCGTCCCGGTCCCGTCCCGGTCCCGTCCCGGTCTCCCGTCCGTCCCGGAACCGGGGCCGCCTCCGTCGGATCCCCTTCCCACGTGCCGCGGGAAGCGTCCCGGCCGTCCCGGCCATCCCAGCGGCCCCACCCACCGAGGCCGCCCGTCCCGCCGCCCGTCCCCGCCTCCGTCCCGGCGGTGCGGTACGGCCCAGGGCAGGACCGGGTCCACGTACCGCCCCCGGCCCGGCCCCGTCCCCGTCGGCGTCCCACGGCTCGCTCTGCCGCCGCGAGAAAACGCAGGTCAGCGGTTTGGGACGGGGAGTGCTCCGGGAGGGACGACCCGTCAGGTCACCTGGGACGCCGCCGTGTTGTCCCGCCGATCCCGGCTGTGGAACAGTCCTGATCGCTGCGCACCGGGCCGGCCGAGCCGCCCGGTGCAGCGCCCCCCTCCCCGCTCTCCGCGGACCCCCGCCCCCCGGGTGCCGCGGTCGTCGCGGTCGTCGTGGTCCGCGACCGGGGAGGGGCGGCGCCCGCAGACCGGCACCGTCGACCACCGGCAGCCGGAACCCTTCGGCAGCCGCCCGCGGCCGCCGTTCCGATCACCGATCCCGCCCGCCCACACCACCCAGGAGCAGCACCACCATGCGCAAGCTCGCCGCCCTCGGCACCACCGCCCTGCTCGTCGGCCTCGGTTTCGCCACCGCACCGGTGGCCACCGCCGCCCAGCCCGGCGGCGTCTGCTCCAACTACTCGACCGAGGAGCCGATGCTCGAGTACGGCGACACCGGCCCCGCGGTCCGGGCCCTCCAGTGCGAGCTGAACCGCAGCATCCGCTGGGCCAACCTCGAGGTGGACGGGATCTTCGGCCAGAAGACCTACAACGCGGTGGTCCAGTTCCAGGGCAAGGACTGCATGGACGTCTCCGTGGACGGGATCGTCGGCCCGGTCACCTGGAACCTGCTGGACCGCTGGAGCAACGCCAGCCGCTACATCTGCTGACCCCGGCCGCCGAGCGACCGAACGCCCCTCCGCTCTGCGACCACCGAACCTCCACTCCACTCTCCGAACAAGGGAACCTCTCATGATGAAGAAGCTCGCCGTCGTGGCCGCCGGTGCCGCGCTCCTCGCCGTCGTCGCCCCCGCCTCCTCCGCCTCCGCCGCCACCGAGCTCGCCAACTGCGGGAGGTTTTCCACCCAGGAGCCGGTGCTCCGCTACGGGGCCACCGGCCCGGCGGTCAAGGCCCTGCAGTGCGAGCTGAGCAGCGCGATCTACGGCATGGACCTCGAGTTCGACGGCATCTTCGGGCAGAAGACGTACAACGCCGTGATCAAGTTCCAGGGCCGCGAATGCGCCAACATCGACGTGGACGGCGTCGTCGGGCCGATCACCTGGGCGCAGCTGGACCGTTGGAACAACAACTCCCACTTCGCCTGCTGATCCGCCCGACCGGGCCCCGGCCGCTCCACCTCCCTGCCGCACCCCCGGGTACGTGTACGTCGACGGCGCCGCGGGCCGCCCCGCCTGCGGGGCCCCGCCGCACCCCCCCCGGCGGGGCCCCGCGGGGGGCTGGGGTAGAAAGGGAGGTGATTCGCGAGGAAGGTTGCACAGCATGGACACCGTCGGTCAGCTCGACCACCGCGCCGCCGTCGCGGCGGAGACCCGCCGCTTCGCGGACGTCATCGAGGGAGCCGACCTGGCCGCGGCGGTGCCGGACTGCCCCGGGTGGACGCTGCTGGACCTGACCCGGCACGTCGGGAGCGTCCAGCGGTGGTTCTCCGTGCTGCTGCGCCAGCGTGTGCAGGAGCGCCCGACCAGCCGTGACGTGGACCTGCAGCTGCCCGCGGACGAGAGCGGGTACGTCGCGTGGCTCGGGTCCGGCGCGGAGGTGGCGGCGGAGGCGTTCGCCGCGACCGACCTCGACGCGCCCATGTGGGTGTGGGGCGCCGACGCCCACGCCCGGTTCTGGGCGCGCCGGATGTGCTTCGAGACCCTGCTGCACCGCGTCGACGCCGAACGGGCGGTGGGCCTGCCCTCCGTTCTTGATCCCGCCCTGGCCCACGACGGTGTCGACGAGTTCCTGGTCAACCTGCCGTTCGCCACCCCCTTCGCGCCGAAGGTGGCCCACCTGCGCGGCACCGGCCGGACCATCCGCTTCCAGCACGCCGAGCCCGGCGGAGCCGGTGGCGCGTGGGTGGTGGAGCTGCGGCCCGACGGATTCGGCCTGGTCGGCGCCGCCGACGCCCGGTCCGGCGCACCGGCCACGGAGGCCGCCGCGGCCGCCGGAGCCGCGCCCGAGCTCCCGGCCGCCGACGCGACCGTACGGGCCGCCACCGCCGGGGACCTGCTCCTGCTCCTCTACGGCCGCCTCGACCACACCGCCGGCACGGTCACCACCGGCGGGGACACCGCACTCCTCGACCTCTGGTTCGCCAACTCCGAGTTCTGACGAGGACCGGAGCCCCGCGCCCGCTCACGCGGAACGCCGCGCCGGCGGCGTCGGCAGGGGCCGGCCCTCGCGGGCGCACGCGGCCATGACCACCAGGGCGTCCGTCCAGCCCAGCGGGGCCACGGACGAGGGCCGCCCGGAGCCGTTCACGGTCTCGGGCAGCTCGCCCAGCCCGTTGCGGTGGGACAGCACCCACCGCAGCACCCGGTCGGCCTTCGCCCCGTCGCCCAGGTGCGCCCAGGCCACCGCGAAGAAGGACGTGCTGGCGGTCCAGGCGTACGGGCCCCAGTCGTGCCGCGGATCGTCGCCCGGCGAGAGCCCGCCGTTCGGCAGCAGCAGCGCCCGGTAGGTGGAGTCCAGCGCCGCCCGCAGGCCGGCGGGCGCCGCGTTGAACGGCGGTGCCATGAAGGCCGCGGCGCTGTCCCGGCCGTGCCGCCCGTCCGCCGTCCGCGGATAGCCGCGCGGAGCGAAGGACCGCGCGACGCCCTGGGACAGCCGGCGCGCCGCGCCCGCCCAACGATCGGCATCCGCGTCCCGCCCCAGCCGGGCGGCCAGGTCGGCCGCCGCGTTCAGCCCGGCCAGCAGCGGGGCCGCGGTCCCGACGGTGGGGGCCTCGGTGTCCAGCTCCCAGTAGTCGGGGGAGGCCGGCGGCAGCCCGTCCGACCCGAGCGTGCGGGCGGTGCGGTCGGCGGCGGCGCGCACCATCGGGTACAGCTCGCGCAGCCGGTCGTCCCGGGCGGCCGGCGCCGCGTACCGGTACCACTGCCAGGTCGCCCAGGGCACCCACCCGTTGGCGTCGAGCTGCCAGGTCCGGCCGTCCGGGGGGCCGCTGCCGTCCAGCCGGGTCCGGGCCGCCCAGGTGCCGTCGGCCCGCTGGGTGCGGGCGTCGTACCGCAGGATCCGGTACGCCTCCGCGTCGTGCCCCGTCGCCGCGAAGGCCGCGGCGGCGAAGGCGCCGTCCCGGGGCCACGAGTACGCCCAGGCCGGCGACCAGGCCGCGGCGAACGCCCCGTTCGGCCGCAGCAGCGCACGCATCGACAGCAGCGCGCGCCGCACCGCCGCCCGCTGCTCCGCCGTCCGGCCCGGCACCCCGCCCGCGGCCAGCCAGTGCCGGCTCTCCGCGATCCCGGCCCGGGCGCCGGCGTCGTCGGCCGGCACCACGGAGGAGGCGGCGGCGCCCGCGGGCAGGTGGCGCCACCGCCCGGACGGCAGCCGCAGCACGTTGCTCCCGTCGACGTACGCGGCGCCCACCGCGAAGGACGGCGCCACGGCCTCGACGGCCGTCCCGTTGGCCAGGAGCCCGGCCGTGCGCGCGGCGAGCGCGGTCGTCGGCACGTAGCACGGCTCGGTCTCGCCGCACCGCTCGTCGCCGGCGGGGTTCACGTGGAAGGCGAGCCGGGAGGTGTACGGATGCCAGCCGCCCCAGTACGGCTCGTCGTAGTTCCAACTGGTCAGCGAGCCCGGGACGGTGCCGGGCGTGCCGTACCAGGCGACGGGGCCGGGGGCCCCGGTGACCGCCTGCAGGTGGAGGTAGTACGTCCGGCCGCGTGCGAGGACGGCGTGGAGGGGGAACTCCACCCAGCCCGCGCCGGCGCCGCCCAGCGCCGCCAGGTCGACGCCCGTGGCCGCGACGGCCGACGAGGCGTCGGCCCTGGTCCGACGGATCTCGACCCGCATCCGCCCGGTCGCGGCTCGGCTGCCCAGGTACACGCCGACCCGCGTGACGGGCCCGCCCGCGGTGCGGAACTCCTGGGCGGCGGCGTGGTCCGGGGCCCGGACGCCGAACAGGGCGCTGCCGTGGCGGCGTTGGCCGTCGTAGGGGGGACCGGCCGTGGCGGCCGGGGGGACGGAGGCCAGCAGTGCCAGCGCCAGTGCGGCGGGGAGCACGCTCGTCGCAGCGGTCATCGGCGAGCCCTTCCAACTCGGGTGCGCGCAGCGGGACCCGCCGCCGCACACGGGGAACTCACCACCCCATGCCCGCTGGTGGGAGCGGCGAACCGGCCCGGACCGGGGCTTCCCCCGACGGTGGCGGGATCCGGTCCCGGCGGCCCCGCCGTCGGGACCGCGCCGGTGCGAGCGGGGCCCCGGCGGGGCAGTCTTGCTGCGGGGGGCCCGGGGGGCCCGAGCGGAGGCGAGAGGGGCGGCACGGTGGTGGAGGAATGGGACTGGACGACGGTGGAGTTCGGTGACGCGCACGCCGGGACGGCGGGGGTCCTGCTCGCCGACGGCACCGAACCCGGCCCCGTGTACGTCGACGCCGTCAGCGGTCCGGAGGCCTACCCGACGACGCACTGGACGGCGTACGACGGACAGCACGGCAGCCCCAGGGCCCATGCCCTGCGTGCGGCCTGCGCGTGCGGCTGGCGCGGGGCCGCGGAGTACCCCCTGGACTGGCGGGCCGTCGGCGACGGGCCCCCGGCGGAGCACCACGTCGACCTGTCGGGGCCGTTGGCGGACTGGAACGCCCACCTCTCGGTCGTCCGCGAGACGGTGGTGCCGCTGCCCGAGCCGCTGGCCGGACTCCTCCTCGACCTCTCCGACGAGCTCGGGGACGTCGTGGCGGACGCCCCGCTGGCCGCGCTGCGGGCGGTCGGGATCCTGCGGCGGATCATCGCGGAGGCGGCGGACGAGGCGGCCGAGGCCGTCCACGACAGCGGGGCGTCGACCGAGTCGGTGGCCGCCGCGCTCGGCACCACGCCCTCCGAGGCCTTCGGCCTCCTGCTGCGCTTCCACACCTTCTGAAGCCCCGGTCGGTGGTCGGCGGGTCGGCGGGTCGGCGGGGGAGGGCGCGGAAGGCCGGTCGGCGACGGCGGCTCCCGGGCACCTGACGGTCGGACAGCGGCGGCCGCCGGCCGCCGACATGGCCGCCCCGGCTGTCAGAGGCCGCTGCCACACTGGCCCGATGGATACGACGAGTGACCGGCGCGGCGACCGCACCCGGAGCGAGGACGACGCGGCGGAGGGCGGGACCGGCCCGCTCGACGTCCGGGTGGACGTCGACGACCTGCTGCTGCGCACCGACTGGCACGCGGTGGACCACTGCTGCCCGGACGTGGCGCCCGAGATGCCGGTGATCCTCCGCGCACTCCTGGACGAGGACCCGCATGAGCAGGGCCACGCGCTCCGGAGCCTGTCCGAGGCCCTCTCCCGGCAGCAGGTGTTCTACACCGCGAACGCGCCGGCCGCCCGGTTCGTGGCCGCGGTCCTACGGGACCCGCGCACCCGGGCGCTGGTCACCGACCGCGACTCGATGGAGGAGGACCTCCTCGGACCGCAGGCCCCGTTCCCGCTGCGGGTGGGCCTGCTGGAGTGGCTCGGGGACTCGGTCGCGGAGGCGCTCGCGCAGCGTGACCGCCCCTACGGCGACGCCGAGGACCTGGAGGCCGTCCTCGACCTCGCCCCGGAGCTCTACGACGCCGTGCACCCGCTCCTCGCCGCGGACACGGCCGAGGTCCGCGGGGCGGCCCTCGCCGCCGTCCTGCCGATGCTGCGGCTGCCGGCGCTGGCCGAGCGGATACCCGCCGTGCGCGCCCAGGTCCTCACCCTCGCCCACGGCGAGCACCCCCACCGTTGGCGCGCCCTCGACACCCTCGCCGCCTGGGGCGAGGACGTCACGGCACTGTTCTGACCCGCCGGCGCCGCTCCCCGGCGTGGAGGCCGGCCGGCGCCGGTGCCGGCGTGCGGAAGGCGAGGAGCACCGGTGTCCCCCGGCCGCGCCTCGGGACACCGGCACCGCCCGCCGCGCTCAGCGGGCGATCGGCAGCCCCTTCGGCTCCTTGATCCGTTTCATGATGATCTGCGAGTTGACCTCCGTGACCCCGGCCAGGGCCGTGAGCCGCTCGATCCACAGCTGCTCGTACGCGGCGAGGTCCTCGACGGCGATGCGCAGCAGGCACCCCGGGCTGCCGAACAACCGGTAGGCCTCGATCACGTCCGGGATGTCCCGCAGCGCCGCCTCGAAGGCCTCGACGGTCTGCCGGTCGCGCCGGACCTCGATCGACACCAGCACCTCGAAGCCGCGGCCGACCGCCCCCGGGTCGACCACCGCCCGGTAGCCCTGGATCACCCCGTCCTGCTCCAGCTGCCGGACCCGGCGCATGCAGGCGGAGGCGCTCAGGCCGACGCGCTGGGCCAGCTCCAGGTTCGTCAGGCGGCCGTCGTTCTGCAGCTCGCGCAAGATGTGGCGGTCGATCCGGTCCATGACGCAATTATGTGCGACGGAACCGCGGGGATGCCGCCAACTTCGCAATCGCGTTGCACGGCTTCTGCCCTATCGTTGCGCCCCGGCGGCCGCGTACCCGGCCGGCCGCGCGCCTCCCGGGCGCCCGGCCGCCCCCGCCGCCCCGCCCCGTACGACACCACGCCCCGTGAGGCAGGCACCCATGACCCGCGCCAGCGCCGCCCCCCGCACCCGCCGCATCGTGCTCATATCGACCGGCGGCACCATCGCCAGCCGCTGGCAGGGCACGGGCTACGCCGCCGCCGCCTCCGGCGACGACGTGCTGGCCGGGGCCGCCCTGCCCGAGGACGTCACCGTCGACGTCGTCGACCTGTTCCGGGTCAACAGCTCCCGGATGACCACGCGCCACCAGCTCGAGCTGCTGCGCACGGTCCACGAGACCCTCGCCGACCCGGACGTCGCGGGCATCGTCGTCACCCACGGCACCGACACGCTGGAGGAGACGGCGCTGCTGCTCGACCTCCACCACCACGACCCGCGCCCCGTGGTCCTCACCGGCGCCCAGTTGCCCTTCGACTCCGCCGACGGCGACGGCCCGGGCAACCTGTGCGACGCGCTGCGGGTGGCCGCCTCGGTACGGGACCTCGGCGTCCTCGTGGTCTTCGACGGCCTCGTCCACGCGGCCCGCGGCACCGTGAAGGTGCGGACCCTCGCCGCCGACGCGTTCGCCGACCCCTCGGGGGACCCGCTGGGCAAGGTCGGCTTCGGCGGGGTGGCCGTCCGCCGCCGCCCGGTCCGCCCCGCGCCGCTCGCCCTGCCGGCGGCCGCCCGTACCGCCTCCGGCACCGCCCTGCCGGCGGACACGGACGGGGCGGCGGCCGCCGCGCTGCCGCGGGTGGACGTCCTGACCCACCACAGCGACGGCGACCCGGTGCTGCTGCGCGCGGCCCTGGCCGCCGGCGCCCGCGGCCTGGTGCTGGTCGGCACGGGGGCGGGCAACGCCACCCCCGAGATCGTCGACGCCGTGGCCGCCGCGGTCGCCGCCGGCGTGCCGGTGGCCGTCACCACCCGCGTGCCCGCCGGTCCGGTCGCCGCCGTGTACACCGGCGGTGGCGCCGTCGACCTCGCGGCCGCCGGCGCCCACCTGACCGGCACCCTGCGCGCCGGGCAGGCGCGGATCGTGCTGCTCGCCGCCCTGCTCGCCGAGCCGTCCGACGCGGAGCGCCGCGCGGCCCTCGCCACCCGGCTGCTGATGGCCCCCGAGGACCCGGCCGCCGCCGCGACCCCGCCGGCCGCCGCGACCACGCCCGCCCCTGCGGCCGACGCCGCCCCCGCGCTCGACGCCGCCCCCGCGGCCGGGACCGTCATCGTCGCCGACCCCGCGCTGGCCACCCGCCGCGAGCACGACCTCCTCGGCGACCGCGACGTCCCCGCGGACGCCTACTGGGGCATCCACACCCTGCGTGCCACCGAGAACTTCCCCATCACCGGCATCCCGATCTCCGCCTACCCGCACCTGATCGAGGCCCTGGCCGCCGTCAAGGAGTCCGCCGCGGTCGCCAACGAGCGGCACGGCCTGCTCCCCGAACCGAAGGCCGGGGCCATCGTCGCCGCCTGCCGCGAGATCCGGGCCGGCGCGCTGCACGAGGAGTTCGTCGTCGACGTCGTCCAGGGCGGCGCCGGCACCTCCACCAACATGAACGCCAACGAGGTCGTCGCCAACCGCGCCCTCGAACTCCTGGGCCACGCCAAGGGCGAGTACGCCCACCTGCACCCCAACGAGGACGTCAACCTCAGCCAGTCCACCAACGACGTCTACCCCACCGCCCTGCGCGTGGCGACGATCTCCGCCGCCCGCGGGCTCGTCGAGGCCATGGCGGTCCTGGAGGGCGCCTTCGCCACCAAGGCCGCGGAGTTCTCCGACGTCGTCAAGATGGGCCGGACGCAGCTCCAGGACGCCGTGCCCATGACCCTGGGCCAGGAGTTCTCCACGTACGCCGTCATGCTGGAGGAGGACCGCACCCGCCTCGCCGAGGCCGTCGCGCTCCTCCACGAGATCAACCTCGGTGCCACGGCCATCGGCACGGGCCTCAACGCCCCCGCCGGGTACGCCGAGACCGCCCGCGGCGCCCTGGCCGAGATCACCGGGCTGCCGCTGGCCACCGCCGCGAACCTGGTGGAGGCCACCCAGGACTGCGGCGCCTTCGTCCAGCTGTCCGGCGTCCTCAAGCGCATCGCCGTCAAGCTGTCGAAGACCTGCAACGACCTGCGGCTGCTCTCCTCCGGCCCCCGGGCCGGCCTCGGCGAGATCAACCTCCCGCCGGTGCAGGCCGGTTCGAGCATCATGCCGGGCAAGGTCAACCCGGTCATCCCCGAGGTCGTCAACCAGGTCGCCTTCGAGGTCATCGGCAACGACATGACCGTCACCATGGCCGCCGAGGGCGGTCAGCTCCAGCTCAACGCCTTCGAGCCGGTCATCCTGCACGCCCTCTCCCGCAGCATCTCCTCGCTGCGCGCGGCCTGCCTGACGCTCGCCGAGCGCTGCGTCACGGGCATCACGGCCAACGTCGACGTGCTCCGCGCCGGCGTGGAGAACTCCATCGGCCTGGCCACCGCGCTCAACCCGCACATCGGCTACACGGCCGCCACCGCACTGGCCCAGGAGGCCCTGCGCGGCAACCGCGGCGTCGCCGAGCTCGTCCTGGAGCGGGGGCTCCTCCCCGCCGACCGGCTGGCGGAGCTCCTGCACCCCGACCACCTGACCGGCGGGACGGCCCGCTCCGCGAACTGAGCCCACGGGACCGGACGCGGGTCCCGTGGTGTCCGGGCCCGGCCCCCGCGCCCGCGCGAGCCCCTGGCTTGCGGGGCGGCGGGGGCCGCCCCATAGTCCGAGGTGTGGACGACCGCGAGGCGGCGCTCCAGAAGGCGCACCGACACGCCGTCCGCTGGCTCGCGAGCCTGTCCGACTGCGAGGTCCCGGCCCGCGCCACGGTCGACGAGGTCGTGCGCGCCCTCGGCCTGGACCTCCCCGACGGCCCCACCGCCCCCGCCGAGGTCGTCGAGCTGCTGGCCACCGCCTGCGAACCGGGACTCACCGCCTTCCCCTGCGGCCGCTTCTACGGGTTCGTGGTGGGCGGCACCGAACCGGCCGCGCTCGCCGCGGACTGGCTGGTCAGCGCCTGGGACCAGAACAGCGTCATGCGCGCCGTCTCGCCCGCCTACGCGGCGGCCGAGGACATCGCCGGCAGCTGGCTCCTGGACCTCCTCGGCCTGCCCGGCACCAGCGCCGTCGGGTTCACCACCGGCGCCACGATGGCCAACTTCACCTGCCTCGCCGCCGCGCGCGACACCGTACTGCGGCAGGCCGGCCGGGACGTCGCCCGCGACGGGCTCACCGGCGGCCCGGCCGTGCGGGTCCTGGCAGGTGCCGACCGCCACATGGCCGTCGACCTGGCGCTGCGCTACCTGGGCCTGGGCCTGCCCGAGCTCGTGCCGGCGGACGACCAGGGCCGGATGCGGTCCGAGGCCCTGCGCTCCGCCCTCACGCCGCCCGACGGGCGGCCCACGATCGTGGTCCTGCAGGCGGGGGACATCCACTCCGGCGCCTTCGACCCCTTCGCCGAGGCCGTCTCCGCGGCCCGCGGGGCCGGCGCGTGGGTGCACGTGGACGGCGCTTTCGGACTGTGGGCCGCCGCCTCGCCGGAGTACGCCCACCTCACCGCGGGCTGCGCGGCAGCCGACTCCTGGGCGACCGACGCCCACAAGACCCTGAACGTCCCCTACGACTGCGGCCTGGCCGTGGTGCGGGATCCGGCCGCGCTCCGGGCCGCGATGGGGCTGCGCGGGGACTACCTCATCCACCACGAGCACGGCGACCCGGTCGACAAGGTCCCCGAGCTCTCCCGGCGCGGCCGGGCCTTCCCCGTCTGGGCAGCGCTCAGGGCGTTCGGCCGCTCCGGCGTGGCCGCCCTGGTCGACCGGCTGTGCCGGCACGCCCGCACCTTCGCCGCCGGCATCGCGGGGATCGAGGGCGCCACCGTCCTCAACGACGTGGTGTTCACGCAGGTGTGCGCGGTCTTCGGCGACGACGCGGCCACCGACCGGGTGCTGGCCCGGCTGCTCGACGACGGGACGGCCTGGATCAGCGGATCCACCTGGCACGGCCGCCGCGTCATGCGGATCTCGGTCAGCAACTGGTCCACGACCGACGAGGACGTGGCCCGCTCGCTCGACGCGATCCGACGGGCCGCGGCCTCTTGACGCGCCGTGCCGGCCCCGGTGGGTCCGCCCCCGGTGGGTCCGGCGGGGTCGACACGGCGTGCCCGTGGGCCGTGGTGGGTCAGCGGGTGGCCGGGGCCGCCGCCGTCGTACCGGCCTCGGGGGCCGCGGCCGGGGCGGGCGCCGGGGGCGTACCCGTCGCACCGGTGCCGGGCGTGGGCGACCCGGACGGGGCGGCGGGCGTGCAGGTGACCTCGTCGCGCGGGGTGTAGTGCGTACGGAAGGTCTCGCGGCCGACCTCCTTGCCGTCCTGGACGAAGACCCGGCCGACGTTCACGTCGAAGCCCTCCAGCGGGGTCTGCACCTCGCAGTCCGGCAGCGTGCCGGTGCGCTTGCCGGGCGGCACGACGTTCTCGCGCGGGCCCTTGGTCGCGCGGACCTCGTCGTACTTCTTCGTGCCCAGCAGGCTGATGGTCACGGAGGAGTCCGTGGACTCGGCCTTGACGTAGACCGGGTGGCCGGAGTCGTTCTTCCAGCGCAGGTCCAGGGTGCCCCAGGCGACCGTGGCCTCGCGGCCCTCGGGGTAGCGCTCGATGTAGAACGAGTGCGCCCCGTGCTCGACCGGGTGGACGCCGGCGAAGAACACCGCGTTGTACATGGTCGTCGCGACCGCCGAGACGCCGCCGCCGGGCGACTTCGTGTACTGACCGTCGTTGATCATGATGCCGTCGACGAAGCCGTGCTCCTTCGTCCGCTCGCCGACCGTGTCGTTGAAGCTCCACGTCTCGCCGGGGCGGACGACCGAGCCGTTGATCAGCTCCACGGCGCGGTGGATGTTGGTGATCCGGTAGGGCGCGGGCGGGAAGTGGACCGTGAACGAGGACATCCGCTCCTTGATCCCCAGGGCCTCGGCCTCCGCCACCGTCAGGCGCGGAGACACGACCGTGGCCTGCAGCTGTCCGGTACGGGCTGCCGCGCCGGTGCGCGTCAGCAGCGGCACCACCGCGTCGCGGAGCTGCTCCGGGGTCACGCGCACGGTGCCCGCGCGGCCCTCCTCGGTGACGACGGCCCGGCCCGCGGAGTCGACGCGGAAGCCCGCGCTCGGCCCCGGTCCGACGGCGGCCAGCTGACGCGTGACCGACGGGTCGGCCAGCAGGCCCTTCGCGTCCAGCTTGGGCACGAGGCGGCCCTGGGCGTCGGCCTCGACCGTCAGGTGCTTCCCGATCACCTCGGGGGAGAGGGAGATCGACGAGCTCGTGCCGGCGACCTTCAGGACGACCCGCCCGGACATCGCGGGCCGGGCGATCTCGCGCAGGGCCCGCTCGGTCTCCCCGGCGTCGGCGGCCGGCGGCGTCTGGTTCACGGGGAGGGCGACGGGCGCGGTCCGCGGGTTCAGGTAGGCCGTGCGTACGACCTGTGCGACCTGACCGTCGCGTACGGTGACGCCGGTGACCGGGGCGGTGACGCGGGGCGCGCCGGCCGCGAAGGAGATCGAGCCGTTGCGGGGCTGCGGGCCGGCGGCGGACAGGCGCTCCACGGTGGCCCTGGTCGCCGTGGCGTCCATCCGGACCACCGGCTCGACCTCGCGGTCCTCGCTGCCGGCGAACAGGCGGCCGATCACGTCGAAGGGGCCCTTCCCGGCCGGCTCGGCGCTCCGGGCGGTGGCCTCGGGATCGAAGGAGAGGCCGAAAGCGGTGGGGGAGACCTGCTCGGTGCGGTCGCCGATGCGCAGGCTGAGGGGTGCCACGGCGGCCTTGCCGAGGCCGCGCTCGAGCGCGGCGCCGGCCTGGGTGCGGCTCATGCCGCCTATGTCGACGCCCCGGACGTGCGTGCCGTCCGCTATGGCGTCGCCGGCCATCAGCAGGCCGGCGCCGTAGAGGCCGCCGAATCCGAGGACGGCGGCTCCGCCCGCGAGGGGCAGGGCGGTGCGCCAGTTGCTCATCAAGCGGCGTACGGGTCGCATGTCTCTCCTGGTGCGTCGACGAACGATGGGGGCCCGGCAGGCGGGCGCGAGCCGCCCCCAGATGCGCCACCAGACCGCGAACCAGCATGCGCCAAAAAGCATCAAAACGGACAAAAATGTGCGAGTTCTCACGTCGGCCGCGGCGCCGGCCTCCGGGGCGTTCCGGCGGGCCCGTGACCGACGGTGCGCGGGCGGACGCGCGCCGGGGTCGGGTGCGCCCCCGACGGTCCGCGGCCGGTCCCATGTCGAATGCGACAGCGGGGAGTTGGACCGAGTCGATCTCTAGCAGAACGGCAGACAGGGCGCGGAACCGCACGTACGCTCGGGGAGCATGACCTGGCGTAACAGTGTGAACCAGCTGATGGGGCAGCTCACTGGCTATGAGCTGCGCAAGGCCCGGGGTGCCCACAAGGTGACCGCGGCCCCGAAGCCAGTGGCCGAGCCGGCTCCCAAGCCGGCCGGCCTGAAGTTCCCGGCGGACTACGACGACGGGGCCAAGGAGATCATCACCGCGGTGAAGCCGTGGACGATGACGTCCATCGAGCGTCTGAACGCCCTTGTCCAGTCCGTGCGTTACGTCACCCGGCACGAGCTGCCCGGCGCGATCGTGGAATGCGGCGTCTGGCGCGGCGGCAGCATGCAGGCGGTGGCCCGCACGCTGCTCTCGCTCGACGTCACCGACCGCGAGCTCTACCTCTTCGACACGTTCGAGGGGATGACCGAGCCCACCGACGAGGACAAGCGCGTCGACGGGGCCAGTGCCGCCCAGCTGCTCGCCACCCAGGGCAAGGACCGCCCGATCTGGGCCCTGGCCACCCTCGACGACGTCCAGGACGGCTTCTCCCGCATCGACTACCCCGCGGAGCGGCTCCACTACGTGCAGGGCAAGGTCGAGGACACCATCCCCGAGCAGGCCCCGGAGCAGATCGCGATCCTGCGCCTGGACACCGACTGGTACACCTCGACGAAGCACGAGCTCGTCCACCTGTACGACCGCCTCGTCCCCGGCGGCGTCCTGCTGCTGGACGACTACGGCTACTGGCAGGGCTCGCGCCAGGCGGTCGACGAGTTCCTGGAGGAGACCGGCGCCCGCCTCCTGCTGACCCGCATGGACGAGGGCCGCATAGCCGTCAAGCCCTGACCGGCCGCGCCCGCGCGCTCGCCCCGCTCTGCCGTGCGCCCGCGCCCGCCTTGCCCGCCGCTGCCGAGTCCGCTCGGCCGCGGCGGGCGCAGGCCCGTGCGGTGCGCGCGGCCCTCAGGCGAGCCGCTCGTCGACGGTGAGCTTGGCCAGCTCGTCGAACAGGCCGGCCAGCTCGACGTCGAGGCCCTCGGACGGGGTGAAGCGGCCCCCGTCGACCAGGGAGTGGATCGCGGGTACGGCCGGACGCCGGGTGGCGGGGCGGAGCCCGAGCCGGTCGAGGACCGGCAGCAGCATCTCGGCCGCCCCGGCGCCGCCCGAGTCGCCCGCGGAGTAGCTGACCAGGCCGACCGGCTTGCCCTGCCACTCCTGGTACAGGTGGTCGAGGGCGTTCTTCAGCGGTGCCGTGAAGCCGCCGTTGTACATCGGCATGACGAAGACGAACGCGTCGGCCGCGCCGGCGAGCGCGCTCCAGTCGCGGGTGTGCTGGTGGGCGTAGATGCCGGTGGAGGCGAACTCCGGCTCGTCGAGCAGGGGCAGGGCCAGGGTTCCGAGGTCGGCGAACTCCACGTCGAAGGCTCCGTGTGCGCGGGCCGCACCGGCGATCCAGCGGGCGAAGTGGCGGCCGTTCGAGACGGTGCGGGTGCTGGTGGACAGGACGAGCAGACGGGACATGGCGAACCCCTCACGAAGTGGTTGACGTGTCACCTATCGAACCGCACGAGTAGGTGACACGTCAACCATCTAGGTGACATGTCATCCATCCGGCTAGAGTGCGCCCATGACGGATCCCCGCTGGCTGACCGATGCCGAACAACGCGCCTGGTACGCCTGGCGGCGGATGTTCCCCCTCGTCAACGCGGAGATCTCGCGTGACCTCGGGACGGACAGCGGACTGTCGGAGGCCGACTACGACGTGCTGTCCGTGCTGAGCGAGACCCCCGGTGACCGCATGCGCGTCACCGGCCTCGCCGCCCTGATGCAGTGGTCCCGCAGCCGCCTCTCGCACCACCTGACCCGCATGGAGCAGCGTGGCCTCGTACGCCGCGAGGAGGTCACCGCCGACGGCCGCGGTGCCGAGGTCGTCCTGACCGACGCCGGTGTGGCCGCCATCCAGGCCGCGGCCCCGCTGCACGTGGAATCCGTACGCCGCCACCTCATCGACCACCTCACCCCGGAGGAACTGGCCACCCTGGCCGACCTCGGCCAGGCCATCGCGCAGCGCATGGGCGTCGTACGCAAGCCCGCGCCGACGGACTGACCCCGGGAGCCCCCGCCGGCCGGCAGCGCGCCATCATGGAGTGTGGACACCGCAAGCCCGTACCCCGGGTCGCGCGGCGCCGGGCCCGGCGCGGCCGGACGGCTCGAGGTCGGCCCCACCGCGCGCACGGCCGTGGCATGGCTGCCGCCGGACCGGCTGTGGGGCCCCGTGCAGCGCATCCGCGAGGTCCACGACCCCCAGGTCCGCCGCTGGCCCCCGCACGTCAACCTCGTCTTCGGCTTCGTCCCCGAGGCCGATTTCGCGGCCGCGGCGCCCCTGCTCGCCGCCGCCGCTGCCACCCGGCGGCCCTTCGACGTCCGTCTCGCCGGAGTGCGCTACTTCCGCCACCGCGCGTACGCCACCGTGTGGCTGGATCCGGCCGCAGCCGGCCCGGGTCCGTGGACCGCCCTGTACGAGGCGCTGGCCGAGCCCTTCCCCCGCTGCCGGGACCGCCACGAGCGGTTCACCCCGCACCTCTCGCTGGGGCGGACCCGCCACCCGCGCCCCCTGGCGGCCGACTGCGCCGCCCGCCTCGGCACCATGAACACGCAGGTCGACGAGGTCGTCCTGCTCTCCCGGCGCGGCCCCGACGACCCGATGCGCCCGCGCGCCCGCGTGGCCCTCGGCACCGGCGCGCTGACCTGGACCGGCTGGCCGGAAGGGCCGTCCGTCGACGGCCCCGGATCCGGCCCCGATCGCGCCGACCCGCGTCCGCTCCTCGATCGCTGATCACCAATCCGGACAAGGGCGTACACACCACCAACACAACTTGACCACTTTCAGCCAACGTTGCATCGTTCCCGACCGTATGCCTGCTCGAAAGACCTGCAGGCCTGTGGGAGGGGACACCAGAACCGCATGTCAGACATGCCCGCGAGACGCCGGACAGGGACGTCTCGAGCACCAAGGGGTCGCCTGTTCGGGAGGAGCGCGGTCGCCGTGACGACCGCCCTCGGACTCACCGTACTGGCCTCACCGTTCGGCAGGGCGGCCACACCCGCCCCCGGGGCCGCCGCCACCGCGAAGGCCCGCAAGCCCGCCGTGAGCCCGACCGCCAAGGCCGTCCAGGACGCCCTGCGCACGGCCAAGGCGACCAGAAAGCCCGTCACCGTCGCTCCGCTGACCACGGAGTCGACCGAGACGGTCGCCAACCCGGACGGCAGGAGCCTGTCCGTCAAGAGCCACGCCCAGCCCGTGCGCGTCAAGCGCGGCGGCGCCTGGAAGGCCCTCGACGCCACCCTGCGCGTCGGCCCCGGCGGGACCGTCACCCCGGCCGTCACCGGCGCCGCGCTGGTGCTGTCCGGCGGCGGCACCGGCCCGCTGGCCACCATCACCACCCCCGACGGCAAGAAGCTCTCGGTCACCGCCCCCTTCGCGCTGCCGAAGCCGACGCTGCGCGGCGCGACCGCCACGTACGCCGCGGTGCTGCCCGACGTGGACCTGAAGGTCACCGCCCTGCGCGACGGCGGCTGGCGCGAGGTCATCGTCGTCAGGACGGCCAAGGCCGCCGCCGACGCCCGGCTCAAGCGCCTGCGCTTCCCGGTCGCCACCACGGGCCTGAAGCTCGCCGCCGACAAGGGCGGCAACCTCACGCTGAAGGACGCCCGCGGCGCGGTCCGCATGCACGCGCCCACCCCCTTCCAGTGGGACTCCAGCCACGCCGCCCCGCAGGCCACGGACAAGGCCGCCCAGCGGGCCGCCGCGAGCGCCGACGCCGCCCCGGGCGTGCGCTCCTCGGCCGAGCAGCCCGGTGACGGCGCCAAGGTCTCCAGGATGGCCGTCGCCGCGACGGACGGCGCGATCGTCCTGACGCCCGACGCCAGGACGCTCGGCAAGGGCGCGGGCCCCTGGTACCTCGACCCCACCGTCAGCGTGGACGGCCGCCGCGAGGTCAACGCCCAGGTCCAGGAGAACCACCCGACGACGTCCAACGTCAACACGCTCAGCACGCTGGGCGTCGGCTACTGCGGCTACTCCGACTGCACCGGATCGGGCGGCTTCCGCTACCGCTCGTACTTCCAGATCGGCATCCCGTCGGTCCTGTACGCCGACGGCTCCCGCGGCACCGCGCAGATCTCCAGCGCGACCCTGTCGGCCCAGGTGACCCAGGCCTCGGCCCCGAGCACCAACAAGCCGATCGGCCTCTGGAGCACCGGAATGATCCCCGGCGGCGCCTCCTGGAACAACCAGCCCTGCGGCACCGGCTCGATCATGGCCGGCTGCACCAAGGTCGGCACCGCCTCGATCGTCGGCACGGGCCAGATCAACTACGACGTCAAGGACTGGATCCAGCGGGCCGCCAACGAGCGCTGGCCGAACTGGACCGTGGGCTTCGCCGCCGAGAACGAGTACGAGAAGTACTACCGCCACCACCTCGGCGCGGACCCGACCATCACCATCAACTACGACATCGCGCCCACCATCTGGTACCCGCGCACCAGCCCCACCCCGGGCTTCGCCGACACCGGCAGCTACAACGACTGCGTGACCCCCGGCGGCGGCTACGCCTGGTACAACCCGGGCTGGGTCGGCGCCAACCAGTACGTCAAGCTGCGCGCCAACACCTGGTCGCCCATCGGCTACAACGCCCTGTACACGAACTACCACATCTGGGACGACAACAACGCCCAGTTCAACCAGTGGAAGCAGAGCGGCCCCACCGGCAGTTACGGCGAGGTCGAGTACTGGGCCGGCAACCTCGACGACGGCCACCAGTACGGCTGGACCGCCTCCGTCACCGACGGCTGGCTGTCCTCGACGGACACCGGCGCCTGCTACTTCCGCGTCGACAAGACCGCGCCGGCCGTGGGCATCTCCTCGACCGACTTCCCTGCCAGCGGCACCCTGAACGTCCTGCCGAAGCTGAAGGTCGGCCAGGCCGGCACCTTCACGGTCACCGGTACCGACCCGGCCCCGGGCGCCGGCCTGAACGCCTCCGGCGTCGCCTGCATCCGCTGGACGAACGACCCGACCCCGGTCACCGGCTGGAGCTGCAACGAGGCCGCCACGAGCAACAGCGGCGTCATCAAGGCGGCGAGCGGGCAGTTCGGCTTCACGCCCCGCAACTGGGGCACCAACACCCTGTTCGTCCAGGCGATGGACAAGGCCGGCAACTACAGCCAGCCCTTCCCGTACACCTTCTACGCCCCCTGGGACCCGGCCACCGGCGCGGCCGTCCCCGGTGACCTCAACAAGGACGGCCGCGGCGACCTGCTCAAGCCCGACGCCGCCGGCAACCTGCTGGTCATGACCGCGGACAACGACCCGACCACGGCGAAGGGCGCCCCGCTGGGCCTGGCCCCGCGCGTCACCCCCGAGCAGCCCACCACGTGGAAGGACGTCCAGACCACCCACCGCGGCGCGCTGCGCTCGATGGGCGTGGACGACGTCTTCGCCCGGACCACGACCGACCCCGTCCTGGCGAAGAACCTCTACCTGTACCCGAACAAGGGCGACGGCACGTTCGGCACGTACGCGACGGTGGCCAAGCCCACCGCGTGGATCGACGTCGACGGCACCTACCTGGACCAGGCCCCGGCCGGCTGGGTCGGCGACTGGTCGGCGGCCACCCAGGTGCTGGCCCTCGGCGCCCTCAAGGCCCCGCTGGGCGAGTACGACGGTGACGCCGCCTCGGAGCAGACCTCGGTCCTGGCCGTCGAGAACGGCAACCTGTGGCTGTACCGCTCGAACGGCATCAACAGCCTGGACGCCGAGGCCGTCAAGGTCTCCGGCACCGGTGACTGGGCCGGCTACGAGCTGATCAACCCGGGCCCGGCCAGCGGCAAGGCCCAGCCCACGCTGTGGACCCGCAAGATCTCGGACGGCAGCATCCGCACGTACCCGATCGGCACCAGGACGGTCAACGGCGTGGTCGTCCTCGACCTGTCGGCCCTGTCCTCCCCGACGAGCGCGGCGTCGACGGTCATCCAGACCGGCATCACGACGGACCGCTTCCAGCGGATCGGATCCGTCGGCGACGCCACCAAGGACGGCATCGCCGACCTGTGGGCGATCGACAAGGCCACCGAGCAGCTGCGCTTCTGGCGCGGCAGGACGGCGGACGGCAAGTCCACCTCCGCGGTGAACGGCTTCGAGGCCCCCGTCGACCTCGGCGACACGCACGACCCCGTCGACCGGTTCAAGCTCTCCGGCGCGACCGGCGGCAAGACCCCCGACGCGTACGGGCAGTACCCGGGCACCGTCAAGGGCGGGGTCACCTTCACCCAGGACACCGTGAACGGCGCCAGCACGACCGTGGCGACCTTCAACGGCACCGACGCGGCCATCGAGGCCCAGGGCCTGAAGGTGGACACCACCAAGTCCTTCTCGATCTCGCTGTGGACGAAGGCCAACGCCCTGAACGACGGCGTGGTCATCAGCCAGGACAACACCCAGACCAGCGGTTTCATGGTCTGGCCGGCCACCATCGGCAACGGTTACGTCAACTGGCACATGGGCATGGCCACGGCCGACAACGGCGGCTGGCCCTACGACACCACGGACTCGCGCAGCGCCGCGGCCCGCGTGCAGCAGGGCGTCTGGACCAAGCTGACGGTCAGCTACAACGCCACGACCGGCCAGCTGGCCCTGTACGTCAACGACGCGCTGGCCTCCACCGGCTTCCACACCACGAAGCTGGCGGCGGCGGGCTCGATCGTCCTCGGCCGGTACAAGAACACCAGCCAGGGCAAGAACTACTACAACGGCAGCATCGCCGACGTGGTCATCGAGGACCGCGCCGTGGACCCGGCCGGCAGGCCGGGCCCCGTGGTCTCCGACATGGCGGCGGGCCGCTGCCTGGACCTCAGCGGCGGCGTCTCGGAGAACGGCCGCCCGGTCCAGATCTGGGACTGCAACGGCTCCACCGCCCAGCAGTGGACCGCCGGCTCCGACGGCTCCCTGCGCATCGCGGGCCGCTGCCTCGACGCGATCGGCGCGGGCACGGCCAACGGCACCCAGGTCGCCCTGTGGGACTGCAACGGCGGCGGCAACCAGAAGTGGATCGTCCGCGGCGACGGCTCGATCTACAACCCGGCCTCCACCCGCTGCCTCGACGCCCCCAACGGCACCACGTCGAACGGCACCCGCCCGCAGCTCTACGACTGCAACGCCACCCGCCCCCAGCGCTGGCACACGGTCCCGGTGACGTGACGCCGTAGCGCCTGAAAAAGGGTGGGTCCCCACGGTCGAAGACCGTGGGGACCCACCCTTTTTTCGTTTTGCCGAAACCTCAGCCTTGTCTGGCCAGGGCTTGGTCCCGGGTGGCGCGTACATCTCCACCTCAGGGCCTACGGTCGAAGATCAACCGACCGATCGAGTCTTTGTTCAGCTTCCGATATGGCCTCGACCAGCTTTTCGAAGTGAGGTATCAGCGGGCTCGCCTCGCGCGATATAGCGGCACCAAGTGGACCGGAACCGTTCCCGAGGGAACGCAGGACATCCTGCTCCCAGCGCACCTTCGAAGCATAGGCGGACCTGTGATCCGGTGATGATGACCCCATCATCCTGGCCCAGGTCCCCAGCGATTCCGAGATGGTGCGCAGAACGCGGATGATCCTCTCCGCGAGCCGAGCATCGGACGATGCCGCAATGTCCATCAGCACGACGACCGAAGGTGCAGTGGCTTCTTCGACCGCTGCCCCTTGATGACACACCCTGAGGGCAATGTCACTCATTGCGCGCCCCGCATCGGACGCTTCTCCGTCGCAGAGTCGATCAAACAGAGACGGCAGGTCGGAGGCGGATCCGTACGCATGGGCCAGGCTCGACCAATCCAGTGCGGCTTGATTCTTCGACCGCCAGGAGGGCGTCGCGGTGATCCGATCTTCACTCATCAGCCGATTCCAAACTCACGTAGGAAGGCGACACAGCTTGAGCACGGAGGGATCGACTCAGTGTGCTCTTCCATAGGGAAGTCTCTTCCTCCGATCTTGATCGGTGTGACAGTCGACCCCTTGAGTTCATCCAAGGAGCCCTTTCGCTTCGTGATGCCTACGACGAGCTCATTGATGCAGCCGACCTCGGCGCAGCCACCGTGGTGCCCCGTGACCTCGACGGCTCGCTGAACGATCGGGTGCAGACTCCCCGCATTCCGGGGCTGGCTGACGTCCCGAGCGATGTCACCACCGGGAGTCTCCACCTCGGCAGCGACCTGTGATCGCCCGATATTGTCGTCGGCCAGATCCAGAAGCTCATCGGATGCTTCGCCGCAGTTATGGACGAGGAGCGGGGTGGCCCCTGCAAGCACATAGTACGTGTGGAGGTTGGCCACCGTGAGGTCGTACGTGACCACTCGCTGGTGGTAACTGCGCACCTTGACGATCTTGACCGTCACAGCGTTCGGGCCGCGGAGCTCGTGGCCCGGGACCAGCTCGCTGGCATCGGTCCAGCGGGCCGTGGTGACGTCCCAGAACGGGTGGTGCCAGGTCGTGGTGAGCTTGCTGCCGCCCGGCTCGTCCGTCTTGAGAGTGAGTTCGGTGAACTCCTCGTCGTCCGGGGTGACGATAAGGCGGTCGACCTCTTCGGCCCGCGTCTCACCGGTCTGTGGGTCGGTCGCGAGGACCCGGTCGCCTTCCTTGACCTGCTCGATCGGCTTGATTGCGCCGTCAGCCAGCTGCACGTTGGTACCGGCAGGGAAACTGTGCCGTTTGAGCGGACAGCTGCCGACGTTGTCCGCTGATGCCGCGGAGTGCTCTGCCGCCTGCCTCTCGGCCTGGACTGCCGCCGCTTCCGCGTCGGCCGCCTCGCTCGCCGTCCTCCGCGTCATCTGGACGGCGTCTTCGGCCTCACGGGCGATGCGCTGCGCGCTTCGCATGGCGTCGTAGGCCTTCTCGCCTTCTCGCCACAGCTTGAAGGCCTTGACACCGACCTTCACCGCCTTGAAGACCTTCGACCACGGGACGAAGTTCAGGGCCGTGTTGATGCAGCCCATCACGTCGCCCTTGGTGAAACAGTCCCGGGCGTCGTTGAAGCCGATCAGGTCGCCGACGACGTCGACGATCTTGCTCATCAGCTCTTCGCGCTGCTGCTTGGCCTTGGCGAGGGCCTCCTCGGCTGCCTGCTTCTGGCGCAGCGCCTCGGCCGCGGCAGCGTTAGCGGCAGCAGTGTTCTGCTTGGCGACGTCAGTGGCCGGCGTGGAACCGCCACCGCCACCGCCACCGCCGCCTCCGCCACCCCCACCGCTCGGGGTGCTGAAGAACGGCTTGCCGCGGCAGGTGCCGTCGTCGTAGACGACGCACGTGCCGTCCGGGTCGCTGCCGTCGATCGGATTGTTGTTGGCGTACGCGTAGCCGTTCCACGACTGGGGGTCGCTCTCGACGAAGAGCGGGTCCACCGACAGGAAGCGGCCCGTCGCCGGGTCGTACTGCCGGGCGCCGAGGGTGGTGAAGCCGGTGCCCTCGATCGTGCCGCCGACGAAGCCCTTGCCGCCCGCCCAGCTACCCGCCGGCGGCTGGGTGCCCCGGCCGTTGCCGAACGGGTCCGTGGGACGGCGGACGGAGTCGAGCGTCGCCGCGTCGAACTGGACGCCGTTCGTCCCGTGCGGGTCGGCGGCCTGGTAGTAGAGCTTGCTCGCCCCGGCCGTCACGGTCCGTGCCACGGACAGTCCGCCGGGAGCGCCGTAGGTGCGGGTGTTGGTGACGGCACCCGACGAGGTCTCCAGGCTGAGTTCGTCGGTACCGAGGAACAGCGTGACCTTGCCCGGAGCGCGCCGGATGAGCTGCTTGCCGTTGGCGTCGTAGACGTAGCTGTTCGGGCCGGTCGACGCGGTGTCCTCGACCGAGTCGATCTTGCCCTGGTCGTTCCAGGTAAGCCGCTTGGTGCCGCCGGTGTCGGTGATCGACTTCGTGTTGCCCGAAGCGTCGTACGTGTACGTCGCGGTCTTCGCCACCCCGCCCACGGTCGTCTTCGACGTCATGAGCGCGTGCGGGCCACCCGTGCCGCCGCCGGTGGTCGGGTCAGTCGAGGGGGTGTTGCGGCCGGTACCGAAGGTCTGGTCGACCGTCTGGTCCTTGGTCGTCACACCGCCCACGTCGTGCCGGACCAGCTTGGTGCGGTTGCCCGTGAGGTCGTACGAGTACGACTGCCAGTACGGGGCCGGTCCGCCGATGCGCGAGGTGGCCGTGGCCGCCGTCGGCTCGGAGGAGTTCGTGCAGCCGCCGATGCCGGACACCGACGGCGCGGGCGCCGTGGTGGTCGTGCCCTTGTCGGTCCAGGCGGCGGTCAGCCGGCCCAGGTAGTCGTAGTTGAAGCACTGCAGGTCGGAGCTCGTACCGTCCTGGACGTTCTTGACGGAGGTGAGCGAGCCGACCTTGTTGTAGGTGTAGGAGGTCAGATCGACGTGCGTGGCGCCGGTCTGCTTGTCCAGCGTGTTCTGCACGACGCGGCCGGTGGCCGGGTCGTACTGCTGGGTGGACACCACCTGCGTGCCGTAAGGGCCGACGGTGGTTCGAGTCGGACGACCGAAGGCGTCGTACTGCACATCGGTGACCAACGCGGACTTGCCGCTGGAACCGATGAAGTTGCCGTCGATGTCGTACGAGTTGGTGATCCGCTCGGCGGTCAGGCCGGCCGCGGCGGGCAGGGTCGTTGTCTTCGGCAGGCCGAGGACCGGGGTGTAGGTCACCGACATCGAGTACGTGCCGGCCAGTTGGTTCTCGACGGCCGGGATCGTCACCGAAGCGCCCGTCGGACGGTACCCGGCGTTGTAGCCCGTGACCGTCGATACGTAGGCGGCCCCGTTGACGTACCGGGTCGACGAGTCGAGCTTGCCCTTCTTCTTGGTGTCGTACGTCCAGTCCGCAATCTTCTTGGACTGGTCCGTGGTGCTGGTTCCGCTGTACGCGGCGGTTCTGCGACCCAGCAGGTCGTAGGCGTAGCTCGTCGACTTGCCGCGTGCATCCGTGGAAGTGACGACCTTGCCGCCCACGTCGTAAGCGGTGGTCGAGTCACCGGCGTCCGGATCGGACGCGCTGGTGAGCTGACCCAGCAGGTCGTACGTGTACCGCCACTCATTGCCGGCCGAGTCCTTGCGGAGGGTCGGCTTGCCCGCGACGTCGTACGTGTACGTCGTCTTGTCGTAAGCCCCCGTCGGGGTGTTCGACTTGTACTGCCGCGTCTCCACCGTCGCGCCCGTGGCGTCCGTGATCGTGGACGTCGCGAAGCCGCCCGCGGGCGGGGTGACGTCGACCCGGTCGGCGCCCGCGTAGTTCGTCGTCGTGCGCCACTGCTCCTGGCCGTACGACATGAACTTCGCGACCGTGACCCGGCCCAGGCCGTCGTACTCGTTCCACGTCTGCGCCGGGATCTGCGCGTCCTGCGGGACGAAGACGGTCGCGGTCGGACCCGAGTCGTTGTTGAAGTACGACGGGGTCGTCTGGACCTGGCGGCCCTGCGAGTCGAAGACCGCGTCCGAGATCACCCGGCCGACGGTGCCGTAGGGCGGCATCGCCTGCGTCTGGCGCACCCGGCCGAAGCCGTCGTGGATCTGGATGCTCTTGCTGTAGCTGCCGTCCTCGCGCAGGCTCTGGCTCGTGATGGTGGCCGGGCCCGCGCTGCCCTTCAGGTCGTAGGCGAAGGTGCGGTTGGCGCTCTGCGTGGCCTTGTCGCGGCCCGGCTGCCAGACCGAGGTCAGGCGGCCGAGGGCGTCGTAGGCCTCGTCCGTGGCGTGGCCGTTCTCGTCCACCGCGCGCGTGGGCCGGGCACGGCCCGGGTCCAGCGTGGTGGTCGACTGCCAGCCGAGCGGGTTGGTGACCTCCACCGAGGTGGGCAGCGCGCCGTCCGCCGGCACGTACGCCGTCACCGTCCGCGCGCCGCCCGGATGCGTGGCGTCGGTGCTGTTCGGGTCGGTCGTCGCCGTCTGGCGGCCGTACTTGTCGAACTCGGCCGAGACCGTGGTGCGGTAGTTCGCGGAGCCGTCGGCGTTGTACGAGGCCAGGACCCGCGAGGAGGTCTGCAGCGCGCGGTCGCCGACGGTGCCCAGCGGCTGGCCGTCGTACAGCGTCTGCGTGTCGGAGACCGTGTTGGTCTTCGACGGCGTCTGCCCGCACGCGCCGGCCAGCGTCAGGATCCGGTACGGGAACTCCAGCAGCATGGCGTTCGAGCCGGTGGCGTACGAGGTCGCCGTGCACTGCCGCTGCTCGGGCTTGGTGACGTCGCCCAGCACGTCGACCGTGAGGACCCGGCCGGCCTTGGCCGCGTCGTACGTCACGTCGCGCTGGGTGGTGCGCCAGGTGTCGTCGGCGAGCCGGGCCCGCTCCTTGACCTGGGCGGTGTTCACGTACCGCGCCGTGACCTTCGGCAGGGCGGTGTTGGACGGCGTGTACGTGGCCGTGGCGTTCGAGCGCCACGGAGTGCTCAGCTCACCGCTGACCACCTTCGCGCCCGCCGCGACCGACTCGAAGGTCTGCGTCTCGCGGACGAAGCCCGCGAACTCCTCCTCGTCGGTGATGGTGCCGCCCCAGGTGTCGGTCACCTGGCCGCCCATGCCCCGCAGGAACGTCGCGACGGACTTGCTCTTCGGGCCGTCGTTGCCGTTGCCCGTGGTCGTGGTCACGGTCTGGTAGCCGCGGAAGTTGTCCCACGTACGGGTGTCGTCGTCCGCGAACTCCGAGTCGTTGCGGTGCCACGCGGCCCCGCCTCCGTAGCTGTACTCGGTGGTGCGCGGGACGCCCGAGGTGACCTGGGACTCCTCCAGCACGGAGGACACCAGGTACTTGTGGAACCAGTCGTCGACCGGCTTGGTGTTCGCGGGCGAGCCCGGCGGAACCCACTTCACGGGCATGCAGGCCATGGTGTTGCCCTGCTCCGACGCCGGCATGGTGCCGGCCGTCCGCGAGCACTCCACGTCCTTGTAGCCGATGGAGATGCGGCCACCGGTCTCGGTGGTGATCTCGGTCATGCGCGGCCGGTTGAACTGCGGGGCCGCCGGGACCAGGCCGTCCACGCGGTTCGGCTTCTGCATCGCGGTGAACTTCACCGGCGGCAGCGTGATCGGGTCCTGGCCGTTCGAGCCGGTGCGCCGGATCGAGTCCAGCCACAGCGTCGGGGACTTGGTGCCGTCACCCGGGTCCGAGAACACCTGGTTCAGGGCCCAGCTGTCCACCGTGCGGTACGAGGTCCCCACCAGGACCTGGGTCTCCACCTTCGTCAGGCGCTTGGAGGTCCAGAAGGTGGGACCGTAGACGGTGCACGTGCCGGTGGCACCGCACGCCTGGTCCAGCGGGGTGTCCGGCCAGTACGCCTGGTTCGCGAGGGTGCGCTGCGCCGGGTCGCAGGTGACGGAGCCGCCGGGCACGCACCGCTCGGAGGTGGTGAAGTCCATCTTCACGGCCGGGTTGGCCGTGCCCTTGGCCGCGATCTGCTCGGGGAGCCGCTGGCCGTAGGCGACCTGCTTCAGGTTCGAGTAGCGCGTGTACGCCGTGCGGGTGCCGGTGCCGTTGTTCTGGCCGCCGCCGCGCGCGTAGTAGTTGTCCTCGCGGTCGTACTTGTACGTGATGAGGTTGCCGTGCAGGTCGACGACGTAGTCGAGGTTCCACTGCGAGGCCATCGGACACCACGACGCCGTGCCCGAGGCCGACGAGTAGCACGGGTTGCCGGGCTTCGGGTGGTAGACCGGCACGGTGTTGACGGAGTTCGACGCCGGGTCGGTCTTGTCACCGCCCGGGAGGTAGTTGGCACCGAAGTAGTACTGCGTGCCGTCGGTCGTCGTGACCTTGAAGCCCTCGCCGTTCCAGGCGCCGTTGGTCAGCCCGGTGAGCGCGGTGATCTGGGTGCCGTCGTCGCCCTGCAGGCGCAGCGCCCCGGTGGTGTCGTCCTTGACCACCTGGCCGGAGTGCCCGGCGAGGTTCAGGGACAGGGACTGGCCCGCCCAGCACAGGTCGCCCGACATGTCGATGCCGCTCTTGAGGCACGGCTTGTAGTTGCGGGCGATGGATCCGGGGTGGTAGCTCCAGCCGTCACCGATCCACGACGACTGCGCGTTGTTCGCGGCCGTCATGCCGTCGACGGCGGAGGAGTCGTAGCCCAGCTGCACGCCGGGGGCGGCGCCGCCGAGCGAGGTCGGCATGTCGAAGGTGTAGCTGTACGTGAAGTTGCCCGCGTTCGAACCGGCGCTCCACGACATCGACGGCGACAGCGGGGTCGCGGCGAACGAGCCACCGGAACCCGACGGGGCCGGCTCGGCGGAGAGCACGGCCATCGGGGCGGCCGCCCCGGCGGACCCCACGGCGGACGCGGACGTCACGGCCGAGGGGCGCGCGGCCCCGCCGCCCGCCGCCGATGGCTTCGCGGTGCCGGTCGGCGCGGTGGCCGGGAGGGTGATGTCGGCGGTCAGCTGCCCCGTACGGGCGTCCAGCGTGGCCGCGACGGGCGTGCGCTTGCGGCACTGCGCCGCCTTCGGCGTGGTCAGCGCACATGCGGGGAGGGCCACCAGCCGGGCCCGGTCGCCCCAGGAGCCGGTGCCCTGGAGGGCCGCCACGTCCAGGGAGACCCGCAGCCTGCGCCCGGCCTCGGCGGCCGTACCGGCCTCGCCCTGGAGGGTGACCAGGGGGCCGAACGCGCCGGCGGCCCTGGACTGCGCCTGGTCGCGTACGGCGACGCGCACGGACGGGGCGCCGGAGGCGGCGTCCGCCGCTGCCGCGCGGGCGGCGCCGGGCTTGGCGCCCTTCGGAGCGCCCAGGTCGGTCAGGCGGACCGGGAGTTCACCGGCGCGGGTCGCGCCCTTGGCGTCCTTGCCGCCCTGCGCGGCTCGCGGGCCGTCCGCCGCGGCGGAGCTCCGGCCCTTCGTCGCACCGGTCGACGCGCCCGGCAGGGCGACCGTCACGGAACCGGTCCTGACCGCCCGACGCGGGGCCGGCCTCCACACCTTCGGCACACCGCCGGTGCGGCGCGGTCCGGCCTTGCCGGGCCGGTCCAGCGCGCCCTCGACCGACTTGGTCTTCGGCAGCGCGGTCTTGGGCGGCGTCCACACCTTCGGGTGCGGCGTGCGCAGTGCCTGTGCCTCCGGGATCGCCACCAGAGAGAACAGCACCGCGAGCAGGGTCAGGATCGTGACCGATTGTGATCGGTGTCTGTGTCTTGACCGCAGCGTTGAATGGGCATACCACGCCCGCATACAAACCCCCAGAGCCCTTTCGGGCAGCACAAAATGACGCCCGGCGAGATCGCAGCGGGCGTCCCCGGCGCGTGAGATCGCGCACGGTGATCAGAACCCTAGGGAGGGGCGCCCCTCTGACACCATGCGCGACCAGGGGATTTGACGTTCCTTTTACTCTTCGTGGGGCGATGTGCGGTGGAAAGAGGCCGACATGTCCAGTGATGAGCCACTCAGGTTGATCAGGCTCATATGCAACCGTCTGTCACCGTGCATGGCGATGGCTTGAATTGGTCGATCGACTTTCGGCCGTTCAGCGCGGGCGTAGGCCGTCGAACACCACCGCGAAGACGCGTTCCCGGGCCGCCGGGTCCGTCCCGAGCTGCTCCACCGCACGGCCGGTGCCGGCCAACAGGGCCAGGAACTCCGGCAGTCCCAGCTCCCGGCGGACCGCACCCGCCTCCTGCGCGGCGGCGAGCAGGCCGTCCAGCCGGTCCCGGATCTCCTCGGTCCGCTCGCGCAGGGAGGCGTGCACGTCGACGCCGGCCGCGGCGAGGGCCTCGGTGAACTCGCTCTTGCCGACCGACTGCTCGACCAGCAGCCGGAAGCAGCCGAAGAAGGCCTCGGCCGGGCCGGCCTCCGCGGCCAGCTGGGCGACCTCCGCCGCGGTGGCCTCGAGCCTGCGGACCATCACCGCCTCGAGCAGGGCCTCCTTGGTCGGGAAGTGGCGGAAGAGCGTGCCGACGCCGACCCCGGCGGTCCGGGCGATCTCCTCGGTCGGCACGCCGACGCCTCGGGTGGTGAACACCTCCGTGGCGACCTCCAGCAACCTCGCCCGGTTGCGTGCCGCATCCGCCCGCAACGGCCTTTCGCCCGAGCCGCTCATGCTTCTCTCCCCACTTTCCGCCCGGGGTGGCCGACGGCAGGCCGGAACCACCCTGGACAACCGGACTGGTCAGTCCGTATCGTCTAAACGGAGTCGACAGTCCGATTCTATGTGCCGATCCCCGGAGGTTGATCGTGTCCGAAACGCCGTCCCCCCGCGAGGTCTTCCACCGGCTGCTCGACGGCATCGGCGCGGGCCGCTACACCGAACTGGCCGCCCTCTACGCCGAGGACGCCGTGGTGGAGACCGTCTTCGCCCCGGTCGGCCCGCGCCGCTTCGAGGGCCGCGCCACCCTCGCGGCCCGGTTCGCCGAGGTCGCCGAACACTCGCCCCTGCTGCTGACCCCGGCGAACGTCGTCGTCCGGGAGACCGACGACCCGGAGGTGATCGTCGCCGAGTTCGACTACCGGGCCCGCCACCTGGCCACCGGCCGGGACTTCGAGGTCGCCAACCTCCAGGTCCTCCGTGTCCGCGACGGCCTGATCCGGCACAGTCGCGACTACCACGACCACCTGGCCCTCGCCGTGGCGGGCGGGAACCTGCCCGATCTCGTCACGGCCCTGTCCGCTGCCTGACGCCCGACGCTCACCTCGCGCGGGGGGCGCCCAGGTAGGCGCCGAGCAGCCGGCGCAGGGCCACGTGCGCGCAGGCGTACGCGTCGCGGTCCGCGGCCCGGACGAACGCGGCCGCCGGGGCCGCCTCCCCCGCTCAGCCGGTGAGCGTCCACTTCTGGTTCGGGTTGCCGCTGCACCACCAGGTCTGGACGGGGGTCGCGTCCGCCGGGTTCTGGTCGCGGACGTCCACGCAGGTGTCCGCCGGTACGTTCACCAGGTCTCGGGTGGTGGCGTTGTAGTCGAAGCGCTGGGCACCGGTGCCGTTGCAGTCCCACAGCTGGACCTTGGCGCCGGGCTCGGTGGAGGCCGCGTTGACGTCCAGGCACTTCCCGAGGGCCCGTACCGTGCCGTCGCCGGGCAGGGTCCAGCGCTGGGCGGCGGTGCCGTTGCAGCCGTAGAGCTGGACCTGGGTGCCGTTCGCCGTCTGCGCCCCGGCCACGTCCAGGCACTTGCCGGCCAGGCCGACGAAGGCTCCCGTACGCCCGCCCCCGCCGTCGGAGGTGGTGACGCGGACGCGGTCGACGACCAGCTGGTTCGGGAACGGAGTCGAGCCGTCCGGGTTGCCCGGCCAGTCGCCGCCCACGGCCAGGTTGAGGATCAGGAAGAAGGGCTTGTCGTACACCCACTGGCGGCCGCCGAGGTCGGCCGGCGTCCGCCGCTGGTAGACCTGGCCGTCGACCGACCAGCTGATCGAGCCGGGGGCCCAGTCGACGGCGAAGGTGTGGAAGTCGTCGGCGAACGCCCGTCCGCCGGACAGGCTGTAGGCGGCGCCGATGCCGCCGGCGCCCGAGTAGCCTGGGCCGTGCAGGGTGCCGTGGACGGTGGAGGGCTCGTATCCGACGTTCTCCATGACGTCGATCTCACCGCTGTTCGGCCATCCGACCTGGCCGATGTCCTGGCCGAGCATCCAGAACGCCGGCCACATGCCCTGCCCCCGCGGCACCTTCATGCGGGCCTCGACGTGCCCGTACCGGCGGGCGAACCGGCCGGAGGTGTTCAGGCGCGTCGAGGTGTACTCGCAGCGGCCGTACCAGCACTGGAAGTTGCCCGGGTTCTCGCGGCGGGCGGTGATCACGAGGTTGCCGCGGCCGTCGAGGGCGGCGTTGGCGTTGCCGGCCGTGTACCACTGGCGCTCGTGGTTGTTGACGTTGTCGCCGGTCTCGGTCTGCCACTTGCCCGCGTCCACGGCGGACCCGGCGGGCCCGTCGAAGGTGTCTTCGAACGCCACCGCCGCGGCGGTCGCGGTGGACGGGGCGGGCGGGGCGGGCGGGCCGGACGCCGTCGCCGGGGCGGCGGCAGCGGCGGGTGCGGGCCGGGGTGCGGCCGAGGAGGGTGGGCCCCAGCCGAGGGCGAGCGTCAGGGCGGCGGTGGCGAACGCCGCGACACGTAAACCGCGGTGGCGCGAGGGCATGGGCGTGGGGGCCTCGATTCGCGAATTGGTCCAGACCTACGTCCGAAGGGGAGTGAACCCTTCCTGACGCGTTCCGGTCAAGACCGTGGCGCCGCGCGCCGTCCCGGGACCTCCGCCCGGCGCAGGGGTTCCACCAGCGCGGACGGGCACGGAACCGGGCCCGGTGAGGTCAGGCGGGCTGCCAGAGCTCGATCCGGTTGCCCTCCGGATCGGTGACCCAGCCGAACCGGCCGACGCCGTCCATCTCCTGCGTCTCCTCGGTCACGTCGGCTCCCGCGGCCCGCAGTTGCGCGAGCATCGCGTCCAGGTCGCGGACCCGGAAGTTGAGCATGGTCCGCTGTTCCCGGGACCCGAAGTAGTCGGTCCCGGAGTCGAACGTCGCGAAGACCGTCAGCCCCGTCTCCTGACGCCAGAGCCCGTGCTCGTCCGCGTCCAGCCCCAGGCGGTCGCGGTACCACGCACTCAGCCCCGCCGGATCGGCCGCCCGCAGGAAGTACCCGCCGATTCCCAGTACACGTTCCATGCGGCCATCTTGCACGATCCGGCCCACGATCCGACCCACGATCCGGCTCGCCGGCGTTCGCGGTGCGGGGCACCCGTCGGCCTCGCCGGTGTCTGCGGCGTGCGGGCCCGGGCGGGAACCCGGCGCCGGACGGCGGCTACGGCTGCCGCACCGCGCCCCACCCCGGGTACGGCGCCGCAGCGGAGGCGGGGTCGGCGGTGACGCGGCCGCCGCCACTACTCCGCGCCGTCCGCGCCCTGAGGCACGGCCGCCGGACCGGCCTCCGGTCCCGGGACCGGGGACGCCGTGAGCACGCGCCGGAGCCAGCGGAACCGGGCGTCGCAGGCGTCCCGGCTGAGCGCCGCGTCCGGCGCGAAGCTGTCGAAACCGTGGTACGCCCCCGGCCAGACGTGCAGTTCGGCCTGACCGCCGGCCTTCCAGAGGGCATCCGCGTAGGCCACCCCCTCGTCCCGGAAGGTCTCGGCCGAGCCGACCTCGATGTACGCCGCAGGCAGCCCCGACAGGTCCGTGGCCCGGGCGGGGGCCGCGTACGGAGACACGTCCGGCGCGCCGGGTGGGCCGCCCAACAGGGCCTGCCACGCCGTCGCGTTGGAGACGCGGTCCCACGTGTCCACGCCGGCCATCTGGTGGCTGGAGAAGGTCCCGCCCCGGTCGTCGAGCATCGGGCACAGCAGCAGCTGGCCGATCGGCACGGGCCCCCCGCGGTCGCGGGTGAGGAGCGCCAGGGCCGCGGCGAGACCGCCGCCGGCACTCTTGCCGCCGACGACGATGCGGTCCGGATCGAATCCCAGCAGGTCCGCGTGCTCGGCCACCCATACGAGTCCGGCATAGCAGTCCTCCACCGGCCCGGGATGGGGCACCTGCGGAGCCAGCCGGTACTCGACGGAGACGACGGCCAGCCCCAGGGGCAGTGCCACGTCGCGGAGCAGCTGCGGCAGGACGCACCAGGCGTTGCCCACGACCATGCCGCCGCCGTGCATGTAGTACAGCACCGGAAGGGGCCCGGGGGCCCCGGCCGGCCGCGCGCTCACGAGGGTGACGTCCGGCGCGCCCGCTGCTCCCGGCGCGTGCAGCTCCGTCACCTCGAAACGGCCGCCGTCCGCGAGTTCCCCGACCGTGGGCCGGGGCCGGACGGCGGCGTCCTGCGCCTGCCGCTCCGCCAGGTTCTCCGGCGTCAGCGGTCGTATCGCCTCGTCTCCCAATGCCGCCAGCACGGCACCGAGTTCGGGGTCGAAGGGCGGCGTGACCCGCCCCGCCGACGCCCGCCCGGCCCCCGCGGCCGCGCCGTCGCCGCTCATGCCCGGCCATCCCGTCGCGCCAGGCGACACCGACTGCACCAACTCGTCATCCCCGTCCGTACGTTCAGTGAACACCAGCGCGTCTTCCATGTGCGGTAGTCAATCACTCGCGGTCATACGCGCTCATCCGCGGTCCCTCGTTGTCCCCTGTGGTCCCTCACGCGGGACCCGGCCCGACACCGGACAGCCGATCTCCCCCTCGCAGGAGCTCGACGTCATGCCGACGGGGCGGCCCCCGGCGCCGGCGTCCCGCTCAGCCGCGCCACCGCCCCGACCACCGCCGCGCGGTGCCGGTCCCGGTGCTCCCGTACCCAGTCGGCCTCCCCGTCACCTTCCGCCGCCCCGATCCCGGTGGTGAACCACGCCTGGGCCAGGGCCAGGACCAGTGCGAGGACGTCCGCGGGCGCGTACCCGGGGTCCACCAGCCCGGCCCCCTGGGCCGCCTCTAGCGCCGCGAGCTTGTGCCCGTACGACGCGGACTCGGGCGCGGTGACCGCCGGCCGCTCCAGTCGCCGCCACATGACCAGCCGTACGAGCCGCGGGTCGGCCACCAGGTGGTCGAAGATCGCGCCGGCGTACCCGGGCAGGTCCTCGGCGTCGAACGGCACGGACTCGGCGCCCTTCTCCAGGGCCTCCTGGAGGACCTGGTCGAAGAGCTGCTCCTTGTTGCCGTAGTAGACGTAGATCATCCGCTTGTTGGCCCCGGCCGCGTCCGCGATGCGGTCCACCCGGGCCCCGGCGATGCCGTACCGGGCGAACTCGTCGAACGCGGCCTCCAGGATCCGTGCCCTCGTTGCGTGGGAATCGCGTGCCATGGGCTCAGGCTAGCAAGTAACTATCTAGTTATTGACAAACCGGCGGGCTGGGCGCACGATGAAATAACCAGTTAGTTACTTCCGCTTCCGTCCCCGAGAGGACACCTCATGGAACTCCGCGCACTCGGCTCCCAGGGTCTGCACGTCGGCGCCGAAGGCCTCGGCCTGATGGGCATGACCGCCTTCTACGGAGCGACCGACGAGGCCGAATCGCTGGCCACCATCGACCGCGCCCTGGAGCTCGGCGTCACGCTGCTGGACACCGCGGAGGGCTACGGCCCCTTCGCCAACGAGCGGCTCCTCGGGAAGGCGCTGGCCGGCCACCGCCGCGACCGGGTCGTCGTCGCCACCAAGACCGGCGTCGAGTTCGACGACGACGGCACCCTGCGCGGCCTCAACGGCAGCCCGGACTACATCCACCGCGCCGCCGACCGCTCGCTGCGCCACCTGGGCACGGACCGCATCGACCTCTACTACCTGCACCGCATCGACCCGAACGTGCCGGTCGAGGAGAGCATCGGCGCCATGGCCGAACTGGTCGCCGCCGGCAAGGTCCGCTACCTCGGCGTCAGCGAGGCCGCCGCGGCCACCATCCGCCGCGCCCACGCCGTCCACCCCCTCACGGCCGTCCAGACCGAGTACTCCCTCTTCGAGCGGGGCATCGAGGGCGACGGGGTGCGGGACGTCCTGGACGAGCTGGGCATCGGCCTGGTCGCGTACGCCCCGCTCGGCCGCGGCTTCCTCTCCGGTGCCATCACCACGCCCGACGACTTCGCCGCGGACGACTTCCGCCGTACCGACCCCCGCTTCCAGGGCGAGAACTTCGCCCGCAACCTCGCCGTCGTCGACGCCGTCCGGCAGCTGGCCGAGGCGAAGTCGGTCACTCCGTCCCAGCTCGCGCTGGCATGGGTGCTGCACCAGGGTGCCGTCGCCATCCCGGGCACCAAGCGTCGGCGCTACCTGGAGGAGAACGTCGCGGCCACGGACATCGCGATCACGGCGCAGGACCTTGCCGCGATCGAGGCCGTCGCGCCCCGCGGCATTGCTTCCGGCGACCGCTACTCGCCGGAGATGATGGGGTTGCTCAACGGCTGAGGTGGGGGGCGGGGGTCGCCGGAGCCGGTGCCGGTAGCGCGTGGGATGTGGTGCCGGAGGCGAGGCGGAGCTCGGGCAGGAGCCGGTTTGCGGTGGCGGTGAGGACGTCCGGCGGGCGGTTGGCCGGAACCTCACTGATGGCCGGTCGGCGCGCTGTGTAATGTCACATGGCATGACTTTGTCCCGGCGTGCGGCCCTGGCCGCCACCCTCCTCGGACCCGTCGCCGCCCTGGTCCCCGCCGGCCCCGCCCTGGCGGGCCCGGCTGCCGGCCGCGCGACGGTCCTCGCACCGGACCGCGAACAGGCCCGCCTCGCCGATCCCCGGGCCGCCGCCTTCCCCCGGCGGGCCGGACTCGACGACTTCGTCGCCCGGTTCCCCGCGGCGCTGCGTTCCGCGCGCAGCCGGGACGAGGTGGAGCGGCTCGTCGACGCCTGGGGCGAGGCCCTGTGGTGGGCCGCCGTCCACCGCGCCCAGGGGCGCCGGCCCGGCGGCGACCTGCCGGCCGGCGACGACCGGCCCCTGTACTGGACCCGACTGGCGATGACGGTGCAACTCGCCGACTGGCAGCCGGTGTTCGACGTGGACCGGACCGCGCTGCGTGGCCGGCTCGAGGACGCCTCCCGCGGGCTGACCGGAAACGACTTCAGCGGTCGCCCGGGGCTGCGCCGGCTGTTCGTCAGCGGGTTCGACCCCTTCGGACTCGACCAGGAGCTGCGCCGGGCCAACCCCTCCGGTTCCGCCGCCCTGCTCCTCAACGGCCGCCGGATCACCCTCGCGGACGGCACCCCCGCGGAGATCCGGTCGGTCCTGCTGCCCGTCCGGTACGGGGACTTCGACCGCGGCATCGTGGAACGCGCCTTCGGGCCCCGGATGGCGGCGGGCCCGCGCGCCGCCCACGCCATCACCACCGTCAGCCAGGGCTATCCCGGACTGTTCACGCTGGAGGCGTGGGCGGGGCGGGCCCGCTCGGCCGACCCGTACCCCGACAACACCGGTGCGCTGTCGGGCGGTACGCCCGACCGTCCGGTCCCGCCGCCGGGCCTGGCTGCGGGCCCGGAGTTCATCGCCTCGACCCTCCCGGGCGAGGCGGTCACGGGCGCCGTGCAGGAGCCGTACCCCGTGCTCTGGAACACCTCCGTGACCGAGATACCGGCCGGCGGAGACCGACCGGTCGAGCGCGAGGACGGGCCGACCCCGGGCTCCCGGGCCGTGGCCGGCGGCGGCGGGGGGTACCTCTCCAACGAGGTCGCCTACCGGTCCAACCGCCTCCGCCTGGAACTGGCCCCCCAGCTCCCCGGAGGTCACCTGCACACGCCGGTCCTGACCGGACTCCCGGCGGACCCGGGCCTGTTGACCGGACCGGAGTTCGAGCGCAACGAGGCGGCCATCACCGCCGAGGTGCTCGCGGTCCTCACCCACGTCCTCTGACCGGACGCCCCAGGGCCCGCCGGTCGCCCCCGGGCCCGCCGGGCCCGGGGTGTGAGGACCCCCGCGGCGCCCGACGCGTCGCGGCCCGCCGGCGACCCCGCCCCGTGCGACGGGCGGGGCCGCCGGCGCCGGCCGGGAGGCCCCTCCGGATCGTGCCGGGTCGGGCAGGGTCCGGGCGCGACGGCCTACCGGTCCATGGACAGCCGCACCAGCTCGGCGAAGGTTCCGCCGGACCGACCGGACAGCTCCTCGTAGGTCCCCTGCTCCGTGATCCTGCCGCACTCCAGGACGACGATCCGGTCGGCCAGCCGGCAGTTCTCCATCCGGTGCGTCACGATCACCGTGATCCGCTCGTCCTTGGTCTCCCGCAGTCCGGAGAAGACCATGTGCTCGCCGCGCGGGTCCATGGCGGACGTCGGCTCGTCCATGACCAGGAGCGCGGGGCGCCGGTGGAAGGCCCGTCCGCAGGCCAGCCGCTGCCACTGGCCGCCCGACGGCTCGTGCCCGCCCCACAACGAGCGGGCCAGCAGGGTGTCGAGGCCGTTCGGGAAGCCCTCGACCGTCTCCTCCATGCCCACCGCCCGCAGGGCGTCCCACACGGCCGCGTCACCGCGCGGGCCGGGCTGCCCGAGGGTGATGTTCTCGCGCGCGGAGAACGGCCAGTGGCCGTACGACTGCGTCACCAGCCCGACGTGGCGCCACGCGGACCGCTGGTCCGAACCGGACGTCGGCACCCCGTCCCACGTGACCGTCCCCGTCGTCGGCGCCGTCAGCGAGGTCAGGAGCCGGATGAACGTGGACTTGCCCGCGCCGTTCTCGCCGACCAGGGCGACCACCTCGCCCCGGCGCAGCGTGAGGTCGACCGGCCCGAGCGCCGGGGCGTCCTTGCCCGGGTACGTGTACGCGGCCCCCTCGAACCGGATCTGCTCCGGTGCGGCCATCTCGCGCGGGCCCCGCGGCCCCGACCGCTCGGCGGCCAGCGCGAGGAACGCGGTGTAGTCCCCGAGGTAGAGCGCGTGCTGGAACATCGCGGCCCCGTAGACCACCAGCTTGGACAGGGCGGCGGTGGAGGTCCGCATCGCCACGATCGCGGTCCCCGCGGCGCCCAGGGCCATGAACCCGCCGAGCACCAGCGCGCCCAGGCAGCCCCAGGTCACCAGTGTGAGCAGGCCGGAGACCACGGCAGCCGTCAGGTACACCGCCAGGTAGCGCGGGGCGGAGCCGGCCATCCGGGCGTCGATCCGGGCGCACACCGCGGCGTACCAGTGGTGCGCGTAGGGGCGCATGCTGTTGCCGCGCAGCTCGTCCGCGAGCTTCGGGGTGGTCAGGTGCCAGCGCATCATGTTGCGGATGTTGCGGGAGGCGACCGTCTCGTTGTGCAGTCGGTAGTCGAGCCGGGCAGCGAACACCGAGCCCAGCCCGCGGGGCACCACCGACACCAGCAGCAGCGGCAGCAGCACCGGATGGACCACCGACAGCACCGAGGCCACGGCCACCAGGTCGATCAGACCGCTGGTGAAGCCCAGGGCGTCCTGCAGCAGCATGCCCGAGCGTGCGGACCCGGTCTCCGCGGCCTCCGAGCGCTCGGTGAAGTCCGGGGCGTCGTAGGCGGCCAGCTCGACGTCCATGTGCGCGTCGACCATCGCCAGGTCGGCGACGGTCGACATCCCCGGGTTGAGCCGGCGCGCGGCGCTACCGGCCGCGATGGACGCCAGCGCGCCCAGCGCCGTCATGGCCGCCGCGGCCGCCAGCGGCCAGGTGGCTCCGGAGAGGCGCTGCCCGACGTCCCCGCCCGCCAGTAGCGGGCCCATCGCCCGGGACACGGCCGCGAGCGCGGCGGCGGTGCAGATCCCGCCGACGACCTGTGCGCACACCAGCCAGACGAACGCGGTGCGGTGGACCGCCGCGGCGAGCCGCGCCGTCTGCGCGAGCGCGGCCGGCACCCGCCGGGCCATCTGGCCGAGCGTCAGGCGCTCCATGGCGGCGTTGTGCTGCCCTCCGGTGTACGTCAGCTCCGGCGGGGGCGGGAGGACGGCGGTCCGTGGTTTCTCGGCCTGCTGCTGGGACATCGGCTGCTCCTTCAACTCGGCTTTCGGGAAACCCGGTTCGGCCCGGCCGGAGGCATGGCGAGGAGGCCCGCCCGCGGTGCGGGAAGGGGCTCGGTGCTGCCGGAGGGGAATCGGGGAGAGTGAGTAGAGCGCAGCCCGGAGGGCGGAGCAGCCGGATCCGGCCGACCTGGCGGGGCCGGCGGCGCCGTACTGACGGCTGATCGTTACGGGGCCGGTCCGGGCACCGGCATCCCGCGCGGCCGAGGTTGGCCGGAAACCGACCGGCGCCCGGGGCGCGGGACGGAAATCCCCTTGCGGAGCGTCGCGGCGGGGAGGGGCGGGCCTGCGGGCCCCGACGGCCGCCGAGGGGCTCTGCGACGGCCGCGTGGCGCGGCACGCGACGCCGGCGGGGGGAGAGGGGAGCCCCCCGGGGCCCCGGAGGCACCGGGGTCGCCGGGGCGCGCCGGGGCGCCCGCCTCGCTCCCCCGGCCCCGCCTCGTTCAGCCGACGAGGACGCCGGGGTTGAGGATGCCCCGCGGGTCCAGGGCGTCCTTGGCGGCCCGCAGCGCCAGCGCGAAGGGTTCGGGCCGCTGGAGGTCGTACCCGGGGCGGTGGTCGCGCCCGACCGCGTGGTGGTGGGTGACGGTGGCTCCGTACCGGTGCAGGACCTCGCCCGCCACGGCCTTCAGGTCGTCCCACACGGCGACCTCGTCGCCCGGGCGTCCGGCGGCGAGGACGGTGAAGTAGGGTGCCGCGCCGTCGGGGTAGACGTGCGTGAGGCGGCAGTTGACCGTCGCCGGGTGGCCGGTGGCCTTCAGGGCGGCGGCCCCGACGTCGGTGCGTACGGCCTCGATCAGCCCGGGGATCCGGTCCCAGGTCGCGGCCGTCTCGAAGGTCTCCGCGACGACCCCCATGCGGGCGAGCCCGTCCCGCAGGTACGGCATCTTGAGGAACGCCGACCGCCAGGCGCCGACCGCGTCGCCGGTGCCGTCCGCGCCCTCGGCCCCGGCCGCGCCGTCCGCCCCCACGGCCCCGCCGCCGCAGGACCGGGCCAGTTCCACGGCCTGCCGGAGGCGGTCCCCGACGGGCGCGTCGGCCGACTCGAACCCGAGGACGAGCACGGCGCTGCCGTCCGCCGCGGCGCCCGCGAGCGCGGCCTCGCCGGCGTCCAGCAGACGGCAGTTGGCCGGCACCAGGTCCGACTGCGCGATCAGCCGTACGGCCGTCAGCGCGTCGTCGAAGGCGGCGAACGCCACCGCCGCGGAGGCCTTGTGGGCCGGCCGCACCTGCACCCGCAGCCACGCCTCGGTGATCACGCCGAGGGCCCCCTCGGAGCCGAGGAACAGCCGGTCGGGGGAGGGGCCGGCGCCCGAGGCGGGCAGCCGCCAGGACGCGCTGGTGCCGGCCGGGGTGACCACGCGCAGGGACTGCACGAAGTCGTCGATGTGCGTGCGGCCGGTGGCATAGTGGCCGCCCGCGCGCGTGGCGAGCCAGCCGCCCAGCGTGGAGAACTCGAAGCTCTGCGGGAAGTGCCGCAGCGTCAGTCCGTGGGGCCGCAGCTGGTCCTCCAGGCCCGGGCCGAGCGTGCCGGCCTGGATCCGCGCCGCCCGGCCGGCGGCGTCGACCTCCAGGACCCGGTCCATGGCGGTCAGGTCCAGTGAGAGCACGGCCCGGTGGGCGTCGCCGCGGTACTCCACGCCGCCGGTGACCGAGGAACCGCCGCCGTACGGCACCACGGCGACGCCGCGCTCCCCGGCCCACTCCAGCAGGTCGGCGACCTGCTGCTCGTCGCGCGGGCGGGCCACGAGGTCGGGGACGCGGCGGGGCCGCCCGCGCAGGGCCCGGACCACGTCGCGGTACGCCTTGCCCATCGCGTGGGCGGCGCGGTCGCCGGGGTCGGTGGCGACCAGGTGGGCCAGGCTCGCCGGCGGCGCGACGGCCGGGGCCCCGATGCCCAGGTCGGCGACCCGCGGTACGGGGAGCGGGCGGGCCAGCGAGCCGGGGAAGAGCGCGCCCATCGCGACGCACTCGGCGTCGTCGGGGTGCGCGTCCGCCCAACCCCACCCCCACCAGGAGCGGACGCGGGACGTGGGCGGGGTCGCGGTGTCGGCCATGGAAGTGCTCCCAGGAGTCGGGACGGTAACTTACCTTGCAGTAAATTACCTACTGATAATATTCCGGCATGGCAACCCCCCGCTCGAAGGCCGGCACCAAGGGAGTCCCGCGCCACGACCGCGAGCAGCAGATCCTGACGGCCGCGACCGAGGAGTTCGGGACGAGCGGCTACGCGGCCGCCTCCCTCGCCGCGATCGCCGCCCGCGTCGGCGTCACGAAGACGCTGCTGCACCAGTACTTCGGCACCAAGGAGGACCTGTACGCCGCCTGCCTGACCCCGGTCGGCGACCGACTCCTCGACGCCGTCCGCACGGCGATGGACGGGGCGGGCACCACGCCGGACACGCCCCTGCGCGTGCTGCACGGCATCTTCACCGCGCTCGAAGGGCAGCGGGAGGCCTGGTTCGTGCTCTACGACACCACGCTGCCCTCCGGCGGCGAGGCGGCACGCCGGGCCGCCGCCTACTGGTCGGCGATCGACGCCCTCGCCGCCGACGGCACCGCCGACCTGCTCCGCGCCACCGGCTCCACCGACCCGCTGGACGCCGACGCCCTCAAGTACGTCTGGCGCGACCTCGTGGCCACCCTCGTGCGCTGGTGGGTCAAGCACCCCGACCAGTCCCCGGAGGCCATGACCCGCCGGTGCGCCCGCCTCTTCGCTGCCGCCGCCGCGCTCACCCCGACGGAGGGGCCGCCGCTCGTCTGACCGGATCGGGCCCGACCTCCTCGGCACGGGCGCCGCGCACCGGCTCGCCGCCGGCCACCGCCCCCTGGGCTCAGTCCTGCTCCGAGCGGGCCCGGCGCCCGGCGGCCGATCCGCGGAGCGCCTCGGTGGCCCGACCGGGGCGCCCGGCGTGCGCTGCCGGACCCGCCGGGCATCCCGCCGGTGCGACGCGGGTGACGCGCCGGTGCAACGCGGCTGACGGGGCGCGGGAACCGCAGGGCGTTGACGTGCCCCGTCCCGGACGCCCGGCGCACTGTCGGACCCCCGTGGCATCGTGGCCCCATGACCATCGACGTGCGCCCCGCGGCCGCCTTCGCCGACGTCCGAGCGGTGATCGGCCCGAAGTCGCCCACGGCCACCGTCTGCTGGTGTCTGAGCTACCGGATCCCCGCCAAGCTCAACAACGAGCTGCGCGGCCCCGCCCGCGGCGACCACGTCGCCGAGCTGTGCCGCGCCGCCACCCCACCGGGGGTGATCGCCTACCGCGACGGCGAGCCGGCGGGCTGGGCCGCCGTGGCCCCGCGCGCGGACACCTCCTTCGCCCGCAGCCGCACGATCCCGCACGTCGACGACCTGCCGGTCTGGTCCCTGTGGTGCATACGGGTGCGTCCCAGCCACCGGAAGCAGGGCCTCTCGCACGCCCTCATCGCCGGCGCGGTCGAGTTCGCCCGCGACCACGGCGCCCCGGCCGTCGAGGCCTACCCCCTCGACAACGGGGCCGCCACCGTGGACCTGACCATGGCCTACGCCGGACTGCGCCGGAACTTCGAGCGCGCCGGCTTCGTGCACGTGGCCGACACCACCTCGGTCCTGGCCGGCCACCCCCGCGTCCTGATGCGCCTCGACCTGCGCTGGCCGACGCGCCCTCCGGGCGCCTCGGGATGGAATGCCGGTCCCGGCTCGCGCCCGGCCCCCGGGTCCGGGCGTGACCGGCCCGTGGACGACCTTCGGGCCCCCGTCACCACCAGTAGGTCGGGTACCTCGGTGAGGCGCGGCGCACGCGGGAGGCGGCGTACCCGGTCAGCACGAGCAGGACCGTGGAGGCGAACAGCAGCGGCACGAAGCGTGCCGGGTCGGGCCGCTGGAGCACGATGACCACGGCCGTGGCGACGGCGGGGGAGTGCGGGGTACGGGCGACCAGGTTGAGGGCGAGCGCCAGCCCGGCCGCGACGGCCGCGGACCAGGCGCTGCTGCCCGCGCCCGCGAGGACGGCGAAGCCCGTGGCGCTGCCCAGCAGGTGGCCGGCGATCACGCTGCGCGGCTGGGCCAGCGGCAGGGTCGGCGCGCTGTGCACCAGGGCGGCGCTGGCCGCGAGGGGAGGTATGAGCACCGGCTCGTGGATCGCCGCGCCGATGGCGACGAGGCCGAGGAGGACCGCGGTGGCGGCGCTGATGCTGTGGAAGGCGGCCGCGGGACTGGGCCGCGCCGGGGCCCGCCCGGCGGGCGGGCGGCGGCGGGAGGGCGCGGGGTCGGACGGGGGTGCGGCGCCGGGGGCGGCCGCGGCGGGTGCGGTGTCGGTGCTCATGGTGCGGGGTGGTTCCGGGGGCTGGCGGCCGGAGGGCCGGGGGCGGGACGGGAGAGCGGGGACGGCCGCACGCCCACGACCCTATCCGCCGCGTGACTCCCGCCCGGCCGCGGGGTAGGTGAAGGGCTGACCATCCGCGGCGGACAGGGGGACCGGACATGGCACCACGCGAGCGCGGCGCCGGGCCGCCCGCCCGGCACGACGCGGCCCCCGCGGAGTCCGGGCCCGGCAAGGGCGTGCCCGCCGTGCGGCCGCCCACCGTTCCGGCCCCGGTGGCCGGACCGGACGAGGGCGGGGAGACGGCCTGCCTCCTGCACCTGGTCTGCCCCGAGTGCGGCCGCCTCGCGGACCCCCCCGGCTCGCGGCCCTGCCCGCGCTGCGGAGGCCCGCCGGCGGGCTGAGACCGGGCCGGGACCGCCCGGGCCCCCGGTCCGTCGCCCGACCGCCCGCCTCCCACCGGCGCGATCGGTCCGGCATCTCGGCGTATGGTCCAGATATGGAAGCTGCGGTGTCCGGTATCGGCGAGCAGCGCGGCGGGACGGAATTCCTTGACGCGGCGCTGGCCGACACGGTCCGGCGCACCGGCGCTTCCGCGGGGGCCCTCTACCTGCTCGACCAGGCGGGCCAGACGCTCGGCCTCGCGGTGCTGTGCGGCCTGCCGGCCGAGGTGGCCTGGCCCTGGCGCAGGATCCCGCTGGCGACCCCCGTGCCCGTGAGCGAGGCCGTCCGCGAGGACCGTCTGGTGTGGGTGGGCTCCCAGGAGGAGCTGGCCCGTACCTACCCCCGCGTCGCGGCGAGCCTGCCGTACCGCTTCGCCCTCGCGGCCACGCCGCTGCCGGGCCGCGTGCGGAGCTGGGGCGGGCTGGTCCTGCTCTGGCCGGCCGCCCACCCGCAGAGCACCACCCGCCGCGAGCGGGGCCACATCGAGGCGGCGGCCCGGGGCATCGGCCATCTGCTCGACGAGTCCGCGGATCCCCCGCAGCCGCCCGAGGAGCCCCGCCTGGTGCCCCTCGCCGACCCCCACCCGTACGCCGGCCGGACCCCGCAGGCCGCCGCGGACTACGCCGAGCGCCTGCCGGAGGGCGCGCTGGCCCTGGACCTGGAAGGCCGGATCACCTTCATCACGGCCACGGCGGCCACCCTCCTCGGCCGTGACGCCGACCGGCTCCTGGGCACCCGGCCCTGGCAGTCCCTGCCCTGGCTGGACCAGCCGGCCGTCGAGGACCACTACCGCACCGCCGTCATCAGCCGCGACCCGGTCGTCTTCACCGCCGTGCACCCCCCGGACCGCTGGCTGCGCTTCGAGCTCTTCCCCGACGCCAGCGGCATCAGCGTCCGCATCAGCCACGCCCCCGCCCACGCCCACGCAAGGCCGTCACCCGACCCCGCACCTGACCCCGCACCCGACTCCGCACCGGATTCCCCGCCCGACCGCGACGCCCGCCCGCCACGTCCCGCGACCGCCGCGTCCCGCACCGCGCAGACCGGCCGCCTCTACCAGCTCCTGCACCTGGCGGCCGCGCTGACCGAGACCGTCGCGGTCAGCGACGTCGTCGAGCTGGTCGCCGGCCAGGTGCTGCCCGCCTTCGGGGCGGACGGCCTGGTCCTGTCCGCGGCGGAGGCCGGCCGCCTGAAGATCACCGGCTGGCACGGCTACGACGCGCGGGCCATCGAGCGCCTCGACGGCCTGCCCCTGGGCACCGACATCACCCCTGCGGGTCACGTACTGGCCACCGGAGTGCCGTCCTTCTTCGCCAACGTCGAGGAACTGGTCCGCGCCTACCCGCAGGCCCCGCTGATGAGCGGAAAACACGCCTGGGCCTTCCTGCCGCTGCTCATCTCCGGCCGGCCGGTGGGCTGCTGCATCCTCTCCTACGACCATCCCCGCACGTTCACGGCCGACGAACGCGCGGTCCTGACGTCCCTCGCCGGCCTCATCGCACAGGCGCTGGACCGCGCCCGGCTGTACGACGCCGTGCACGGCCTCGCCCGCGGCCTCCAGGAGACCCTCCTGCCGCACAGCCTGCCGACCGTGCCCGGCCTGACGATGGCCGCCCGCTACCTGCCCGCGAGCCTCGGCATGGACATCGGGGGCGACTTCTACGACGTGATCCCCCTCGACGCCACCACCGTCGCGGCCGTCATCGGCGACGTCCAGGGACACAACGTGGCCGCCGCCGCCCTCATGGGCCAGGTCCGCACCGCCATCCGCGCCACCGCGGGCGCGTCGCCGGACCAGGTCCTGGCCCGCACCAACCGCGTCCTGATGGACCTCGGCACCGACCTGCTGGTCTCCTGCCTGTACGCGCGGATCGACCTCGCCGGCGGCGCGGCCGTCCTCGCCAGCGCCGGCCACCCGCCGCCCCTGCTGCACCGGCCCGGCGGGCCGGGACACGCCGTCCGGCTCGACCCGGCCCCCCTCCTCGGCATCGACGTCGGCGCCCCGTACCCGGTCACCGGCCTGGACCTGCCACCCGGGAGCACCCTCGCCCTCTACACCGACGGACTCGTCGAGGTGCCCGGCACCGACCCCGACCGCACGGTCGCCGCCCTCGCCGACGAGCTCGCCCGCGAGGGCGACCAGGACGTCGACCGCCTCATCGACCACCTCATCCACTGCGCCTGGCCCACCGGCCGGTACACGGACGACACCGCTCTACTCCTGCTGCGCACCGTCCCCGAGGGGCCGCGGGGCGCGTCCTGGCCGCGCGACGCGACCTAGCGGACGTCCGCACGTCCCTCGTGCACCGCGTCCAGCGCCACCTCGTCCGGGACGACGCCGGTGACCGGCGGGAAGAGCATCGGGCCGTCCTCGTCGGCCACGTCGACCGCGATTCCGGTCGGCCCGTCGGGGGAGGGGATCACCGAGTCGAGCAGCCGCGCTCCCAGGACGGTGAGGTACTCCGTCCCGGCGGCCGGGTCGGCGCCCCGGCGCAGCAGGAAGCGGGCGAGCGACGCCTCGTCCGTGAACGCGTACAGCCAGCGGACCCCGCCCTGCACGCCGGACATCAGCGCCCCGTCCACCACCGGTGCCAGCAGTGTCGTACGGCGCAACTCGCCCACCAGCCGCTGCGGTCGGCCCGCTCCCGCCCGCATCGCGGCTGTCTCCGCAGTCAACACGTCCTTGATCCTTCGCCGGTGCCCCCACGTTGTCCGGAGCCGTCGGAAGCGCTCCCGGCCGGTGCGCGGTGGGCGCGGCGTGCGGGCGGCCGGGTCGGCCCGCACCTGACGGCTGCCGCGGGGCGGGCCGGCGGACCGTAATCCGGTGGCCGGGGGCGGGGGCAGCCGGACTACGCCCCGGCTTCCAGGACCCGCTTGAGCGCGGCGAGTTCCTCGTCGACCAGCGCGACCTGCTCGTCGAAGAAGGCGTCGGTGAAGGTGGGCGGCTGGAAGAAAGTGATCATGAACTCGGCGCCGCTGCCGTTGGCCACGACCCGGGCGGGGACCTGCCAGGAGGCCTGGTCGTCCACGTAGTCGTGGTCGAGGACGCCGAGTTCGGCGTTCCCCCGGATGCGCAGCCGTGCAGGTCCCTGCGGGGTGGTCATGAGCCACCAGTCGGGGTCGTCGGTGGGCTCGACGGCCTGCACGTTGACGACGGCCCAGGCGGGCCAGTTCGCGGGATCGGCCACGAAGTCGAAGACCTCGGCCGCGGGGCGCCGGATGCTGACGGTCTTGGTCACCGAGCGGGCGGTGGTCTGCGTGGTGCTCATGGCGGGCCTTTCAGGGGGTGGGGGGTACCGTGCGATCGTCGTGGCCTTCGTCCACCAGCTGCCGGATCCAGTCCTCCAGGCGGCGGCGCCGGTCGGGTTCGAGGGCGGCGAAGAAGTGGGCGTCGTTGCGGTCGGCGATCTCGGCGAGCCGCGGTACGAGGTCGCGGCCGCTCTCGGTGAGGGTCAGGCGCAGGGTGCGCCGGGACGCGGGGTCGGGCTCGCGGGCCATCAGGCCCTTCGCGACCAGCCGGTCGACCAGGCGGGAGACGGCGCCGGCGTCGATGTCGACGTACCGGGCCACCTCGCGGGTGGTCGTGGCGTCGCCGCGGTGGACGGTGACGAGCACCGCCCACTGCGAGACGGTCACGCCGTGCTCGGCGAGCTGCCGTTCGAAGCGCCCGTGCACCTCGTCGGAGAGCCGCCGCAGCCAGTACCCGAGGTGGTCGCGGAGTCCGCTGGTCCGTTCCGTCACGTCTCCATCGTGCGTGCCGCGACAATTGTTGTCAAGACAACAAAGAGCTGCTTCCCCGGGTTCCCCGGCAGGGGCGCCGGCCCCGGTGGTCTCCCGGGACGGCGAGGGCCGCGCCGGGCTGGGTGGGCCGCTGTGCTGCGCCGCCGCGGGCAGCGACCAGAACCTGCCCGGTGGACGGCGACCGCGGTGCTCGCCCCCGCCGCGGGCATCCGGGACGGCCCGCCGTCCGGCTGGCGGTGCCCCGGTCGCCCCGTGGCAGAACCCGTCCCGGTCCCGGGGCCGGGCTACGGTCGCATCCGAAGGAGTCGCGTACGCGGCGATGAGTTCTGCCGGTCCCCGGAGTCTCAACACCGTCACCGTCACCGACAACACAGGAGGAGCACGTGGCTCAGCTGCTGAGGGTGCAGAACTTCGGCGTCTCCAGCGACGGGATCGCCGCCGGCGAGGACCAGAGCTTGGAGCGGCCGTTCGGACACGTCGACCCCGGGAAGCTGTTCGCCTGGGCCGTGGCCACCGCGAGCTGGCCCAACCGCACCGACCCCGGCGGCAGCCGGGGCCTCGACGACTACTTCACCCGGGACTTCGCGCACGGCATCGGTGCCGAGATCATGGGCCGCAACAAGTTCGGCCCGCAGCGCGGGCCCTGGCAGGACCACGAGTGGCGCGGCTGGTGGGGCGACGAGCCGCCGTTCCACACCCCGGTGTTCGTGATGACCCACCACCCACGCCCGTCCTTCACGCTCTCCGACACGACCTTCCACTTCGTCGAGGGCGACCCGGCCACCGTCCTGGCCCGGGCCCGCGAGGCGGCACAGGGCAAGGACGTCCGGCTCGGCGGCGGGGTCACCACCATCCGGGAGTTCCTCGACGCCGACCTCGTCGACACCCTGCACGTGGCGGTCTCGCCGGTGAAGCTCGGGTCCGGGCTGCGGCTGTGGGACTCCCCGGAGGAGCTGTCGGACCGCTTCCACCTGGACGTCGTACCGAGCCCGAGCGGTGTGATCCACCACCTGTTCTGGCGGAAGTGACTTTTCCCGCCGCCGGTGGAACCCCGGACGGTGGGAGTCCCTCTCACCGTCCGAAGGGGGACGACACATGGGGATCACGGTTCGGGTTCGGTTCGTACGCGCCGCCGCGGCGCTGGCCTGCGGCTGCCTGGCGCTGACCGCCTGCGGCACGGTGCACACCGGGACCCGGGCAGGTGCTCCGCCGGGAGCGGGCCCGGCCGCGTCGCCCGCCGCGGGCCAGGACTGCCGCCGGGGCCTGCCGGACACCACCTCGGACGACCAGGGGACGGGTCCGGACACCACCTCCGACGACCAGGGGACGCTCCCCGATCTGACGAGCGACGACCAGGGCACGCTCCCCGACGAGACCTCCGACGACCAGGGCACGCTCCCGGATCTGACCAGCGACGACCAGAACACCGGTCCGGACCTGACGAGCGACGACCAGGGCGGCCTCCCCGACACCACCACCGACGACCAGGGTCCGGGGGCCGGTGCGGCCGACGGCGCCTGCGTGCCGGCCACCGGCCCGTACCGCTGGTTCCCGATGCTCCGCGAGTTCCGCGCCCACCTCGCCTCGCACCCCGCGACGGCGGGCCCCGGCACCGGCTCCCACGTGGAGAGCGTCGACATCCGCACCCGCCCCGCCGACGGGCGCGCCGAGGCGGTCGTCCGGGTCGACTACGGCGCCGGGGAGCAGGAGGGCGCGGACCGCACCGCCCGCGCGTTCGCCGAGTGGCGGCGCTCCGGTTACGGCGACCACGGGCACGTACGGGTCCTCGGCCCGGCCAAGACCACCGCCGAACTGGACTGGTGACCGGCCCCCGCGCCACCGACCGGCGGGACCGTACGGCGCATCCGGAGCCCGCCCCCGGGTAGCCGCCCGGCATGCACACTCACCCCGTGAACCGCACGCACCGCACGCACCCCACGCACCGCGCGGAGCCGCGCCGGACGGCCGGGCCCGGCCCGGTGCTGCGCGCCGTGGAACGGCTGGAGCACTCACCCCGCGCCGACGGGCTCGCCGGCGCCGTCCGCCGCCTCGTGCGGGCTGCCCCGCTCGGGCGGGCCCGCGACGTCCTGCACGGCGTGCCGCTCGGACACCCCGCCCACCCCCTCCTCGTCCAGGTCCCGATCGGTGCGTGGCTCTCCGCGGCCGTACTCGACCTGCTGCCCGGGCAGGGGCGCGCGGCCCGGGTGCTCATCGGCGTCGGCGTGGGGGCCGCCGCTCCCGCGGCGCTCTCGGGCTGGACGGACTGGGCCGAGCTGCCGCCCGAGCAGGCGCGCGTCGGACTGGTCCACGCCGCCTCGAACGTCAGCGCGCTGTACCTGTACGGTGCCTCGCTGGCAGCCCGCGCCCGCGGCCGGGCCGGTACCGGCCGGGCCCTCGCCTTCGCCGGCCTGACCTGCGTGGGCGTCGGCGGCGCCCTGGGCGGACACCTCGCCTACCGGCAGGCGGCCGGCGCCAACCACGCCGAGGCCGTACCGCACACCGTGGGCCCGGGATGGCACCGGCTGGGCCCCGTGTCGGACCTGACCGAAGGCCGGCCGGTACGGGCCACCGTGGACGGCGTCGAGGTGGTCGTCGTCCGCGAGCCGGACGGCACGGTGCGCATGCTCGCCGAGCGCTGTGCGCACATGGCGGGCCCGCTTTCGCAGGGCGAGGTGGCGGACGGCTGCATCCGCTGTCCCTGGCACGGCAGCGTCTTCCGCCTGGAGGACGGCTGGAACGTGACCGGCCCGGCCACCGCCCCGCAGCCGGCGTTCGACACGCGTGTCGTGGACGGCCGGGTCGAGGCCCGGCTGCGCCGCGCCCCGGGCACCTGACCAGGCCCGAGCCCCTTCCGGCCGCCCTCACGCCCGCGGCGCCGGCCGGCCCGTCCTCACGCCGGGTGCGCCGCCCTCACGCCCGCGGCGCCGGCCGGCCCGTCCTCACGCCGGATGCCCGGCCCGTACGTCGTCCACGTCGCTGAAGGCCAGCAGCCCACCCCGACTCCCCGCTGCCGGTCCGACGTCGACGACGTCCAGCAGGAAGCCCACGTGGTCCCCGCCCGGCCAGTGGCCGCGCACCCGGCCGACGAACCAGCCGGCCGCCTCCCGGAGCACCGGCGTGCCCTCCGCGCCGTGCGGCTCCCACGCCACGCGCTCGAACTTGTCGACGAGGTCGCCGCTCCGCCCTCCGAACAGGGCCGCGAGCCCGTGCCCCCCGGCGTCCAGGACGTGCACCGCGAGGTGTTCGCAGCGCGACGCGACCCGGTACGTCCGGTTCGCCACGGACAGCCACACGACGAACCGCGGCGGATCGATCGAGCACTGCGACGCGAAGCCGACCAGGCAGCCCGCGAGGTCTCCGTCGGCCGCCGCCGTCACCACGTACATCGGGTAGTCGAGGAGGTCGCCGAACCGGTCGAAGTCGTTCGTCATGGGCCGCTCCTGCCCGTCGGCCCGGGCGGGCACGCCCCGGGCGGGGGACGCGGCCGGTTCCTGCGGGGCCCGCGGCACCGGTGCGGTGCATGATGCAGGCATGACCGATCGCGAGGAATTCCTGGAATGGGTCGGGACGGCGCTGCGCGAGGCGGAGCTCGCCCTGCACAACGGCGACGCCGGGCCCCGTCGGGCGCTCTGGTCGCGGGAGGAGCCGGTGAGCGTGCTGGGGGCGTGGCGCAACGCCGTCGGCCTGCAGGAGGTCGACGAACTCTTCACCCACCTGGAGCGGAGCTTTTCCGACTGCACCTCGTACGCGTTCGAAGTGCTGGCCTTCGACGTGTCGGGGGACACGGCGTACACCGCCGGCCTGGAGCACACCTCCGTGTCCGTCGACGGGCAGCCGCGCAGCTACACACTGCGGGCCACCCAGGTCTACCGCCGCGAGGGCGGCGCCTGGCGGGTGGCCCACCGGCACGGCGACACCGTCGCCGGGTGAGCGGTGCGGGCCGGCGGCCCGCGCCGGCCGGCGCGCGTCCGCGCACCGGCCGCCGGCCCGCACCCGCGATCAGTGCAGGTCGAACCGGTCGAGGTTCATGACCTTCTCCCACGCGGCCGCGAAGTCCCGCGCGAACTTCTCGCCGGCGTCCGCGCAGGCGTACACCTCCGAGACGGCCCGCAGCTGCGAGTGGGAGCCGAAGACGAGGTCCACGGCCGTCGCGGTCCACCGGACCTGGCCCGTGGCACGGTCCCGGCCCTCGTACTGGTTCTCCGCCGACGTGGAGGCGTGCCACTCCGTGCCCATGTCGAGCAGGTTCACGAAGAAGTCCGTGGTCAGCTTCCCGGGCCGGTCCGTGAGCACGCCGTGCGGGCTCTGCCGGACGTTCGCGTTCAGCGCCCGCATCCCGCCGACCAGGACCGTCATCTCGGGCGCGGTCAGCGTCAGCAGGCTGGCCCGGTCCAGGAGCAGCGTCTCCGGAGCCAGCTTCTCGCCGGCGCGCAGGAAGTTGCGGAACCCGTCCGCCCGCGGCTCCAGTACGGCGAACGAGTCCGCGTCCGTCTGCTCCTGCGAGGCGTCCGTGCGCCCCGGCGCGAACGGGACGGTGATGTCGTACCCGGCGTCCTTCGCGGCCCGTTCGACGGCCGCGCAGCCGCCCAGCACGATCAGGTCGGCCAGCGAGACCTTCTTCCCGCCGGTCTGCGCACCGTTGAAGTCCCGCTGGATCCCCTCCAGGGTCCGCAGGACCTCGGCCAGTTCGGGGGTGTCGTTGACCTCCCAGTCCTTCTGCGGCGCGAGCCGGATGCGGGCGCCGTTCGCACCGCCGCGCATGTCGGTGCCGCGGAAGGTCGCCGCGGACGCCCAGGCGGTGGAGACCAGGGCGGGGACGGACAGCCCCGAGGCGAGGACCTTCTCCTTGAGGGCGGTGACGTCCGCCTCGCCGACCAGCTCGTGGTCGACCTCGGGGACCGGGTCCTGCCACAGCTGCGGCTCGGGGACCCAGGGGCCCAGGTAGCGGGCCACGGGTCCCATGTCACGGTGCAGCAGCTTGTACCAGGCCCGGGCGAAGGCGTCGGCCAGGGCGGCCGGGTCCTGGTGGAAGCGCCGGGCGATCGGCTCGTAGACGGGGTCCATCCGCAGGGCGAGGTCCGTCGTCAGCATCATCGGGGCGTGGCGCTTCGACGGGTCGTGCGCGTCCGGCACGGTGCCCTGCGCCTCGGGGTTCCTGGGCGTCCACTGCCGCGCTCCGGCGGGGCTGGTGGTCAGCTCCCAGTCGTACGCGAAGAGGTTGTCCAGGTAGCCGTTGTCCCAGGTGGTGGGCGCGTTGGTCCAGGCGCCCTCCAGCCCGCTGGTGATCGTGTCGGCGCCCTTGCCGATGCCGAAGGTGTTCGGCCAGCCGAGGCCCTGCGCCTCCAGAGGGCAGCCCTCGGGCTCCGGGCCCACGTACTGGGGGTCGACCGCGCCGTGGCACTTGCCGAAGGTGTGGCCGCCGACGATGAGGGCGACGGTCTCCTCGTCGTTCATCGCCATGCGGCCGAACGTGTCGCGGATGTCCTTCGCGGCGGCCAGCGGGTCCGGGGTGCCGTTCGGGCCCTCCGGATTCACGTAGATCAGGCCCATCTGGACGGCGCCGAACGGATTGGCGAGTTCCCGGTCGCCGCTGTAGCGCTCGTCCCCGAGCCAGGTGTCCTCCGGACCCCAGAAGATTTCCTCCGGCTCCCAGATGTCCTCGCGTCCGAATCCGAATCCGAACGTCTTGAATCCCATCGACTCCAGAGCGCAGTTTCCGGCGAACACGAGAAGATCGGCCCAGGAGATCTTCCGGCCGTACTTCTGCTTGACCGGCCACAGCAGCCGGCGCGCCTTGTCGAGGCTCGCGTTGTCCGGCCAGCTGTTCAGCGGGGCGAAGCGCTGCGCCCCGGCACCGCCGCCGCCGCGGCCGTCGGCGATGCGGTAGGTGCCCGCTGCGTGCCAGCTCATGCGGATGAAGAGGGGCCCGTAGTGGCCGTAGTCGGCGGGCCACCAGTCCTGCGACGCGGTCATCACCTCGAACACGTCCCGCTTCAGCGCGTCGACGTCGAGCTTCTTGAACTCTTCCGCGTAGTCGAAGTCCTCGCCCATCGGATCGGCCCCGGGCGAGGGCTGGTGGAGAACCTGGAGGTCCAGCTGGTTCGGCCACCAGTCCCGGTTCGTCCGGGGCCGCGTCGCGGTGGGGGCCGGGGAGGGGATTACCGGGTTCTCGCTTTCGCTGCCGGACATGTCCGTCCTTCTTTCCTGTCGCGCTCTTTCCTACTGCCGGCTACTGCCCGCGCGTGACGCCCCCGCGATGCGGCTGGCCGTCCGGCGACGACCGTATGGCACTGCGGACTTCAGAGCCACGAGAACACGCACAGCAACTCCGCGTACATGTAATCGGAAATTCCGGCATCGATTTTAGTCGGATGAACTCCGGCGCAAATGGGGGAGACGCGGGAAATGGTCGGCGGCGTCCGGGCGCCGGCGCCGGGCGGATCAGTCGGCCAGGAAGCCCGTGAGCGCCTCGGCCACCGACGCGGGGTCCTCGACCTGCGGGTAGTGGCCGACGGCGGGCGGTCCGGCGAGCTCCTCGATCCGGGCCCGGGGCATCCGTACGCGCAGGCGCTCCAGGACGTGCGCGCCGCTGACCGGGTCGGCCGGCCCCCAGACGAAGAGCGTCGGTCCGGCGAAGGACTCCAGGGCCCCGGTCCACCGGGCGGCGTGCCGGCGCCGCTCGTCGATGTACCCCAGCAGCCGCGGCGCGAGGCGGTGGCCGCCGGCCCGGGCGACCGACGCCCAGAGGTCGTCGAGGTCCGCGTCCGCCACCTCGCGGCCCAGCACGGCGCGCAGCGCGGCCGCGAACCGCCGCCGGGTCGTGAGCGGGGCCAGCAGGGGCCCGAGCGGTCCGTGCAGCAGGCGCTGCATGAGCACGGGACGGTGCAGGTCGGGGTAGAGGCCGCCGTTGAGCCACGCCATGCGGGTGATGCGCGCCGGATCGCGGGCCAGCAGCTCCTGGCCGACGCTGACGCCGTAGTCGTGCGCCACCAGGGCGGTGCGGCCGATGCCGCACTGCCACCAGACCTCCTCGACCAGCGAGGCCTGTTCGAGCACGGAGTACGGGTGCCGGCGGGGCTTGTCGCTCCCGCCGAAGCCGAGCAGGTCCAGCGTGGTGACGCGCAGCCCGGCCGCCGCCAGCGCGGGCACGACCGCCGCCCAGTCGTGGGAGGAGGTGGGGAAGCCGTGGATCAGAGTCACCGGAGTGCCGTCCGGGGGGCCGTCGTGGCGGACGAAGACCGTGTGGTCGCCGACCTGGACGGGCGCCCCGCCGGCCGTCCACCGGCTCAGGGGCGGCAGCACGCGAGGTGCGGTCACGCGTCCTCCTCCTTCTCGTGCAGGCGTCCGAGCCCGTGCAGCAGCGTGGCCAGGCCGAACTCGAACTCCTCGTCGCTGTCGAGGGAGTTGAGCAGCTCGGCGTGGCGGTGGACCACAGGATGGGTGCGGGGGGACAGCGAGGTGAACAGGTCGGTCATCGCGGCGCGCTGCTCGGGCGTACGGGCCGCGCCGCCCGCGTCGAGCACCGCGGAGCCGATCACGAAGTGGGTGACGGTGAGGTACACGTGCACGGCCGTGCGCGCCGGCCAGCCCTGACCGAGCAGCTGCCCGAGGGCGTGCTCGCGGGCCCGCAGCGCGTTCGGCCCCAGCAACTGGCCGGTGGTGAGGAGCGGGACGACGGCCGGGTGTGCCAGGAGCACCCGGCGGAACTCCCGGGCGCCGTCCTCCAGGCCGGTCCGCCAGTCGCCGCCGAGCACCGGCAGCCGGATCTCGCCGAGTACGTGGTCGACGGTCTCGATCAGCAGCTCCTCCCGGCTCGCCACGTGCCGGTAGAGGGACGTGTGGCGCACGTCGAGGTGCTCGCCGAGGCGCCGCATGGTGAGGGCGTCCGTCCCCTCGCGGTCGGCGAGTTCGAGGGCGGCGGCCGTGATGCGCTCCAGGGTCAGCCCGCCCTGGCGCGGCCGGCGCCGGGCGCGCTCGGCGTAGCGCGCCTGCCACCAGGCGGGCGAGCCGGGCTCCGGGCCGCGCCCGCCGGCCCGGTCGGACCCGGGCGGCGGGGGAGCGGAGGGGGCTGCGGGTGCGCGGGACGCTTCGGTTGCCATGGGTCCTGTCCTACTCGGTATCGCTCGCTCGACCGGTCCGACTCGTTCGATCCGACTCATTCGAATCCGACTCATTCGAAGAGGTCGGGCTCGCTCCGGGCGATCTCCTCCCACAGCGGCTGGAACGAGAACCACCCCGCCAGCGGGAAGCCGGTCTGGTCCCGGGTGTGGCGGGCGGCCTCCGGGGCGATGAGACGGGGCGTACCGGCGGCCTCGGCCAGCAGCTGGGCCTGGGCGCTGCGCTCCATCGAGACGAACCACCAGGCCGCCTCGTCGACCGACTCGCCGACGGTGAAGATGCCGTGGTTCTGGTGGATGACGGCCTTGTGGGACCCCAGGCTCGCCGCGAGCTGCCGCCCCGACTCCTCCTCGACGACCACGGCTCCCGCGTCGTCGCGGTGCACGGTGTGCTGCTCGTACACGGCGCAGGCGTCCTGGGTGATCGGGTCCAGCAGCCGGCCGAGGCTGGCGAAGGCCTTGCCGTACAGGGCGTGCGCGTGGCAGGCGGCGACGATGTCGGGGCGGGCGGCGTGCAGGGCGGAGTGGATCACGAACCCGGCACGGTTCACGGGTCGCTTCCCGTGGCGCACCTGTCCTTCGTGGTCGACGAGGATCAGGTCGGAGACCCGGACGTGCCGGAAGGACATCCCGAACGGGTTGACCCAGAACATGTCGGGGTACTCCGGGTCGCGCACGGTGATGTGGCCCGCGACCCCCTCGGAGAAGCCGAGGCGACCGAACACCCGGCAGGCGCCGGCCAGCCGCTGCTTGCGGTGCTCGCGCTCCGCGCCGGGGTCGTCGAACACGGGCGGGAGGTCGAGCTCCAGCTCTTCCTGCTGGGGGATGAACGCGCTGCGCACGGCGCCTGCGGTCGGGGCGGTCTCCATGGTGGGCCCTTCGTGTCGACGTAATGCATCCACTGGACGCAAACAATGCGGCCGATGGACGCAGAACGCAAGGGGTCGGAGCATCCCGGCGCCGGCTCGCCCCGGCCCAACCTCTGCGTACGCTGCGGGGATTCCTAGGGCTTTCTTAAGAACGCCGTCGAGGCGCCCGTACCGCCGTGACGCCGACCTACTCTGAGCCTCCGCATCGACCGGCGGCCGCCCCGAGACGTCCGCCGGCCCCTCCCCCCGTACTTCCGCGAGGTGCCCACCCATGAGCTCCGGCCGCCCCCCGTTCACCCGATCCGTCCCCGGGACCCGTGCCGAGCGCCGCAACCAGCGGCAGCGACGCCGGCGCGTGCAGGCGGCGCTCGGCGCCGGCCTGCTCGCCGGTACGGCGGTCGTCGCCGTGGTCGTGGCGGGCGAAGGCGGCGACACCACCGCCACGTCGCGCACGCTGCTGATGAACGAGGGCACGGCCGACCCCGCGCAGGGGGCGGACCCCGCGGCGGGCGCCCCGGCGGACCCGCTCCCCGGCACGTCCGCCCCTGCCGACGTCACGCCGACGCCGAGCGCGACCCCGGCCGCCGACCCGACGAGGACCACCTCGGCCCCGTCGGCCCGGCCGACGGCCGAGCGGCCCGCGGGCGGCACCGGCACGGGCGGAACGAAGTCCGGTGGCGACGGCTCCCGGAGCAAGGACGGCGGCCAGGACGGCGACAAGGGCGGCGACAAGGACAAGGGCTCGGCCGGGGGTTCCGGCACAGGCGGCGGGGGCGGCTCCGCGGACGACGCGGAGGGCACCGTCATCAGCCTCGTCAACGACCACCGCGCAGCGGCCGGCTGCGGTCCCCTCAAGGCCGACGCCGACCTCACCCGGGCCGCCCGCGCCTACAGCGCCACCATGCGCAGGGCGGGCGTCCTCTCGCACACCGGCCCGGACGGCTCCACCATGACCAGCCGCATCGAGGCCGCCGGCTACGCCTGGAGCGGCCTGGGCGAGAACATAGCCCAGGGGCAGCAGGACGCGGCCGCCGTCGTCGACGCCTGGATGCACAGCCCCGGCCACCGCGCCAACATCCTCAACTGCAAGTTCACCGAGATAGGCGTCGGCGTGGACCGCGGCTCCGGCGGCCCCTGGTGGACCCAGGACTTCGGCACGCCCCGCTAGACGGCTTCCTGCGGACCATGGCTGCGGTGTCGGCCTGGCTGAGCATCCGGCTCTCCGCCGCCGCACCGCCGCCGCACCTCCGCCGCACTTCCGACTCGCGGTGCAACGCCCGGAATGTCCTGCTGTGTGTACTAGGATCCGCCGCTAGCGTCACTCGATCGACCGTTGCTCACCCAGTCGGTAGGAGGCCCCGATGATCGGCGTGCTCGTGACTTTCACGCAGACCGACACGTTCGACCGTTCAAGAGTTGCAGAGATCGCCGGCGAACTCCGCGGACCGTTCGAAGGCATGGCAGGCCTTCGCTTCAAGAGCTTCATGCTCGACGAAGACGGCAGCCGGGCAAGGAACTTCTACGTGTGGGACGACGAGGACAAGGGCCGCTCCTTCCTCACGGCGGAGATCGTCGAAATGGTGACGGGAATGTACGGCGCCCCGCCCGAGGTCCAGTTCTTCGACATCGTGGGGTTCGTCGACAACTCCGGCACGTGAGTCCGGCTCATCCGGACAGCGGGTGGCCCCCCGCCCGGCGGCGGCCGGTACGCCGGTCCGCGGCCGCGCCGCTGCGGTCCGCGGGGCGGGCACCCGCCAGGGCGAAGGCCACCCTGACCCGGGCCCCGCCCATCGGCGCACGACCGATCTCCACGGGTTCCACGGCCGAGCGGCCCGCGATGTCCAGGCCCAGCCCGGAGGACCCGCCGACGCTCACCCCGCGGGTGCGGGCCCGGTCGGGCCGGGCGACACCTGGGCCCGCGTCGTCCACCGTGAGGACGACCCGGTCCTCCGTGCGCTCCACCCGCACCCCGAAGGCCGTGCCCTGCGGGGTGTGCCGGAAGACGTTGCCCACCAGCGCGTCGAGCACCGCCGCGACCTCGTCCTCCTCCACCCGCACCGGAGTCGGCCGCGGAGTGGCGTACCGCTCGCAGGAGCGGCCCTGCTGCTGTGCGAGCACGGACCAGAACTCCATGCGCTCCAGCACCACCTCGGCGAGGTCGCACCCGGCGTGACCGCCGTACCCGGACGTCCGGGCCGAGCCGGCCTTCGCGCCCGCGCCCGCCGGCGCGGCGGCCAGCGGGGCCCGCGCCGTGGTGATGATCTCGGTCAGCTGCTCCTCCAGCGCGCCCACCGCGACCGCGATGCGGCGCCCGTCCGGCGTCCCCTCCAGCCGCTCGGCCTCCAGGAACAGCGCCGTCAGCGGCGTGCGCAGCCGGTGCGACAGGTCGGCGACCAGCTCCCGTTCGAGCGCCAGCAGCCGTACGACCCGGTCGGCCATCGTGTTGAAGGCGGCACCCGCCTCCTGGAGCTCGGGCGGCCCGTCGGGCTCCACCCGGACCTCCAAGTCCCCCGACCCCAGCGCCAGGGCGGCCTCGGACAGGCTCCGCGAGGAGCGCACCACCCGCGCGCCCAGCCGGTCCGCCACCAGGACGGACCCGCCGACCAGCCCGGCCGCGACGAGCAGCATCACGCCCCAGGAGACCAGGACGCCGCGTTCGAGCTCCTCGCCCGGCACGAAGGCCTCGACCACCGCGACCCGGTCCGCCGGCAGGACCACGGGCTGGAGGTAGACCCAGCCCTCGGGCACCTCCAGGGCCACCGTCGCGCGGTCGCGCGCCGCCCCGTCCAGTGCGTCCGCGTCCGCGTGCAGGACGCCGACCCTGCCGCCGTCGGGCAGCCGCACGGCGAGCCGGCCGGCCGGGTCCAGTTCGAAGACAGCCTGCCGGACCTCCTGGGTGCGGGTCGTCAGGGCGAGGACGGGGGAGAGGGCGGCAGCGCGCTGCTCGGCGGCCGTCGTCACGCGGTCCCTCGCCTGTTCGCGTACGAGCATGGCCAGCGGGATCAGGAAGGACAGGGCGACCATCGCCGTGGCCGCCAGGGCGATGCCGGTGAGCGTGCGCCTCACCGGGCGCTGACCAGCTTGATGCCGATGCCCCGCACGGTGTGCAGGTACCGCGGACGGGACGCCCGTTCGCCCAGCTTCCGGCGCAGCGCCGACAGGTGGACGTCGATGGTCTGCTCCTCCAGGTACGGCTGGCGCCAGACCTCGCTCAGGATGCGCTTGCGGGAGACCACCTGGTCGGCGTGCTCGGCCAGGTACGCCAGCAGGTCGAACTCCCGCCGCGTCAGCAGCAGCTCGGCGCCGGCCAGGTGCGCGGTGCGGGCGGTGCGGTCCACGGTGAGGTCCGCCACGCGCAGGACGTCCCGGCGGCCCGCGCCCGGATCGGCCGGCGCCTGGGACCGGCGCAGCACCGCCGCGATCCGCGCGGCCAGCTGCCCCGCCGAGTAGGGCTTGACCAGGTAGTCGTCCGCGCCGGAGTTGAGCAGCCGGATGATCTCGGCGTCGTCGTCGCGCGCGGTCGCCACCAGGATCGGCACCCGGGAGACGCCGCGGGCCATGCGGAGCACGTCCAGACCGCCCAGGTCGGGCAGTCCGAGGTCCAGGACGACGACGTCCGGACCACCCTCGGTGATCTCGCGCAGCGCCTCGAACCCGTAGGCGGTCGAGCGGACGGTGTGGTCGTGCGCGCTGAGTGCCTCGATGAGGGCGGTGCGTATGACGGGGTCGTCCTCGACGACCAGTACGGAGGCCATGGGCAGGCACGTTAGCGCGTCCGTCACCATGGTGTCGTGCCCCGCCTCCTGCGCTACCTGCTCATATGGCTGACCTGTACGGCCGCCAGCGTCGCCGCCGTGACGCTCGCCGCCCGCTTCGTCGTCGGCTCCACCCGCCCCACCGCGCCCGTGGCGCAGTCGGCCCAGGAGGACATCTCCGCCGATTCCGCCACCACGCCGTCCGGGACCCCGGCCGGCCCCTCCGCCACGCCCACGCCGGATCCGGGGCCGACCGGACGGCCGACGGCCGTACGGACCCCGCCGCGCGCCACCCGCACCCCCCACCGGACGGCCACTCCCGAGCGGAGCACCGCGCCCTCCGCGAAGCCCGATCCGGACTGCGCGCGCGGGGGATGGGGCACGCACACCGTGCCGTCCGAGGGCGGCCGGGCGACCGTGCGCTACGGCAGCAGGGCCGTGTGCCTCATCTCGGCCGTCCCGCAGCAGGGGTTCAGCGTGAGCACCCGCCAGAGCAGCGCGCAGACGCTGGTCGTGACGTTCACCAGCGGCACGCACCGGTCGGAGATCACCGCCACCGTCACCCCCTCGGCACGGGCGAGCGTCCGCGAGGAGTCCGTGCGCTGACGGTCCCGACCCGCCGTACCTCCCGCGATGCGGCATTTCGCCGGGATGGAAACCATGGCCCGTCCAAGGGCTTCCTTAGGGCTTCTTGAAGAACCGCCACCAGGCCCCCGAACAGCGGATTTCCTCCCTATGTTCGTGCCCGGCGACAACGGTCGAACGCTCCGCCCGGCCCCTCGGGCCGGGCCGCGCTCCGCCGGACGCCGCGCCCTGCCCCCGGCCCCTCGCGCGCCGGTACGGCCGGGTCCCGCAAGTCACAGACCCATGTGAGGTGGCACCACCATGAGTTCTCGTACGCCCGGATCCTCCGCCCTCCCCAGGCGGACGCTGCCCCTGCTGCTGACCGCCGGCTTCGCCGTCACCGCCCTGACCGGGTGCGGCGGACCGGACTCCGCGGACGCCGCGAACAACGCGGGCGCCGTGGTCGCCGAGTCCTCCTCCCGCGCCGCCGACGCGGCCACCGGCGCCGGCGCCGACGCCGCGACCGTGCCGGTCGGGCCGAAGGCCGCCCCGGCCGCCTCTGAGAAGGCCTCCACCGCCCCGGCGGCCGCGGCCTCCGTGCCGGCCCGCCCGGCCGGCAAGCCGGCCGCCTCCGTCGCCCCCGCCGCGCCGAAGCCCGCGCCGAAGCCCCGCAAGACCGGCGCGCCCGACCCGAAGCCGACCTCGGGCGGGGGCGGCGGGGCGCCGGAGCGCGGCTACCCCTCCGGCAGCGGTGACAAGGCCGTGGCCGCGGCGCTCAGGGCGGCCAAGGCCGACGGCAAGGCGGTGCTGCTCGACTTCGGTGCCAACTGGTGCGGCAACTGCAAGGCCGCCGACAAGGCGTTCGCGACGTCCTCGCTCACCGGCCTCCTCAACGACTCCTACCACCTGGTGAAGGTGGACATCGGCAGCTCGGACTCGGACAATTTCTCCCTGCTGCGCAAGTACAGCAGCGGCGGCGGCAGTTACAAGATGCCGGTGCTCATCGTGGTCTCGCCCTCCGGCGACGTCCGTACGGACACCCACGCCACCGGCAACCCGAAGCTCACCGTCGCCGGCCTGAGCACCTTCCTGCGCGCGTGGGCGAAGTGAGACCGCGCTTCGCGCGGGCGCTCGGCGCGGGCCTGCTGTCAACGGCGGTCCTGCTCTCCGTGGCCTCGTGCACGGGCGGGGACGACGGCCGCGCCGCGGACGTCCCCACCGCCTCGTTCACCGAGAACGGCGTCGCGGTCACCCTCCGCGTGACCGGCTGGGACGGCGCGCACGGCACGCTCACCGCCGACTTCGTCCCGCAGGAGAAGGGCTTCCACCTCTACAGCGTCGACCTCCCCCCGCAGGGCGTCGACGGCATCGGACGGCCCACCGCGCTCGCGGTCCACGGCACGGTGCGCCCGCACGGACGGCTCACCGCCGACGTGCCCGTACGGAAGATCCACAGCCCCGGCACCGACGCGCTGCTGCCCGTCTACCCGGACGGACCGGTCACGACCACCCTGCCGCTCACCGCGGACGGGTCCGGCGCGGGCTACGTCTCGGTCGGCTACGCGCTGTGCAACGCGACCGAGGGATGCCTGATCCCCGTCCAGGACCACCGCGTCCCGCTCGCCGTCACCGACGACGGCATCGCGTTCCCGCAGCCCGGCTGACCCGCGGAGCAACGCGCCCGCTCCGCAGGCCGTCCCGGCACCGGACCCGCCGCACCGACCCGTACCCGTCGGACGCACCGGGCCGCCCCGGCGCCGGGACGGTCCCGGGCCCCACCTTCCTCGCTCCTTCCACCCCCCACCTCCCTCGCTTCCTCCCACCTCCCGCCTCCCACCTCCCCCGCTCCTCCCGTCGGCGCCGCCCCCCCGCCGGCCCCCCGCACGAAAGGCGCCGCGTGCCGCGTCGTACCTCCCTCGCCCTCCCGCTGCTCGGTCTCGTCACCGCCCTCGTCGTCGGCGGCTGCTCCCCGGACGCCCCGGCCGACGCCCGCGCGGCCCAACGGCCGACGGTCCTGGCCGCCGCCGACCGCCTCCCGGCGCCGGAGCTCGCCGGCCCGGACGTCGGCGGCGGTACCCCGAACTCCCTGGCCTCCCACCGCGGCCACGTCGTCGTCGTGAACATCTGGGCCTCCTGGTGCGGCCCCTGCCGCGCCGAGGCCAAGGCCCTGGAGGAGGTGCGCGGTCGGACCGCCGCCCGCGACGTGCGCTTCCTCGGGATCAACACCCGCGACCCCGACGTCTCGGCGGCGCGCTCCTTCGTGGCCGCCCACGGACAGCACTTCCCGAGCATCCACGACCCGCGCGGGACCCTGCCCCTGCGCTTCCCGGCCGGCACCGTCAACCCGCAGGCCGTACCGGCCACCGTCGTGATCGACCGGCAGGGCCGGATCGCCGCCGCCACCTCGGGCCCGGTCACCGCACCGGACCTCACCGCCCTGCTCGACACCGTCCTCGCGGAGCCCTCGTGACCGCCGCCCTCCCGGCCGCCCTCCAGGCCGCCCCCCGGATCCTCGGCCACCCGGTCCTGGCCGCCGCCGTGGACGCGGGCGGCGCGAACCTCCTCACCGGCACCCTCCTGGTGGCCACGCCGGTCGCCGTCCTCGCCGGGCTCGTGTCCTTCCTGTCGCCGTGCGTCCTGCCCCTGGTCCCCGGCTACCTCAGCTACGTCACCTCCCTCTCCGTCGCCGACCTCGCCGAGGCGCGCGCCGGACACCGCGGCCGGATGGCCGCGGGCGCACTCCTCTTCGTCAGCGGCTTCACCACGGTCCTGGTCTCCGGCGGGGCGCTGTTCGGCTACTTCGGCCGGACCCTGCTGATCTACCAGGACCCGATCTCCCGGGTGCTCGGCGTCCTCACGATCCTCATGGGCCTCGCCTTCACGGGACTGCTCCCGGGCTTCACCCAGCGGGAGTTCCGCAGCCACCGCCGCCCCCACCTCGGCCTGATGGGCGCCCCGCTCCTGGGCGTGGCCTTCGGTGTCGGCTGGACCCCGTGCATGGGGCCCACCCTGGCGGCGGTCCAGGCCCTCGCCTGGAACGAGGCGAGCGCCGGCCGCGGCGCGTTCCTCATGGCGGCGTACTGCCTGGGCCTGGGGCTGCCGTTCGTCCTCGCGGCCCTGACGTTCCGACGGGCGCTGGGCGCGTTCGGCTGGGTCAAGCGCCACTACGTCTGGGTGCTGCGGGTCGGCGGCGGCCTGCTCGTCCTGGTCGGCGCACTCCTGGCGAGCGGGCTGTGGGGCGACCTCGTGTACGACCTCCAGCGCTGGACCGCCGACACCACCGCCGCGCTCTGACCGGTCCCCGCACCCTCGGCGGGACGCCCCTGGGCCGGACGGGTGGACCCTCCGGCCGCCGCGGTACGCGGGGGTGCCCGCCAGGGTACGGCAGCGCCGTGACAGCCCTTCAGCTCACCAGCCCCGCCTTCGCCGACCACGCCGAGATCCCCCGCCGCCACAGCGGGGAGGGGGACGACGTCTCACCAGCCCTGGTCTGGACGGCCGCCCCCGAGGGCACCGCGGAACTGCTCCTCCTGTGCGAGGACCCCGACGCGCCGCGCGGCAGCTTCCTGCACTGGCTCGTCACGGGCATCGACCCGTGGACCGGCGGCGTGGAGGAGGGTGCCCTCCCGCACGGCGGCAAACCGTGGCCCAACGGTTTCGGAAAGCCGGGCTGGGGCGGCCCGATGCCGCCCCCCGGCCACGGCCCGCACCGCTACTTCTTCCGCCTGTACGCCCTGTCCCACCCCGTCCGCCTCCCGGAACGCCCCACCGTGGACGCCGTGCACGGCGCCGTCCGGGACCTCCAGCTGGCCAGCGCCACCCTCGTCGGGACCTACCAGCGCAGCTAGCCCGGGCGGGTGGGCGGCGGGCACGCGTGGGCCTGGTGGCGGCCCGTCGACGCGTACGAGCGGCCCCGACCCCAGCGGCGACCGCGCGTCCGAGGCGTTCGACGAGCCCGGTCGGCCGTCCCACCGGCCGGCCGTCCCGCCGCCGGGCAGTCCGGGCCCCGGCCGGGGATCCTGGAGGGAGGCGGCAGCCGCGCGGGACCGGGCGGCAGAGCCGGCGACCGCCGGAAACGGAGGCTGCCATGGACACCCCCCACCCGCCGCACGAGCCCGCGCCCGCCCCCGGGCCCCTGACCTGCCTGGTCACCGGCGCGACCGGATACATCGGCGGACGCCTCGTGCCCGAGCTGCTGGACGCGGGCCACCAGGTCCGCTGCCTGGCCCGGTCCCCCGAACGGCTGCGCGACCACCCCTGGGCCGGCCGCGTCGAGGCGGTCCGCGGCGACGTCACCGACGCCGCCACCACCGCCGCCGCGCTGCGCGGCGTCGACGTCGCGTACTACCTGGTCCATTCACTGACGACCGGCCCCGACTTCGAGGAGCGCGACCGCGCCGCCGCCCGGACCTTCGCCGACGCGGCGCACGCCGCCGGCGTACGGCGCATCGTGTACCTGGGCGGACTCGTCCCGGGCGGCGAGCCCACCCGGGACCTCTCGCCGCACCTGCGCTCCCGTGCCGAGGTCGGCGAGATCTTCCTGCGCGGGCCCGTCCCCGCCACCGTGCTGCGCGCCGCCGTGATCATCGGCTCCGGCTCGGCCTCCTTCGAGATGCTGCGCTACCTCACCGAGCGCCTCCCGGTCATGGTCACCCCGAGCTGGCTGGGCACCCGCGTGCAGCCCATCGCCGTCCGCGACGTCCTGCGCTACCTGGTCGGCAGCGCCCGCATGGCCCCGGAGGTGAACCGCGCCTTCGACATCGGCGGCCCGGACGTCCTCACGTACGAGGAGATGATGCACCGGTACGCGGCGGTCGCCGGACTGCGCCCGCGGTTCATCGTGCGGGTGCCGATGCTCACTCCGCGCCTGTCCAGCCTCTGGATCGGGCTCGTCACGCCCGTCCCGCCGGCACTGGCCCGACCACTGGCCGAGTCCCTGCGCCACGAGGTCGTGTGCCGGGACCACGACATCGCCCGCCACGTGCCCGACCCGCCCGGCCACCCCGTCGGCTTCGACCGGTCCCTGGAGCTGGCCCTCCAGCGCGTGCGCGAGGCGAACGTGACCACCCGCTGGTCCAACGCCTCGCTCCAGGGCGCCCCGAGCGACCCGCTGCCCACCGACCCGGACTGGGCGGGCGGCAGCCTCTACACCGATCGCCGGTCCCGCGAGACCGCCGCGGGTCCGGGCGAGCTGTGGCGGATCATCGAGGGCGTCGGCGGCGAGAACGGCTGGTACTCCTTCCCGCTGGCCTGGGCGGTGCGCGGCTGGCTCGACCGCCTGGCCGGCGGCGCCGGCATCCGGCGCGGCCGTCGCGACGCGGCCCGGCTGCGGGTGGGGGACTCGCTGGACTTCTGGCGGGTGGAGGAGATCGAGCCCGGCCGACTGCTGCGCCTGCGGGCCGAGATGCGGTTGCCGGGGCTGGCCTGGCTGGAGATGTACGTCGACCCGCACGCCGCCCCGGACGGCCCTGCCGGCGCCGACGTGCCCCGAGGCCCTGCCGGCGCCGGCGGCCCCGGCGGCCCGCACGGATCCGGCGGCGCCGACGGCCCCACCGGTGCCCGGACCCGCTACCTCCAGCGGGCCCTGTTCCACCCCCGCGGGCTGCTCGGCCACCTCTACTGGTGGAGCGTGTCCCCGTTCCACGCCGTCGTGTTCGGCGGCATGGCCCGCAACATCACCCGGGCCGCGGAACGGCTCGCCGGGCAGGAGCCGGCGGCCGGCTGACCGGCCCGGGACCGGTCCCGGGCACCCCGGCGCGCGCACGTACGGGGTGACCAGAAGGATGACCCGGACGGACCGTCGGGGGAGTGCCCCGTCCCCCCTGCGGCGACAATGGAGCCATGGCCGAGGAGACACCCCGCGGTGTCCCCGGGCCCGGCACCACGCGGCCCGCAGGCACGGACGGGGCGGACACGCGCCGCGGCCGCGCGACCGGAGCCACGGCGGCCACGGCCACCGGAGAACGCGACCAGCGCCTGGCGCGCTGGCTGCTGCGCTCGATGCTCGCCGACCCCGGGCACCTGCCCGAGATCCTGGCCTCGTTCGCCTCCCGCCGGCTCGGCGGCCGGGCCGCCCGTACGGTCGCCAGGGTCCGCGCCGGGCATCCCGACGCGGACCCCGACGAGCTGCGGGCCTTGGTGATCGGCCGCGGCCGGCGCGTGGTGGTGACCGAGGGCGCGTTCGTGGGCGGACCGTTCATGCTGCTCATACCGTTCGCGTTCTGCGCCGCCCTGCTGGCGCAGCTGCGGATGGCCCTGGAGATCGCCGCCGTGGCCGGCCGCGACGCGGCGTCCCCCGACCGTGCGGCCGAGCTGCTGGTGATCCAGGGAGCCCACCCGGACGTACCCGCCGCCCGTGCGGCGCTCGACGCGATGGCCGCCCGCACGGACGCCGCCGGTGCCCGCTCCGCGGACCGGCGTGGGTCCAGGACGGCAGCGCTGTGGACCACGGTCCGCCGCATGGCGTACCTGCTCGGACTGCTCGGCCCGAGCGGGAAGCCGACGCGGACGCCGGTGCGGGTGGCCCGCTGGGCGCTGGTGATCGCCGTGGTCGTCGTGGGGTTCGTCGCCCCGCTGGTGTGGCTGCCGTACCTGGCGTTCTCCTACCACCGGTCGACGGGCGAACTGGCGGAGCGCACCGTCGACTTCTACCGGTCGGGGGCGACGGGCGGGACCTGGGCGGCGCCGGAGGCCGCGGGTGACCTGCACGCCGCCGCCTCGGACCCCGGCATGATCGCGGCGGTGGTGCGCGCCTCCGCCTCGCTCCTGCTGCCCCTCGGGGCCCTCGCCCTGGTGGTCGTCGCCGACCTGAGGGACTCGCGCTGGCCCGTTCTCGCGGTGTCGGTCACGGGCCTCTCCGTGGCCGTCGGCGCCGTCTGGTACCTCCGCCGGCGCCGACGCCCCGGGCGCTGACGGAACCGCTGGCGGAACGCTGACGGAAACACTGGCGGGAACGGCGAAGGCGAGGAGTTCGTCAACTCCCCGCCATGCTCAACATATAGCGCACCGGGGGGCTTGCGGCAAGACCCCGATCATGGTCCAGAATCTCCCGGCGAGGCCTCCCACCTGCGGAAACCGCGGTCCTGCGGGAAGGCCGGCCTCCGCCTGACCTGAAGTCGTCGAAGGGGGAATCCGATGATCGACGTGATCGTCGTAGGGGGCGGTCCGACCGGCCTGATGCTGGCGGCCGAGCTGCGGCTGCACGACGTGGACGTGGTCGTGCTGGAGAAGCTGACGGAGCCGACCGGGCAGTCCCGGGGCCAGGGGCTGCACGCGCGCAGCGTCGAGATCATGGACCAGCGCGGCCTGCTGGAACGGTTCCGCGAGGTCAGCGGCACGTTCCAGGTCGGCGGCCTCTTCGGGGGGATCGCCAAGCCGTGGCCGGAGCGGCTGGACACGGCCCACCCGTACGGCCTCGCGACCCCGCAGCCGGTCACCGAGCGGCTGCTGGAGGAGCGCGCCCGCGAACTCGGTGCCGACCTCCGGCGCGGCCACGAGGTGTCCGGGCTGGAGCAGGACGGGGACGGGGTGACCGTCGAGCTGACGGACGGCACGCGGCTGCGCTCGCGCTACGTCGTCGGGTGCGACGGCGGCCGCAGTACGGTGCGCAAGGCGGTCGGCGTCGGCTTCCCGGGCGAGCCCGCGCGGGTCGAGACGCTGCTCGGCGAGACGGGGCTGGGCGAGGACCCGGAGACGATCGAGGCCGTCGTCGCGGAGGTCCGCAGGACCCAGCTGCGGTTCGGCGCCACCCCGCTCGGGGACGGGACGTACCGGGTCGTCGTACCCGCCGACGGGGTCTCCGAGGACCGGACCGCCGCGCCGACCCCCGACGAGTTCCGCCGGCAGCTGCGCGCCGTCGCCGGCACCGACTTCGGGATGCACTCGCCCCGCTGGCTGTCCCGGTTCGGCGACGCGACCCGGCAGGCCGAGCGCTACCGCGTCGGCCGGGTGCTGCTCGTCGGCGACGCGGCGCACATCCACCCGCCGACCGGCGGTCAGGGGCTCAACCTGGGGGTTCAGGACGCCTTCAACCTCGGCTGGAAGCTCGCGGCGGAGGTGGCCGGCTGGGCTCCCGAAGGGCTGCTGGACAGCTACCACGCCGAACGGCACCCGGTCGGCGCCCGCGTCCTGGAGAACACCCGCGCGCAGATCACGCTGCTGGGCACCGACCCGGGGGCGACCGCGCTCCGGGAGCTGTTCGGACGGCTGATGGACTTCGAGGAGGTCAACCGGTACGTCACGGAGATGATCACCGCGACGGGCGTCCGCTACGACCTCGGCGAGGGCCACGACCTGCTCGGCCGGCGGCTGCGGGACGTCGGCCTCAAGCGCGGCCGCCTGTACGCGCTGCTGCACGGCGGCCGCGGGCTGCTCCTGGACCAGACCGGCCGCCTGTCGGTGGACGGCTGGGCGGACCGGGTCGACCACGTCGTCGACGTCAGCGACGAGCTGGACGTACCGGCCGTGCTGCTCCGGCCGGACGGCCACGTGGCGTGGGTCGGCGACGACCAGGACGACCTGCTCGCGCACCTGCCCCGGTGGTTCGGCGGCGCCGTCCGCTGACGGCGGGGCCGCTCACCCGCCCTCACCTCCCCCTTCACGTTCTCCTCACGGAATTCACACAAATGCCGGACGTGGAGGGGGAGTTGAGCCTAGCCTGGCGGTCCCGCACGGGGGTGTGGGCCGAGCACTTCCGGGGGAGGGGCGTCGATGGACGTCAGGTCAGGCACGCGTGCCCGCGCACTCGTGGTGGGCTTATTGGGACTCGCACTGCTGGGGGGAACGGTCTCCGCCCGGGCGGCCACCGACCCGCCCGCCCCGAGACCGGCGGCGAAACCCGCCGCCCCACCGCGCCAGTCCCCACCGCCCGCCCAGGGCCCGGCCGGCCCCGACACGGGCGCGACCGCCACGAACAACGCCGTCTACGCGTACGACGCCACCGGCCGCCTGGTCGGCGTCACCGACCCCGCCGGTGAGACCGCCCGCTACCGCTACGACGCCGCCGGCAACCGCCTCGCCGTCGACCGCTACCGCTCCAGCACCCTGTCGGTGCTCTCCCTCGTGCCCCCGCGGGCCGCCGCCCGCGCCCGCGTCACGCTCTCCGGCACCGGCTTCTCGACCACCGCCGCCTCGAACAAGGTCACCCTCGGCGGCAGGGCCGCCACCGTCACCTCCGCCACGCGCACCCGCCTGGTCGTGACGGTCCCCACCGGCGCGAGCAGCGGCAAGGCCACCGTCACCGTCGCCGGCCTCAGCGCCACGGCCCCCGAGACGTTCGCCCTCGCCGGAAAGGGCCCCGTCCTCAAGGCCGTCGAGCCGCCGGCCGGATACCCCGGCTCCACGGTCCTCCTGCGCGGTTCCGGGTTCTCGGCCGTGACCGCCGACAACGTGGTCCGCTTCAACGGCCGTCTCGCCCAGGTCACCGGCCGCACCGCCACCACCCTCTCGGTGAAGGTCCCGCCCGGCGCCACCACCGGCCTCGTCCAGGTCACCACCCCCGACGGCCGGGCCGCCTCCGCCAACCCCTTCAACGTCCCGTACACCGGCAGCGGCGAGGTGGAGTCCAGCACCACGACGTCCTTCACGGACACCACTCCGCCCCTGGTCAAGGTAGTCAACGGCGGCAACCTCACCGAGGTCCGCTTCGACGCCAAGACCGGGGACAGCGCCTCCTTCGGCCTGACCGAGTCCACCTTCCGCTCCACGGTCAACGCCGAACTGCGCGACCCCAACGGCAACCAGGTCGGCTACACCGCCTTCCTCTACGGCACCGCACCCCGCTTCTCCGCCTCCGACCTCCCCCTCACCGGCCGCTACAGCCTGCTCCTTGCCCCCGGCAGCCGGGACACCGGACAGGCCCGCGTGACCCTCTCGCGCCCCGTGACCGCCCCGAGGCTCACCACCACCGGCGCGCCCACCACCGTGACGCTCACCCGGCCGGGCCAGGAGGCCCGCGGATCCTTCGTCGCCGCCGCCGGCACCAGCCTCAGCCTCGGCGTGGCCAACAGCCTCTCCGAGACGGTCAAGGTCTCCGTGACCGCCCCCTCCGGCGCCTCCGTCGTCCGGGACGCCTACGTCTACAGCGGCCGCAACGAGGGCCTGACCCTGCGCGACCTGCGCGAGACCGGCACGCACACCGTCACCGTCGTGCCCTCCGGCGCCGTCACCGGCACCGTGGGACTCACCCTGTCCTCCGACCTGACCACCACGCTCAAGCCCGGCGCCGCCGCCCTCACCAGGAGCATCGGCCGGGTCGGCCAGCACCTGAGCGCCACCTTCACCGCCGGCACCGCCCCGCTCAGCTTCGCCGCCACCGGCAGCACCGTGCCCCAGTCGGTCGAGTTCACCCTCTTCGGCCCGGAGTACCCCGGCGGACGCTACCTCGGCACCATCGGCGCCAACGGCGGCGACGTGTTCCACCTCGGCCGCCTCACCCCGGGCGGCACCTACACGCTGACCGCCTCCCCGTACCAGGGCGGCACCGGCTCCCTCACCCTCTGGCTGAGCGAACCCGCCCGCGTCGGCCCCCTCGTCGCGGACACGGTCAGGACCGGCACCACCACCCGCCCCGGCCAGCCGCTCGTCTTCACCGTCAAGGCCCGGGCCGGCGACGGCGCCTCGGTACGCCTGGGCGCCCCCGGCACCGGATACTCCCGGATCTCCTTCCGGCCCCCCGGCGCCACCACCGACACCTACGTCGCCACCACGACCAACGAGTCCGAGGTCAACCTGCGGGCCCCGATGACCGCCGGCACGGCCGAGATCACCGTCCAGCCCGAGGACGCCATGTCCGGCAGCACCACCGCCGTCCTGCGCCCCGACGCCGTCGGGGGCACCCTCACCGTCGGCGGCGCCCGCAGGAGCGCCACCGCCGCCGCCGCCGGCCAGAACGCCCGCTACACCTTCGACGGCACCGCCGGTCAGCGCCTCACCCTCGACATCGGCGCCTCCCCGTACTACTGGTACCTGTCCGTCTGGGGCCCGGACGGCCGCTGGCTCCTCGACGAGCGGTACGTCTCCGACACCACCACCTCCACCACCCTGCCCGAGCTGCCCGCCACCGGCCGGTACGTCCTCACGGCCGCGCCCTACGACGGCCGCACCGGCACCTTCACCCTCGGCCTGAGCACCACCCCGGCGGCCGCCGCGCACGCCACGCCCGGCAACGCCGCCCCGAACGCGCCCCCCGCACCGGCACCGGCCCCGGCCCAGGCCGCGCCCCGTCCCGCCGAGCCCGCCGGCCCCGACGTCTGGCGCCCGGGCAAGGACCAGCTCGCCGGCCGCGACTGGACCACCCGCCGCGGCCCCGCGCCGCACGCCCCGAGCCCGCTGCCCGCCCCGGCCGGCACCACCGCCCTGACCGGACTCGTCCTGACGCTCGACGGCCACCCGCTGCCCCGCGTCACCGTCCGGGCCGACGGCAGGACCTCCCGCACCGACGCCCAGGGCCGGTTCCTGCTCGCCGGCATCGACCCGCACACCACCACCGTCACCGTCGACGGCGCCACCGCGGACACCGGCGCCCGCCGGTACGGCCGGTACGACATCCGCGTGCACCCGCGCGCCGGACAGCGCACCGACCTCGGCTTCCCGGTGTGGATGACCGCCCTCGACACCGCCCACACCACCCGGTTCGCGGCCCCGGCCGCCCGCGACGTGGTGCTCACCACCCCGCGCATCCCCGGCCTCGAGGTGCGCATCCCCCAGGGCTCGGTGGTCCGCGACGAGAACGGCCGGGTCGTCACCGAGCTCGGCATCACCGCCATCCCGCTGGACCGGGCGCCGTTCCCGCTGCCCCGCCGCGGCGTGGTCCCCGTCTACTTCACCGTCCAGCCCGGCGGGACGTACGTGTTCCCCAAGGGCGCCCAGATCGTCTACCCGAACTACACCCACGAACCCGCCGGCACCCGCGTGGAGTTCATGGACTACGACCCCAAGGGCAAGGGCTGGCACGTCTACGGGTACGGCCGCGTCTCCGCCGACGCGAAGCAGGTCGTCCCCGACCCCAGGACCCGCGTGTGGTCGTTCCACGGCGCCATGTTCAACACCGGCGACCTGATGCCGTTCGACACCTCGCGCATCAAGGACGCCGTCGACTGGCTCTCCGGCGACCCCGTCGACCTCGCCACCGGACTGCTCACCGACACACGCACCGACCTCGCCGTCTCCGGTGACCTCGGCACCGCCGAGGTGTCCCGCACCTACTGGCAGGGCGACACCCGCAAGCGCGCCTTCGGCATCGGCCGCGACCTGTCGTACAACGCCTTCCTCCACTCCGAGCAGCAGTACCAGGAGGTCGACCTCTACCTGCCCGGCGGCTCCAAGGTGCACTTCGTGCGCACCTCGCCCGGCACCTCCTACAGCGACGCCGTCTTCGAACCCCTCGACTCGCCCGCCGCGTTCCGCGGCACGAAGATCGTCCAGACCGGCACCTGGGACCTGAAGTTCCCCGACGGCAGCACCTGGGTCTTCCCCTGGTACTCGCCCCTCAAGGAGATCCGCGACCGGTTCGGCAACAAGACCATCCTGACCCGCATGGACAACGGCACCAAGGGCCCGGTCGTCCGCGTCGACACCCCCGGCGGCCGCTGGATCAAGTTCACCCACGACGCCGAGGGCCGCGTCACCGGAGCCCGCGACAACGCCGGCCGCAAGGCCACCTACACCTACGACCCGGTCGGCCGCCTCGCCACCGTCACCGACCCGGCCGGCCGGACGTCCACCTACACCTACGACGGCACCACCAACCGCATCACCCAGGCCACCGACGCCCGCGGCATCACCTACCTGAAGAACACCTACGACGCCGAGGGCCGGGTCACCCGGCAGACCCTCACCGAGGGCGCCGCCTACAGCTTCACGTACCGCAAGAACGCCGCCGGCCGCATCGTCGACACCCGCGCCAAGCAGCCCGACGGCACCGTCCGCCGGGTCGAGTTCGACGACTCCGGGTACGCCGTCGCCGACACCCGCGCGTACGGCACCGCGCTCGCCCGCCGCACCGTCCTCACCCGCGGCGACCACCACCGCGTCGACGCCGTCACCGACCCCTTCGGCCGGCGCACCGCGTTCACCCACGACGCCCACGACAACATCACGTCGACCACCGAGCTGGCCGGCACCCCGAACGCCCGCACCGTCGCCAAGACCGTGTTCGACGGGCCGTACGACCTGCCCACCGCCCTGACCGACGCCCTCGGCCACACCGCGCGCCTGGCCTACGACGACCTCGGCAACCTCACCCGGTCCACCGACGCCCAAGGCCGCGCCACCGTCTTCACCCACCTGCCCACCGGCCAGGTGGAGACCGCGAAGGACCCGTCCGGCGCCGTCACCCGCTTCACCTACCAGGACGGCGAACTGAGCGCGGTCACCGACGCCGCCGGCGCCACCAGCGCCCAGTACCGCGACGCCGCCGGCCGCCCCGTCCTGCTCACCGACGCGGCCGGCTCCCGCACCCGCGTCGCCTACGACAAGCTCAACCAGACCACCTCGGTCACCGACCCGCTCGGCTCCCGCACCTCCTTCACCTACGACAAGAACGGCAACACCACCGCCCTCACCGACGCCCGCGGCGCCACCACGACCTGGACCTACGACACGGCGGACCGGCCGGTGTCCGCCACCGACCCGCTCGGCGCCAAGGCCACCTTCGGCTACGACAAGGCCGGCCGGATCACCCAGGCCGTCAACCGCCTCGGCCAGAAGGCCACGTCCGAGTACGACGCCCTGGGCCGGACCACCAAGGTCACCGAGGCCGGCGCGGGCACCACGACGAACACCTACAACGCCGTCGACCTCCCGTCGAAGATCACCGACACGGCCGCCGGCACCCAGTCCTTCACCTACGACGCCCTCGACCGGCTGACGTCCACCACCGGCCCCACCGGCAAGGTCGCCTACGGCTACGACGGCGCCGACCGCCGCACCACCATGACGGCCGCCGGCACCACCACGACCTACACCTACGACGCCTCCGACGCGCTCACCGGCGTCAGGACCGGCACCGAGCCCGTCACCTTCACCCTCGACAAGGCGGGCCGCGAGAAGACCGCCGCCCTGCCCGGCGGCATCACCCGCACCACCGGGTACGACAAGGCCGGCCGGACTGTCTCCATCGCCTACACCCGGGGCGCCACCAAGGTCGGCGACCTCGCCTACACCCGCGACGCCCGCGGCCTCCAGACCGGCCTGACCGGATCCCTGGCGAGCGTGGCCCTGCCGGCCGCCGAGTCCGGCTCCGCCTTCGACAAGGCCAACCGACTCACGAAGTTCGGCGGCCGCTCGTTCACGTACGACAAGGAGGGCCGTCTCACCGCCGACGGACTGCGCACCTACCAGTGGAACGGCCGCGGCGAACTCACCGGCCTGACCAAGGCGGGCAAGACGTCCACCTTCGGCTACGGCCCCCTCGGCGAGCGCACCGGCGCCGACATCGCGGGCACCGAGCGCAGGTTCCTCACCGACGGTGCCAACCCGTTGGTCGAGCAGACCGGTTCGGGCGGCACCGCCGCCACCGTGGCGGCCGGCGGCCTCGACGACTTCCGTACCCGCACCGCGGGCGGCAGGACCCAGGTCTACCTCACCGACGCCCTCGGCTCCGTCGTCGGCCTGGCGGACACGGCAGGCAAGGTCACCACCCGCTACACCTACGACCCGAACGGCACCGTCACCCGCAGCGGCGCCGCCACCACCAACCCGTACACCTTCACCGGCCGCGAGGCCGACGCCACCGGGCTCATGTACTACCGGGCCCGCTACTACGACCCGCAGACCGGCCGGTTCCTCTCCGAGGACCCCGCCGGCCACGAGGGCGGCAGCAACCTCTACCAGTACGCCCTGTCCTCCCCGACCACCTACACCGACCCCTCGGGCAACTTCCCGCTGCTTGCCGCGTGCCTGGTCGGCGCTGCCGTCGACGCGGCCGTGGACTACGGCGTCCAGCGGCTGTCCGGCCGCAAGGTCGACTGGGGCCAGGTCGGCACCTCCGCCCTCACCGGCTGCGCGACGAGCATGCTCGGCCCCCTGCTCAAGGGCGCCAAGTGGCTCAAGGGGGCCCTCGGGGCCTGCCGCACGCCCAACAGCTTCACGGCGGGCACGCAGGTCCTCATGGCCGACGGCACCTCCAAGCCCGTCGAACGCGTCCGCACCGGCGACCGGGTGTACACCGCCGACCCGGAGACCGGCGCGGCCGGCAGCGCCGAGGTCACCGGCCTCATCGTGGGCAGCGGCGACAAGCACCTCGTCGACGTCACCGTACGCACCGGCGGCGGCACCGCCACCGTCACCGCCACGGCCGAGCACCCCTTCTGGCTCCCGTGGCAGCACCGCTGGGCCGACGCCGCCGAGCTGCGCGCCGGCGACCTGCTGCGCACCGCCGCGGGCGGTACGGCCGAGGTGGCTGCCGTCCGGCACGAGGAGCACCCGGCGGACGTCTTCAACCTGACGGTCGCGGGAACCCACACGTACCATGTGGTCGCCGGCGGCACGGCGGTGCTCGTCCACAACGCCGGCGGCACCTGCGGCCTCGCACTCGACGCCCTCTCCCAGAGCGGCGGCCGGGCGAGCAAGAACGGGCTGACCCGCGCGGGGTTCGAGTACTCGAAGCACATGGGACGCGGAGAACTGCCGAAGGTGGGGGGCAAGCAGATGAGCGAGGCCGGCCAGAACCTGCTGGACGACATCCTGACCCACCCCGGAACCACCGTGTCCAACGTCACCAGCGGCAACTTTGCCGGCGGGACGCGGCACATCATGCCGGGCAGCAACGGCGGACGGGCCATCGGCGCCACGTTCGACTCCAGCGGTGCCTTCCAGTACTTCGGGGTGTACTAGCCGATGATCACGGTCCTCCCCTGGGAAGCGAAGGCGCGGGGCGGCGCCGGTACCGCCGCCCTGCGCGCGGCGGCGGCCGGCCGGCCGCTGCACGCCGTCCGGTACCTGGCACCGCCCGGCGGCCACTGGCCCGACGGGCACCGGGACACGGGCGCGCACGAGACGGACTCCCTCGTGGAGCTGGTGTTCGACGACGGCTCGGCCCTCCTCCTGTTCTGGGAGATGGACGGGCTCGACGAGGGGCTGGCCGCGGCGTTCCGCGAGGCCGGCGAGCCGGCCGGCGGGGCGGGCGGCGACGGCGTCCCCGTCGACGTCACGGCCCACCCCGACTGGGCCCCGTACGTGGGACGGGCCGTCAGCGGCCTCGTCCCGGCCTGGCACGTGCCCGACGAGGGCTGCCCCGAGCAGCCGTGGGCCTACCGGCTGGAGTTCACCGGCGGCCTCGACCTGGTGGTCGCCCTGGGCGAGGCGGAGGGCGGGGGCTTCACCTACATGCCCGACGCCCTGGTCGTCCTCTTCGACCGGGCCACGGCCGCTGCCTACCGGATCCCCGCCTCGGGGACGTCGGCGTACGGGTAGCCCGGCGCGCCGACGGGTGGCCGGCGGCGTACGGGCGGGCCGCCCACGGCGGGGGGGCCGGGCCGGGGCTCCGCCCGGCGCCGCCGGGCGGAGCCACCAGGGCCCGCCGCATTCACGCAAGCGGTCCGCCACCGGGCGGGCCGACCAGGGAGGGGAACGGTGCAGCACGAGGTCCGCGGTCACACGGAGGACCGCCCGGCCGGCCCCGCGCGGCGCAGGCTGCTGGCCGCGCTGCCGGCGTTGGGCGTCGTGTCCGGCATCGCGGGGGCGGTCGGCTGCGCACCGGCCGCCTCGAGCACCGCTACCGCGGCGCTCCCGCCCCAACTGCAGGGCGCCGAGCCCCCGGTGGCGGCCGAACTGGTCGCCCTGGACACCGTCCACGGCCGTCCGCCCGGCCGCGCGGAGCTGGCCGCCCTCGCGGCGGCGGTCCGCGCGGCCGATCCGGCCGGGGGCGGACTCGCCCTGGGTGCGGCCGCGTTCGGCCCGGCCGGAGCCGACGCGGACACGCGGGGGAGCGGTACGGGAGGCAGCGGAGGTACGGGAGGGAGCGGAGGTACGGGAGGGAGCGGAGGTACGGGAGGGAGCGGCGGTACGGGAGGGGGCAGCGGTACGGCGGTGCGGCCCCGACGGCTGCGTGACATGCCGGCCTTCCCGGGCGACCTCCTCGACCCGGCCCGCACGCACGGCCAGGTGCTCGTGCAACTGGGCGGGCGCGACCCCGCCCAGGCCCGGGAGCGGGCCGCCCGGGCGCTGACGGAACTGCCCGGCTGGCGCCCGCGCTGGCGGGCCGCCGGCCACCGGCCCGACAGCCGGGTCGCCGACGGCCGCGGCCTGGCCCGCAACCCCTTCCACTTCACCGAGGGCTTCGGCAACCCCGACGGCGAACGGGCCACCGCCGACCGCACCCTCGTCCGCCCGGGCGACGGCGAACCGGACTGGGCGGTCGGCGGCAGCTACCAGGTCGTGCGCGTGGTGCAGATCGCCGCCGAGCTGTGGGACCGGGACAGCATTCCCGAACAGGAGCGGGTCATCGGCCGCCGCCGTGACGGCCGTTGGCTGGACGGCACCCCCGCCACCGAACGCCCCGACTTCGCCGCCGACCCCGCCGGACGCCTCACCCCGCTCGACTCCCACGTCCGCCGCGCCGCTCCGGACCGCCGCAATCCGCCGCCCCTGGTCCGGCGCAGTTACAGCCACCCCGAGGGCCTGCTCTTCTCCTGCTTCCAGCGCGACCCGGGCACCGGCTTCGAGGCGGTCCAGCACCGCCTCGCGGGCGAGGCCATGGCCACGTACCTCCTGACCGTCGGCGGCGGCTACTTCTTCGTACCCCCGCCCGGCGACACCTGGCTCCGGGCCTTCGCCTGAGCCGCCGGACCGCCCCGACCTCACGGGGCCGGACCACCCGCTCCCGCGTCAGGAGGCCGAGGCCGCGTACCGGTCCAGGTAGTCCCGCAGGTACGGGGCGAGCGGGCCGTCGGCGTCGCTCTCGTGCAGGTACGACCACAGCTCGTTCTCCACCACGAACCGGCACGCGAACTCCTGGAACGTCCCGGCGCACCGGAGCAGCGAATCCGCCGCCGCGGCCCGGAAGGCGGCCGCCCGCTCACCGTCGAGCCCCTCCGCGTACTCGAGGTCCGCCGGCGAGCAGACCACGAACGCCTCCCCGGACGGGCGCAGGTACAGGTACCACAGGACGCAGTCCTGCTGGTCCCGCAGGAACCGCACGAGCCGGGCCCCGTCCTCCACCGGGCTGCGCAGCGGCCGGGACAGGTCGCTCCAGCAGGCCGTGACCGACACCTCGTCGAACGCGCCGCACAGGCGCGCGCTGCCGTAGAACGTGCGGAAGTCCGCGGGCAGGCGCAGCCCGAGGGGCGCCAACTCCGCCTCCAACGACGCCAGCTGCCCGGCGTGGCCCGAAGCCCGGTCGCCCGGCCCGCCGAGCCACCCGAAGCCACCGTCGAGAAGGGCGGGGTCCAGGGCGGGCAGGTCCTCCGCCGGGTAGACCTCGTAGGTGGAGCCGCACGGCCGGTAGGGACCCAGGTCGGTGGCGCACCAGCCGGTGGGCAGGTCGACGGGCGCGGTGGTGGATGCGGGCATGGGATCCCCCCTGGATCTTGCCGGTTCAGTGGTACGGGAACATCCTCGCGCCCCCCACTGACAACCGGCCGCCGCGGCCGCTACCGCTCCCCGTTCCCGCCGGCCGCCCCGCCGGGGCCGTCGCCCGGGTCGTCGCCGGGGGAGTCGTCCGGTTCCCCGGGCAGCGTGTCGTCGGCGCCCCCGTCCGCGCGCCGCGTCCGACGCAGCAACTGCTTGTGCAGTCGTTGGCTCATCGCCGAGGCGGCCGCCGTCAGGAACACGAAGCTGTAGACGATCTGCACGAGCGTCAGGCCCCGCGCGGTCTGTCCGGTGGGCACGATGTCCCCGTACCCGACGGTGGCGAGCGTCACGACGGTGAAGTAGAGGGCGTCCAGCCGAGTCGAGATCCCGTTGAACTCGCCGGGCTGCTGGGCGAGTGCGTGGTACGCCGCGGAGAAGACGAGGGCGGTCACGAGGGTCAGCAGCGCGATGAAAATGCCCGGCCGGGTGCCGGGCCGTTCGGTCACCACGTTGCGGATCTGCCGCAGCAGCAGGGCGGCCACCGCGGTGAGGGTCGCCACCAGGACGGTCCAGCTCAAGGTGACCCGGCGAGGCCCCAGCGCGTCGATGGGCAGCAGGAAGTACACCACGACCATCACCACGGCCGCGGCGGCGGCCGTCGGCCGGCGGTGCGTCCAGCGCCGTCTGGTCACGGTGCGCCCTCCTGTGCACGACGGCGGACGCGCCGGTCCGCCACGCCGCGCGGGGCGGGTGGAGGCGATCCGGGGGCCGGGCTCGCGAGGGGGTGGGCGCTCACCGGTGTCCTTCCGCGCGGAGGGGTACGGCAACCACAGGAACGACCTCCTGATCATGACCCCGGCCCCGCCCCCCGGCGATCGCACCGGGTCGTTCGGGTGACCCCGCCGCGTCGGCCCCGGCAGCGGGCCCGCCGGCGTTCCGTCCGCCCCGGATGGCGTACGCCGACACCCCGCCGGCCGGCGCGCGGCCGAGCGGCGGGGTGCCGGTCGTGCTGCTAGCGTCGAAGGGCGGGGCGGCCGGACCGTCCTCGCGCAGGCCCGGGCGAGGTGAGGAGAGCCCCATGGACGCTGCACAGGCCCGTCCGCCCACGGCCGGCCGCCGTCGGCGACGCCCGCGCCTCCTGCCCGCAGCCCTGCTCGGTGCCGTCGCCGCGCTCGCCCTGCCCCTGGCACCGTCCTCGTCCGGCGCCGCGTCCGCCCCGCCGCCGCGCGTGACCGCGACCGCGGCGCCCAGCGCGACCCCCGCGGGCACCGTCGTGGTCGTGGACTGCTTCGCCAAGCCCCAGGTACGGCCCGCGGACTTCCTCCTCGCCTGCGGCGACGGCAACAACCGCCTGACCGACCTCCACTGGACCGGCTGGGGCCGGCAGACCGCCACGGCCACGGGCACGGACATGGTGAACGACTGCGTCCCGTACTGCGCGGCCGGCAAGTTCCGCGCGTACCCGGTCACCGTGACGCTGAGCGTCCCCCAGCCGTGGCCGTCGCAGTCCGGCACGCAGCACTTCACGAAGCTGAGGATCGTCTACACCGACACCGCCCCCGCGCCCCTGCCGCGCGAAGTCACGTACGACCTCTGGAACTGACCCCGAGGCCCGGGGACCACCGGCGGACACGGCCGGCGGTCCCCCGTCACCCCGTCCCCTCGCGCCCACCGAGACGGCGTCAGTTTCGCGGTAGAACACGGTAGTTAGGGGCATATCGTCCGGAATCAGACCGAACCGACGTCGTCGCGGCTCGGTCGGGACCGATCGTTTTTCGCCGAATTCGTGGATCCGGCCGCTCGGCGCCGGGCGATCGGTAGCGTCCCCTTTCGAAAGAACCGATGCCGGTGACGGCGAAAGCAGTGTGGAGGACGACCATGGCCAACGTGGAAGTTTCGCTCAAGGAAGCGATGACCTCGATCGACGGCTCCCTGGGGGTGGCGCTGGTGGACTACACCAGCGGCATGGCCCTCGGCACGCTCGGCGGTGGCAAGGACCTGGACCTGACGGTCGCCGCGGCCGGCAACACCGACGTGATCCGTGCCAAGGTCAGGACCATGGAGATGCTGGGTCTCCAGGACGACCTGGAGGACGTGCTGATCACGCTGGGCGGCCAGTACCACCTCATCCGGCTGCTGCGCAGCCGCAGTGGCAGCGGCCTGTTCCTCTACCTCGTGCTCGACAAGGGGAAGTCCAACCTCGCCATGGCCCGCCACCAGCTCCGCCGCATCGAGGCCGAACTCGAGGTCTGACGCGAACGTCCCGCTTGGCCCACGCATGCCCACGAGTTGAAGACATCTTCAACTCGACACATCCGAAACCGGTCAACTTCGGGTGCGCGTGGGCCGGCGGGACGCGACGATGGGACCGGAGGCAGGTTCCCGGTGTGGGAGGCGCGGCCGTGGCAACGGTCCGAGGAGCAGCAGGAGCGTCGTGACTATGCAGGTGCCGCTGTACCAGGCGAAGGCCGAGTTCTTCCGGATGCTCGGCCACCCGGTCCGCATCCGCGTGCTCGAACTCCTCCAGGCCGGACCCATGCCGGTGCGGGACCTCCTGGCCGAGATCGACGTGGAGGCCTCCAACCTCTCCCAGCAGCTGGCCGTCCTGCGCCGCTCCGGCATCGTCGTGTCCACCCGCGAGGGCTCCACGGTCACCTACGCCCTGGCCGGCGGGGACGTGGCCGACCTGCTGCGGGCCGCGCGCCGCATCCTGACCGAGATGCTGGCCGGCCGCAACGAACTCCTGGCCGAGCTCCGGCAGGGCCAGCCGGTCGCCCCGGCACCGGACCCCGTCCGCACCTGACGGCGGCCGCCGGCCCCGGGCCGCCCGCTCAGGCCAACCCCAGCGCGAAGACGGCGAACCCCGCCGCGAGCACCCCCGCCCCCGCCCGCCGGACGGCACCGGCCCGCGTCCACGGGGACTCGAAGACCCGCGCGTACCGCCCGATCAGGACGAGCAGCCCGGCGAACAGCGGCAGCCAGGCCAGGCGGGCCAGGATCCAGCCAACCGAGTCGGGCGCCCCCACCAGACCGGCCGCCCCACCCGCGTACGAGGCGGGCACCGCGGCCACCAGCATGGCGCTCTGGTGCCAGCACAGGATCGTCATCGCCGACAGGTTGACCACGACCACCGGTGCCCACAGCGCCGGCCGCCGCAGCAGCCGGCCGATGCGCTCGCGCAGCAGGACCGCCGCACCGCTCTGCACCGCCGCGAGGGCCAGGACGAGCAGCGACGGCGGGTGGGAGTTGGTCCGGGCCTCTCCGGGCACACCCACCATCGACGCGGGGTAGCCGAACCAGACCAGCAGCGCGGCGAACAGCGCGGCGCCGCCGAGCAGCAGGCCCCACGCGTGGCGTCGGGCGACGCGTCCCTCGCCCCACGAGACGCCGAGCTGGTACGCGAAGAGCCAGCCGGGCAGGACGTTGAGCACGCCGAACCAGGACGGCACGGCCCCGGCGTACGGCCCGTAGCGCAGGAAGTCCACGGCGGCGACCGACGCGAGCAGCGGGGCCGCGGCCCACACGCCGAGCCGGCGGGCGGCCCGCACGCAGTACGGGGTCAGCGCCGTCACCACCGTGTACACCCCCACGAACCACAGCGGCTGCACCACCAGCGTCGACGCCGTCCTGAGGGTGTCGCCCGGCACCCCCAGGCCGAAGTGCAGCAGCGGCAGCAGCGCCGCCCAGACCGCGGTGACCCCGAGCACCGGCCGCCCGAGCCGGGCGATCCGCCCCCGCAGCCACGTACCCGCGGGGCCCTGGTGGCGGCGGAAGGACAGCACGGAGGCGTAGCCGCCGACCAGGAAGAAGATCCCGAGCATCTGCAGGAACCAACTGGCCGGCGCCAGCCCGCCGAAGGCGGACAGCGGACTGGCGTTGTGGAGCGCGCCGTCGGGCGACCGGGTGAAGCCGCCGAGCAGCCAGTGCCCGGTGGGTACGGCCACCAGGGCCAGGGCGCGCAGCCCGTCGATCGCGCGGTCGCGGTGGGCCGGCGTACCGGCCTCGATCCTGCGGGCCGTCGCCCGCAGCGCCTTCATCGGGCCGCTCCGTCCGCGATGGCGGCGAACGCGCGCAGCGAGTCGGTACCGGGCGCGAAGTAGCCGTCGTGGCCGCGCGCGGCCCCGGACACCCAGCCCGCGGTGCCGGCCACCGCCGAGGCCGTCAGCACGGCGGCCACCACGGTCCTCGCGATCCGCCCCCTCGCCCTGCGCGCCCCCGGAACCCGGGTCCTCGTCAACCGGCGCATGTGCCCTCCCCTTCCTGTCCCGCTCGTCGTCGGCGACAGGAAGGTAGGAAGGGATAGGCGCACGGCACGTCACACCGCAGCGCCAACTACGCGCTCATACCTCAGTAGGGGGTGGGGGAGCGGCCACCCCCCCGCCTACCGCCCCCCAGGCGTGACCAGCCCCGACTCGTACGCGAAGACCACCGCCTGGGCCCGGTCGCGCAGGTCCAGCTTGGCCAGCACCCGCCCGATGTGCGTCTTCACCGTCTGCTCGGCGAGCACCAGGTGCGCGGCGATCTCCTGGTTGGACAGCCCCCGGGCGATCAGCTCCAGCACCTCCGACTCCCGCGGCGTCAGCCCGTTGAGGCGCAGCGCGACCCGGTCGGTGCGCGGCCCGGGCCGGGAGGCCGCGAAGTCGGCGATCAGCCGCCGGGTCACCGAGGGCGCCAGCAGCGCCTCCCCGGCCGCGACCACCCGCACCCCCGCGATCAGGTCGGCCGGCGGCGCGTCCTTCAACAGGAAGCCGGAGGCCCCGGCGCGCAGCGCCTCGTACACGTAGTCGTCCACGTCGAAGGTGGTGAGCATCAGCACCTTGGGCCGGTGGACCACCCCCGGCGGGGGGTCGAGGATCTCCCGCGCGGCCGCGAGCCCGTCCAGCTCGGGCATCCGCACGTCCATCAGGACCACGTCGGGGTGCGTGGCGCGGGCCACGGTGACGCCCTGCCGGCCGTCCGCAGCCTCGCCCACCACGTCGATGTCGGACTGCGCGGACAGCAGGGCGGCGAAGCCCGCCCGCACCATGGCCTGGTCGTCGACGATGATCACGCGGATGGTCACGGGGCGCCCTTCGGGGTGGTCAGCGGCAGCCGGGCGGCGACCCGGAAGCCCCCGTCCGGCAGCGGCCCGGCGTCGAGCGAGCCGCCGGTCAACCGTACGCGCTCGCGCATGCCGATGAGGCCGTGGCCGGCGCCTGGCCCGTGCTCCACCGGGGCGGCCGGCTCGGCGGCGGGCCCGTTGACGACCAGGACGTCCAACCAGCCCTCCGCGCCGCCGCGCACGGACACCCGCGTCGCGGCGCCCGGCGCGTGGCGGACCACGTTCGCCAGCGCCTCCTGCACGATCCGGTACGCCGACAGCTCCACCGCCTGCGGCAGTTCGCCGTGCTCCCGGAGGTCACCGGCCAGCGACAGCTCCGCCGGCACGCCGGCCCGTACGGTCGCCTCGACCAACTGCTGCACCCGGTCCAGACCCGGCTGCGGCGCCCGCTCGCCCTCCGTGCCCTCGCTGCGCAGCACCGCCAGCAGCCGCCGCATCTCGGCGAGCGACTCACGGGCCCCGGCCGCGATCGTCGCGAACTCCTCGCGGGCCGCGTCGGGAAGGTCCGGGATCCGGTACGGGGCGGAGTCCGCCTGCACGGTGATCACCGACATGTGGTGGGCGACCACGTCGTGCAGCTCGCGGGCGATCCGGGCACGTTCCTCCAGGAGCGTGCGGCGGGACCGTTCGGCCTCGCTGATCGTCTCCTGCTCCACCAGCCGCCACTCGGCCTCCCCGCGCCCGCGCAGCGTCGCGGTGAGCAGCAGCACGGCGCCGCTGAGCACGAAGAGCAGGACGGTCACCCCGCCCGCGCGGTCCGGCGAGACCATCTCGAAGACCGCCCCCGCCGCGCCGGTCGCCAGCCACACCCCGATCAGGACGCGCCGGGACTCCCGCAGCCCGAGGGCCGGCATCAGCGCGAGGTAGCCGACGACGACCATGGGCGTCCACGGCCAGGGCCGGCCGTCCACACCGGAGGCGGCCAGCAGCGCGAACCCGCCCGCGACGTCCCCGGCGAAGACGATCCCCCAGGCCCGGAGGGGGTGGGTGACGGCGAGCACCAGCGGCGCGGTCTGCGCGGTGGCGAGGGCGCCGGCGAGGGCGCCGTACACGTGGTAGTCCTGCACCAGCACGGTGACCGTGACGGGCAGCAGCGACGCGACGAACGCCAGCGCCACCCCGTACGGCAGCCAGCGCACCCACGCGGACGACGCCCGGGCGAACAGGGCCTCGCCGGGACCGGTGGGCGTGGCGAGGGCCACCGCGGTACTCCGCAGCGACGCCTGGGCCCGGGCCCCTGCCTGTGACGCGCGCGGCCGACGCCGCTTCTCATCCCTCATGGTCCGGCCAGCGTAGGTACCGCGCGTGCACCGGCACGTCATACCGGGGTACCCCCCAGGGCCGTACCCCGGTAGGGGGCGGGTTCCACGAACGGCGGTGAGGGTGGGTGCGGGCCCCGGCGCCGGAGCACACCGCGTCGGCGGTTCAGAGCCGGGGCAGGGGCGGGTGCGTGGCCAGCCAGTGGCGCGCGATCTGCTCGCGGGTGGCGATCCACCCGCCGCCGAGCTGCGAGACGTGCCTGAGGAACCCGTCGAGGGCCCGGATGCGGCCGGGCCGGCCGGTGATCCGGCTGTGCAGGCCGACACTCATCATGCGCGGACGGTCGGCGCCCTCGGCGTGCAGTGCGTCGTACGTGTCGACGAGGTAGTCGAGCATGTCGTCGGCGGTGGTGAAACCGTGGACGATCAGGAACTTGAAGTCGTTCGCGTCCAGGCAGTACGGCACCACGAGGTGCGGCCGGCCGGCCGCCTCCACGTAGAAGGGCAGGTCGTCCGCGTAGTCGTCGGAGTCGTAGAGGAAGCCGCCCGCCCCGGCGACCAGGCTCCGGGTACGGGGGCTCGTGCGGCCGGTGTACCAGCCGACGGGGCGGCGCCCCACGAGCCGCTCGACCGTCGCGACCGTCCGCGCGATGTCGGCGCGCTCGACGTCCTCGGGCACGTGCCGGTAGTCGATCCAGCGCCAGCCGTGGCCCGCGACCTCCCAGCCGGCCGCGCCCATCGCCCGCGCCGCGTCCGGATTGCGCTCCAGCGCCTGCCCCACTCCGTGGACCGTGACCGGCACCCGGTGTGCCGTGAGCGTGCGGTGGAGGCGCCAGAAGCCGGCGCGCGAGCCGTACGCGAACATCGACTCGACGTTCAGGTCGCGCCCGCCCACCACCGGCGGAGCGCCGACGATCTCGTGCAGGTAGCCCTCGGAGGCGGCGTCGCCCTCCAGGACGTTCTGCTCACCCCCCTCCTCGTAGTTGAGGACGAGGCTGACGGCGACCCGGGCACCGCCGGGCCAGCCGGCGTGCGGCGGCTCGGCGCCGTAGCCGACCAGGTCCCGCTGTTGCTCGGACACGGGCGGCACCCTACCGCCGTTCGCCCGCCGTACCGGGAAGGCGGGCCGCGCCGCGTCGCGCTCCGTCGGAGCGGCGAGGCGGTCCGTACGCGCGCTCCGCCGGCGCGGCGCGAGGCCGTCCCGCGGCGCTCCGCGGCGCTCCGCGACGCCTCTCGCGGGTCCCTCGCGTCGCCCCGCACGGCGGTCGGCGCAACGGCGCGGGATGCGTCGCACGGCTCGACGTGGAACCGTTTTCGCATGACCGAAGGCTCGACTCCTCATCTCTCTCCGGCGCGGATCACCGTCCTGGGTGTCCAACCCGCCGATCCGCCCTTCCGCATCGTCGAGGTCGACGGAGAGTTCGTCGGCAGGGCGACGTCGATGACCGACGTGCTGCTGATCGCGGCCGAATCGGGCGTCCTGATCCACGACCTCGACGACCTGGAAGAGGTCCGGTGGGTGGGAGGGGGCAAGTTCACCTGGACCCCCCACTGAGCCGCCCGCGGCCCCGGACCGGCCGGGGCCGTCCCCCCTGACGGGCCGGCGGGTCCCCGCCTCGGCACTCACGCCGGTGGGCTCCGCGACCGCCGGGCCCGGCGGCCGGCCGGCCGGCGCCGCGGCCCGGCGCGGAGGAGTCCTGGTGACCGTGACCGGTTCCGCCGTGCCGCTGCGCCGCTGCCGTGCCGGATGGGACAGTGGAGGCATGTGCGGCCGTTACGCCTCCTCACGGGCTCCCGAAGACCTCGCCGGCCTCTTCGAGGCCGAACTCGACCCCGACCGCGGCGCGCCGGGCCCCTCGTGGAACGTGGCGCCGACGGACGAGGTGTGGACCGTCCTCGAACGCGTCGACACCGGCACGGGCGAGGTGCGGCGGCGGCTGCGCCCCGTGCGGTGGGGCCTGGTCCCCTCCTGGGCGAAGGACCCCTCCGTCGGCGCCCGGATGATCAACGCCCGGGTGGAGACCGTGCACGAGAAGCCCGCCTACCGCAAGGCGTTCACCCGGCGGCGCTGCCTGCTGCCGGCGGACGGCTTCTACGAGTGGGTCGCGGTACCCGCGAGCGGCACGGCGAAGGCGTACAAGCAGCCGTACTTCATCCGCCCCGCGGACGACGGCGTCATGGCGATGGCGGGCCTGTACGAGTTCTGGCGCGACAGGTCCGTGCAGGACGACGACGATCCGGCGGCCTGGCTCACCACCGCCACCATCATCACCACCGAGGCCACCGACGAGGCGGGCCGCATCCACCCCCGGATGCCCCTCGCCCTCCACCCCGACGACTACGCCACCTGGCTCGACCCCGCCCACCAGCACACGGACGACCTGCGCGCCCTCCTGCACACCCCCGCCGACGGCCGCCTGACCGCGACGGCGGTCTCCACCGCGGTCAACAGCGTCCGCAACAACGGCCCCCACCTCCTGGAACCGGCGTAGGCGAACCGGCGTAGGCGCGGGCCGGCTGGCCACACGGACCGAGCCGGCCCGGGGGCGGGGCCGGGCTTCGCGCCCGAGACCGGGCGCGCGCGGCCCGCCCCCGCGCGTGCCCGGCCAGGGGCTCAGGGGCGGATGCCGTCGCAGGTGATGCGCAGGTGGCGCGGGCCGCGCAGCACCGCGTTCTGCCGGTACGGCGGCGGGTCCGCCACGAGGCGCGGGTTCTCCAGCCGGCGGGCCAGCTCCGACAGCGCCGTCTGGGCCTCGAGACGGGCCAGCGGAGCGCCGAAGCAGCTGTGGATGCCGCTGCCCAGCCCGAGGTGCTGGATGTCCTTCCGGTAGGGGTCGAAGCGGTGCGGATCCTCGAAGCGCTCCGGGTCGCGGTTGCCGGAGGCCAACACCAGCCACATCGTGGAGCCCTTCGGGATGGTGACGCCGCGGACCTCGATGTCGGCGAGCGCGGTGCGGCCCGGGAGGAGCTGCACGGGGGGCTCGTAGCGCAGGAGTTCCTCCACCAGGGGCACCGCGAGGCCCGGGTTGGCGCGCAGGTCCGCCAGGACCTCGGGGTGGCGCAGGAGGGTGAGCATGCCGTTGGTGATGAGGTTGACCGTCGTCTCGTGGCCGGCGATCAGCAGCAGCGCCGCGGTGCTCAGCAGCTCCATGGTGGACATGGGCCCGTCCTCGCCCTTGCCGCCGCCGCCCGCGGCCAGCCGGGAGAGCATGTCGTCGCCGGGCTTCTTGCGGCGCTCCTCGATCAGCCCGGCCAGGTACATGCCGAGCTCCATGCGGGCGCCCTGGGAGACCTTGGCGCGTTCGTCGGGGTCGGAGTCCGGGTCCGGGTCGAGGCTGGCGGCCAGCGTGTCGGCCCAGACGTGGAAGCGGGACTCGTCCTCGTGCGGCACACCCAGCAGACGGCAGATCACGGTCACCGGGAACGGGTACGAGAACTGCTCGACCACGTCGACGTCTCCCGGGTCGCCGATGCCGTCGATGAGGTCCTTGACGATCGTGTGGAGTTCGGGCCGCATGGAGTCGACGCGGTGCGGCGAGTGCGGGGGCCCGAAGGGGCGGTTGGTCATGCGCCGCAGCCGGTCGTGCTCCGGCGGGTCGAGCCGGAGGAAGGGGGTCGGCAGGGTGGTGGACTCCTCCTCCTCGGCATCGGCCAGCGGGTCGTTGCCGACGTCCGTCCGGTTGCGCGGGTCGGAGCTGATCCGCGGGTCGTGGAGCAGGGCCCGGATGTCGTGGTAGTGGCTGATCGCGTACGGCCCGTCGCCGTCGCGGTAGACGGGGGTCTTGCGCAGCTCCTCGTACAGCGGGTACGGGTCGGCGCGGCTGGCGGGGTCGAGGATGCGGCGCAGGATGTCTTGGGACATGGGGAGGCTCCTCCGGGGGCCGGTCGGCGGGTCAGTGCCCGGCGGGGGTGAATTCCATCCGCCGATCGGCCGGCGAGTAGCCGCTCAGGGTGATGGTGGGCCCGTGGGTGGGGACCGAGGGGTCGGGGAAGTCGGCCGGCACGGGGCGCCTGCCTTCGGGGCGCCGGTCGACGGTGTCGTACGGCGGCGGGAACGGTGCCGTGATCTCGATCTGCCGCTCGTAGAACTCGAGCCAGCGGGTGTTGTCGAAGGTGACGGCGCCGATGACGCGGCCCTGGTAGCCGTAGACGGCGGCGAAGCGCCGCTCGGCCAGGGAACCCTGGGTGATCATCACCTCGGTGCCCATGGACGGCACGCCGACGGACTTGATGTTGACCCCGAACTGGCTCGACCAGAAGGCGGGCACCCACATGTGCGGGCGCCGCTCGGTGCTCTCGCTGAGCATGTTGTGCGCTGCGGTCTCGGCCTGCGACACGGCGTTGCCCCAGTGCTCCAGCGACAGGAACTGGTAGCCGAAGAGCGGGTGCGGGGAACGGGCGACGTCGCCGGCGACGAAGATGTCGTCGGTGACGATGCCCCGGATGTCGAAGGCGCGGCAGCCGGCGTCGCAGGCGATGCCGCGGGGTCCGGCGCCGAGGCCGGAACCGGTCAGCCACTCGGTGTTGCGGACGGCGCCGAGGCCCACCACGACGACGTCGGCCTCCACGCTGGTGCCGTCCGAGAAGTGCGCGGCCCGGACCCGGCCGGCGGAGTCGCCCTCCAGGCGGGTGACCATCACTCCGGTGCGCAGGTCGACGCCGTTCTCCCGCTGGAGGTCGGCGGCGACCTGGCCGATCACGCCGCCGAGGGCACCGACCAGCGGGGCGTCCGCGCGTTCGGCCACCGTGACCTGGAGGCCCCGTTCGCGGCACGCGGAGGCGATCTCGGAGCCGGTGAAACCGGCGCCGATGACAAGGACGCGGCGGGGGCCCGCGGCCAGCCGGCGGGAGAGTCCGACGCCGTCGTCGCGGGTGCGCAGCACGAAGACGCCGTCCAGCTCCGCCTCGGCCGGGTTGGGCCAGGGCCGGGCCCGTACGCCGGTCGCGATGAGGAGGCGGTCGTAGGGGACCTCCTGGCCGTCCTCCAGGCGCACCCGCCGGGCCGCCATGTCCAGACCCGTCGCGGCCACGCCCAGCCGCCAGTCGGCGTCGATGGCGCGCCGCCGGGGCAGGGCGGTGCGCGCGGCGTCGGCGTGGCCGAGCAGCACCTGCTTCGACAGCGGCGGGCGGTCGTAGGGGTCGTAGGGCTCGTCGCCGACCATCGTGAGGGTGCCGGCGAAACCCTTCTCGCGGAGCGTCTCGGCGGCGCGCAGGCCGGCCAGGGAGGCGCCGACGACGACGATGCGACCACCCCGTCTGAGGTGTTCGAGGGTGCTGTCAGGCATCGGCGGCCGCCTCGCCCGAGGCGGACCGGACCGCGTCCTGCCCACCGCCGGCGGACGCGGCCGCCAGGTCCGGTTCGTCGATCAGGATGGCCTGCACGGGACAGGCGGCGGCCGCCTGGAGGAGGCGGTCGCGCTGGGCCTCCTGCGCCTGGGGGTCGTAGAGCAGGCCCTCCTCTCCGTGCATCGCGAAGACGTCGGGTGCGAGGAAGGCGCACTGCGCGTATCCCTGGCAGCGGTTGAGATCGACTACGAGCCTCAGCAAGGTGCGGGTCCTTTCGTGGCCGGGACTCCCCTGTTCCCAGCCTGTGCCGGGAACCCGGCCGGGGCGCGCCCGGACGGGCCGGTGGAGTGACCCCTCGGCCGCGCCCGGCCCGGACCCCGCCCCCGCGCGTCGCCTCCCGGGTCGCCCCGGCGCCCGCTGTCAAGCCCCGAGAAGTCGCGACGTGACGCCCCTCACGGCCGAGGGCTTACTCGAAGGACGTGGGGTCCGCGCACGTCAAGGACCGGAGGCCCGCACACCCCGTCGGGGCCCGCACCCACCGTTAAGGAGCACGAAGATGCGGAACGCTGCCATTCCCCCGACGCCCTCCCCCGAGGGGAGCGCGTCATGACCTCCCTGCCCCCTTCGTCCGGCCGCCCCACCGGGCCCCCGTCGGGTCCGCTCTCCGGACGCTCCACGCACGAGCTGCCCACACCGCCGCCCCCGCCGCCCGCCGGGTCCCTGCCGACCGGCGGACCGCCGCCCGGCTCCGCGCTGCCCGCGGGGACCCCGCCGCCCTCCGGATCCCCGCCACCACCCGGGCCGCCGGGCCCGGGGGCCGGCGGACCCGGCGCCCCGGACGGGCCCGGGCGCGCGGTCCGCCGCAGGCGACCGCGCAAGACCGTGTTGAGCGCCGGCACCGCGGTGGTCGTGGGAGCGGCCGCCGTGCTCGCCTTCACCCTCATGTCCGGCAACGGGGCGCCCGGCGGGGAGATCTTCCTCCAGTCCGCCTCGGCCGCGGGCCCCGATCCGTTCACCCCCTCGACCGCGGGGGAGACCACGGCCGGCGACATCACCCCGGCCACCGCCGGCGGCACCGACCGCAGGATGCAGGGCGCCCGCGCCCTGGAGGTCGACGGGGCGCACCCGGGCCTGTACGGCGGCACGCGCAACGTCGCCAGCTGCGACGTGGAGCGCCAGGTCGACTTCCTCACCCGGCACGGGGACAAGGGCAGGGCCTTCGCCGCCCCGCTGGGGATCCGGCAGTCCGCCGTCCCCGCGTACCTGCGGTCGCTGACACCGGTCCGGCTGGGCTGGGACACCCGGGTCACCAACCACGGGTTCGCCGGCGGCCGTGCCACGAGCTACCAGGCGGTACTGCAGGCCGGTACGGCCGTCCTGGTCGACGACCGCGGCGTGCCCAGGGTCCGCTGTGCCTGCGGCAACCCCCTGACGCCACCCGTCGCGGCCAGGGGCGCGCAGACGTACAGCGGCACCGAGTGGTCGACGTTCCGGTCCGCCGACGTCGTCGCGGTCAGGCCGGCGGCCGAGCCGGTGAAGACCGTCACGATGTACGACAAGGGCAGCAAGGGCTGGTACGAGCGGCGCAGCGGCGACGTCCGGGGTACGCACGACCGCCCGGCCCCGCCCCCGGCGGACCGGCCCTCCGACGCCCCCGGGCCGGCGCTGCCCTCGCCCCGCCCGCAGGAGCAGCCCCACGCGCCGGACCAGGTCCCCGGACGGGACACGGACGACACGAACCGGCCCCAGGACCAGGACCAGAACCCCGACCAGACATCGGACCGGAACCAGCACCCGGCCGGCAACCAGAACCAGAACCAGGATCCGGCCCAGAACCAGAACCAGAACCAGAACCAGAACCAGGATCCGGCCCAGAACCAGAACCAGAACCAGAACCACGGCGAAGGACCCCGAGAAGGTCCCGGCGAAGGAGACCAAGAAGGACCCTGCGCAGGAAACGGTGAAGGAGCCCGAGAAGGCCCCTGCGAAGGAGCCGGTGGACAAGCCCGGAAAGGACCCCGCGAACGAGCCGGCGTCCGAGCCGGCGAAGGACCCCGTCAAGGACCCGGGGGAGAACCGCGACCGGGAGCCCGACCGGAACCCGGGTCAGTCCACCGGTCAGACCACCGGTCAGACCACCGGCCAGCAGCCGGGCGACGGTCCCGGACAGCAGCCGCCGCAGGACTCGTCGAAGGACCCGGCGAACCCCGCGGAGCACCCCGGGCAGAAGCCGCCCGAGCACCCCGCACAGGGCACCGACCAGGACTCCGGGCAGGACTCCGGCCACAAGCAGCCGCCGACCGGGCAGCAGCCGGCCCCGTCCACGGAGCAGGAGCAGGCTCCCGCGACGGACCAGAAGCAGGCTCCCGCACCCGACCGGAAGCCCGCTCCGGCCACCGGGGAGAAGCCCGCCCCGGCCACCGGGCAGAAGCCCAAGCCCGACCCGGCATCGGATCCGCCCGCCGACGGCGCCGGGAGCACCACGCAGAACACGCTCCGACAGCCCGCCCCCGACCCCGCCGCGACCCCGGGGTAGTCGGGCACCTCGCCGGGCGCCGCGTCGCACGCGCGCCCGGCGGTCACCCGGCGCAGCCCCGCGGTCTCCTCGCCGCGGATCTGCCCCGGCGTCAACTCGCCCGGCCCCGCCGGCTGCCCCCCTCCCGACGCTCCACCCGGTGCGGCCGCGTCGACTCCCGAAGCCAGGGGCCGGGTCCGACCACGGCCCCGCCGCGTCCCACGCGGCCCCCGCCACCGGCCCTGTCAGCGCCACTTGCTACAACTTGCACACATCGACGCCGCACACCCGGTCGAGGCCCGCCCGAGGGCCCCGCGGCCGCGGCGCCGGACACGAGGGACAGGACGAGGCGCACCCGGCGCGACGGGCGCGACACACGAGGAACGGCGGGCACGATGAGCTACCCGAGGCACCTGACGGAGTCGTACGGACTTCCCGTCTTCACCTTCCCCGGTCCGGACGACGAGGGCCGGACCCCGCTGCCCGCGGCCGACTCCGTCGCCTGGCGCATCGCCTCCGACTCCTACGACGCCGAGGAGAGCTGGACCGAGGCCTTCACCCGCTTCACCGCGGCCGTCGACACCTCCCGCGTCCGCGCGATCGTCGTCGGAGCCTGGGAGGAGGCGTACGAGAACGGGCCCGAGGACATCATCGGGGCGCTCGTCGGCGCCCGCGCCGAACTCCCCGCCCTGCGGGCCCTCTTCCTCGGCGACATGGTGTCCGAGGAGTGCGAGGTCAGCTGGATCAACCAGGGCGACGTCGGCCCGCTCCTGGAGAACTTCCCGGAGCTGGAGGAGTTCGGCGTCCGCGGTGGCACCGGGCTGGCCGTCCCGCCCTTCACCCACCGGCACCTGCGCTCCCTCACCGTCGAGACCGGCGGCCTGCCCGCCCGCGTGGTCCGCAACATCGCCGCCAGCGACCTGCCGGCCCTCACGCACCTCGACCTCTGGCTCGGCACGGACGAGTACGGCGGCGACAGCACCCTCACCGACGTGGAGCCCATCATGGCCGGCGACCGCCTGCCGGGCCTGCGCCACCTGGCCCTGCGCAACAGCGAGTACCAGGACGAGATCGCCACCGCGATGGCGTCCGCGCCCGTCGTCGCCCGCCTGGAGACCCTCGACCTCTCCATGGGCGTCCTCACCGACCAGGGCGCCGCCGCACTCCTCGGCGGCCAGCCGCTCACCCACCTCAAGAAGCTCGACCTGCACCACAACTACCTGAGCGACCCCGTCAAGCAGCGCTTCAAGGACGCCCTGGAGGGCGCCGGCGTCATCCTCGACCTCGACCGGGACGGCGCCGAAGAGGACGAGTGGGACGGCCGGGTCCACCGCTTCGTCGCCGTCGGCGAGTAGCGAGCCGGCCCATGACTCAGCACACGCCCCCGCGCTGGGCGGTCGTCGGCAACCCGACGAACCGCCGCCTCGCCCTGTTCACCGAGGCCGTGCGCCGGGCCGGCCGGCCCGCGCCGCGTGTCGTGCCCTGGGTGTCCGTCCTGCGCGAGGGCGGTGCGGCCTTCGCCGCCGACGAACTGGTCCGCCTCGACTCGCCCGGGGAGGACCCCGAGGTCGACCGGATCCTGCGCGGCGTCGCCGACCCCACCCGGGTCGAGGGCGGCGCCCGTTGGTACGCCCGCTTCACCGCGGCCGTCCGCACCCTCACCGGTGGCCGCCGCCTGGACGACCCAGACGAGCTGGCCGTCCTGTTCGACAAGCGGCTCTGCCACCGCGCCCTCGACCGCGCCGGCGTACCGGTCCCGGCGTCCCCGACCTCCGGCGGCGCCGCGCCCGTGCGCGGCTGGGCCGACGTACGGGACCTGATGGCCGCGCACGGCATGCCCCGCGCGTTCGTCAAACCCGCCCACGGCTCCTCCGCGTCCGGCGTGGTCGCCGTCGAGACCGCCGGGCGGGGCAGGATCAGGGCGACCACCTCCGTCGAGACGGCCGAGGACGGGAGCCTGCACAACTCCCTGCGGGTGCGCCGCATCACGAGCGAACCCGAGGCGGCCGCCCTGGTCGACGCCCTCGCCCCCGACGGGCTGCACGTGGAGCGCTGGTGGCCCAAGGCCTCGCTGGGCGGCCGTGCGGCCGACCTGCGCGTGGTCGTCGTGGCCGGCCGGGCCACCCACGCCGTCGTCCGCACGAGCCGCTCGCCCATGACCAACCTCCACCTCGGCGGCAGCCGCGGCGACCTCGGGGCCGTCGCCGAGGCCGCCGGGCCGAAGTGGGCCGACGCCCTGGAGACCTGCGAACGGGCCGCGGCCTGCTTCCCGGACACCCTGTGCGTGGGCGTCGACCTGCTCCCCGCCGTCGGCTGGCGGCGGTTCGCCGTCGCCGAGGTGAACGCCTTCGGCGACCTGCTGCCCGGCCTGACCGGCCTGCCCGGCAGCGGGGCCGAGGGCCTGGACACGTACGCGGCCCAAGTCGCCGCAGCACCGCACCACGTCGCAAGGAACCGCCGTGCACCTGCCTGACCCCCGTACCGCGGAGCCCCGCCCCGCGGACCCGAACACCGCGGACCCCCGCCCCGCGGACCCGAACACTGCGGACCCCCGCACCCCGGACCCCGACATGAACGAGGTCGTCGGCCGTGACGACCTGCTCCTCCTCACCCTGGACACCCTGCGCCACGACGTCGCCGTCGAACTGGCCGCCGCCGGCCGCATCCCGCACCTCGCCCGCCACCTCCCGGGCGGCGCGTGGGAGCGGCGGCACGCCCCCGGCAGCTTCACCTACGCCTCCCACCACGCGATGTTCGCCGGGTTCCTGCCCACCCCCGCCGCGCCCGGCCCGCACCCGCGGCTGTTCGCCGCACGCTTCGCCGGCAGCGAGAGCACGGCCGGACGCACGTACGTCTTCGACACCCCGGACCTGGTCTCCGGCCTCGCCGCGGCCGGGTACCGCACCGTCTGCATCGGCGGCGTCGGGTTCTTCAACAAGCAGGGCGCGCTGGGCGACGTGCTGCCCGGGATGTTCCAGGAGAGCCACTGGGAGCCCGCGTTCGGCGTCGCGTCCCCCACCTCCTTCGAAGCGCAGGTCGAGCGCGCCGAGCAGGTCGTCGCCGGACTCCCCGCCGACCAGCGGCTGTTCCTCTTCCTCAACGCCTCCGCGCTGCACCAGCCCAACTGGTTCCACCTGCCCGGCGCCACCCCGGACGCCGGGGACACGCGCGCCAGCCACGCCGCCGCCCTGGAGTACGTCGACCGGCACGTCGGCCGCCTCTTCGCCGCGATGAGCTCCCGCCGACGCTGCTTCGCCATCGTCTGCTCCGACCACGGCACGACCTACGGCGACGACGGCTACACCGGCCACCGCCTCGCCCACGAGGCCGTGTGGACCGTGCCGTACGCCCACTTCTTCCTGGAGCCGTCCGCATGACCGCCCCCGCCGCACCCGTGTCCCCGACCGCGTCCGCCCCCGCCCCCGCCCCGCCGGCGTCCGCTCCCGCAGCCGCACCCGTGGTCCCGGCCACCACCGCCGCTCCCGCACCCGCCGGGACCCCGGCCGGCGTCCGCCCGTACCAGAGCTACGTCTACGCCTACCCCCACAAGACCGCCTACCGCCGCCTGCCCGGCCGGCCCGCCCTGCGGGACCTGTGGCGCGGCGAGCCCAAGGACGCCCTCTCCCTCTACCTCCACGTACCGTTCTGCGAGGTCCGCTGCGGGTTCTGCAACCTGTTCACCCGGATCGGCGCCCCCGACGGCCTCACCGGCCGCTACCTCGACGCGCTCGACCGCCAGGCCGCCGCCGTCCGCGAGGCGCTCGGCGACGAGGACCCCGTCCGCTTCGCGAACGCCGCCTTCGGGGGCGGCACGCCCACCTTCCTCACCGCCGACGAGCTCACCCGCCTGTGCGACATCGCCGAGCGGCGCATGGGGGCCGACCTGCGGGCCGTCCCGCTCTCCGTCGAGGCCTCGCCCGCCACCGCGACCGCCGACCGGCTCGCCGTCCTCGCCGACCGCGGCGCCACCCGCCTCAGCCTCGGCGTCCAGAGCTTCGTCGACGACGAGGCCCGGGCCGCCGTACGCCCCCAGCGGCGCGCCGACGTCGAGGCCGCCCTCGGCCGGATCCGGGAGGCCCGCATCCCGGTCCTCAACATCGACCTCATCTACGGCATCGACGGCCAGACCCCCGCCAGCTGGCGCAGCTCCCTGGGCGCCGCCCTCGCCTGGGAACCCGAGGAGCTGTACCTCTACCCCCTCTACGTCCGCCCCCTGACCGGCCTCGCCCGCCGCACCGCCCACACCGACCGCGAGTGGGACGAACAGCGCCTGGCCCTGTACCGGCAGGGCCGCGACCACCTCCTCGCGCACGGGTACGAGCAGGTCTCGATGCGGATGTTCCGCCGCCCCGGCGCGGCCCCGCGGGGCCCCGACGACCACGCCTGCCAGACCGACGGCATGATCGGCCTGGGCTGCGGCGCCCGCTCCTACACCGCCGACCTCCACTACTCCTTCGACTACGCCGTCGACATGGGCGAGATACGGGCGATCATCGACGACTACACCGCCACCGCCGACTTCACCCGCGCCGTGCACGGCCGGTACGTCGACGGCGACGAGGCCCGTCGCCGCCACCTCCTGCAGTCGCTCCTCCAGGCGCAGGGCATGCCGCTCGACGACTACCGGGCGCGCTTCGGCTCGGACCCGTACGCCGACTTCCCCGCCGAACTCGCCGACTTCGCCGCCCGCGGCTGGCTCCGGGACCCGGGGCCGGGCGCCGGCACGGAGCGGGGCGCCCTGCTGCGCCTGACCCCGGAGGGACTCGCGCACTCCGACGCGCTCGGCCCCGCCCTCTTCTCGCCCGCCGTCCGCGCCGCCATGGCCGCCTACGCACCGAAGTAGGCCGCCGCCCATGGACCTCACGATCCTCTACCGCGGCCCGCTCGCCTCCTGCGACTACGACTGCCCGTACTGCCCCTTCGCCAAGCGCCGCGACAGCCCCGACCTCCTGCGCGCCGACCGGGCCGCCCTCGAACGCTTCACCGCCTGGATCGCGGCGGCCGCCGACGACCGCCTTTCGGTCCTGTTCACCCCCTGGGGCGAGGGGCTGGTCCGCTCCTGGTACCGGCGGGCCCTGGTCGACCTCTCGCACCGGCCGAACGTCGCCCGCGTCGCGATCCAGACCAACCTCAGCTGCCGGACCGACTGGCTCGCCGGGGCCGACCTCGACACGCTCGCGCTCTGGTGCACGTACCACCCCGGCCAGACGCCCTACGAGCGCTTCCTGGCGAAGGTCCACGACCTCGCCGAGCGCGGCGTCCGCCACAGCGTCGGCATCGTCGGCCTCCCGGAGAACCTCCCGCACGCCCGCAGGCTCCGCGCCGACCTGCCGGCGCACGTCTACCTGTGGGTCAACGCCGCGGAGGGCCACCGGTACACGGACGCCGAGGCCGACCTCTGGACCGCCGTCGACCCGCTCTTCCCCTACAGCCGCCACCCGCACCGGTCCGCCGGCCTGCCCTGCCGCACCGGCGCGTCGGTGGTCTCGGTGGACGGCGGGGGCACCGTCCGCCGCTGCCACTTCGTACGGGCCGAACTCGGCAACCTCTACGACGGCTCCTACCGCACCGCCCTCGGCCCGCGACCCTGCCCCCTGGCCGTGTGCGACTGCCACATCGGGTACGTCCACCTCGAGACGCTCCCGCTCTACGACGTCTTCGCCGGCGGCGTCCTCGAACGCGTCCCCGCCCCCGGCCGCCTCCCCACCGCCGGGGCCGCCCGTACCGACCGAGCCGCGCCGCGCACGGGCCGGCGGGGTAGCTAGCGGGGTATGCGGCGTGTGCACGGCGGCCCCGTGCGGAGCGGGCATCCGTCCCGCCCCCGTGCCGCCCGCACCCGCCGCCCGGACCGCGGGCCGGTCCGGTCAGTCGCCGGAGACGATCTCCGCCACGGCGGCCCGGGCCGACTCGGCGTCCTCGGGCACCAGGCCGATCCGCGTGCGGCGGTGCAGGACGTCCTCCACGTCGAGGGCGCCCTCGTGGGTCACCGCGAACTCGACCTCGGCCCGGGTGATGTTGATCGCTTCCGCGATCCGGCCCTCGGGATCCGGGACCGTGGCCGCCGCCAGCACGGCGCGGGCCTCGCCCCCGTACCGGGCGATCAGCGGGGCGGGCGCGTCCGCCCGGGTCGCGGGCCGGCTGCCGGGGTGCCCGGGGGCGCCGACCAGCGGCAGGTCGCGGGTGCGGCACGGCCCGGCGGACAGCCCCCGCAGCCGGCAGGCGGTGTCGACGGCCTGCTCCGCCATGGCCCGGTACGTGGTGAGCTTGCCGCCGACCACGGTGATCACCCCGGACGGCGCCTCGCGTACGGCGTGCTGCCGCGAGAGGTCGGCGGTGGCGCCGTCCCCGCCGTCCAGCAGGGGTCGCAGCCCGGCGTAGGAGCCCCGTACGTCGGCCCGGGTGAGGGCGCGGCCCAGGGCGGTGTTGACGGTGTCGAGGAGGAAGTCGACCTCCGCGTCGGTGGGTACGGGGGTGTCGGGCACGGGGCCGGGGGCCTCCTCGTCCGTCAGCCCCAGGACGACGCGGCCCAGCTGCTGGGGGAGCGCGAAGACGAAGCGGCTGGTGGAGCCGGGGACCGGGACCGTGAGGGCGCCCTTGGGCCGGCCGAAGGCGGCCGCGTCGAACACCAGGTGGGAGCCCCGGCTGGGCCGCAGCTTGATGGAGGCGTCGAGCTGGTCGGCCCAGACGCCGGTGGCGTTGACGACGGCCCGCGCCTCGATGCGGAGCGTCTCGCCGGTGAGCGTGTCGGTCACGTCGGCGCCGGTGCCGGTGACGTTCGCGGCCTCGACCCGGGTGAGGACGCGCGCGCCGTGCTCGGCGGCGGTCCGCGCGATCGCGACGACCAGCCGGGCGTCGTCGACGAGTTGGCCGTCGTGGGCGACCAGGGCGCCGCGCAGCCCCTCGGAGCGGACGGCGGGCACGAGTCGTACCGCCTCGCGGGCGTCCACGCGACGGGCCCGCGGCAGCACGTCCGCGGGGGTGCGGGCGGACATCCGCAGCACGTCGCCGGCGACGAAGCCGGTGCGCACCAGGGCCGCGGTGGACCGGGAGACCGACGGCAGCAGCGGGACCACCTGCGGCAGCGCGCGGATGAGGTGCGGGGCGGTCCGGGTCATCAGGATGCCGCGTTCGACGGCGCTCTCGTGGGCGACGCCGACCTGGGCGGAGGCGAGGTAGCGCAGCCCGCCGTGGACCAGCTTCGAACTCCACCGGCTGGTGCCGAAGGCGAGGTCGCGCGCCTCGACGAGCACGGTGCGCAGCCCACGCGCGGCGGCGTCCAGGGCCACCCCGGCCCCGGTCACGCCGCCTCCGACGACCAGCAGGTCGACGGGGTCTCCGGCGGCGAGTTCCGTGAGGTCGGCGGTGCGGCGGGCGGCGTTGAGGGCCGAACGCGGGGCGTCGGGGGCCGGGCGGGCGGATTCGGTCATGGCCTCAGGTATCCGTTCAGGGCGAGGGCCAGTTCGCTCCGCCACGCCGTCTCCGGCAGCAGGTCGGCGACCATGCGGTGCGACTGGACCGTGGACTGGGTGATGAGCAGGACCATGGCGGCGAGTTGGACCGGTTCGCCCGGGCGGACGGTTCCGCCCCGCTGGCCGGTCTCGACGGCCTCCCGCAGCAGGGTCAGCAGGGTCCGCTGGCTGGTGCCGAGCCGCTGGACGACGTACTCGGCCAGCAGGTCGCCGTCGCGCAGCAGACCGCCGAGCACCGGGTGGTCCCTCAGCTGCACGGCGACGTCGACGATCCACTCGACCAGGCCGGCGCGGTCCTCGCCCGAGCGCGGGGTCCGCTCGACGGTGCGCATGATCTCGCGGGTCAGGAGGGACCCGATCACGGCCCGGACGTCGGGCCAGCGCCGGTAGACCGTGGGCCGGCTCACCCCGGCCCGCCGGGCGATCTCGGCGAGCTGGACGCGCTTGCCCAGCACGGTGACCAGTTCGGCCGCCGCGTCGAGGATCTTGTCGTCGATGCTCGGGGACTCGTCGTCGCTTCCAGCGCTGTTACTGATTGACATGATGTGGAAAACTGTAACGCATGTCTACGCACCTGCCCCCGTCCGACGCCGCAGCGCTGCCCACCCCGCCCATGGCCTGGAACGCCTGGGGCGACCCGCAGCTGGCGAAACCCCTCTCCGAGGACGTCAAGGGCCTCCTCGACAGCCTCCTGGAGCTCGACGCGCCGACGCCGGCGCCCGCCCGCGACGAGGTGCGGCTGCGCCCCTCGGCCCTGAGCGGGGTCCACCTCAAGGCGCTCACCGAGATCGTCGGCGCCGGGCACGTCAGCGTCCTGGACGCCGACCGGCTGCCCCGCGCGGGCGGCAAGTCCACGCCGGACCTGCTGCGCCGCCGCAGCACCGAGCCGCAGGACGCGCCCGACGCGGTCGTGCTGCCCGGCACCGAGGAGGAGCTCCGGGCCGTCCTGGAGCTCTGCGCCCGGCAGCGCATCGCGGTGGTCCCGTTCGGCGGCGGCACCAGCGTCGTCGGCGGACTGGACCCGGTCCGCGGACAGTTCGGTGCGGTCGTCTCCCTCGACCTGCGCCGCTTCGACGCCCTGCTCTCCTTCGACGAGGTCTCCGGCGAGGCGGTCCTCGGCGCCGGCGTGACCGGCCCGCGCGCCGAGGAACTGCTCGGCGCGCACGGCTTCGAGCTGGGCCACTTCCCGCAGAGCTTCCGCTTCGCCACCATCGGCGGCTTCGCGGCCACCCGCTCGTCCGGCCAGGACTCCGCCGGGTACGGGCGCTTCGACGAGATGGTCCGCGGCCTGCGCGTCGTCACCCCCACCGGAACCCTGGAACTGGGCCGCGGCCCCGCCTCCGCGGCCGGACCCGACCTGCGCCAGCTGTTCCTGGGCTCCGAGGGCACCCTCGGCGTGATCACCGCGGTCCGGGTGCGGGTCCACCCCGTCCCCGCCGTCCGCCGGTACGAGGCCTGGCGCTTCCCCGACTTCGCCACCGGCACGGCGGCGCTGCGGGCCGTGGAGCAGCAGGGCACCGGCCCCACCGTGATCCGCCTCTCGGACGAGACCGAGACCGGCGTCAACCTCGCCATGACCTCGAAGATCGGCGCGCCGCAGGCGGTCAGCGGCTGCATGGCCGTCACGGTCTTCGAAGGCAGCGAGGAGCAGGTCGAGGCCCGGCACGAGGCGACCCGCCGCACCCTGCTCGCCCACGGCGCCACCTCCCTCGGCGAGGACCCGGCCCACGCCTGGGAGCACGGCCGCTTCGACGCCCCGTACCTGCGCGACGCGCTGCTCGACACGGGCGCCCTGTGCGAGACCCTGGAGACGGCCGCCACCTGGTCGGACCTGGAGCAGCTGCGCACCGCCGTCACCGGCGCCCTGCAGGGCGCCCTGCAGGCGAGCGGCAGCACCTCGCTCGTGATGTGCCACATCTCGCACGTCTACCCCACCGGGGCCTCCCTGTACTTCACGGTGGTCGCGGCACAGCGCGGCGACGCGATCGCCCAGTGGCAGGCCGCCAAGGCCGCCGCCAGCGACGCGATCATGGGCGCCGGCGGCACCATCACGCACCACCACGCGGTCGGCACCGACCACCGGGCCTGGATGGAGCGGGAGATCGGCGAGCTGGGCGTGGCCGTCCTGCGCGCCGTCAAGGGCGTCGTGGACCCGGCGGGCATCCTCAACCCCGGAAAGCTGATCCCGTGAGAACGGGACCGGGGGAGGGGGCGGACGGGGCCGAGGTCCGCGGCGTCCGCAGCGTGCTGGTCCTGACCAACCCGGCGGCGGCGTCCGGGCACGCGGCCCGGGCGGCCGGCCCGGCCGTGGCCCGGCTGCGCGAACACGGCATCGACGTGACCACCGCGACCGGCACCGACCCGGCCGACAGCCTGCGGCTGGCGCGCGAGGCGGTGGGCTCCGGCGTCGACGCGCTCGTGGTCGTCGGCGGCGACGGGATGATCTCCCTGGCCCTCCAGGCCGTCACGGAGACCGACCTGCCGCTGGGCGTGGTCCCCGCCGGCACCGGCAACGACCTCGCCCGGGAGTACGGCCTGCCGCTGGGTGACCCGCGGGCCGCCGCCGACGTCATCGCCGCCGGCCGGGTGCTGCGGGTGGACACCGGCCGCATCGAGACGGCCGACGGCGCGGGCCGGTACTTCGGCTCGGTGCTCGCCATCGGCTTCGACTCGCTGGTGAGCGACCGGGCCAACCGGATGACACGGCCGCGCGGCCGCCTCAAGTACCACCTGGCGATGCTGGCCGAGCTGGCGAGCCTGCGACCGCTGCCCTTCCGGCTGGTGCTCGACGACGGCCAGGAGATCCGCCGGGACCTGACGATGGCCTCGGTGGGCAACACCCGCAGCTACGGCGGAGGCATGCGCATCTGCCCGGACGCGGACCCCCGGGACGGCCTGCTCGACCTCACCCTGGTGGCGGCTCTGCCGCGCGCCAGGCTCGTGCGGTTCTTCCCGACCGTCTTCCGCGGCACGCACGTGCGCCAGAGCGCGGTCAGCACGCACCGCTCGGCGACCGTGCGCATCGAGTCGGACGGGATCAACGCGTACGCGGACGGCGACCTCGCCGGCCCGCTCCCCGCGGTGGCACGGGTCGTGCCGCGCTCGCTGTCCCTGCTCGTCCCGCGCTGAGCCGAGGAGCCCCCGACGGCCGCGCCGCCCCCCCACGCGGCGCGGCCGCCGGTCCCGGCAGCGGCGGGCACGGGTTCCCGGCCCCGCCCTCCTGCTCGTGCGGCGTGCGGGCGGCCGGGCAGTACGTCACGGCCCGTCGGCGGCCGAAGGCGCCGCGGCTTCCCCATGGCGTTCGCCGCCGCGGTGGATCCGGTCCGCCGCCTCCAGCAGGGACCAGCCGTCGACCTCCACCGCCCCCGGGTGCCCCGGCCGCCACCCGGCGGCGGAGGCGGCGTCGAGCAGCGCCCGGACGGCACCCGGTTCGTGGAGGTTCAGGGACGCGCCCCGTACGTAGCCCACGTCGCCGGAGCCCAGGGGGAACCCGCCCGGGACGTACCGGTCCGGTCCCTGGGTGAACACGATGCGCAACGGGCCGCCGGCGCCGGCTGGTTGGGGGTGCAGCGTGAGGGTCTCGCGGCATCCCCCGGACCTGCCGTCCGCCGGCCCGTCGTGCCGGTGGCGGAGCGTCCAGAGGTACGCGCGCCCGTCGGCGACCAGCCGACGCGGCTTCCCGGGGCGTCGGGGCACGGTGTCGCTCTCCCGCCCGGCCCGCCCCTCAGCCCACCGCCCGCTTCACGAGCTCCGTGATGCGGGCCGCCACCTCGTCCGTGACCTCGGTCAGGGCGAACGCGGCCGGCCACATCGCGCCCTCGTCCAGCTGCGCCAGGTCGCTGAACCCGAGGGTGGCGTACCGCGCCTTGAACTTCTCGGCGCTCTGGAAGAAGCAGACGACCTTGCCGTCGACCGCGTACGCGGGCATGCCGTACCAGAGCTTCGGTTCCAGGGCCGGGGCGGCGGCCGTGACCAGGGCGTGCACCCGCTCGGCCATGGCGCGGTCGGAGTCCTGCATCTCCGCGATCTTCGCGAGGACGTCCTGCACCGCCTGCGCGGCCTTCTCCGCGCGGGAGCCGCCGCGCCGCGCCGCCTTCTTCATGTCCTCCGCGTGGTCCTTCATCGCGGCCCGCTCCTCGGCCGAGAACCCCTCGTACGCGCCGCTGCCGGTGCTGCTCATGGCGTCTCTCCACGTCCGTGCGCGGACCGGCCGGATGCGGCCCGCTGTCGTGCTCACATCCTGCCCCGGCCCGGGAGCCGACGTCCTGCGCATCGATCACGGGGTCCATCGCGGCGCCGGGTCGAGGCGGACGCAGCACCGGCCGGGTCCGGGGGCCGGGCGCGCCAGGAAGGACGCGTCACCGAGGCCGGTGAGGAGGCCGCCGACCAGGTGGAGGTTCATGCCGCAGACGGTCTCGGTGTGGTCCCTGGCCAGGGCGTGGAAGGGGCAGTTGGCCAGCACGACGGCGTCGCCCTCGTGCCGGGGCTCGAACCCGTTGCGCTCCAGCACCTCGAAGACGCCCCCGCCGGCCCGCCGTCCCAGCGATGCGCCCAGCTCCGCCGCCTTGCGGTGCAGTACCCCGCGCACCGGCTCGCCGGTGGCCTCCGCCTCCTCGAGGGCCTGCGCGAGCAGCCGCCCGGCCAGCTCGTACCGCCGGTCGGGAAGGCTGACGGCGACCTGCCGGGCCGAGCGCCGGTAGAGCTTGGCCGGGCGGCCGGCCCCGGGCCCCGTCCGTCCCGTGCGCCGCTCGTAGACGACGTCCAGCAGTGATTCCTCGGCCAGGCGGTCCAGGTGGAACGCGGCCGTCTGCCGGGCCAGGCCGAGCGCCGCGGCTGCCTCGTCCCGGCTGACCGGTCCGGGCTGGCGGGCCACGTGGTCGTAGAGGCGCCTGCGGGTGGGCTCGTCGAGCGAGGCCACGGCGGCGATGTCCGCGTGCGAGGTGTCCTTCGGGTCCATGGGCTGCTCCACGCTCCCAGTGTAAAACCCATGACTCTTGACTAAAGAAGGAAACGGGGTTTCTATCGTCAAGAGAACTCATTTTTAGAAGGAGGCTGTCATGACGGCCACCATCACCCCCACCAGCCGCCGCCACGCGCAGTTCGCCGACCCCGGTCGGCAGGCGTTCTGGATCCTGCGCATCGGCTTCACGGCGGCACCGGTCCTCTTCGGCCTCGACAAGTTCGCCAACCTGCTCGTCGACTGGCCGGCCTACCTCGCGCCCTGGATCGACGACGTCGTACCCGGCAGCGCCCAGGCCGACATGTCCGCGGTCGGCGTGATCGAGATCGTCGCCGGTGTCGTCGTGGCACTCGCCCCGCGCTTCGGCGGCTGGCTCGTCGCCGCCTGGCTCACCGGCATCATCGTCAACCTGCTGACCGTCCCCGGCTTCTACGACATCGCGCTGCGCGACTTCGGCCTCCTGCTCGCGGCCGTCGCCCTCGCCCGACTCGCCCAGAAGTACCACGTGGAGGACCGCGCCCAGGGGCCGGACCGCACTTCCTGAACCCCGGGGAGCGGGCGTTCGGCCGACACCTTCGCGACCCTTCCGCCCCGAGG